>NZ_JARBAX010000002.1:642561-1285122 GCF_028807635.1 Streptomyces spiramyceticus
CCGTGTTCGAAGCGGCCGCCGGCGAGCGTGGCACGCTCGGTCAGGCCGATGAGGCCCTGGCCGGATCCGGGGACGGCCGGGACTTCGCGCCCGGGTGCGGGATTGCGTACCTCGATGGTGAGTCCGTCGCCCGGTGCGCCGGTGACCGTCACGGTGACTTCGGCGCCGGGCGCGTGTTTACGGGCGTTGGTCAGGCCCTCCTGGGCGATGCGGTAGGCGTTGCGTCCGGTGGCGGCGGGCACGGCTGCGGGCCGGTCGATGCGGTGGTCGAGGGTGACCTTCATGCCGGCTTCGCGGGACTCGGCGACGAGGGCGTCGAGTGTGGCGAGCGTGGGCTGCGGTCGGTTGTCGTCGCCGGAGCCGTCGACCGGGGCAGGTGCGCGGAGTACGCCGATGACGTCGCGCAGGTCCTGGAGCGCCTCGTGCGCGCTGTCGCGGATCACTCCGGCGGCGCGGGCGACCTCGGCCGGGGGCGCGTCGGGCCGGAACTCCAGCGCGCCCGCGTGCACGCTGAGCAGCGTCAGCCGGTGGGCGAGTACATCGTGCATCTCGCGCGCGATGGCCTCGCGGGCCAGCCGCTGCGCCTGTTCGGCACGGAGGTCGGCCTCCGTCTCGGCGCGGCGGGCGCGTTCGCGCAGCGACACGACGAGCTGGCGGCGCGAGCGTACGAACATGCCCCAGCCGACGACCAGCAGGACGATCACGAGCGAGGCGATGGCGGAGGCCCGGAAGGAGGTGGTCGGGTCGGGGCGCAGGGCCGCCTGGACGAGTGCGCCGGCGAGGGAGGCTGAGGCGACGACGGCGACCGTCTTGAAGGGCCGGTGCACCGTCAGGCTGAACAGCGCGACGATCATGGCTCCGCCGGCGACGGGTGCCATGGTCGATACGACGACCAGGGCGACCGCGAGCCCCACCGGCCAGCGCCGCCGCACCCAGAGCGCGCAGCAGGCCGCCGCGCCGGCCAGCTGGTCGAGGAAGACGACAACATCGGGGTTGCCGACGTTGGCGGCGGTGTCGGCCGCGAGGAGTCCGATGCCGGCGGCGAAGAGGAACGCCGCGATGTCGACGATCCAGTCCCGCGCGGTACGTCGACGCCGTCCGCCCCCGCGATCGCCCGGAAGGTCGGGGTCGGCCATTGCCGATGGCAGCAGCCAGCGGTACTCCTGATCGGTCATGTCGACAAAACTACGCAGGCGGAAGCGGTGCGGCGGGCCCGCAGCCGAAGGAAACGACCAAAGTCGGGGAGGTTCAGACTTTCGGCGCTGCGGTGCAGCCCGACGACCGACGCGGGGGCGTGGGGGGCCGCGCCACGATCGCCGTATGAAGAAGATTCTCGAAGTGGTGGGGTTCGTGCTGTTCGTGGCCGGCGTGTCCGGGGTGGTGCATGAGGTGACGGGGTGGTTGCCGCAGTTCTTCGGCTTCGTGCGGATCCTGGATTCCCTCGATTTCCTCAAGGGGCGTGAGCTCTACACGAACATCGTGCTGGCGGTCGTGGGCGTAGCGGTGATGGCGTCGGCGGATCGCTTCCGGCGGATCTAGCGTGCGGGTGGGGGTGTGGCGCGGGTTGCCTGCGGCGCTTTTCCCCTACCCGCCCCTTCCCGCTGTGACATGTGCGGCTGCCGCCGCGTGGGGGCTCCGTCCCGGGCCCCGCTCCTCAAACTCCCCCAGATTTCGTCGGGGGGACCCCAAGGGGCTGAAAACGCCAGGGGGCTGGGGGCTTGCCCCCCGGGCGGCGGCAGCCGCACATGTCACAGCCGGGAAGAGTGGGGTCTCCCCTGCTCGAACGAAGTTGAGAGCTTGGGGAAGGGTAGGGGAACGCGCCGCAGGCAACCCGCATCCACCCCACGCGCCCTACGCCGCGACTGCCCCCGCAAACCCCTCCGGGTCCTCCGCCCACGGCATATGGCCCGCGCCCTCCAGCCTCACCCGCCGTACGTTGCGCAACGCCCGCTCCAGGGAGTCCACCGCCTCCCTCGGCCGTATGTCCTGCGCGCCGTCCACTATCACCACCGGGACTCTCAACACCCCGCATGCAGCGCGCAGTTGATGCGCGTTGTGGCTCCGCAGCTCCGCGTTGACGGCCGCATTGCATTCGAAGTTGACGCCCCGCCACGGCGTGGCCATCCGTTCGGCCAGGGCGCGCGCCCGCTCGCGGTCGGGGCCCGCGAAGTCCGCCGACCACTGGAGCACGCACATCTCGCGTTCCTCCGCCTCCGTACGCGACGCCCGCGCCCTCAGCGCCTCCCAGCGCGGCAGGCCTTCACCGAGCGCGGCGCGCAGTTTGCGGGCGTACTGCGGGTGCCAGTCGGCTTCCGCGTCTATTCCGGTGCCGGACACATAGACCAGCCGGGTCACCCGCTCCGGGTGCGCGAGGGCGTAGTGCAGGGCGAGCCTGGCACCCCAGGAGTGGCCCAGCAGTGTCATCGATTCCAGCCCGAAATGGCGGCGTACCGCATCGAGATCGGCCACCGACCAGGCCACCGAGTACGGCCCGCGCCGCTCGGAACGTCCGCACCCGCGCTGGTCCCACCGGTACACCGCCGCCCGCCCCGCGAACAGCTCGGCCACGTCCTCCAGGGTGTCCCAGAGGCCGGGTCCGCCATGGCACAGGACGAGCGGATCGGCATCGGCCCAGCCCGACCGCGTCGCCCACAGCCGCACCCCGTCGTCCGTCCGCACCGTCTCCGTCACCGTCGACGTCATGAAGCGGGAATCTCCTCCATCCGCACTGGCCGCCGTTCCCGGCGCGACAGTTCGCACGCCTCCGCGATCCGCAGCGCGTGCAGCGCCTCCCTGCCGTCGCACGGGTTGGGGAGTTCGCCCAGCGCGACCCGGACGAAGGCATCCAGTTCCGCCTCGTACGCCGGGGCGAACCGCTCCAGGAACCCCGGCCACGGGTTCTCGGCGGCCGGCGCCCCCTTCGGCTCCGTCGAGGTGATCGGTGTGCGGTCGTCGAGACCGACGGACACCTGGTCGAGCTCGCCCGCCAGCTCCATCCGTACGTCGTAACCGGCCCCGTTGCAGCGCGTCGCCGTGGCGGTGGCGAGCGTGCCGTCGTCGAGGGTGAGGATCGCGGCCGCCGTGCTCACGTCGCCCGCGTCGCGGAACATGTCGGGCCCCCCGTCGGACCCCACCGCGTACACCTCGACGACCTCGCGGCCCGTCACCCACCGCAGAATGTCGAAGTCGTGGACCAGGCAGTCCCGGTAGAGGCCGCCGGACAGCGGCAGGTACGCGGCGGGCGGCGGCGCGGGGTCGGAGGTGATCGCCCGGACGGTGTGCAGCCTGCCGAGGCTGCCGGACCGTACGAGCTCGCGCGCCGTCGTGTAACCGGCGTCGAAGCGGCGCATGAAGCCGAGCTGGAGTACATTCCCCGCCGCGTCGACCTCCCGCAGCGCGCCCAGCGTTCCCGGCAGGTCCAGTGCGATCGGCTTCTCGCAGAAGGTCGGGAGACCGGCGCGCGCCGCCCGGCCGATCAGGTCCGCGTGGGCGGAGGTGGCGGAGGCGATGACCACGGCGTCGACGCCCCACGCGAAGATCTCGTCGACCGACGGAGCGGCCGTTACGCCGAGCCGGTCGGCGACCGCGACGGCCCGCGCCGCATCCGTGTCGGTGACAAGCAGAGCACCCACTTCGCGATGGCGGCTGAGTACGCCGGCGTGGAAGGAACCAATACGACCCGTGCCGATGAGTCCGATGCGCATGGGCCCAAAGTCGCGCGATGCCCGCCACCCTGTCAAGCGTTTGTCCTGACAATCGGACTACAGGACTTCCAGTGGTCATTACCTGGGGCTACGCTCACTGGCGTGTCAAAACACGCGGCTGACCCCACCGTCTCCCTGCAGCTCGGCGTCGACCGGAACAGTCCGGTCCCGCTCTACTTCCAGCTGTCGCAGCAGCTGGAGGCGGCAATCGAGAAGGGCCGGCTCGCCCCCGGAAGTCTCCTCGGCAACGAGATCGAGCTGGCGGGCCGCCTCGGCCTGTCCCGCCCCACCGTCCGCCAGGCCATCCAGTCGCTCGTCGACAAGGGCCTGCTGGTCCGCCGCCGAGGCGTCGGCACCCAGGTCGTACACAGCCAGGTCAAGCGCCCCCTCGAACTGAGCAGCCTGTACGACGACCTCGAAGCCGCAGGTCAGCGGCCCGCGACCAAGGTCTTGCGGAACGCCGTCGAACCGGCCACGGCCGAGGTCGCGGCGGCGCTCGGCGTGCCGGAGGGCAGCGACGTACACCTCATAGAACGGCTGCGTCTCGCGCACAACGAGCCCATGGCACGGCTGGTCAACCACCTGCCCGCCGGACTGCTCGCGCTCGACACCGAGCACCTGGAAGCCACCGGCCTGTACCGGATGATGCGCTCCGCGGGCATCACGCTGCACAGCGCCCGCCAGACGGTCGGGGCGCGTGCGGCCGGGGCGGACGAGGCGCGGCAGCTGGGGGAGGCGGAGGGGGCGCCGCTGCTGACGATGCAGCGGACGACGTTCGACGACACGGGGCGGGCGGTCGAGTTCGGCTCGCACATCTACCGGGCCTCGCGGTACGCCTTCGAATTCCAGCTGCTCGTCAGGCCGTGAGCACCATCCCGCGTAAGAATGTTCGGACAAAGTCTTGACGGGGCCGCGCGTACGCCGCTAGAACTCCCCCCAGCCGCAACGGGGCGGCCGGGAGACAAGGCGGAACCCACGATGCGTACCCACCGCAAGGCCCGTAAGGCAGCAGCCCTCCTCGCCGTCTGCGCACTCGCACTCGCCGGATGCAGCGGCTCGGGCGGCAAGGACTCGGAAGAGGACACCGGCGACGACGGCGCCGGTGGCGGCAAGGGCGTCAGCACCAAGCGCCTGAAGATCGCCATGGTGACCCACTCCGGCGAGGGCGACACCTTCTGGGACATCGTCCAGAGCGGCGCCAAACAGGCCGCGTCCAAGGACAACGTCGAGTTCCTGTACGCCGCCAACAAGGAAGGCAAGGAACAGGCGCAGCTCATCGACTCCTACGTCGCCAAGAAGGTCGACGGGATCGTGGTGACCCTCGCCAAGCCCGAAGCGGTCAGAGCCGCAGTCGAGAAGGCCGTCGCGGCGGGCATACCCGTCGTCACGATCAACTCGGGCGGCGAGCACTCCGAGGCGGCGGGCGCGCTCAGCCACATCGGCCAGGAAGAGTCCGTCGCCGGCGAGGCCGTCGGCGAGGAACTCAACAAGCGAGGCAAGAAGAAGGCGCTCTGCGTCATCCACGAGCAGGGCAATGTCTCGCTCGAAGCGCGCTGCGCGGGTGTGAAGAAGACCTTCAGCGGGTCGGTCGAGAACCTCAATATCGAAGGCACCAACATGCCCGCTTCGACCTCGTCCATCGAGGCGAAGCTGGAGAGCGGCAAGGACATCGACACCGTAGTCACCCTCGGCGCCCCCTTCGCGGCCGCCACCGTCAAGGCCAAGCAGGGGGCGGGCAGTTCGGCGGAGGTCAACACCTTCGACCTCAACGCCGAAGTGGTCAAGCAGCTCAAGGCCAAGGAGATCGGCTTCGCCGTCGACCAGCAGCCGTACCTCCAGGGCTACCTCGCCATCGACGAGCTGTGGCTCTACGCGACCAACGGGAACGTCCTCGGCGGCGGAAAGCCCGTCCTGACCGGACCGGCGCTGGTCACGGACAAGGACGTACCGGCGCTGGAGAAGTACACGGCCCGCGGTACCCGATGAAAAGCGCGCGAACAGCGGTAACCGATACTTGGTCGGCCGGGGGCGCTCTGAATGATCCCCGGCCGCACCGGGGAGTACGGCAAGAAGGGCACGGCGTCGTGGCAAGGGTTCGGACAGGGGTACGCGCCGTCGGCGCGGTGCTGGCGGCGGTCCTCGGGGCTTCCCTCGCGGGCTGCAGCAGTACGGGCGGCAAGCGCGCCGAAGAGCGGGCCGAGCAGGCCGCGGCCCAGGGCGGATCCGCGGTCAACACGCCCCGCTGGACCATCGGCATGGTGACCCACTCGGGCGACGGCGACACCTTCTGGGACATCGTGCAGAGCGGCGCCGAGCAGGCCGCGGCCAAGGACAACATCAAGTTCCTGTACGCCCACAGCGACGAGGGCCAGCAGCAGGCGCAGCTGGTCGACTCGTACATCGACAAGAAGGTCGACGGGCTGATCGTCACGCTCGCCAAGCCGGACGCGATGAAGGCGGCCGTGGCCAGGGCGACCAAGGCCGGTATCCCGGTGATCACCGTCAACTCGGGCTCGGCCGAGTCGAAGAAATTCGGCGCGCTCACCCACATCGGGCAGGACGAGACGATCGCCGGTGAGGCCGTCGGCGACGAGCTCGACAAGCGCGGCCGGAAGAACGCCCTGTGCGTCCTGCACGAACAGGGCAACGTCGGCCACGAACAGCGCTGCGCCGGAGCCAGGAAGACCTTCGACGGCGAGATGCAGAACCTCTACGTCGACGGTACGAACATGCCCGACGTACAGGCGTCGATCGAGGCGAAGCTCCAGTCCGCCAAGGACATCGACGCCGTCGTGACGCTCGGCGCCCCCTTCGCGGACGCCGCGGTCAAGGCGAAGGAGCAGGCCGCCAGCAAGGCCGAGATCGACACCTTCGACCTCAACGCGAAGGTGGCGAGCGCGCTCCAGGCCGACGCGCTCGGCTTCGCCGTCGACCAGCAGCCGTACCTCCAGGGGTACGAGGCCGTCGACCTGCTGTGGCTCCACAAGTACAACGCCGATGTGCTCGGCGGCGGCAAGCCGGTCCTCACAGGGCCCCAGATCATCACCAAGCAGGACGCCGCCGAGCTGGAGGAATACACGAAGCGGGGGACCCGATGACCGCGACCGCACCAGCACAGGCGCCGACACCCGGCCGCAAGACGGCCGACGACGAGCGGCTGCTCAAGACGTCGCCGCTGCGCAAGGTGCTCCGCCGGCCCGAGCTCGGGGCGGTGGTCGGCGCCGTCGCCGTCTTCCTCTTCTTCGCGGTCGCGGCGGACAGCTTCCTGCGGGCGTCCAGTTTCGGCACGGTCCTGTACGCCGCGTCGACGATCGGCATCATGGCCGTACCGGTGGCGCTGCTGATGATCGGCGGCGAGTTCGACCTGTCGGCCGGTGTCCTGGTGACCAGCTCCGCGCTGGTCTCCTCGATGTTCAGCTACCAGATGACCGCCAACGTCTGGGTCGGCGTCCTGGTGTCGCTGCTGGTCACGCTCGCCATCGGGGTCTTCAACGGCTTCATGCTGACCCGCACCAAGCTCCCGAGCTTCATCATCACGCTCGGTACGTTCCTGATGCTGACCGGCCTGAACCTCGGCCTCACCAAGATGATCAGCGGCACCGTGTCGACCAAGACCATCGGCGACATGGAGGGCTTCGAGTCCGCGAGGAAGGTCTTCGCCTCTCAGGTCACCATCGGCGGCGTCAACCTCAAGGTCACCATCCTGTGGTGGGTGGCGCTGGTGGGGATCGCGACCTGGATCCTGCTGCGCACCCGCGCGGGCAACTGGATCTTCGCGGTCGGCGGTGAGGCCGACGCGGCCCGCGCGGTCGGCGTCCCGGTCAACAAGACCAGGATCGGGCTCTACATGGGCGTCGGCTTCGCCGCCTGGGTATCCGGCCAGCACCTGCTCTTCTCGTTCGACGTCGTGCAGTCGGGCGAGGGCGTCGGCAGCGAGCTGATCTACATCATCGCGGCCGTCATCGGCGGCTGCCTGATCACCGGCGGCTACGGCTCGGCGATCGGCTCCGCGGTCGGTGCCTTCATCTTCGGCATGACCAGCAAGGGCATCGTGTACGCGGAGTGGGACCCGGACTGGTTCAAGTTCTTCCTCGGAGCGATGCTCCTTCTGGCCACCCTGCTCAACGCATGGGTACGCAAGCGCGCGGAGGCGACAAAGTGACAGCCCTCGTAGAGCTCGACGACGTCAGCAAGTTCTACGGCAGCATCAAGGCCCTGGAAGGCGTCTCCCTCGAAGTCCACGCGGGCGAGATCAGCTGCGTACTGGGCGACAACGGCGCGGGCAAGTCCACTCTCATCAAGATCATCTCCGGTCTGCACCAGCACGACGCCGGCACGTTCCTGATCGACGGCGGGGAGACCAGGCTCGCCAACCCGCGCGACGCACTGGACCGGGGCATCGCCACCGTCTACCAGGACCTCGCCGTCGTACCCCTGATGCCGGTCTGGCGGAACTTCTTCCTCGGCTCCGAGCCGACGAAGGGCGCGGGCCCCTTCAAGCGCCTCGACGTCGACCTGATGCGCGAGACCACTCGCTCCGAGCTGCTGCGCATGGGCATCGACCTGCGCGACGTCGACCAGCCCATCGGCACGCTCTCGGGCGGCGAACGCCAGTGCGTGGCCATCGCGCGTGCCGTCTATTTCGGGGCGAAGGTACTGGTGCTCGACGAGCCGACCGCCGCCCTCGGCGTCAAGCAGTCGGGCGTCGTCCTGAAGTACGTCGCCGCGGCGCGTGACGCGGGCCTCGGTGTTGTCCTCATCACCCACAACCCGCACCACGCGTACCTCGTCGGCGACCGTTTCGTACTCCTCAAGCGCGGCGCGATGTCCGGCAGCCACACCCGGGACGGGATCACCCTCGACGAGCTCACCCGCCAGATGGCGGGCGGCAGCGAGCTGGAGGAGCTCAGCCACGAACTGGAACGGGCCCCCGCCCCGACCCGCCTCGGCGGCCACGAGTGACCCCCTGAGGACCCCCGGTCCTCAGGGGGCTGGGGCGGCCTGCCGACCGCGGCCGTCCCGCACCCCGCCCCACCGGGTGGCAGAATCGGCTTCCTGACCGCCACCGGCCCACGACCCCGCAGGGGACATGAGCACGTACCGAGACTTCGCGCACCGCGGCTCCGCCCGCGCCACTGTCCTGCGCACTGTCGGGACCCGTGAGCGGCGCTCGCACCTCAGCGCGCCCCGGGTGCCGACCGTCGGGATCGACATCGGCGGTACGAAGGTGATGGCCGGTGTCGTCGACGCCGACGGCGTCATCCTGGAGAAGGTCCGCACCGAGACACCGGACAAGTCCAAGAGCGCCAAGGTCGTCGAGGACACCATCGTCGAGCTGGTACTGGACCTCTCCGACCGCCACGACGTCCACGCGGTGGGCATCGGCGCCGCGGGCTGGGTCGACGCCGACCGCTCCACGGTGCTCTTCGCCCCCCACCTGGCCTGGCGCAACGAACCCCTGCGCGACGCCATCTCGGCGCGTCTCGCCGTCCCAGTCCTGGTCGACAACGACGCCAACACCGCCGCCTGGGCGGAGTGGCGCTTCGGCGCGGGACGCGGCGAGGACCACCTCGTCATGATCACGCTGGGCACCGGCATCGGCGGCGCGATCCTCGAAGACGGCCAGGTCAAGCGCGGCAAGTACGGCGTCGCCGGCGAATTCGGCCATATGCAGGTCGTGCCCGGCGGCCACCGCTGCCCGTGCGGAAACCGCGGCTGCTGGGAGCAGTACAGCTCCGGCAACGCGCTCGTCCGCGAGGCCCGCGAGCTCGCCGCCGCCGACTCCCCGGTCGCGTACAGCCTCATCGAGCGCGTCGGCGGCAACATCCACGAGATCACCGGACCACTGATCACCGAGCTCGCCCGCGAGGGCGACGCGATGTGCGTCGAGCTGCTCCAGGACATCGGCCAGTGGCTCGGCGTCGGCATCGCCAACCTCGCCGCCGCGCTCGACCCCTCCTGCTTCGTCATCGGCGGTGGCGTCAGCGCCGCCGACGACCTCCTCATCGGCCCGGCCCGCGACGCCTTCAAGCGCCACCTCACCGGCCGCGGCTACCGCCCCGAGGCCCGTATCGCCAAGGCCCAGCTCGGCCCCGAGGCCGGCATGGTCGGCGCCGCCGACCTCGCCCGCCTCGTCGCGCGCCGCTTCCGCCGCGCCAACCGCCGCCGCGTGGAGCGCTACGAACGCTACGAGCGCTACGCCCAGGCCATCCGCACCACGACCCAGGGACCCCAGTAATGACCCCGCACGTGCCCCGCCAGTCCACGTCCCCCGACGAGGGCGGCAACCCCGGACCCGCCGAGAACCGCCGCCACATGATCGCGCGCCGCTGGCTGACGGCGATCACCATCGTGCTGCTCATCGGCATTCCGGCGGGCTATCTGCTGATCTCCGCCGAGCAGAGCCGCGACAGCGGCCGCGACAAGGCGAAGGTGGCCTCCGCCACCGGTCTCACCGAGGGATTCCCCTCCAGGATGCATCGCCGTATCTACGACGTGCCGATCCCGAACGCGGGCAAGGACGTCGCGTTCTACGAGACGAACAACTGGAAGACCAGCCGCTTTTACGTCCAGTTCCGCACGATACCGGCGGACTTCGACTGGTTCCTGAATGACCTCGGGATCAACCGCGCCGCCCTCAAGGACGACCGCATCACCATCGGCAAACGGGACGCCGAGATCGCCGGCTGGACCTTCGACCCCAGCCGCGACTGGGCAGGAACCACGGTCAGGCAGAAGGCCCCGCAGCCCACCGTCGACATCACCGTCGACCGCACCGACCCGGCCCGCCCCTTCGTCTACGTCGTCTCCACCGCCACCCCGTGACCCCCTGGCGACGCCCCCCTTATGGACGGCCGCTCGCCCGTCGCTAATCTGGAGCGAGTGAGCCAAGAGACTGACACGAAGCCCCCGCAGCCCCTGCAGTACCGTTTCGACGGTCCTGAGGACGCCCCCGTCCTGATCCTGGGCCCCTCGCTGGGTACGACCTGGCACAGGTAGGCGGAACCGTCTACTAGCGTCCACGTGGTCCAGATCGACGCCGTTCACGCTGGTGGGGCCTTTGTGGTCCAGGTGCGTCGACGGTGTTGGTGACAGCGACGTGACACGTGATGGTCACTGAGGCCCCCGCCGGGCAGGTGCTGGCAGAGGGTCTCAGTGTTCCTCAGCGGTGAGGTCTGCTCCTCGCTCCTGCTGCGGCGTCTGCGAACGCCTCGATTGCCCGCAGCGGGCGGCGCAGCCGCAGGGCAACCTACTGAGGATCGGCCCGATCTCCGGCACGTTGGTGCCCTGCCCTCGTAGCGCACGCAGCCGTGTAGTCGCCCCGTCCATCGTGATGAAGGGAGTGCTGTAGCTGTAGCACGAGCAGATCGATGGCGCATTCTCCTTCGACACCGACCACTACGTCTTGGAGGCGAAATGGTGGAAGGACGCTGTCGGCCGCCGGGAGCTGGATGTCTTCAAGACCAACGTCGAACGCAAGGGCAAGAACACACTCGGCCTGTACAGCAGCATCAGTGGATTCACCGCAGACGCTCTGGCGGTCACTGCTTCGGGCTGCCGGCGTCAAGTACGAGCTGGCTGCGGAAGGCGAGGACCTCGGACGCCTGGCCGCCGTCACCGACGACGCCCGCAGCCAACTGTGATGCACCACGCCCTCAACGACAGCCGCTCCCGCAGGCAGCGGGCGGTTGACGTGAACCATCCCCGCGGCCGAATTGCATCGCCATACGCTTCTCCTATGAAGCCGAGCGACTTCTTCATCCAGATACCGGACGACAACTGGAACATGCACGACGAGTTCGACTCGAAGCTCGCCCAGCAGTTGCGTCAGGGTGAGCTGGAGGATCACAGCGACCTGGAGGCGGGGTACGCGCTCGCGCGGCTCGTGAAGTCGGAGCTGACGGCCTACGGCACTGACCAGAGTCAGAAGAAGCTCACAGACGAAGCCAGTGCACTGGCCATCCGCGCGCTCAAGGCCGTCTTGCGTCGCCTCGATGTCCCCTTCGATCCGCCGTTCAACGACTTCGACGGGTGGCACGGATACTGGAGCGCTCAAGGCATGACACATGGTGGCTCGTGGGCGCTGCGTCGCGGGTACATCAACGAGCTCTTCACTCCGGTGCTCGCCAAGTTGGAGGAGTTGGAGGACTCAGCGTCGGACACTCTGGGCTTCCGGGGAGTGGACGGCGAGATGAAGAACGTCATCTTCGCGTCCACCAGCTACAAGCCTGAGATCATCCTTCGCGATGCCATCAGCAACACCATCGAGGTCGTGTCCAACGCCGATACCTGCCTCGTCTACAACCGCGCGCTCACTCGCGCTGGTCTGACGTGGGGTGAGCTGACCTTCTGGTGGCGGCAGGAGCAAAATCTCGACTCAGCGACGGACGTCGAGGTACAGCAACACCTCTTCCGTAGGTTGTTGGCTTCCCTGGGGAGCCCGCCGGAGGAGTTGCTATTCCGTACCTACTGCGAGCGCTACGTCAAGGAAGACGGCGGGAATCTGCCCGCACTCCTCCCGCAGGTGTACCTGCACTACGACCCGCTTACCCGCAGGCAGCGCCGAGCGCTCAACAAGCCGGACCGTCTCAACCGTGAACGCATGGACTTTCTGCTCATGCTGCCGAGTGGTGCACGCGTCGTCCTTGAGGTGGACGGAGTCCAGCACTACTCGGTCGGCCCCGATGACGATAGAAGGCCCTCGCCCCAGCTGTACGGCGAGATGATGGCGGAGGACCGAGCCTTGCGACTGCGCGGTTACGAGGTCTTCAGGTTCGGAGGTCATGAACTCATGAGCGATAGCGCGCCAGACATGTTGCGCGAGTTCTTCACCGCGCTCGACGAGCGGTTCGGCTCAACGCAGTCAGCCCGCCCGCGGTAGCCGTTGGTTCGAGCTGAGCTAGGACGCGGGGCCGGCGCACGGTGAGTCGACGGCATCCAGGGCGCCTACGGTCCGATATGTCACGCGACAGCCAGACGGTTCACCAACTCGCCCTGGTAGCAGTCGTTTTCCGCCCTCGACCCTCCATCTCCATCCATACTGCTTCGGTGTACACCTTCCGCCACGCAGACACCGATACGAGTCCAGATCGTCCCCAGGCGACCACGTGGGAGGAGTACCGGTCTTGATTGCTGCCCCGGTGGAGGAGCCTTCTGGATTCCTCTCCCAGTGAGCGGGAGATGCAAGAGTTCTTGGAGCTGCACCCCTGCTTCCTCCCTGGCGCAACGGACAACATCGGCCCGGGAGGCCATCACGGGCCCTCGTTCTCCGCCGTGATTCGACAGCCTCCACTGAAGGGTCTTGGTCCAACGCGCGTCCCAGACTTCATGTGGGTCCGGCGGGACACAGGAGCCATCCGGCCGATCTGCATCGAGATTGAGAGCCCTCGGAAGACGTGGTTCAACAAGGGGTCGAGGACACCGACCGCCGAGTTGACGCAGGCGATCGACCAACTCACGGAGTGGAAGGTCTGGTTCTCGTCTCCAGAGAACCAGCTCATTTTTGCGAAGACATACGCCCCCAGGTGCTCGCACCGCCCGGTTGAGCCTCAGTTCGTCCTCGTCTACGGGCGAGACTCGGAGTTCCGTGCAGCGACGTCACCTCACGACAATCCCGACTACATGAGGCAGAAGCGCGACCACATGCCTCGGGATCGCGAGCACTACTACACCTACGACCAGTTGGCTCCGGAGCGAGAAGCAGCGGACTACGCCACCCTCACGTACCAAGTGGACGCATGGAGCTTGCACTCCGTACCGCCAACTTTCTCAACGGGCTACCACATCACGGACATGGGCGAGGCCATCCGTGATCCCTCAGAAGGGCTATCGCGACCGGACCTCATGAGCCCGGAGCGAAGGGCGTACATCGTCGAGCGCTGGGAGTACTGGCGCAAAATTGCATTCTCAAGACATGACTACTTCATCGCCGTTGGTCGCGAGTAGTCGCGATCACCGACCTCATGGCGCCACCGAAATCCGTGCCCTTCTAAGGGACATGGCCGGGCGCCAGATTGGTGGTCCAGTTCTAGCTTGCGGGAAGCCGCACTTCTCAGCTAGCCGAAGGCGAGGGCTGCTCACTGGTCACTCGAACGATCTTGAATATCGCCATGCTCACCAAGATCGGCGAGGCGCTGTCGCCGATGGGGTGGTCGTCGATCGTACCCGAGTAGACGGCGAGGTTCTTGGCCTTCAGCTCGTTCAGAAGTTCGGTGATCCCACGCTGAGCATCTCGTACTGCTGCGCGGGACCTTGCCTCCACGTCGCCGGAGATCTCAAGCCAGTCCGTGAACGTTTGGACAACGCCGTCTATGAGGTCCTCTTCCTCCTCGGTGCAACCATCCGGCTCGACCGCTGGCAACCAAGCAAGGGAGATGGAAAGGATCGGCCAGAGATCTCGGCCCGTCTGCATGTGGCTGAGCTGTACGACTTGAGGCTTCTCCGGAAGCTTCGGCCTGGGCTCGGCCGCCGAAATGACATCGATGATCCTGTCGACCTGCTCCCGCTTGAGCTTGCTGATCTCATCGGCGAGCATCTTGAGCCCCCACACCTCGATGATGACAGCGGGGTGCAACGGGCGAAGCTCGTTGTCGATGAACTGGTCGACCTCGCCCGGCAGCGTGTCGTTGGTGAGGAAGCGCCACACCCTCACGTTCCGATGCTCCTGGAGGCATCCCTCCAAATCACCGCGAATCTTCGCCTTGGTCTTGTCGATCCGCTCACCGCGTGTGGCGTGTGCTGCGAAGAACACCCGGGCCTTCGCGCAGTAGCCATCGTTCTTAGTGTCGCCCTTCGGCCCGGCCGCCCGCACTGGCTGGTAGTCACTGGGGTATAGCTCCAGGCCGAGGCGATCCATGCAGTCCTGGAAGGCGTTGCCCTCCAGGCGAAGGAGCTGACCTTCAACGAGCTTTCGCAGCGAGTTGTGATCCACGGCAGCTATTACCCCACAGCTCCTACGCAGTGCGCAGCTGGGTTGTGGGGATCACGGGGGCGGGGGCGGCTCGAGGAGGGTAGACCTGTTGCGAAATCGTCCGTTGCCTCAAGCGCTATGCCGCTCGGGAGGTCTTCCACCTGGTCGGACAGCTACAGCCAGGACCCCGCTCATAGGGGCTGTGGAACCCCCGCTGGTCAGGTGGCGACGGGGGTTCCTGTGTTCGGGGACAGCCTTTGGGATGGTGGAGCCCCGCCGCATCCACCTGGCGGGGCTCTGTGACGTGAGGGGGACATGGTCCATGACCTCACGTGTCAGGCGGCACGCATGGTGCGACAGCAAGTTCCCGATCGCGAGCGACGGAATGAACCGCCGCCGACCAAACCCGCGGGCCAGCGGTCTCGAGGAAGTCCGCTGCCGTACCGCGCCCCGATAGGGGCGCGGGGGACTGTGCGACTAGTTACGGACGACCCGCAGATTGCGCATCGGTCTTCCAGCGGAGGGCTCTAGTACATGCTGGGCAAGGTGAACCGCAGCCGCAACGCATTGCCCACCAGGCGGTACCCCGCGAGCCCGGGTGCCCCGAAAGGGTTGGGCAATGGCGTAATGCGGCGACGGGCGCCGTCCAGCACATGGGAGACGTACACGATGATGTACGTCTCGTCGGGCTTGAGGGCGCGTGCGCGGTCGACCTCGGACTCGCCCAACTGAATCTCTCCGTCGGCGCCCGTGGACGCCTTGGCCTCGAAGTACAGGGTCCGCTCGGGGGTGGTGATACGGAAGTCATAGCCGAGCCGGTCGTCCCCGATGCCATCCGGATAGACGTGCGAACGCAGGCCGGAGCGCCACGACTCCTGCTCCGGCACGCCATAGTGGCGGTGCAGCCACGCGCCGACGACCTTCTCCCCGGCGAGGCCGATGGCCAGTTTCGTCGCGGGATCCACCGGAGCCACCGTGTAACCCTCACTGCTTTCGCCGCGCTCCCTCCGGGACCGGGGGATCGTCGGCGGCAGCGAGGCCAACGGCGTCGGTGAGACGGCAAGTTGGTCCTCGGTCACATCGGCTGCCACCTCGCGGGCCAGCGTACGCAGGTCGTCCCGGCCGATGGGCAGGCGCTTTCCGCTGAGCACCACATGAGGGCCTGCGGCGAGCGGCCGCGCTCCCGTGACGAGGCCCGGCGGCACGCTTTGTCCGGCGGCCTGGGATGGGTCCAGGCCCAGGTCGGCGGAGGGGTAGGTGAGGGGCATGCCGTCAGGCCAGTAGCCGTGGTCGCTCAACCAGCGCGTCAGCCGCTGCTTGCGCAGCCGCTCGAAGTCGAGGAGTCCCTGCGCGTCCATGGCCCGCGCGACCTCCTCAACGGAGGGGAGCCCGTGCGCCCGTCCGCCGTCACCATGGAGGCGTACCCATGTGTCCAGGAGAGCGCGCAGCCGCGGAAGTTGCTCGTGCAGGACTCCCATGGATGCGTCGCGAAGCTCAGCAACGGGCCGTGTGGAGGCGCCGTCCTTGCCCGGCTGCTTGCTCTGCGCAGGGGACAGGGTGGGCAAGTGAGCGCGGGCCCACGCTTCCGCGTGCGCACAGAAGACATCGATCGGCACATTCCAGTAGATGTCGAGCCACTCCGGTGCCGACTCAAGACCTGGTAGCTCGCGTAGCTTGACGTATACCTCAAGCGCTGACCCGGCTCGATACGCGGGGATGAACGCATCGCGTACGCGATCGACGAGACCGGCCCGGTTCTGCTGTAGCCAATGCGCGAA
The DNA here is from genome assembly GCF_028807635.1 of Streptomyces spiramyceticus. NCBI lineage: Bacteria > Bacillati > Actinomycetota > Actinomycetes > Kitasatosporales > Streptomycetaceae > Streptomyces > Streptomyces spiramyceticus. The sequence goes on from NZ_JARBAX010000002.1 coordinate 658,953, forward strand.
CTGGCGTGCGTGACCTGCTCTGTTGTGCACGGGCGCCAGGCCGAGGCTCCGCCACGCGCGGTTGGCGTCGGTCAGCTCGACGCCGAGCGTGGTGAGCCTGCGCTGCCAGTCGTCGTCATCTATGAGGCGCATCAGCGTGCGGGCGGTTTTGGGGTCCACCTGTGAGGCCAGCCAGTCGTGGAGCTGAGCGCGATCGTGGAATGTCTCCTGCCGGCGTTGGAGTTCCTCGGCGTGTGCGGCATCCACGCAGGCCAGGAGCGGGACGAGGCGAGCGCTGCCGGAGCGAACAGAGGATCGGTCGGAGAGCACGGCCTCCAGCTTGCCCACGGGGACGCGGAGGACGTCCGCGAGGTCCACGTCACCGACGTCTCCCGGCTCGGCGCATCGCTGGGCTAGCTTGAAGAGGGTCAGTTGAAGACGCTCGCTAAGAACCGGAGCCCCTACGAGGACTGCCACCGCGGGGGCCGCGTACTGCAGGATCTCCCACTCCGGAGCCTGACCACCGTCGGGGTGGACCGTCACGACGAGCCCCTGTTCTGGTGTCGCCTGGAACAGCGACCGCTCCGCCGTCTCGCTGGGCACGGCGTGACCGTCGACATACTGAACCGTGTGCGTGGCCCGCACGAGCCGGCAGGCGCCGATCCGCCGCGTGATCAAAGCGGGCGAGACATCCGTGAGCCGCCAGGCCCGCTCGGCATCGAACTCCACGAGCCCTGCCACCAGCGTCGCCAGCCAGGGCCCCGCGACCTCCGTCAGTGGATCACCGGAGGCATCGTCCAAGGGCAGCCCGTCCGCAAGGACCTCCACCACGGCTGCACTAGTCCGGCAGGTGGGGAAGGAAGTGCGACGACGCAGATAGGAGTTGACGCGATCCGCAAGGAGTCCGGCGCCGATCGGTAGCACGGGGACAGCGACGGCATCGAGGAGCCTGCGCTCGATGGCACCCTGATCGTCGGGGACGTATACGGTCTCGGGCTGGTGGTCCTCATCGGCAAGACCGTCCTTCGGTACTGCTTCGTCCTGCTCCGCACTCCGTTCCCGCTCCAGTTCTGTCCGCTCTCCGACCGCTTCGAGTGCGCCCTCACACGAGACCACAAGGTCGGTGACCTCCCCGAAGGCCGTGGGCGCCGGCCCGTGCGCGGGCAGCAGATCGCCCCACGCCTTCTCGTTGGCCTTGCGGACCAGATGGCCGAGCCGCCCGTGCCGCAGGCTCGGTGTGGACAAGACCAGCTCGGCCAGGTGATCGAGCCGGGCGAGTGCGGTCTCCGGATCGTCCCAACTGCGCACCCCCAGTAGGGCAAGGCGCACGCGGACGCGATCCGTGGCCCGCGCGAGCAGGGAGGCGGGTGCCGTGGTGAGGTACTCGGGCGGCGCACCCTCGCCCGACCACCACCACGCGCTGCTCGCATCCGCGAAGCGGGACGCAGCGGTCTGCCCAGCCTCGGGACGAGGGTCTTGCTGCGGGATCCAGGGCGCTTGAGCGAGGAACCCCGCCAGCGGCGTCGGCCAGCGCGTGCCGTGCCGGTCGGAACCGCCGGTGTAGGTCGTCTCCAGGACGGTGTCCGGCCAGGAGCTGAGACCATGGAGGATCAGCTCCGCGTACAGCTTGCGGCTGTCGTCGTCAAAGTCCCCGTAGTCGCTTTGGCCGGGCAGCGTGCACAGCGACTGCTGCGGGTGGTAGGACACCGTGCTGTAGAGCTCCCGCCGGCCCGACCAGTGGACCGCTGTCCAACGCCAGTTGAGCAGCTCCTGCCGTGTCAGCGGCAGGCTGGGGAACCCGGAGAAGCTATAGGGGGAGTTGAGGCTGCCGCCCTTCACGGAGTCGGACGTCATGTTCACCGGATGCCGCCGGGGACGCAGCCCGTGGCTGACGCCCTGCCGCTCCAGGAAGCGCTGCAGCGTGCCGGGATCCAGACCGGCCTCGTCACCGGACCCGAGGATCTCCTCCGGTGGCTCGATGACGCGCCCCGCGAGCTGCGCCAACTCGTCCGACCCGGGCGATTCCCGGGCGAGGAAACGCACCAGAACATCGTCGATGTGTCGCTGAGTCCCCGACCAGCCCGCGCCGAACATCGCGGTGCCCAGCGTGAACCAACCGCCCCGCGCGGGCCCCAACAGTCCCTTTACCCGCAGGCCGGCCCCGCCCGACTCCGCGAGGCTCGCTGCCCACACCACGCACGCATATCTCAGATACACGCGCAACGCACCGTCGTCGCCCCGCTCCTGCGCCATGGCCTTGGCCACCACGTCGAGGACTGCCTGGGGCACATATGCGTGCACCAACTCCTGCTGTTCCAGCCAGCGCAACCCTTGCGTGCGGCGGGTGGCCCGCTTCCCGTACCAGGGAATTCCGCCGTGCACGAAGCGGATGTGCTCCGCGAGCCGCTCAGGCACCCCTGAAGGGGTGGCGCCAGCCGTGTCCGCGGCCGGGCCAGTGGAACCAGCCGCGCTGATGGCTGACGGCTCCGCCGGCTGCGGCAAGAACACGCCCGTGCCGCCGGCGGGCAGCAGCTCCCCGCCGGAGCCGAGGAGGATCCGCTTGCCGCGCAGTGCACGGCCGCCGTCCGCGAGGCAGAGTGGCAGGTCGGAGTAGAAGTCCGCCCACGTATCTAGCTCCGTACGGCCGGTGTGCAACGCTGTAGCAAGCCGCTCCGCCCAGTCCGCGAGCTCCTGGGCGTACGGACCAAAGCGCAGGCCGTGCCGTTGGCCGAGCATCTCCAAACGGTGCAGCCGCGTCGGATGGAGCTCCGGGTCGACGAGATCCTCGACGCCCGCCGCAGCCAGCGCCTCCGGAGTGAACACCCTCGCCTTCTCGGGCTTCTGCCACACGAAGCCGCACGCGAGGGACGTGTGGTCACCGGCCGGGTGAAGCACCGGCAGGAAAGCGACCTTGTCGAGCTGTTGGCCCAATACTCGCATCGCGGCCTCCAGCCGGTGCACCTGAGGCGCGCTCCAGCACAACAAGTCGACGAGCGCGGCCGACGGAATCAGCCTGCGAGCCTCTCCGGGCAGCAGCGCCGCCAGCGCGCACGCGTGGGCCGCTGCGTCGAGCAGGAGAGCATTCCACGGCACGGCCTCGGAGAACGACCGGCGTTCGAAGGTGGTGAAGAACGGCGCGTTGACGAACCCGGGCACCGGACAGGGCGCCTCGTCCGCCATTGGCAAGAACGCGTACAGCCGCCCGGAGTCCAAGGGGTCGCCCGCCGGAACGGCCACGCTGACCTCCGCCGCGCCCCGCCACGAAGACCAGACCTTACTCATCACGCGCGCGTCGACGGCCCGCTCGATCGCCGCCCGAGCTGTGTCCTCGTCCACCTGGGTCTGTACCACGATGAGCCGCATGCGGCGCCGCAGTACCACCTCCTGCACGCGCAGTCCGTCCGCCGAGACGAGGGTGCGGACCTTCCTCTCATACGTCTCCGGGCGCGTCCGATTCTTGTCCTTGCCGCCGCGCCGCGTGATGGTCACCTTCGCCAGGCGGTGCAGGAACAGCTCGAAGGGCGCCTGAGAAGAGGTGAGTTCGGCGAGCTGCCGCTCGACCTCCTCGCGTGCCTGCGCCGAGCGCAGCGGGAGCCGGATGGCGGTCACGAAACCTCGCCGCCGGAACGACCGGACCCTCTCCGGGACGTCGTCCACTGGCACTGGCAGCTTCAAGGAGCTGACCCCGTCGCGCAGTTGCTGCGCCGCCGCCGGATTGCCCGGTGCCACCTGTTCGGCGATCCAGTCGAAGTCCGCGGGTTGGGCGAAGCGGAAGCAGAAACCGTCGAAGGTGCGCGCGTCCTGCCGGGACACGCTGTACACCTCGGGAGCGTCAGTGAGCTGGAGGACGCTCTTGAAACCGATGCCCTTGTGCCCGATGCCTTCGTCAGGGCTCTTGGGCGACAGGCCGACCGTGCAGACCCCCGTGAAGTCCCGGTCGCTGAACGGCCGTCCGCCGTTGGCCACATGAAGGACGCCGTGCTCGCCCTCGTCCTCGCACAACAGGAACTCGATCTGACCGCTGCGCCGGTTCGCCGGATGCGCGTCGTGCGCGTTCTGTAGCAGCTCTATCAGGACGCGGCCCTCATACCCAGGCGTGATCATCTCCTCGACGAGCGCCTTGAGCTCACCGGTGGACCGCCCGCTCGCCACATCCGCCAAGTAGCCCCGCGCCTCGACGAGGCTCTGCCTCAAGACGACGTCTCGCCACGACATACCCAAAGCTGCCGACCCTCCCGCTCCCCGCGTGATCCAACTCCTACGGCGAGGCTAGCGGCGGCCACTGACACTCGAAGTCCCCGTGGACCTCCTGCTGTTGTTCAGCGGTCCGCTGGAAGGCCAGTGCGCAATCTGCGCGCCGTCTGCGGCTGGTCGCGCACTTCGCCGCGCCCTATGAGGGCGCGGCGCCTCTCCAGAGACGAGGGCGATGCCCTGAGCTCGCCCTAGGGACTGGGGACCGATGTAGGCTCCCGCCATGTTGATCCTTGAATACCGGGGCGAGACAGCGAACTTGAAGGTGCTCGCGCGGGAGATTGAGGCGGATCCGCACCTCGCTGGGAAATGCTCCCTCACCCTCACGCCCCTGCGCCAGGACAGACGCGATTCCTTGCGTCACGCGCAGTGGGCGGAAATCGCCATCTCTGTCGCTGCCGGACTGGCTACGAACACGCTGTACGACGCTCTCAAGGCCCTGGTCGAGCGGGCACGCGACCGCGGACCAGTGGACGATGTGGGCCCTCATCCCGAAGGCGCCGACGAGGATCCGGAAAGCCCGGGAGGTGCATTCCAATGACCGTCCATTCTCCACGCCTGCGGAACTCCAGCGGTGCCGAGTTGAACCTGCGCAGTCAGATCCTCTTCCAGGACCCAACCCGCACGCGCACCAACGACCTCATCACCGCAGTCGCCTCCTCGCACAAGACCTACGTTCACGAGAGCAGCCACTGGGCGCGCTATCACGGATCCACCGTCGGCGTCCTACTGAGTCTGTTACGGCGGACGAGGGATCAACTGGCCGCGTACACGATCTCCCGCATGAGCCGGCAACAAACCGGCTTCCTCTACGAGGGCCGGAGCGATGGACTGCCCTTCCTTTCCTTCAAGCGCTACCCCCAGCACACAAGCGGGGAGCTGAGATACAACGAGCTGGACTGGCTCAATCTCTACCATGCCTACTACGTTCTGCTGGACCCTGAGAGCCTGACGGAGTTCGATGCCACGTCCTGGGACACCCGGGCGGCGTTCGAGAACTCCCTGGAAGATGCGTGGCGCCAGAGCGCGGGCGTGGAGATGGTGGAGCGCCCTGAGGACGCACACGTCAGCATTGTGGGGCCCCTGAAGCTCATAGACACCTCCGAGGGGCCGCTCACTACCCGAACGTTGTTCGAGTGCGCGGCGGTGATCGACGAGCTCTTCCAGTTCGAGGGCGCCTTCATGCGGATGGCCGACCCGACGCTGCGGGAGTTCCTGCTCGAGGAGATGAGCGGCGAGTACGGGCTTCCGTGGCGTCTGGCGAGTGCCCTGGCCGGGAGGAAGCTCGGCGGGAGCGTTGTCCTGGCCCTCATCGACTTTGCCCTGAACCCAGTGGTCCCGGGCCTGACCTCTGCCGACCCGTCCGTCGACTGGAGGGAACTGTACCCTCCCTACCGCTTCGTGGCGGCGGCGAAGGCGATGACGGACTGGGAAAGCGACCTGGAATTCCAGTACCCAAGTCATGAGGTGACGGTTCACTTCCAGCACATGCTGGCCAAACGCAGCGGGCTCCGGATGGGACGGGTGGTATCGCGTCTGTCCGGATTCTCCACGCTGCGGGAGGCCGCCACGGTACCCATGCACCTGGCTGAACGAACCCCGGCCGTTTCCTTCATATGCGCCTCACGCCTGCTCGATCTCCGCGAGCAGGACGTCTGCGCGCTCACCCACTACGGCGTCAATTTCCTGAACGACCGGGCGCTCAGGTTCATCGACCCCGACCTGGACATGTGGTGGCTGTTCCCCGTGTTCCAGGTGAGCCAGGGTGAGTACCGGTGGCCGGCGGAGCACGTGAACCTCGACGAGGCCACGGACCTGCTGATCAGCGCTGCCGTGGCGTCGGCCTACGACGACGTCCTGCACGGCGCAGGCCCCCTCGCCTCTGATCACCTTCCCCGTGCGCTTTTCGAGGACCACGCAGAGGTTGGCGCGCTGAACAAGGTCCTTAAGGACTCGACGGGCCTGGACTTGGGCTGGCGTACAGGCCTGAATCCTCAACACATGTGACGGTTAGACCTGCGCTCAGCCGAACGCACCTGTGTCTGCAGGGAGTTCGCCTGCTTGCCTACCCGTCTACGATTGACTTCAGCGTATGAACTGAACCATGTCGTTGACCTGGTGATATGAGATTCCAAAGTGCAAGTGGATGGTCGATGCCGGGTTGGTTCAGCCCGGCATCGACCATGCACTGTCGGCCTCTGTGGCGGCCTCGAAAATCAGGCCGCCACGGGGGATCGGAGCGTCCGAGAGGCGTCCCTGTGACGTCCGTGGCCTACAGGTCGGTGCCGCTGGCTTCCTTCAGGATTTCGATGCTCTCCGGGTCCTTTGGGGCGGAGCGTCGGTATTGAGGGTGTCCGAGGTCCATCTGGAGCGCGGCGTGCAGCGGGGCCGGGTACCGGGTTCGGTCTGCCCAGGAGAGTGCCTGGTGGCTGAGTCGGGCCGCGGCGACCGCGAGGGTCTCTCGGTCGTAGCCGTCCCGCGTGTGCATGGGGGTGATCTCGCGTGTGGTCATGCTGTACCACGGCGAGTTGAGTTCGTTCTCCTTGCGTTCGTCGGCATTCTTCGATGCCTTTCCGGTGTCGGCGCGCCAGCGGGTCTTCCACTGTCCGTGGCGCTTCTTGCCGTAGTTGCGGGGTTCGGTGAACAGGAACCAGGGGTGGCCCTCGGGTCGGTCCTCTGGGTAGTACAGGTCGCTCGAAGTCTTTAGCGGGACGGTTTTGCCGTTCTTCTGCTTCTCGGTGACGGCGACCAGACGGGGCATCTCCGCCTGCGCGCAGTTCATGCGGATGATGCTGACCGGGTTCCAGGACAGAGGCAGCCCGCTTGCGGGGAGCCAGAGGCGGGGGTCGTCGGGATCCTTTACGAGGCCCTGCTTGTTGTTGTGTAGGCCAGGCCATACGCGGCGGCTCGCGTGGCCGTCGATCATCAAGGCGTAGGGCAGGCTGTCGAGTTCGTCGTGGAGTTCCTTGAGGGCGGTGCGGACGTCATCACCGGCCTGCGCCCAGCGCTGGAAGTCGCTGTCCCCGTTCTCAGTGTGAAGGGGGTAGTTGGCGGCGTGGAAGTTGCTCTGCGCGAGGGCATAGTGCTCCCACTGCGGGTGGATGTTGCTCCAACCGATCATGCGCCAGGGGCCGCCGGGGTCAGGGGGCGGAATGATCGCACTGGCCGTGATGATCCTCTTGGGTGCGCCCTTGTACTTGCGGTCCGTGGCCTGCTTGCGGATGTGGATGCCGCAGAACGCCATGCGGGGCAGCGGGTAGGGATCGTCGTCGGGGTAAAGGGCACGCTCGAAGCGGTCGTCCACGACGCCACATGAACGGTAGAGGTCCAGGACACCCATGTAGACGCGGTGGTCTTCAAAGACTTTCGCGGGCTTTTTGATGATGCTGAACGTCTTGGTGAAGGAGTCGTACTCGCGTCCGACGAGGAACTGAGACGGCACTGCGGCCTTGGCGAGCTCCCGCACGACCTGGTGCTTGGCATCGTTCTCCGCAAGGGCGGTCTTCACCTCGGCGGACTTCATGCCCTCGTGTTCCTCACCCCGAACCGGGATTTCCGTTTCACACCATGCAGCGAGGAGAACACCGGGTTCTGCGAACTTGCCGATGATCCTTTGGGTGTTGGCAGTGCGCTGAGCCCCGGGGCCGTGCTCCAGCAGGGCTTCGGCGTTGCAGAAGACCGCTTCGATGCCGTCCGCGAGTGGAAAGGACTTCTCACCGCTGGGGTCAGGGTCGATGTCGTGGGGCTCGAGGCCATAAGGGTGAGCAAGGCCGTGGATCATCCGGGTGAGGGTCGCTTCCCGGTACCACAGGCACAGGATGCGGAGCTTTCTGTATCCGGCCGCCTCGATGGAACGGCGGATGCCCTCAGGTGAGGGCTTGCCGATGAGATCGACGTACTCGCCCTCCTTCTTCCTCTGTTTCTTCTCTTTCTCCTGGGCGGAGGTGGCGGGTTCGTGGGCACGCTTGCCGAAGACATTGCCTTTCGACTTGAGGTCGAGCAGGGAGGCCGCGTCGCCGAAGGCACGCTGGACTTGGTTCCGCAGCAGCGAGAGGTGGTAGATGCCGGCGCCGGTTCCGACAGCGAAGGAGTCTGTCTTGGGCATGGTCGGCCTGATCGCACCAGGTGGCGGCGTCAGGATGTCGATTCTCTTACCGTTCTCGTCCTTGGCATTCAGCCGGTTGCGCTCGTCGGCGACGCGTTCCTCGATAGCGTTGAGCGATGACCGGTCGGCGTCCATCTTCGCCAGGATTTCCAGCGCGTGTTTGTTCGTCTGCCGCAGGCCGCGCCCGTCCAGGGACACGGACATGAGCGGCCTGTCTGGTCCCTGGTCCACGAGGACGGTGCTTGCATGGATCACCGTGTTGTTGATGCGCCGGATGTGTGCGTCGAGATTCAGGACGGGATTCGGCTCGGCTGTGTAGGTGGCCATCTTCACTGACAGGCGAGACATCGCGTACTGGACTTGGCTGCGGGTGGGGTTCTCGGGAAGGGCCTTGATCGCTTCGTCGAGGTCGACCGGGTGGGCGAGGCTGGCGTAGACCGGGCCGATGGGTTGGTCCCAGGCGATCAGGTCACCGGTGCTGATGGGCCGGTACTGCACTGCCGCGACGTTGTCGGAGGGCCGCCAGTCGGCGGTCCGGTGTTTCGTTTCACCGTTCGCAGCCTCGTATGCCTCAAGGACCGGTTCGACTTCCCGGTCGAGGAAGGGCTTTGCGGCCAGCTTCTTGGCGATGTGCCACTTGACCGCCTCGTAGGCCCAGCTGTCCGGGCTGGCGGGCTTGCCGTCTTCCCGATGGAGGATGTTCTCCGCGAGGCTGAGGCGCCGGGGAGCGGCGTCGGCTACCAGTCGGGCCAAGGCGGGCTGGTCCATGAAGGGGATCTCGTCCAGAGGGACCTTACGGACGATGCCCTCCAGGTAGGTGAAGACCTTCCGGAGCGTGTCGGGCTCCACGGGGTTGAGCGTCACCATGAAGGCCAGGTTCTTGTCCAGGTAGACGTAGCCGTCGGTGATCTGCTGGAGCACGGTGACAGCGATGGAATAGGGGACCAGGAAAGGATCAGTGTCCTGGACATCCTTGATCCACTTTCCGTTTCTTGCTGCGGTGCTCCCCAACTCCCGCCAGGCCCTGCGGATCGGCGAGTGATAGTCGCCGAAGTCCCAGACCAGGGCGGTCATGCCGTCCAGAAGTTCCGTGGTGCACCGGATCGATGTGGTGTGCGCGGTGAGATCCCGCTGCGTGTTGCTTCGCCCCATGAGCAGGGGTACCTCGTCTCTCGGTCTCTCCTTCTGGGGAGAGGAATGCGGGTCGGCCTCCGCCATGGCAAGGAGAAGGCGGGCGTGGGTAGTTCAGAGCATCTCTTGGTCCAGGCCCGCGTAGGTCAGGAATGCCTGAAGCGCTTGACCGTAGAGCGCATTCATGATTTCGCGCTGCTTGGGAGTCCAGTCGCGATAGATCTGCTCGATGATCGTGGCCAGGTCGGAGCTGAACTTCTTGTCGTGGATGGAGTGGTCCACGATGTGGAGGGTCATGTCGGTCTCGCCTCGACGGGCGCGGCCGGCGAGCTGGATGAGCAGGACGAGCATTCCTGCCACGAGTTCCTTGCGCAGGTCGTGGTCCATGTTGGAGAACCGGGCCGGGGAACGAAGGATCTTGGTGAGCTGCTTCCAGGAGGCTTCGCTCGCTGTGCGCAGGGCGGCCAGGGGCTCGTCGCTGCCGCCGGCAGGAAGGGTGTTGAATCCGGCGGCGTTGACGCTCGCGTGCAGCCAGTCGGTGTCTTCGATGCTGAGAACGGGCCGGACGCACAGATAGATGTCGCGAACCGCCGAGCGCGTACCGACGACGATGTTCAGGCCCCTCCCGATCACAGCGAGAGGCGCAATGAGGATCTCTCCTCGGTCAGGAAACTCCTTGAGCTCCTCGCGGACCATCCGGTCCACATGAGCGGGCAGGTGTTCCTCGTAGCGCTGTTTCTCCGGTTTCTTCACCAGCAGGCAGACCCGGTGGTTCAGCCCGTCGGCCTGTGCCACCCCAGCGGCAAGGTGTGCAGCCTGCTCGTAGGAATTGACGGCGAGGATGACGCGCGCCCGTTCCGGTTCCTGCTTCTCCAGGCGGGCCAGGCGCCTGGAGAGCTGCTGCTCGTACAGGCCCTTGCCGAGATTGCGGAGCGCCTTGGGTTTCAGCTCCTGAGGGAGCCCTCCGACCCTCATGGCGTCCCCGTTGCTGCCCCGTACTGGGGTGGCGACGGTGACGATGGACTCGGGGCGGGTGTCGGGTAGCCACCAGCGGACCGGGGCATGGATGTGTTCCTGTACGGCTTGGGGCAAGTAAGCGGTGGCGGACAGACCCATGACCGGGCGCTGCACACCGGCGGTCAGCAGGGCCGTGAGTCCGCCGAGTTCGCTGACGAAGGTGTGGGGATCGCCACCGAAGGAGCGGGACAGGAGCTCCGCTTCCTTCTCCTTGTTGTCCATGCCCTTCACCTGGTAGCCATGGATGGAGCGGCCCAGCATGGCCAGGGGGTAGAGAGTGGAGACCGTCCTGCTGCGCATGGTTTCGAGGATCTTGCGAACCGATCCCAGGTCGAGGTAGCGCAGGGTCTGTGCCTGCATGCGCACCTCGTCCAGCGCACCGTCGAGCTCTCGGAGCACGGTGCGGGTGACCAACAGGTTCACCACAGCGGCTTGCTGATGCGCATCGGGCACAAGATCGCACAGGAGCGTGCGCATTGCGTCGCGGGTATCGGTGAGGTGGTCCTGGCCCCGCTGCGCAGTGAGTGTGGTCAGGGCCGTTTCGACGGCGTCCCAGTCGGCTCCTTCGGGAAGCTCGATCTTCTCATCCGGTTCTGAGTCGTACCAGGGAGCGGGCATGATCTCGTCGAGGAAGGCGAACAGCTCGGGTGCAACATCCTCAGCTGCAGTCTGGTCGGGGAACAGGATTCGGAGGATTTCGCGGTCCCTGGAACGGGCCAGCCGCCAGCCGGTGTTGTCGCGGCTGGCCCCGTCGGGGCTGTCCGCCTCGTTGCCCGGGTTCATCTTCAGCCCGCTTCCGGAGCAGAGCCAAAGCAGCAGCATCTCGGCCATGAGACGGGCGTGACTGACCGGCGCGACGAGGCCCATCTCATGGACGACGGGGAGATTCTTGGCATCGGAGTCGATCTCCCGCAGCGCGGTCGTCCGCTTCCGGGAGGCCAGAGTGATTTCCGAGGTGCAACTGCTGATGGCGGCCGTCTGGAAAGCGTCGATCTCATCGATCACGAGCGCATCACAGGCTCGCAGCGTCATCTCCAGGACGCTCATGCCCCTGGTGCCGCGTGCCTTGCCGCGGAACTCCTGCCCGTCCAAGACGACGCCAATGCGTGTCCGGCCTTCCAGCAGGTTGGCGTGGTTGGTGACGATGACGGCCGCGTCGGCGGCCTTATAGAACTGCTGGAACTTTCCGCACACTGGGGCGAAAGAGCAGGTAAGCCGCGTGGACCCGGTCGCCTCGGAAGTCAGCGAGGTGCAGTTTTCCTCACCGTACGGATAGAGGGTGGGCGGGTCCATCAACGCCCGCTGCGCGCAGCCGGTCGACAGGAGTCCGATGTCGGTACTGGCACGCCGGTCCCACTCGTCGATCTGGGTGGAGGAGCCAAGGGCGGCGTAGTCCATGGCGCGGCGGTGCATGCTCGACGGAGACATCAGCGGAGTGCAGTGAGCGGGCTCGGCGAGATGCTTGTTCCGGTGCAGGTAGGTCAGGTCGTTGTTGATGTCCCAGGCCATGTCCAAGGTGGCGCGGACATCGGTGACGGCGAGGGCGATTCGCCAGCCGTTCATCGCCGCCCAGGAAGCCAGGACCCGCACCAGGACCGTCTTCCCGCTCCCGGTGGGGGCGTTAAGGACCTGCAGGTCTCCGGCAGTCAGGTCGAGTTCCGTCAGCGCACCGTCGGTGGTCTTCATGCTCTTGAAGAAGCGCTTGAGAACGTTGTGCACGTAGGCGACGCTCTTGTTCTGCCCGCTGAGGATCTTGGTGACGTCCAAGAGCTGCTTCACCGTCGGCGCAACCCGGTCGCGCTGCGGGCGGGTGTGCACCTGCGGCAGAACCTCATGGCCCGGTGCTGCAAAGAAGCCGGGAGTCTCCTGGATATAGATCTCCCTGCTGGTCGTGCCATGCTCCTTGCCCAGGTACGCCGTCCTCGTCTTGAGCAGTCCCGGGCCTGCGAACGCCTGCGCCTTGGGACGCTTGCCGAAGGTGAAGAACGGGCCGGTGACACGCTGCGCGTAGGCGAGGAAGTCCCCTCCCACACGAGGGATCACTGCGTCCGCCAGATGCGGAGCCCCGGCCGGCAACCGGAGTGAACCGCCCGACCTGTCCGCAAGGTCAGGATCGGGAGCCAGGGTGCCGAGCAGCGCGAGGACCGCGGCCCTGATCTTCTTCGCGTCCGTCCATTCCTGAGCCATCAAGATCATCACTTGGCGGATCAGATTCCGCTCGGCCACGGGCAAGCTCGCCCATTGCGACCATGCCTGCGGCTTGCGATGGGTGAAGAACGTGGCCTCTTCGAAGCCGGCCAGGACGTGGCCCTCGTCGTCCTTGCGGGGGAAGTAGTGCGCTGTCAGCGCGAGTGCCCCTGCCAGGCCGGCTTCCTGCCCGGTCATCTCCCCGCTCATGCCCGGTCCTCCTTGACCTGCCCGATGACCATCTCCAGGTAGTCCGTCGCGGTCATCGCTGCCTTCATCTTGTAGATGCGGCACACCGCATCAAGTTGGTCCACCTGGTCCTGGCGATGGTCGGGCACCACCAGATACTCCGCGCCGCCCTGATCGCCGCCGTCCATGTGCAGCTTGTTGACCAGGTGATTCGGCCAGGTGTAGTCCTTGAAGTCGGCAGGAAACCGCGGCTTCTCCCTGCCTTCACGGGTGATCCACAGGTCACACTGGTCCCCGTTGGGCCACAGGTGCGACGCCCAGGCTGTTCCCTCCAGGGCCGCCGCAGCGGCTCGGTGCAGGGCCAGCTCGGGGAGACCGGGGACGACGGTGTAGCGCCACACGGGCCGTGCCAGCGCCGCGTAGTCTGCGGCTGGCCTTGGTTCTGGTACCTGCGGCACGGCCCCGGTCCACAGGCGCGCGAACCTTCCGGACGGAACCCGGCATGCAAACGTCGGGCTCAGCACGGGCGCTGTCTTCTTCCGAGCAGTCACGACGAACTCGTACGACGCTCCCGTCTCCTCGTGCCAGGGGTACAGGCACCGCACCCTGCCTCGGGTGCGTCCGCCCGTGAGCGAAGCCGTCACCTTCATAGGCCACTTGCAGGCAGGGCAGGGCCACCACCAGCCGTTGTACTGCGCGTACTGGGGGATCGGCTTGTAGAAGTCGTTTGCCCGGGACGGCAGGTTGAGTTCCGCGAGGTTGCCACTCGGCACCGTCGGGTTCTCCACCAGCGTGGTGCGGTGCCTCTCGTAGAAGGGGCCTTTGATCGAGCTGAAGACGGCTTCCTGGCTGTACTCGTCATCCAGCTTCGGTTTCGTCACCTGCCCGGCGAACTTGCCGACCTTCTGTGCGGCCCGCATGACGCGCTGGGCTTCGTGCCGGAAGTCGAACCCCTCCTCGGTGGCCACACCCTCGCTGTCCATGAGGCGCACGCCCGCGAGGGCGTCGCTGTCGATCCAGTCGGGCAGCAGCCCTTCCAGCGAGCCAGCCCGGTCGCCGGTGAGCCTGCCCATCAGTTCATCGAACGGGATCAGGTGGCCCGGGCCGCAGGCCGCCATCAGGATGCCGTGGGCCTCCATGAGACGGTCGAGGCGTCTCGGCCCATCCAGTTCCTCGTTGGCCATCGCGTGCTCACACACGGCGAATGCCTTGACGATTTCCAGCAGCGAGTGAGTCTGCTGAATGTCTGTTGTGCCCTCAGCTTGCTTCACGGGCCGGACCCTACGGCAGGGCACTGACAATGGACCCGAGAACGCTTAGCCAGAGCTCCCGTTGACGCCCTCGGCATCGATGCCGGGATACAGGCTGCGGTAGGCGTCAAGGTGATCGTCGATGTGGTGCTGTCCGGAGTCTGTAAGGAACCACCGGTACGGCCCATGAGTCACCCCGTCGGGGTGCCGCAACACAATGAAACCCCGGCTCGGGGTGCGTCCGTCAGGGCTTTGCCCCACCGCCAGGTAATGCGGTCCACGCCCGGCGAGACTGCCGTCCACCCCCTGTGTTCCAGCGCGCGCGACACGGACCACGATCTTCCACAGCCACGACGACAGCAGTGGCGCGGGCGGTCCCGCCTCGCGAGGAACACCGAGCGCCGCGCGGGCCACCGCCCGGCCGGGCCGGGTCATCTCCACCCGGGTACGAGGCAAATCCCCTAGCCCGTCGACGTAAACCCGGTCCCGGTACACAACGATCAGGCCACGCCGTTCCAAAGCGGCCACGGAAGACCCGGCACCGGGGTCGTGCACCCCAGCCTCGCGCAGCCGCTCCTGAATACGGGTAAAGCCGACTGCATCGGACGAGGCGGAGAGCGCCAACGTCATGCGCCGCCATTCTTCTGCCGGCCGTTGCTCCGCACCCACATGACGGGCGTGGCGCTGTTGCGCCTCGGCCTCCTGATCCTGCTGGAAGATGCACGTCAGATAGGTGCGCTGCCGGTCGTTGAGGGAACTCCAGGCACCCAGCAACTTCTCAGACGGCTGACGGGCACGTCGGGGAGGAAGGAGCGGGAGAGGGTCTTCCGGACGGCTGCGGCGCCAGGCATCCATCACCACCCGGTCGGGAATCCGATAGACCTGGGCGAGCATGCGGGCCACCTGCCCAAGGGTCTCCGGGGACCCCCACGTCCAGCCGCGTACACGTCTGCCACGTTCCAAGTCACGGATCTTCTCAGTGCTGATATGCAGGCCCCGTGCGCCCTGCTTGCGTCGTAGAGCCGAAGCAGCCTCTTCGGTGCTCATGCCTGCTTCACGGCGCAAGTCGGCCAGGCTCTCGGTCCCCGGATCACGCCCCGTCAGATCCTGCGTACCACATCGCAACACCTCCAGCAGCCGACCGAAAGCCCGGTCACCAACGTCCCGTGTTCCCGCCTCCCAGTGGCGTACAGCACGCGGAGTGACTCCCACAGCCTGGGCTACCTCTTCCACGCTCATATCTCTGAACAGTCGCTGACGTTGCAGGGCCTGAGGACGGAGGGACTGCGCCATGCCAGAAGCAAAACGCAGTGAACAGTTCCCTGCAACTGTTCACTGCAGGGCGACCCGGGACCCGGGTCAAGACCACGACCCTCCTTCGTGAAACGGAACACAAGGCTTTGGGCATCCTTGATGGACTGTGTCCGACGACTGGGCTGAGGCATGTCAGGTGAGGACGTCGGCGGCTCGGTACAGGTGGGTGCCATGGGCCCACTTCTTAATCTCGTCGCGGCCGAGAACCGTGATGTTGTGCTGCCGTGCGAACGTGGCAGCAGGCTCGGTGAACCCGGCCAAGCCGATCATGATTGCCACATCGGCGCCGTGGTGGGGCCGCGCGGTGCCGTTGAACTGCTGGACGTGCCCGGAGGTGACCCGTGCCCGGTAGCGTTTGCACTGGATGATGACGAGGTCGCCGTCGCCGTCGAGCGCACGGACGTCGGCGCCCAGGTCCCCCGCTCCGCCAACTCGCCGCACGTCGGTGAACCCGTCGCGGACGAGGAGCTGGGCGCACGCCTCCTCGAACTCCGTCGGGCTCATGGCCGCCAGCTCCCGCATGCGGAACGTCACCCCGTCGCCAGCCGGCTCCGGTTCCGTACTCAGCGGGGCAGCTGGCGAAGGTCCCGTGTAACCGCCGGTGAAGCCGAGTACGACCAGCACGACCCTGGCTGTGCCCACGAGTACCACCAGCAAGCCGGCGCCGATGAGGGCGGCCCACCAGGGATGGTCGGTGAGCCATGCCCAGGGTCCGTTGAGCATCCACGCGACGGCTGTGCCAGTCAGCCACGTCCACAGCATCTTGCCGAGAGCGAGGGCGAAGACGCCGCAGAGCAGTGTTTTCAGGAACGGATCAAGACGGCCGTCCTCGTCGAACATGGCTACCCCCGAGGCGAGTTGAAGAGCCGAAACGAAGCTGTCGGGTCAGGCGGCGCGGCGAAGAGCACGGCGCGTACGGGCGGGCAGGGCGAGCAGTTCGTGCAGGGCGGCACCGTCCTGGGCCCATTGGAGCAGCTGTTCGCGGTCGACCAGATGGATGTGGTGGCGCGCGCCCCACGCGTGTGCGTTGCGGGTGAAACCGTCGTTGGTCACGACCACCGCATGGTGCGCGCCGTGCACGGGACCGGCGGTGCCGTTGACCGCGTACAGGACGGGAGCGCCAGCCTTGGCCCCGGTGCGGGTGTGCTTGGCCTGGAGCACTGCACGACCGAGCAGCGGTGCTCGGCAATCAAGTCGGCGGCCTGGTCGCCACCCCCTCCGACCTGCCTCGCGCGTCATCCGTCATGGATCATCAGGTAGCGCAGCGCCTCCTCGAAGACGCGGTCGTCCATGGCGTCGAGCTGGTCCGCCCGGAAGGATCGATCCGCTCGGCGCGCACGGTCGCGACGGTGTCGGCTCTGGGCGAGGCCCGTACGGACCGCCCAGGCGCCGCCTGCGGCCAGGAGGACAAGCGCCGGCCACTGCCAGTGCGTGGCGAGGGCGCCGAGGAGGATCCGTAGCCTGGGCAGCAGCAGAGCCATGGCCGCCGCGAGGGTAAGGCCGGCAGCGGCGAGTTCGGCGGGCGGCGCGAACGTTGTGGTAGCCGACGGGCGGCTTCGACATGGCGGGTTCCCCTCCCCGTGACGACGGGCCGCACTCCGCGGCCCTGAATCCGTGTGTACCAACGGGCGCTGACAGTTCCGGTCGGATCATGGGCAGTCACCGCGCCCGCGCGGCGGGATCTCGCCAGTTGCGTCAGCACGGCGCGTCAGTGAGCGGCCGACCGGACGAAACACGCCGTTGTACTGCGTCTCTGTCGAGTCGGACCAGGCCCAACGGGCGGGCTGTTGCGGTGGATTCCGGTGGACCGGGAGGCTTCGCCGTGCCGTGAACAGCCAGGTCATCGGAGACAACACTGGTGAAGGTTGGCGAATTGTGGTGGCCTATGTCCCCTGTTGTATAGGGCTTGTGGCCGACAGCCTTCGATGTCCGCAGCCGGCGGCGGCCGCTCATCCCGGCTTCGTCGCGGTGATCAGGCACAGGACGCTCGTTTCAGTTATCGACGATGTCCAACAGATCTGACGATCAGGAGGGTGAGTCGTCTCGCAGCAGCCTGCCCGGAACACGATCGGAGCGCACCTAAGGTAGAAAGTTGGAACGTCCGCTGTGGGTCATGTCCCCTGTAGGGGTATAGCCGCGCCTGGCTGATCTTCTTGTTGGGGGTAGATCGAGTCCATGCCGCCCTTGGGGAGGTAGCTGAGGGGGAAAGCGATCCATTCGGCGTGCCCCGTGGAACGCCTGCCGCCGCAGCGCCAACTCCTGGGCGCGCAAGGTAATCCTGCCCTTCAACAGCACCCCGACCGGCGAACTCGCCGATAAGCACGATCCTCACTCGACTTCCAGAACGGCACCTGCTCTGGCGCCAAGACCAAGCATCCCCAAATTCGTGGGAGGCACCGGGCCCGGCCTGCCACCGCAGTACGCGGCCATGAGCGGGCCAGGGAAACCTCGACCTACCCGGAGATCTCTTCGTTTCGCGCACTTGCTGTCGGTGCTGGGCGTCGGCTATCGAATAGTCCCCACCGACGATCGAGTTTGAGCACAGGGGCCAACGTGAGGTGAGGGGCGGGAGGATGGGTGCGTGCTGTCCCGGGCCTGGGGTCTGACTCATGACATGCCTGACCGGAGTGTTCTGTTATGGCCGAAGTGTCCTGTTGTCACAGTGTCGGCTGTTGGCCGGGGATGGTGCGTTGTCGGTGCCGGGCTGGCGGGGTGTGTCCCGATAGGGGCCTGCCGATTGTTGTGGCGTCCTCACGATTCTGACCGCCCGACGCGGCCCGGTACCGGCAACGCGACGCGCCATCGGACCGGAAGGGGAACGGGCATGTCCAGTTCGACCATGTCCAGTACGTCGCCTGCTCCGCAGACCCGTCGTCGTCCTGCGGGGGAGGTGGTTTTGGGAGTGGATACGCACCGGGATGCGCATGTGGCTGCGGTGCTCTCCGTGATGGGGACCGTGCTTGCCACCGGCGAGTTCCCGGCCACCGCGGCTGGATACCGCGATCTGCTGAAGTGGGCCAGGAAGTTGGGTGTGGTGGGGCGGGCCGGGGTGGAGGGGACCGGCTCCTTTGGGGCGTCCCTGTCGCGCTATCTGCTGGCCCAGGGCATAGACGTGTTTGACGTGAATCGGATGGACGGGGCAGATCGCCGTCTGCGCGGCAAATCGGATCCGCTCGATGTCCAGAACGCGGCGCGAGCCGTGCTGAGCGGGCGGGCCCGCGCCCGGGCCAAAGCGGGCGACGGGCCGGTGCAGATCGCGAGAATGTACAAACTCACGAAGGTGTCGGCCGTCAAAGCCCGCACCCAGGCCATCAACCAGCTCAAGTCCGTCCTCGTTACTGCTGACCCAGCCTTGCGGGAAGAACTGGCCGGACTGGGCAATGCCGAGCTCTTCCGTACCTGTGCGCGGTTCGCCGACGTCAGCGGTCGCGAGGAGGTCGGCGTGGAGGCGGTGCTGCAGGCCACTCGGATCACGCTGGGTCTGCTGGCTCACCGGATCGGCCACCTCTCCGAGCAGATCCGCAATGTGGACGCTCGTCTGGCCCGCCTCGTTAAATGTCATGCCCCGCAGCTGCTCGACGCGGTGGGGATCGGTCCGGACACGGAACGCCTGGACATTGAGGCGTCCTTCGCCGCTTTGTGCGGGGTCAGTCCTGTTGAGCGTTCCTCGGGACGCCGGCAGTACCGTCGCCTCAACCGTGGTGGCGACCGTCAGGCAAATGCCGCGCTCCATCGCATCGTGTTCACCCGTCTGCGGGTCGACCCGCGCACTCAGGACTATTACGAGCGCCGGATCAAAGAGGGTAAGACCCGTCGCGAAATCGTCCGTTGCCTCAAGCGCTATGCGGCACGAGAGGTCTTCCACCTGGTCAGACAGTTACAGTCAGGACCCCGCTCATAGGGGCTGTGAGAGGTGACGAACCCCCGCCGGCTGGTGCCGGCGGGGGTTTCGCGCGTAGGGGGTTGGGATGGCGGGCGTACTGCGGGTGCGACCGAGGTACGCGTCAAAGGGGGCAATGCGATGATCTTGAAGCCCTGACAGGGTCAGCCGGAGCACGCTGGCGACGTGACGTACGGGCGAGCGTTACGTTGGAGTCCGAAACTGGAATACGCCGGAAACGTGCCGTGGCAGTGTCTGAACGCGTCAGCTACGTCGGCGGGCAGCGGAGTCGGTACGCCTGGCGCCCCGCAGCGGGTGGTGAGGCCCTCCATCCCGTGGGCCGGTGTAGAACGTCCACATGGATCCCACGATTCTCGGCCCCGCTGCGGTCCGATCGGCTGGCAACATCGCGGCCTCAGCCATCAATCGCTATCGGCCTGTTGGCGTCGTCCGGGTCGGCAGTCCTGAAGACCGCTCTCAGGCGTACCGCCGCTACCTTGACGCCGTCGTGCATGTGGGACTTAACGCCAGTTGGTTCAACGGCATGCACCATGAAGGCGGTGAGGCGGCCGAGCCCCTATTGGGCGACCTGCTCCCACGCCTGTACCGAGTCAGGAAACGAACTGCTCTGTGCCCTGTACGGAGTGCGGCTGTGTGCGCCCGACTACGTCATCGAGGTAGCCGAAGAACTGGGGCGCTCTGTGCCTCACGTAGGGCTCGGCAAGGATGAGTTTGAGCGGGCGAACCAGACGTTCGTACAGGCACAAACGGCATTCCTGGAGGCGGCTCGCCACGACCTCGATTACAACCCGAAGTGGTGGCAGCCCTGGAAGAAGTGGAAGGGGCGCACGTTCCACGCACGGCGAGACCGTGCGACCTGACCGGCCAATGTCCCTTCCGTCTAGTCGGCCCTGAAGCCCCAGCTCGGACGCCAGAGAAGCAAGGAACCCGCCGGTAGGTTCTGGAGGTTCACCTCCGGCGGCGGGCCGCTGAGTCGCGTGAGGCGACGTGTGCGGCGACTGCATCGACGCCGGGACGGCGTAGCGTTGGGGTGCCGTTAAGGGGTCCAGCCAAGGTGAGCCCAAAAGCCGCCATGGGGATGATCTTGGGCCGGTGAGTCAGCAGCGCGGCGCTTCGTCGGGCTAGGCGGCCGGTGCGTCGTCGGGCTCCTGGTCGTGCTTGTCAGTCCAGGAGCCGAAGGGGCCGGGCTCGCCGTGGACCTCGGCACCGATCAGGAGCGCGCGCCGCCCTTGGCGCGGTGCTCGCCGGGGATCACCGGGCGCTCGCTTCGAGCTGGGGGGGATGCCGGTGCGGCTCGCCCGCAATTCCCGCAGGTGTGCGACATCACTTGAGTTCCCCTGATCCCCGCTGAGGGCTTGGCCCTGTGGTCAGGGGGTTCTTCCTCCTTCGAGTGGTCCGCCTCCATGTGACGTAACTTCGGGATTCTTGAAGCGTTCTCATCTCATCCGACCGATCCGCGGTCCGGGCGAAGGTGAGGAGGCTCGGGTTGGCGTCACTGGCAGTCGTACGGGACCTTCGCGATGTTCGGGCGCCGGTCTCGGCGGAGGAGCTGGAGCAGTTCGAGACCGACGCGCTGGCGGGGTTCGTGCTCGCGCGGGCGTCGGCGGGGCTGGCGGACGGCACCATCCGCGGGGACGTCGGGCACCTGGACCAGACGCGGGCCTGGTTCGGCCGGCCGCTGTGGGACATGGAGCCCGCCGACGCCGACGCGTACTTCGGGAAGGTTCTGCGAAGCTCGCCCAGCGGCACCCGGCTGGCCCGGTCACAGGCGCTGACCACGTACTTCGCGTTCCTGGAACTGCGGCACAAGGTTGAACTGCACCAGATGACCGGCCGGGTGGTGGAGTGCCCGATCGACGAGATGAACCGGCCGCGCGGCGCGAAGGACGCCCAGTTGCGGATCCCGCCGCTGGAGCCGGAGGTCGGGCAGCTGTTCACCGGCTGGGCCGGCGAGCTGGCGGCCTGCAGGAAGTTCGCCCCGACCGCCAGGAACTACACCGCCTCGAAGCTGATGTCCGAGGTGGGCCTGCGGGTGAATGAGGCCCGCAGACTCGACCTCAACGACATCAAGTGGGACCTCGGCCGGTTCGGCAAACTGCACGTCCGCTACGGCAAGGGCAAGCGCGGGTCGGGGCCCCGGGAGCGGATGGTGCCACTGATCAACGGCGCGGGCCGGACGCTCCAGTGGTTCATCGAGGACGTGTGGGGCCAGTTCGGCGACGACCACACGAGGCCCGGCGCCCCGCTGTTCCCCTCCGAGCGCAAGAACACCGACGGCTCCGCCCGCCGGGTGGGCGACGACGCTCTGCGCAACGGGCTCACCGCCGCGACCAAGGCGCATCTGCCGGGCTGGACGGACAAGCTGACGCCGCACGTCCTGCGGCATTTCTGCGCGTCGCAGCTCTATCTGCACGGGCTGGACCTGGTCTCGATCCAGGAAATTTTGGGACATTCCTGGATCGCCACGACGATGCGGTACGTACATGTTCAGCAGACCCGGGTCGAGGACGCCTGGGTCGCGGGGACCGAACGGGCCGCGAAGCGGCTGGAAGGGCTGTTGCGATGAGATGGAACCTGCGGCTGACGGCCGCGAACAAGGGCATCTGGAAGGCATCCGAGCTGCAACGCAGCCTGGCCGAACACGGCTTGGTGATCTCGGCGGGCAAGATGTCCGGGCTGTGGTCCGGCCAGCCGGTCTCCCTCAAACTCGACGACCTGGACGTCATCTGCGTGGTGTTGAACTGCGAGATCGGCGAGCTGATGATCCCCGAACCGCAGAAGGTGGCCCGACCCGGCGAGGAGACCGCCGTCCGGACAGCCGTCGGGGCCAACATGCCAGCTCCGGCTGTGGTTCCCCGCCGCCGCGACGGCCGCTCCATGCCGCCGACGTGACCGCGGCCAGAACACGTCGAGGGGGCGCTTCGGGGCCGGCCAGCTGCGGCAGCTGTCTGGCTTGGGGCCGGGTCCAACGCCCGTTCACCAGCGGACTCTGCCCAGCTTGCTACCTCTTCGCCCGCGACCACGCACCCGGCCAGTGCCGCGGCTGCCAGCGGCAGCAGCCGGTCCGCAAGGAGTACTGCCGACTGTGCTGGGGCCAGGCCCGAGCCGAGGCGAGGGCGACCGGCCGGCTGCACGGATCCGCCACCGCGGTGCACCACCTGGACGGCGTCGGGCGCCATCACCAGCTGTTCTTCGCCGACATGCTCTCAATGCGCGGTGCCCGCACCACTCCGCCCCGGCGTTACGACCGTCGAGGGGCACCGCGCAAGCCCCCGCCGCCACCAGCGGCACGTCCCTACTTACGCTGGGTCCAGCCGGTGCTGTTCGACGGCGTCCGCCGCGACTTCCACCGCTTCGACCCCGAGCAGAAAACCCTCGTCGACGGGTGGCTGGCCTGGGCACGACACCTCGCCCACAACCTGGCCGAGGCCCGTGGCTGGCCCAAGGGAGTGCGCGAGGACGTGGACCGGGCCCTGGCGATGGTGCTCTTCGGGCACGTCGAGGGAGACCGGCTGCGGCACTCGGAGATCTCCGCCCCGCTGCGAGCCCTGAACCTGAGCATCGAGCGCACCGTCGAGGTCCTCCAGGAGATGGGCATCTTCCTCGACGACCGCCGTCCGTCCTTCGAGGACTGGCTGGAGTCCAAGCTCGACGGCCTGGCCCCGGGCATCGGGCGCGAGACCGGGAAGTGGAGCCGGACCTTGCACGACGGCGGCCCGCGCACCCTGGCCCGCCACCCGAACACCGTCCAGGGCTACCTCAACGCGATTCGCCCCGTCCTGCTGCGGTGGTCGGCAGACCACGACCACCTGCGCGAGGTCACCCGCGAGGAAGTCCTGGCCCACGTCAAGACCCTCCAAGGACGAGAGCGCCACCAAGCGCTCGTCGCCCTGCGGTCGTTGTTCGCCTGGGCGAAGAAGAACGGCCTCGTCTTCCGCAACCCGACCTCCCGGATCAAGGTCGGCCAGGCGGTCGCCACCGTGCTGCAACCGCTGCCACCCACGCACGTGGCCCGTTCCGCCGAGGCCGTCACGACCCCCGCCGGACGTCTCGCGCTCGTCCTGGCCGCAGTCCACGCCGCCCGCCCCGGCACGATCCGCAGCCAGCAGCTCGACGACGTCGACCTCGGCAACCGCCGGATCACCCTCAACGGACGCTCCCACCCGCTGGACGACCTCACCCGGCAGACCCTGTTGGACTGGCTGGAGCACCGGCGCCGACGCTGGCCAAACACCGCCAACCCGCATCTGATCATCAACATGAACACCGCGCTGGGGACCGGCCCGGTCAGCCCATGGTGGATCGAGCGCGAGCTCCGCGGCCAGGACGCCACGCTGGACCGGCTCCGCGCGGACCGCCAGCTCGAAGAAGCCCTCGTCCACGGCCCCGACCCGCTCCACCTCGCCGAGGTCTTCGGCATCGACGAGAAGACCGCGATCCGCTACGCGGCCGCAGCACGCCAACTCCTGGAACGACCCCTGGAAACCGACCCCGCGACTTCACCCCGAACCCGAGGGTTCAACCCCACACAGCACGACGACGGACCCTCGGGTTCCCGCTGAAGACCCTTCAGTTTCCGTGAACTCGCGGGGGTCTCGGGGCGCCGTTAGCGAGCGGCGAACCAGGTGACAAGTAGTTCGCCAGATTGAGCTGTCAGCAGCGGGAGCGGCGGTTCCTGCAGCTGTGGGCCCGGCCACAGCTGCAGGTCAGGCGCTGTCTACACCGTTCGAGTGGACCTTGCGCGGACGCTGGTCGTGTCTGTGACGGTGGTCCGTGCGAGTGCTACTCAGGAACTCCCTGTTCCGGTCCGGGCCATGAGGAGAGTTCGGTTGTCCGACGTCGAAGAGCGCGTGAAGAAGGTCGTCGTTGAACTGTTGCAGTGTGCCCCGGAGGACGTGACGAGGTGGTCGTCGTTCGTCGACCTCGGAGCATCGGAGGATGACATGGAGGACATCTACCCGGCGCTGGAGGAGGAGTTCGACATCGAAATCCCCGATGGCGAGGCCGAGAAGATGACCACGGTGGGGGCCGCCATCGACTACGTCGAGAGCAAGCGTTGACCTAAACGCTCACGCCGGGCTCAGGGGTCCGGTATTCCTCCAGGATTGAACGCCAGGGATTGATCTTGAGGCCGGGTGCTGGCCACGTTGAGCTTGTACCGGCTTGTCGGCAGGCCGGCCCGGGTAGTCGTCGGCCCAGGTGCCGAACGGTCCGGGCCGGCCGGGCGCGGTGGCGCCGAGCCGGTGCGGGCCGGGGATCACCGGGTGCCGCCTTCGAGCTGGGCCGGGATGCGGCTGGTGCGGAGCTCGCGCAGGTCGGGGATGTGGTTGTAGAGGGTGCCCGGGCTGATGCCAAGGAGCTTGGCGATCGAGGTGATCGAGAGCTCGGGGTTGGGCAGCATGTCGCGCGCGGCCTTGATGATGTCCGGGTTGACGACGGTGGGTCGGCCGCCGACCTTGCCGCAGGCGCGGGCTGCTGCGGGGCCCTCGCGGGTGCCGGAGACGATGAGCTCGCGGATGAACTCGGCGAGGGCGGCGAAGACGTGGAAGACGAGC
The DNA here is from genome assembly GCF_028807635.1 of Streptomyces spiramyceticus. NCBI lineage: Bacteria > Bacillati > Actinomycetota > Actinomycetes > Kitasatosporales > Streptomycetaceae > Streptomyces > Streptomyces spiramyceticus. The sequence continues at coordinate 683,832 of NZ_JARBAX010000002.1, forward strand.
CGGCCACCGGGGGTGGTGGTGTCCAGGCGCTCGTGCAGCGAGGTGAAGCCGATCTCCCGGCGGCGAAGCTCGCTCACCATGTTGATCCGGTCTTGCAGGGACCGGCCGTAGCGGTCGAGGGCGGGGACCACCAGGGTGTCGCCGCGCTGGAGGGAGGCGTGGCATGCCTTCAGCTCCGGGCGGAGGTCGTTCTTGCCGGACCTCTTGTCGGCGAAGATCCGCCGGCAGCCGACCTGGTTGAGGGCGTCGATCTGGCGGTCGAGCTTCTGTCCGTCGGTGGACACCCGGGCGTATCCGATGTGGATCTCGGGCCGGACTGCGGGCTCGGCGACCAGGAGTTCGAACTGGTCGGGCTCAAGTGGCGTGCTCACGCCCGGAATTCTCTCAGAAAAGGGTGATCGAGGGTTGTTGAACCGCCCTGGTTTTTGACGGAGTTTTTGAAGGCTCTGAGGGTCCTTCGGCGGTTGCTCCCGCGGTCTTCAGCAAACGATGGTTTGTTGAAGATCTTGGCTGCCGATTGGAAGGTCGCGAGCTCCACGGCCCGCCTGCCGAAGCCCGGACCGATGCTCGCTGCCTCGACTCTCTTCTGAGGTGCCACCGACTGCAGGGCGTGACAGGTCGGTACGGGCGAGCCTGGGGCGGAAGGCTGCCACCGTCGCATAAAGTATGCATACGGACTCAATGCGTGACGGAGCCTGCCGTCTGTGCGATCCGCCACCTCTCAGGCCCGTTCCGCTTCCGCATCCGGCGGCGGGTCGCGTGACGGGCCCGCAGCCGGATGTGCGGCGCCCGGGATTCGCGTGCCAATGAAAGGAGAGAGGGAATGACCTCGACAGAGAAAACCCCGAGGCCGAAGTCGGCGGAGGAAGAACTGCAACTGGAGTACTTCAGACCCACCATCGGCAAGGTCTACCGGCTGGTCTGCCAGTTCTCGGGCGCTGCCGCAAAGCCCTACTTCAACGGTGGTATCTGCTCTGTTCAGAAGGAGGCTGCGGAGTTCGTTTTCCACTGCACCGACCCGAACAGCGACAGGTTCATGATGGCGATGGTCAACGCGACGAGCTGGGTCGCCCGTCCCAGTGGCATGTTGCGCATCTCCGCTGGGACCGCGTTCGCCACCCATTGGGAGAATGCCCAGTGGGAGAGTCCGAAGACGTTCACGTGGCAGCTGGAGAAGGTCGAGGGGGAGAAGTTCCGAATGTGGAACCTCGACGAGGCGAAATATCTCTATTGGAAACAGGGCCGTAACTTGGGGGGCGGGTTCACTGAGGAATTGGCGTCGACAGACAAGAGGAGACCTGATGGCAGCGACATCTTCGCTCTCGAAGAGGTGAGATCGTTCGAGGAGGTTGTCAAGATCTCCCAGGTGAAGCCTCCCCGGCTGGAATCCCCGGCTCTGACGAACTACAACAAGCCCCCCGAGTACGAGCCGCAGCCGAACGCCCTGGCGGGCGAGGTGGCCATTCCCTGGTTCGTCGTCGCAAAAGACGGCGGCCAAACTGACGATTGGCGTGCGGCCAACACCCCCTATTACATTATGCGTCGCTACTCCAGGTGGCATAACGTCGCGTGGACCATCATTCCTGCAGGTACGAGCAGGAAGCATCAGTGGTCGACCACCGAAGGCGTCACCACGGAAGACGCCAAGGAAATCGACGAGAACATGAACGTGAGTGTCACAGCCGAGGCAGGATTCGCCTTCAAGGGCCTCAGTGCCAGTGTCAGCACGACCGTGTCCCACGGTCTCAGTGTCAAGACCAGCACGCGGACCACGAAGTCCTACACCAAGTCGGTTGGCGGGGAGGAAGTGATGACCGCCAAAGACACCGACCGGGCAGTTGCGGACTGGTACCAGCAAGACGTGTATCGGCTCTTCCGAACCGAGGGCCAGGAGATCCGCCAGTTCCCCGTCACGCTGCCGGGCACCAAAATCTCCCGGTCATACTCCAGCAAGTAACCGCACGTTGCCGGGCCGGTAGAACGAGTCGCGTGGACTGCGAGCGCTCGTTGGCCGGCCGGCGCGGCGATGACATCGGCCTGCGCTGGTCGCTGCCCAGCGTCGGGGGATGACTTTGAATCCTTTGACGCCGGGGTCGCGTTGGACGACTTCGACGTCGATGCCGAGGCGGGCGCCGTGGTCGATGGCTTTGGTGCGGTAGCCGGTGTCGGCCCACGCTTTGGGCACGCGGGGGTTGGTGGCGGCGATGTGGGACATCAGGTGCATGCCGCCGACGTTGTCGGACACGCTGGCCGCGGTGACCCAGACGGCCAGGAGCAGGCCGAGGGTGTCCACCCCGATGTGGCGCTTGCGGCCTGCGATTTTCTTGCCGGCGTCAATGCCCTGGCCGGCCGCGGGCACGTTCGCGGAGGTCTTGACGCTCTGCGCGTCCAGCACGCAGGCACTTGGCTCGCCGTAGCGGCCTGATGTGCTCGTCGCGGGACAGAAAGGGCCGCATAGTATTGCGGGATCGGGCGCCCCATACTTGCTGATCTCCACCCAGGGAGCCCGTCGCTTCGACGACCTGTTCGGCGCGCGGGACGTGGCCCAGTTGGGTATTGCCTCGTAGCCTAGGTAGTTACTCGCTGAGACGTCTTCGCGCCGGAGAAGGCGCCGGCACAACCAACTCTGTTCGCAGCCTTCCATTCGTGGGGCATCGAAGCGGCGCTCGAATCAATGAGGATCGAAGTGGGCGTGGCTGGGCCACGCCAGTGCCGTAGACAGGGCGAGCCGAGGGCTGCGTTCCCGGAGGCGGCCGTCCGCAGCAGCAGCCTCGGTGCGGTTTACGTTCTCGGAGCCGGCCAACAGGCGCGCACGGTATCGGCGAGCGCGACATACGGGGGCAGGCCGACGCCCCCAGTGATCGGTCTATTCAGCATCGCAGTGGCATAATGCCAGGTGTGGCGCCAAGGGCGTGGCCGGGGTTCTCTCGGTGCCCGGAACGCCGCTTTGGGCGGATGCTGAGCGGGCAGGCACAAGATGTCACCCAGCTGATTCCGCTACTCGGCGCCGTTGCCCGCATCCGTGGCGCGCGTGGGTGTCCTCGAAATCGTCTCCGACGCTTGTTAGCTGGCCACGGCTGCGACTTCGATAAGTATCCTCGCCTGCTCCGTAGCCGAGGGATCGCCCTGAAGATCGCTCGCCATGGAGTCCGGCACGACTCTGGCCTGGGCATGACCGGTTGGGTGGTTGAGCGCGCCTTCCGCCTGGCTCCACGAGTTCAAACGCCTGCGCATCCGCTACGAGATACGCGCCTGCGCTGTTTGAACTCGCCTGCTCCAGCGTGTGTTTGAGGCGACTACGCACGGCATGATGAAACGATCAGTAGGCTCGCGATGCTGCTGATCGGTTCGAGTTGCGGGGGTCGGATGCGGGACCTGCTCTACTTTTCACGAGAGAAACTCCGGCATTTCCACGGTGGCCCAGAGGGTTTTCTCGGAGGCCGCTCCCTCGAACTCGAGACCACGGCGTTCGGCGTCGGGGGCCGCTTGGCGGTCGGCGAGTCCGGCTCGGCCGGTGCCGGAGAGCCCGAGGGCCCGGATCTGGAAAGGGCCATCGCGTACCTCGAGAAGACGTGCACGGCGCACACGGCGGTCCCGGCCTCGTGTCGTTCCGTCGGAGCGTATGAGTGGGTGGAGTTCTTGGGCCCGTTCTACCGAGGACCCCGCGTCCGGGACTGGGGCCTGCACGACAAGGGTGTGTACACCTTCACCTCGCACGAGAACCCATTGCTGTGCCCCCAGTTCACAGGAGAATCCGCATGTTCGGGCGTCGATGTGCTGCTGTGCGGTTCCGCACAGCACGTCATCGGAGAGGACGACCAACCCCGTAACCGGATGGGGTCCGGTTCGGACTGGCTGCACGACATGGCTGCCGAGTTGGTGGCCTTGGAGGAGCGCGGTGAGACGACTCTCCCCGAATCCCTCGTGCGCACTCCGCGTGGGATGCAGCAGTACGCGGCCAGAGTGGCCCACGACATGATGGTCTCCTGGCGACAAGGACCCGTTCACGTGCATGGCCATGCCCGCGTTCTGTGCAACTTCGAAGCCGTGGACGGGCAGCACCGACTGATGGTGGCGAGTCCGTTGTACGTCGAGACCGCCCCGCCTCCGCGGGAGGGGGCCCTGGTTCCGCAACCCACGGGGCGCCGATGGCCCTGGAAGTTCCGGGTCTACCCGCCAGCACGTTAACTCGGGGCCCTGTGCGGACCAACCGGCGGCCGTGCGGGGCAAGAACGGCCAAGTAGGGGTAATACATGAGGAGCCCCGCCGGCAAGTTCGACGCTGTTGGCGAGTCTGCCCTCTGGGTTCTATTCAGCGGGCCGCAGGGCTGACACAGGCGCGAGGTGGGCCGAAGCGGGGCCGTGACGGCGCTTGGCTGGCCCCTGCTAAGCGGCTACGGCGAAGTCCGGTACTGATCCCTCTCCGCGTCCAAGCTCGCGACCAGACTGAACAGCGAAGGGTCAGCAGTGCACTTCACCACAGCCGCTTAGGACTTGTCCGGGCGATCATGTGACTGCCTCGTGCCCGGGTCGTTGTTCCGGGCATGGGGCGGGGTGATCTGAGCGATGCGGAGTGGGAACGGCTGCGCCCGTTCCTGCCGGTCAGTAACGGGCGTTGTGGCCGGTGGCGGGATCACCGTCAGGTGATCGACGGGATTCTGCACCGGGTGCGGACCGGGGTCCAATGGCGGGACCTGCCTGAGCGGTTCGGGCCGTGGAAGACGGTCTATGAACGCCATCGGCTGTGGTCAGCCGATGGAACATGGGAGCAACTGCTTCAGCAGGTGCAGGCGGCAGCTGATGCCGCGGGAGAGATCGACTGGGACATTGCGGTGGACTCCACCACCGTTCGCGCGCATCAGCATGCGGCCGGCGCCCGCACCGAGCCCCCGCCCGCACCCGCCTCAAAGGGGGCCGAAGTCCCAGAACATCAGGGCGAGTCCGCTTGGCAGAGCCTGGTCGCCCGCCTGGTGGAGGTGGTGCGGGAAGTGAGGGCCTGAGCCGCTCGCGCGGCGGGTTCACCAGCAAGCTCCACCTGAGTGCGGACGGCCGCTGCCGCCCGCTGTCCCTGATCGTCACCGCGGGACAGTGGGCGGACTGCACCCAGTTCAAAGCCGTGCTGGAGAAGATCCGCGTCCCGCGCATCGGTCCGGGCAGGCCCCGCAAGAAGCCCACCAGCGACGATCCACTTCTTCATCGAGCGATGCCGGAGAGCCAGACTCCATCCAGGTCGAGGGCGGGGAGTTCTAGCCCTGTCGCTGCGTGGATGGCTCGAGGCGCGAGTTCATCGTGTGGGATAGGCGGGTTGGCAATGTCCGCGTACGGGCCTTCTGATGGGAAGCCTGCCTCGTTGAGCGCTTCTGCGAGCTGTTCCCCCGTAGTGCCCCAACGGCGGCCGGTGTGCATGTCCAGGCCGCACCATGTCTCGCCGGTGTCGACGCACATCATCTTCGCGTCCTCGTCATTCTCGAAGAAGAACACCGATCGCTGGCCTGGATGGCGGAGCTGCTCGAGGATGTGCCGGTCACAGCAGATGAACCCGGTCAGGCCGAACGTTTCGACGACTAGCGTCCATGCCGGGCTGACACGGCTGGCGACGAGCAGGATGCCGTCGTCTTCGACACCTTCATCGTCGGCTTCCCGGAGTGCGGCAAGCGGGTCGGCGACCTGCTGGATGCTGCTGGTGCCGATGGCATGCAGGGCGTTTTGAGGCTGGAGTGGGGTGAAGGTGTAGGACCATCCGCCGAAGTATGCGGTGAGCGTGCCTATGTCCACGCGGGTCCTTCCAGGAATGAGAACGGCGCTACCCCGATCAGCTGGGGTAGCGCCGTCATTCTTGCAGGTCGGACCAGCGTTTAGAAGTTGACGATCTGCACGTAGAAACGATCGTTGTAGTCCGCAGGAAGCGTGTCGTCCCACGCGAGGATGCGGTGGTTCCGCATGTAGACCATCAGAGTCTGCCCAGCGGACCCGTTCTGCGACCCGTTGACCGCACGGACGGAGAAGTCCCAGTCAGGGTTGGCGGCGCCTTCCAGGGTGGTGCGGAACGGGTACTCGTCGCACTCCTCACCGTTGGCCGTGTCAGGCCGAAGCGACAGCGGAAGCCCGGTGCTGGAGTAGTCGCCGGTCGAGGTGCAGGCAGCGTCCTTGTGCGAGGTGTTCGCGTTCAGCTCGTCCAGGTGGAAGTCCTTGTGGATCCGGTGCAGACCAGGAGCCATATAGTCCATCAGGTACTCGCCCGGGAACTTCTTCGCTGTCGTGCTGGTCGGATAGGTGCTGTCCGGATTGTTCTGGGTGATGTAGATGTGGTCGGCGACTTCCTTGTGGGGGGAGTCCGGTGCGGTCGAGTACATCATCCGCGGGATGGTCTCCAGGAACACGCAGCCTTCGGGCCAGTCCGGGTAGATGTAGTAGGCGGAGTCGCAGCGGATGATTCGCTTGGCTGCCGAGGCCTTGTTGATGGTCTGGTATTCGCCGGTGTCGGTGTAGATCTGCACGTGCGACTGGTGGGCGGCCTGCTTGTCGCGTCCGTAGCCCTGGGTGGCGTCGCTGTTGATGTTCCAGTAGTACCAGGTGTCGATGCTGTCCCAGTTCTCCCACGTCAGCGTGATAGGAGGCTGGGTTGCTGAGCAGCCGGATCCAGTGCCGAAGCAGTTACCAACAACGGTCAGGTCGATACCGGGAGCGGTCCAGATGTCGTCGTACAGACCCCACTGGTAGTCGACGGAGCCGGGTTCCATCTTGGCGAAGATCCGCATGGAGCGGGCAGTGTTGTACTGCTGCTGGAAGAACTTCATCTTGCCGGTCGTGGTGCCCACGTGCTCCCGGTGGCTGATTGGTGCTGATCTTGTAGTAGTCGACGGTGATCGTCATGCGGGAGCAGGAGGAGAAGCGGTCGATCACAGCGTCGAAGTCCGCGGTGCCGCCGAAGCAGGCTGTCTCCAGTGCGGCCGGCGGGACTGTTCCGACGGGGTAGCCGACAGTGCTCTCGTTCAGGTCGTACAGTGCCGTCGGGCTCATGGTGATCTTGTCGCCGCTGCTGGTGGTCGCAGTCTTGAGGTCATCTCATTTGGGTTGTTGAGTAGTCTGTCGGTCGTGGTGGGGATCGTTGAGCGGCTGGTGCCGGATGAGTTGTGGGAGCTGTTCCAGCGGGTGGTGCCGGAGGCGCCCACGCGGCCTCAGGGCGGCGGCCGACGCCGGCATGGTGACCGGGATGTGCTGGCTGCGATCGTGTTCGTGGCCACGTCGGGCTGCACGTGGCAGCAGTTGCCGTCCGCGTCGTTCGGGCCGTCCGGGGCCACGGCCCACCGGCGCTTCTCTGAGTGGACGAAGGCCCGGGTGTGGGCCAAGCTCCACCGCCTGGTTCTCGACGAACTCGGCTCCCGAGGGGAGTTGGACTGGTCCCGCTGCGCGATCGACTCGGTGAACATGCGGGCCGTGAAAAGGGGGACCTGACAGGTCCGAATCCTGTGGACCGGGGCAAGTACGGGTCGAAGATCCACTTGATCACCGAGCGGACCGGTCTGCCCCTCTCTGTCGGAATCTCGGGGGCGAACCTGCATGACAGCCAAGCCCTGATCCCCCTGGTGAAGGGCATACCGCCGATCCGCTCCCGCCGCGGACGCCGACGGCGCAAGCCGGACAAGCTGCACGCCGACAAGGGCTACGACTACTCCCACCTGCGGCGATGGTTACGCGGGCGCGGCATCACCCACCGCATCGCCCGCAAAGGAATCGAGACCTCGCAGCGATTAGGGCGCCACCGCTGGACCATCGAGCGCACCATGGCCTGGCTCGCCGGCTGCCGACGACTCCACCGACGCTACGAACGCAAAGCCGAGCACTTCCTCGCCTTCACGAGCATCGCCTGCACCCTCATCTGCTACCGCAGACTCGCCAAATGAGATGACTTCTTAGCGGCGCGCCCGAAGTCCTTGTACGGATGATCCTTGGCCTGCTGGTTGCGCTCGTTCGCGAGTTTGTACGCGTCGCCGAGGGTGAGAGCTTTGCCGTCCTTCGCTTTGCGTTCTGATGGCTGTTTGCTGTCCTGCTTCGGGGGCTCGGGAGCTTTGCCGTCCTTGCTGGCTTTGACGCGTTCGCGTGCTTGGTCGATCTGCTCTTGGGTGATGTTGACTTTCAGCCTGATGGTGGTGTCTGCGGTGGTCGCGTACTGCGGCTGGATGTCTCGTGTTTGCGCAACTTGGCTGGTGGTGTCCTGTTTGGTGTCGTCTTGCTGGAGTGGAAGTACGCCGGCGAGTGCCGCTGCTGCGGCGATGGCGGCTATGCCAGGCAGGAGTTTGATACGCACGAATCCCCTTCAATCGAACGCGTGTACATGTCACGCGTGAAGAGGGGAACCTACCGCACCAATCTGATCTTGAACAGCTCGTTGGGGACGACGAAGCCCCGCCTGGACGGAGACGGGGCAACGGCGGTGCGGTGGTCAGTTGCGGATACAGACCGGGCTGATACAGATGCTCCACCAGACGCTGCCGCTCTCGGGAACGCTGCGTGCCTTCGGACGCTTCGGCGAGACTGGCGGAGCGTGCTGTTCTTCCCGCTCAAGCCTCCGGCGTGCCCACTCGAGCGTTTTGGCCGGGGTGTCCGGGTCGGCTTCGAGTTCCTGGAGCCTACGTACGGCCAGTACTCCAGTTGCAGTTTGCTATTGCCGCTGGTCAGGGGCGTCTTTCTGAGTGTATTCAGCTGACGTGCCGTCATGTGGTGGTTGTTCGTGACCGGCGTCGGGTGATCGCTGTTGTACTGATCATGCAAGATGATGTGCAGCCTGATGTGTGGGCGGGCGAGCTGGAAGAGGTGCTGCTGCGGGTTGGTCACCGGTTCGGCCGGGCCGATCTGCGGCGGCGGATGCGCGCGTATGTGCATGGGTTGCTGGGTCCGGTCGGACGGAAAAACAGCTGGCAGCGAAGCGGAACCGCTTGTAGCGCGGGTTCGATTTCCGTCATCCGCTCCACGCGAAAGCCCCAGGTCATGAACCCGGGGCTTTGTTGTTGTCCGAAGAGTGCCGGGCTCCCCGGGGAAATCTCCGGGGAGCGTTCAACGGCGTCGGGGCCTACTCCATACCGCGTCCGCTGATGGGGACAGCACCCAGGGAGACGACCCCCTCGGCGAGCTTCACCGCGGGGAGGGCGGCCAGCAGGGCCTCCGGGCTGCTCGCGGCGAGAGTCGGCGGCGAGACGAAGGCGTCGTTCGTCTGGAGGTCGAAGATCAGCTCGTCGATCTCCTTGCGCGTGGTCGACGGCATGACGAACGCATGGACGTGATCGCCGACCTCGGACATCGACCACTTGGCGAGGAGGCGCGGATTGGGACGACGGAAGCGGACACTGAACGATCCGGGTGTCCGGGCGACCTCCAGAGACGGCTTGATGTTCAGCTCCTTCAGCCGTCGCTCCATGTACTCCGCCAGCTCCATGCCGATGCGACAGCGCTCGACCTGATCGGTGTAGGAGAGCTGGGCGAGGTGATTCCACATCACCAGCGGCGAGAACCCGTTGCGCGAACCGGCGAAGGTGGTGTCCTTGGAACCGATGACCGGCACCTCCGCGGGAGGCGCCATCTGGTACTTGACCTTGGTCATGTAGATGCTGCATGGCCAGGGGACGCCAGGCCATTTGTGGCCGCTCATCGAGATGGACGAGACCATGTCCACGCTCTTGCCGCTCTTCGACTTCAACCGGAGGCCGAAGTCGAACTCCGGCAGCTCGACCTCGGGGGTCCAGCCGAAGGCGTCCGGCTTCGCCGACGCCATCCGGATGAAGGGGCCGTATCCCGCGCCGAGAGCTCCGTCCACGTGGATCCAGAAGCGGCGGCGCTTCACGGTCTGCCCGGGGCCGTACGTCAGCTCGTGCTCGAGGTGTTTGGGCTCGAAGATCGGCAGCAGCTGCCGGCAGATCTCCTCGACACTGTCGTGCGCGCCCTTGAAGGTGCTGCCGTAGTTGAGGCTGACCAGGATCGGGTGCCCCTTACCCACGAAGAACGTGACCAGCTTGACGAGCTTGTCGATGTCGACTTCGCCGTCGGCGTTGGAGGGGACCCCTTCCCGGCAACTGTCCCAGCCGCCCTCGATGGGGCAGTCGTAGTCGAACTTCTTCGCTGCGGCGTAGACGTTGTAGATGCCTAGGACCCGCATCCCCTTACCGAAGGAGTAATGCGTGTCCTGCGAGTAGAAGGCGACGGGGACGAAGAACTTCTCCTCCTGTGTATAAGGCGCGGGCTCCACGTAGGTGAGCGTGTTCCCTCGATCGCCAGTGGTCTTGAGGAGCGCTTTGCCCGCGAGGTAGTCGCGGGCGTTCCACATGGCGTAGAGGTTCGCCTCGGTGGAGCCCATCGACGTCATGTAGCCCCAGTACGACTCGCCGTCCCTGGGATCGTGCGGCCACTTCGCGTTCCACAGGGAGGCGTAGTAGTCCAGCACGGCGCGTTCGGCGACCCGCGTGTTCGGCTTGTAGCCGCCACGGTCGAACGGATCGCCCATGTTGTTGATGTGGCAGTCCAGGAACCGGGAAAGATCCAGCCGGGTGCCGTCCGTGTCCTGGTTGAACTGGTAGCCCAGCATGTGGTCACGCTTGTAGATCAGGTACTTCTCCATGGCGTCCAGAGCCTTGCGGCGCTGGACGTCGGTGATGGCGTGACCCCCGATCTGGAAGTCGCGGGCATCGATGCCCGGCTCCTTCGGATAGACGTTGGCGGGGTTCTTGAGCGGTCCACTGACCTGGCTGGCCTGGCCGTCGGTGAGTCCCTGGCTCTTCAGGATTTCGTGCCAGGTCTCATGGTCGGGTCCGAACGGGAAGTCCGCGACAGTTCCGGGACTGGTCTCTTCGACCGTCATGCTGCACTCTCCCAACATCAGCTCAGGTGCGGCGACCGCACCCGCCGGTCAGCCTGACCACCAAACGGCTCGAATATGACGCTGACACGTTTGAGGAGTGCCGCATTCCCCCGGTCGGTCGAACGTGCCCCGGCAACCGCGCCCCGACGGTCGACTCGGATGCTGCCGAGGCGGGCCGGCGGGGCGAGTCCCCCCACAGCTGATCCCGGTGCTCGAACGCCTCCCGCGCCGGCGTCCTGCGCTTATGCGTCTATTGGATCGGGGTCTTCGCGAGGACTTCGCGGAGCACGGGCCAGGAGAGGTCCGAGTACGTCGTGAACTTCCGCTCGTCGTGCGGTTCCTTCTCGTGGATGTAGTGGAACACCTCACGGGTGAGGTCGGCGCCCTCGTACGCGTCCAGGTGCACCTCCTTCTCGTTGAGGTACACGTGGAAACTGGCGCCGAAGTCAGCACTGTTGTTCATGAGGCCGTCTTCGCTCATGCCATTGCCGTCCATCGGGCAGAAGACCTTGTGCACGGCGTACGTTTCACGGGTAAGCCACGCACACTGACCCGGCGTCAGGGTGACCAGCCCGCGCTTCTCGGCGTCCCACCTCAGCGCACCGTACGACATGACGTCGAGCTGCCCGGCCAGGCAGTAGACGATGCCCGTGGTGTTGCCGTGCGAGTGCATCGGTGAGTAGTGCTGCGCCGGCCAGATCTCCAGCACCACTGGTGAGCCGTATCTCGCGTTCTCGTCGAAGTACGGCTCCGCGACCCCGTGGTCCCTCGCCAGGTCGTCATACTTGCCCTTGCCGGTGCAGGCCACGCGGATGTACGGGGGGTGGCTGCGGTCGCCGTTCTCGCCGTAAACCTTGTCGTGCAGGATCTGCCGAAGCAGCCGGGGCTGAGTGTCCGTGGTGGGCTCGAGATGCCAGCGGACGGCCTGGATCTCCCAGGCCGAAAGCCGGAGGTTGGCGGCCTTGTGGGCCAAGTCCATGACGGCCGGGGGCACCATGAGCTGGCGGACGTACTCGTCAAACGAGGACGGCTGGGAGATGACGAGCGCCGGTTCGATCCGTTCGGCCTGAATGCGTAGCCGCCGCTCTTCCTCCTTCGTGATGTGGAAGGGCGGCTGGGGCGTCGTCCCGGCCGAGGTCGCCGTGGTGACGGGGCGTGCTTGAGTCATGGCCGAATCCTCCCGGTCGCCATAACCTGAGGTGCCCAATGTGACTGATACGAGCGGCTTCGCACGGGCCCTTCCCGTCGTCGCTGAAACGATCCGCCGGCGTCTCGGACGGTCCTGTGGCAGACCTCGAACGAGTGACGGCGTGAGCCACGTGCGGAGGGGTACTACAGAGTGGTGTCCCCGGTACGACGGACTGACCCTGGAAATGTCGTCGGCCCAACAACGAGGCGGCGTCGAAGATGTCGCTGACCAGGCGTTCGTGTTGCGCGCACCAAGACCACGGTCCGGCGGCTGCCCGACGGCACATCCGTCGAGGTCACGAGCCCTCGAACGAGCATCATCAACCTGCTGACGACGGTCCGGGCGTTCTACCTGGATCTGGCCCAGTGGGCTCTGGAAGAGCCGGGCCGCTGGGGCCCGTGGGTCGCCCCGTGTCCGGTCAAGGAGGCCGAGATCTCCCAGAGCAAGCACGTCACCCGGCGCAAAGCTCGCATGGACCAGCGGACCCGGGAGCGGCTTCCAGTCCTTCCCGCCCTGGTCAGGACTGCGGCCGACGAGCTCAGGAGGCGACTTCCCGGGCGACCGAGCCGTCAAGCAGCCGCCCTGAGAGTTCCGCACAGCCCCGAACTACCGAAACGGCTCGGACGGCGTCAGGCGAACGGCCCCCGACACCAACCAATCAAGTTCGCTGGTGCACTTGGCCTTCCGCTCCCGTCGGTCGGAGCGCGCGTTGTCACGTGAGCCCGAGCGATGCGAGCGTGCGGCCGACGCGGTCCTGGCAATCCGGCCCATCAGGGCCTCGAACGCGTCCCGCCAACGGGCGGGATCTATACTGTGACCTGCGGCCACCGTCTCTTCGTCAGTCCACACAACTCACGATGATCAACGGTGGCCGGACCTGTGTCCGCACAGGCCCTGACCAGCGAGATCACGATCTACAGCTTGACTACTGGCTAGTGTGCTGTGACCGGAAACGTTCACCAAGGTGTCGGCCGTGGTTAATCACCGGTCTGTCACCTGGCCTCTTCGGTCATGTTCGGCTTCAAATGACACGGACATTCGTCGCCTGCAGGCCCTGCGCGCCTCGCCCCACGTCGAATTCGACTCGCTGGTTCTCTTCGAGGGACCTGTAGCCGCCCGACTGGATCTCGGAGTAGTGGACGTAGATGTCACTACCGCCGTCCTCGGGCGTGATAAACCCGAACCCCTTGTCCGCGTTGAAGAACTTCACTTTGCCTTCAGCCATGGTCGTCTCTCCCAACTGGCCAGCGCACGAGCGCGCCGATATGACAGTCGTAGACCTACCCGCTGACACAGCGTCGGAAGAAGGGGCCACCCGAACGGTGGAATCAGGTGCCTGCCCGCCGGCCCCCGCCAGCACGGCCGACACCCCGGTGAACGTGTCCGGTCACAGCACTAGACTCGAATTAGGGGCATCTCAAGGACGGAGGTGACTCCATGCCCGCCATCCTCTTCGTCCGGATCACATCCGGACTCGATGCGCAGGAGTTCGAGCGGCGCCTGCTGGAGCGGCGGCCCCGCTTCCGTGACGTACCCGGTCTCCTGCAGAAGGTCTACGGCCGCGACAGCACAACCGGCGACGTGTGCGGCATCTACTTCGTCGAGAGCCAGGAGGCGCTCGACGCGTTCCGGGAGACCGAGCTTGCCCGCACCATCCCCGCCGCGTACGAAGCGGTCGAGGTCCGCCGCGAGGTGTACGAGGTGCTCTATTCGCTGCGGCCCGACGGCCGGCCGTACCGGAGTACTGCCGTTGCACCCCGGCCGAGGTGGTGCCCTTCTTGAGAAACCCCGTCTCGTCGATCACGAGGACGCCGTCGTCCTCGCCGAGCCGCTCGGCGACGTATGCCTGCACATCGTCACGGACCTCGTCCGCGTCCCACCGGGCCCGGTTCAGGAGGTTCTGCAATCCATGAGGTGTGCTGTGACCTGCATGTTCGGCAAGCTGCCAGCTGTTTTTCCGTTCGACCGGACCCAGCAACCCATGCACATACGCGCGCATCCGCCGCCGCAGATCGGCCCGGCCGAACCGGTGACCAACCCGCAGCAGCACCTCTTCCAGCTCGCCCGCCCACACATCAGGCTGCACATCATCTTGCATGATCAGTACAACAGCGATCACCCGACGCCGGTCACGAACAACCACCACATGACGGCACGTCAGCTGAATACACTCAGAAAGACGCCCCTGACCAGCGGCAATAGCAAACTGCAACTGGAGTACTAGATGACTGTCTGGGGCAGTCCCTTGGCCGCGTCAGACTGGCTGAACCGAGCGAACTGGCCGTACTACAGCGGTTGGCCTGCCGGACCGCTGTCCCGCGGCTCATCACCAGCGGGTCCGATTGGCAGACCGGCCCACGACAGGACTCGCCAGGTGCCGTCGGAAGCGCGGTCGGCTATCACGACACCTGTGTTGTCCAACTCGCGACGCTTCACGTCTTCGGCGGTGACGTTGACTGCGCGAGCCGCGAGCCAGACCCGGATCGCCACTCCGTGACTGACCATCACCACTGCCTCAGCGCCGCTTCGTACAGCCTCGTCGACGACGCCGTCGAAGCGTTCCAGCACCTCCAGGCCGCTTTCGCCGGAGCAATGCTCAAGACCTGTGGATCGGCCCCGGGTTGGACGCGAAGGGCGTACCTTCCCGGGTGATCGATTGACTGGAATCGAGTAGGCCGACGTTGGCCCGTCGGCTGGGAAGGTACGCCCATGCTCACGGTAGTCACCGAGGACGGCTCGACGCGAGGCGGGTCCCTGATCGACGAGATCGTCCGGGAGGGCGCCAGGCGGATGCTGGCCGCCGCGCTGGAGGCCGAAGTTGACGCCTACATAGCCGAGTTGGCCGAGGAGAAGGACGAGCGCGGGCGGCGGCTCGTGGTCCGCAACGGACACCACCAGCCCCGGAACGTGACCACCGCGGCCGGGACGGTCGAGGTCAAGGCTCCACGCGTTAACGATAAGCGCATCGACGAGGAGACGGGCGAGCGCAAGCGGTTCTCCTCGGCGATCCTGCCGCCCTGGGCAAGGAAGTCCCCGAAGATCAGCGAGGTGTTGCCGCTTCTCTACCTGCACGGCCTGTCCAGCGGCGACTTCGTGCCCGCGCTCGAGCAGTTCCTCGGCTCCTCCGCCGGCCTTTCCCCGCCCACCGTGACCCGGCTGACCACCCAGTGGCAGGCCGACCACAAGGCGTTCGGCGAGCGCGACCTGTCCGCCACGGACTACGTCTACGTCTGGGCCGACGGCATCCACCTGCGCATACGCCTGGAAGAGGCCAAGGCCGCCGTCCTGGTTGTGATGGGCGTGCGCGCGGACGGCACCAAGGAACTGATCGCCATGACCGACGGCTACCGGGAATCCGCGGAGTCCTGGGCGAACCTGCTGCGGGATGCCGCCCGGCGGGGCATGCGCGCTCCCGTCCTCGCTGTCGGCGACGGCGCCCTCGGCTTCTGGAATGCGCTTCACGAGGCCTTCCCCGAAACCCGTCACCAAAGGTGTTGGGTTCACAAGACGGCCAACGTCCTCGACAGCCTGCCCAAGTCGGCCCAGCCCGCGGCGAAGAAGGCCATCCAGGACATCTACAACGCCGAGGACAAGGAGCACGCGGCCAGGGCGGTCAAGGCGTTCGAGAAGCAGTACAAGGCGAAGTTCCCCAAGGCCGTCAAGAAGATCACGGATGATGAGGCCGAGCTGCTGGCCTTCTACGACTTCCCCGCCGAGCACTGGATCCATCTGCGGACCACGAACCCGATCGAGTCAACCTTCGCGACCGTGCGGCTGCGGACGAAGGTCACCAAGGGTGCCGGCTCCCGCGCGGCCGCCCTGGCGATGGTGTTCAAGCTCGTCGAGTCCGCCCAGGCACGATGGCGGGCCGTCAACGCACCCCACCTCGTCGCCCTGGTGAGGGCCGGAGCCCGCTTCGAACGCGGCGAGCTCCTCGAACGCCCCGAGACGCTCGCGGCATAAGGTCAGGCCACCATGACCGACTACGACACCTACGGCACCAGCACACACACCGCGAGTGAACTGGTCCGCCTCGTCACCGGCCACCTCGATGTGGTCTTCACCGAGCGCGAAAGTGACTACCTGGGCGTCTACCACCTCGCCCAGGGCACTTACGGACGCATCGAGATCCAGCCGAACGCCATCCCCGGCGATGACGGCCAGGACGACCTCTACACCCCGGAACACCCGGCGGTCCGGGTCCTCTTGCTCACCAACACCCCGGCCCCAGAGCCCACCCTGCACACCCGCCTGGGCACCATCCAAGGTCTCGTGCACCTGGGCCGCGAATCATGGTGAGCCGCTGCTGACCCACAACTCTTGACAATTACTCCTTTCGCCGTCGGGCACGCGCGTTGCTGGAGCGGTGGGCCAGCCGAAAACGAGGTCCAGGAACGCGGTGTGGGAGGCGTGGTCGCTCGCACCCTCCCAGCGGCCGGCGGAGACTTCA
Source organism: Streptomyces spiramyceticus (assembly GCF_028807635.1). Classification (NCBI taxonomy): domain Bacteria; kingdom Bacillati; phylum Actinomycetota; class Actinomycetes; order Kitasatosporales; family Streptomycetaceae; genus Streptomyces; species Streptomyces spiramyceticus. The sequence goes on from NZ_JARBAX010000002.1 coordinate 700,319, forward strand.
CGGATTCCGTCGCGGACAAGTATTTGCAGCCCGCGGGTTTCTGCGAGTGGAGTGGCTGTGAGCTGGGTGCGTTGGTGTATGGATGCGTAGAGGGCACCGATCTTTTCGTCGGCGATGGCGACGGGAAGGGCTGTGGCCTGTTGCTGGCCAAGGCGGGTCAGACCGGGGCCGGGGAGGGTTGTGTGCATGGTGTAGGCGACATTGGCGGTGGTCTGGCCGTGGCGGATCAGAATCAGACGCATGGGCTCCATGGTCGCGTCTGCCTGGCGATTCGGGCAGATGGCCACGTTTTCAAGAGCGAGCCAGCACGGGCCCCGGCGCTACTCGAGAGCGCTTCAGATGAGGGCCAGCGTGTTGAGGCGCGCACGCGTGAGTGCCACGTAGAGGGCACGGTGGTCTGCCTCCGTAGGGTCGAGGCCGAGCCCCAGGGCCGAGATGTCTGCGCTGCTCAGCTTTATGGCCACCGTGTTCCACTCTCGACCTTTGGACTGGTGGCATGTGAGGCCGGGAACCAACTGGGCATCTCCGAGCCTGAGCTGTAGGCGGGTCAGTGCGAGGACGGGCTTGCGTGCGTAGCGTTGTGCAGCTAGGGCCTGTCTCTCCGATCACGAGAGTTGGGCCGGGCCGGGGTTGGCTGGCCCCAGCCGTGCTCAACCGACTGGCGGCATCGGGCGGGTTCGTCTCCTGCGCCGGTGAACAGTGCGGTCAGCATGGGTGCGCCGTGAGCAAGGGTCTGGTGCGGCAGGGGGCCTGTGGCGACGAGGGATGCGAGTCCGTGGCCGATAGTCCAGCTCTGTGTTGCCAGTTCCAGCGGGTCGACCTCGTCGCGGAAGCGGCCGCTCGCCTTGGCCCGCTCGATGGCCTCGACGAGACGGTGCAGGGTTTCGTCCGCGGCGCCGGAGTCTTCGAGGTCGAAGCCCGCGTCGAACATGACGCGGTAGAGGTCAGGGTTTTCCAGGGCGTTGGCCAGGTAGGCGGCGCCCAGGGCGGCGAGGTCTCGTACCGGGTCCGCGGACATCTTGACGGCTGCGAGTTGGGTGGCCAGGCGTGTGAAGCCTTCTTGTCGCAGTGCCTTCCAGAGGCCGTCCATGCCGCCGAAGTAGGTGTAGACGGCCATCGTTGATACGCCGGTTCCGGCGACCAGGGTGCGCAGTGTGACCGGTTGCCTCGTCCGCAGCATCTGTGCGGCCCGCTCGAGGAGCAGGGAGCGGACCGCTGGATCTTTCGTCCTTGCCATGGTTTCACAATACATAGCGTCGTTATGCTTTGATGGGTGCTGATCTTGCTGCTCCTGACGCCACGAGGAAGAGGTCGTTCATGTCTGTGACGCTGCTCAATCCCGAGGGATTGCCGAAGCCCGAGGTCTACCGGCAGCTGTCGGTCGCCACCGGATCGAAGCTGGTGTTCCTCGCGGGGCAGGTCGCCCGCGACGCCGACGGCCAGCCCGTGGGCCAAGGGGACTTCGCCGCTCAGGTCGAGCAGTGCTATCTCAACATCGGCACCGCTCTGGCCGCGATCGGCGGCTCCTTCGATGACGTGGCGAAGCTGACCATCTACGTCGTCGACTGGAGTCCCGAGAAGATGCCGCTGCTGGGTGAGGGTGTGGGCCGGGCGGCAGCGAAACTGGGCGTCGATCCGGTCAAGCCGATCACCCTGCTGGGCGTCGCGGCGCTGGGGGAACCGGACCTCCTGGTCGAGGTCGAAGCCACCGCGGTCATCGAATAGCCGTAGCACTGCGAGCAGGGAGACTCTGGGGCTGACCATGCTGAGTCGGGGGGATCTGACGGACGGCGAGTGGGCGCTGCTGGAGCCGCTTTTGCCGGTGGGCAACAACCGGTGCGGCCGTTGGCGCGATCACCGGCAGGTGATCAACGGGATCATCCACCGGCTGGGCACCGGGGTGCAGTGGCGGGAACTGCCCGAACGCTTCGGCCCGTGGAAGACCGTCCACAAGCGGCACTTGCTGTGGTCGGCCGACGGCACCTGGGAGAGGCTCCTGCGGCACGTTCAGTCGGAAGCCGACGCCGAAGGCGGCATCGACTGGAACATCAACGTCGACTCCACCGTCGCGCGTGCTCACCAGCACGCCGCAGGAGCACCTCGGACTCCGCCGCCCCCGCCGAGCCCTTCAAAAGGGGGACGCCGAAGGCCAGTGCGGCGGCTGTCGCCCATGGTGATGCCGCACGGCCTCCTGGAGGGGGCGGCGCCCCGGGCGAAGCTCTCGGCCGGTCCCGCGGCGGCCTGACCACCAAGATTCACATCGCCGCGGAGGGCCACTGCCGCCCGCTGTCTCTACTGATCACGCCGGGACAACGGGCGGACTGCACACAGTTCGAGCGGGTCATGGACAAGATCCATGTCCCGCGCGCGGGACGAGGCCGTCCCCGCCGCACGCCGGACAGCGTGAGCGCCGACAAGGCATACAGCAATCGCAAGATCCGCGCCTACCTCCGCAAACGCGGTATCCGGCACGCGATCCCGGAGAAGAGGGACCACAAGGCCGCCCGCCTGCGCAGGGGTTCACGCGGCGGACGGCCCCCGGGCTTCGACAAAGACCGGTACAGAGATCGCAACACGGTCGAGCGGGCAATCAACAAGCTGAAACAGTTCCGGGCCGTAGCTACCCGCTATGACAAGCGCGGATATGTCTATCTCGGCACTGTCACCGCTGCCGCACTCCTCATCTGGCTCCGATCATGATCGGAGAGACAGGACCTAGCGCCGGTACGAGATCGGCCAGCCCGTCTGAAAGGATCTCCCATACTTGCCGAGATGGGGTGCCCTCTTTCAGGTGAGATACGGCATCCTGCAGGCAGGCGTGGAGAGTTGTCGCTAGATTCTCCTTTTCGAGACCCAGCGTGGCCAAAGCGTCGTGCAGAAACACTGCCTGCAAGCCGAGCGCATGCTGGGTGATCTCGTTGAGAAGCAGTGTGCATATCGCTTCTTGGGCTTGTCCTACGCCAGGCTTGATGGCGAGGGGGAGTACGTGTGCATCGGCGCCCCAAAGTGCCTGCCATCTATGTGCAATGACTACATCGGCGTCCTGAGCGTTGCCGGGGGGCAGTTGCGCTGGCAGCCGCCTGCGCAGCTTGCTCGTTAGAGACGCCTGCTTGTCGCTTCCCCACCGGAATGATTTGTCCAGGTGGTGTGTGGTGAAGCTGTTCTCGCTGATGTATGTCGTCATTGCCGCGGGACGTGCGCCTCTGAACTCGTAGAGGGCTTGCCAGGGGTCCCCGACCAGAGTGAGTGACCTGCACCCTGACGCGGCCAGCGAGAAGATGTCCCTGTCCAAGTCGTTGGCGTCGAATACCTCGTCCACTGTCAATGATCGTATGGTGCCCTCGAAGTAGGAGGTTAATGCTTCCCTTGCCTCGCCGGTTGCAAGGGCGCCTTGCAGGACTTCCCGTACGTTGTCGTGCGTGCATCTGCCCTCAGAGATCGCTTTCTTGAAGTCCAGGACGGAGGGGTGGCCAGCGGACTGAGATTCGTCAACGGTTCTGATGACGACCTGTCCGTTGTCGACCCTCAGAACGGGCCTTATGCGCCCGGGCTTCGCGGAGAGGGCCGTTCGCCACGTGTCCAGGACTTCGAGATCGGTGTGACCGCCTGGCCACCGGAGGACGCCCTCTTGAAGGAGGTGGAAGAGAAGGTCACACAGCAGGGTGTCCAGGGTCACGATGCGGTGCGGCCAGGTCACTGATGACGGGCCCCAGTACCGGATGACGCGGGTCCGTAGTTCCTCGGTGGCTGACCGTGTGAAGCTGACGGCTACGACGGCCCGCCGGTCGGTGCTGGCGGAAAAGCGGTGCAGTCCGAACCGCAAGGCCGAGACCGTGGTCTTTCCCGAGCCAGGCGCTGCTTCCACGTATACGAGGCCGTGCGGACTGCCGCTGGCCATGAGCTGTCGTGGCGTCAGGCCGTTGACCCCCGCGCTGGGCTCAGACATTGCTCTGTGCTCCCGGCCATTGCCCCGGTATCGGTACTCGTGCGGTGGCCCAGTCCCCAGGACCGAAGCCCACCGCGTGGTCCTGCTGCGTCGGACGCGCGACGAGTAGATCGTGCCAGTCCAGTGCCTCCTCCGCATCGGCGATTGCTGGCTCGGGCTCTGCCTCCGTCGGGTCGGGTTCGTGCTCCTGCCAGAAGGCCGGTTCGTCGAGATCGTCCCAGTGGAAAGGCTCCGGGGTCTCGTCCCAGATGTTGTCCGGCGCAAGCCAGGCGGGCGGTTCCGTGACGGCCTCGTCGGCCGCGGGATCGGTGGCAACGGATTCCGAGGCAGCGGGGTAGAGGAAGTCGAAGAGATTCCTGAGGTGGTCGGGTATGCGGATAGACGCGAGGCCGTCAGCAAACTCACGGTCGGTGTCGGTGGCGTCGCGCAGCAGGGCGGCCAGGGTCAGGGCGAACTCAGCCTTGCGCCGTGCGCCTCGCCCTTCCTTGACCCCTTCATCTCCGTCCTTGCCCACCCGCCGACTGCCGAAGTAGGCGCGAACGCTCTCGACGGTGACTTCGGCCAGTGGGTGCTCGGGGTCGACCGATTGTTGGGCAGCTGCGATCAGGTGCTCGTTGCCCGGAGTGATCGCCGGTTCCAGCGTGGGGTGACTGATGAAGGCTTGGACGATCGATGCATCGTGCTCGGCGAGCCACTTGGGCGCATCGCGCGCGCTGTCGAAGGGCATGTCGCTGTCGCTGTCGCGCAGGATGGCCAGCTTCGTGCACAGCTCTGCCCCCTGTGTCGCCAGGAGACGGACAGCCCATTGACCGACCTTGGTGCCCATGGGGACGATGCTCAGGGCATCGATGAAGGCTTGCTTTGATTCGTCGTCTGCGGCCCAGGCCCGGCCGAATTCTCTGACCACGGCGCCTTCTGTCACCCCCTCGACCAGGAGCAGGCGTTCAGCGAAGAGTGCTGATGAACGGCTTGCGTCGAGGTGCAGTCTGGCCATGCGCAGCGTGGCCTCGCGATGTTGGTGCGGGACGACGTCTTTCACGCTCCGACTGATGCTTCCCTGGTGTGTGCGGCGTACGACCACGAGTTCCTCCGGGTCGCAGGCGGTGATGATGTCGGTCGCATGACTGGAGAGGATCACTTGCAACTCAGGTCGCGACTTGACGGTCCTGCGCAGGTAGCGGACCAGCGAGTGCTGCAGCTGGGGGTGGAGGTGCGCTTCGGGCTTCTCGATGACGACCGTTGCGTGGAAGGGGGCCGTGGAGAAGAAGGAGTCTTCCTCCGATGCTGCTTCGGCTTGGGCTTGGACCAGGTTCTCGAATGCTTGCTGGGCCTGCTCCTCCTCAGAGAGGGGCTCCCCGTCTCCGAGCCCTTGGGGCGGATTCGTCGTTTCGACGGGCGCTTCGGTGGAATCGGGTATCGCTGCCAATGTCACGGCGATATGCAGCAGGTTCACATATCCCAGCCCGGAGACCTCCAGAGGACGGGCCTCGGAGCGGCCTTCGATGACGGCGAGCATGATTTCCAGGACGCGCGCAAGATAGGTGTCGTCGATGACTTGGCCACGGATGTAGGGCTACTGAGGACTTACTCCGGCGGACAGCCTGCCCAAGTGTTCGCCGATTCGTGCTTCCACGGCGTCGATCAGGCTGTCTTTGGCAAGGTCCTCCAGCAGCCGGGAGGCGCGGGCCCGTAGAGCCACCAGGTTGCGGCTGCCGTGGAGTTCCTGCTGTCGCGCCCGCAGCAGCTCGACCAGGATGCGTGCCTCGCGTCGGGCCAGTTCGTCCAGCGGATGCCGCCAGGCGGGCAGATAGATCAGTTTGAACTTGTCCAGCTTCGGGGCAATCCCGTGGTTGTTGGCCAGCCGGGAGGTGACCGTTCCCAGTTGTCGGTGCAGGGAGACACTCCAGGATTCAGCCTCTCCACCAAGGCGCCGGTGGCCCGTAGTGTGAAGCTCGCGGCCAAGCCGCCCTTCCGCTTCGAGGGCGTTTCCCAGTGCATAGGTGATGTCGATGCTGCGCTCCACGCCAGTATCAGGGGGTGCCAGTACAGCTGAAGTCGGCCGCGGCAGCACAGGGAACCGGGTTCCGGGGTGGGCGAGGTAGAGCGCGTCTGTGAGTGTCGTCTTGCCGGCGCCGTTCGCACCGATCAGCACACTGAATCTGCCGGGAAGGTCGCAGCTCATGGGAGTCTCTGCGCTCGCGCGCAGACCGCTCACCGCAACTCGGCTCAGATGCATGGCAGATCCCCCGATCAGATAGGTCACTCTGTGAACATCATCGCTCAGCGACATGCATATGCAGGCCCCTTTTGATCGTTGCGAAACGTTCCGCGGCGTTTCGGCACTCGCATGCGGCGAGGCTGTCGGGTTCGTCGTGCTGGAAGCTAACCGCAGGATTCTTGATCAGGGTTCGGCGGCACACTGACGGTATGACTCCGTGGGGGACGCTCCTTGCGACCGTTACCAGTGCGGCCATCGCCCTGCTGGGGCAGTACTTGGCCAAGCGCAGCGAAGCGCCCGCGAAGACCACAGAGCTGCTGATGAACGCGTGCGTTCACGTAACGTCGTCGAGCAGTGACTTACTCAACCGGGTCTGGGAGGAGCACGTACTGCACCTCGAAGGCCGGGTTCGTGAGTGGGATCTGGCAGGGCACCGCCTGGCTACCGCACAAATACAGATCCTTTCCCAGGACGCGAGGCTCGTCGCGGCGCTACACGAGGTCAACGATGCGGGCCAGGCTCTTGGTTCTTACTGGCGACGCGGCAGCGTGGACGAAGTTGAATATCAAACCCGCCGCGACCGGTATCGGAAGGCGGTACGCCAGTTCACCGAGCACAGTGGCCGCGCGATCCGTAGCCATGCCTGACTTGTGTGTCCTGCGATGAGGTGAACCCGGAACCCTGAACGCGCCGCTTGCCTTCGTGCACTGTTGTGGTCGGCTGGGATCAGGTTCGGGGTGTTGCGTGAGGGGCATTGAGCATGTTCTTCGACCCTTGAGCGGGGGTGAGGTGAGGGGCGGGAGGATGGGCGCGTGCTGTCCCGGGTCCGGGGTCTGACTCATGACACCTTTGACCGAAGTGTCTAAATCACGCAGCGTCGGCCGTTGGCCGGGGATGGTGCGTTGTCGGTGCCGGGCCGGCGGGGCGTGTCCCGATAGGGGCCTGCCGATCGTTGTGGCGTCCTCACGATTCTGACCGCCCGACGCGGCCCGGTACCGGCAACGCGACGCGCCATCGGACCGGAAAGGGGAACGGGCATGCCCAGATCGACCATGTCCAGTACGTCGCCTGCTCCAAAGACCCGCCGTCGTCGCCCTGTGGGGGAGGCGGTGCTGGGAGTGGACACGCACCGGGACGCGCATGTGGCTGCGGTGCTCTCCGTGACGGGGACAGTGCTCGCCACCGACGAGTTCCCGGCCACCGCAGCCGGGTACCGGGATCTGCTGAAGTGGGCCAGGAATTCGGGAGCCGTGAGGCGGGCCGGGGTGGAGGGGACCGGCTCCTTTGGGGCGTCCCTGTCGCGCTATCTGCTGGCCCAGGGCATAGACGTGTTTGACGTGAATCGGATGGACGGGGCAGATCGCCGTCTGCGCGGCAAATCGGATCCGCTCGATGCCCAGAACGCGGCGCGAGCCGTATTGAGCGGGCGGGCCCGCGCCAGGGCCAAAGCGGGCGACGGGCCGGTGCAGATCGCGAGAATGTACAAACTCACGAAGGTGTCGGCCGTCAAAGCCCGCACCCAGGCCATCAACCAGCTCAAGTCCGTCCTCGTTACTGCTGAGCCCGCCTTGCGGGAAGAGCTGGCCGGACTGGGCAATGCCGAACTCTTCCGTACCTGTGCGCGGTTCGCCGACGTGAGCGGTCACGAGGGGTCGGTGAGGAGTCGGTGCTGCAGGCCACTCGGATCACGCTGGGTCTGCTGGCTTGCCGGATCGGCCAGCTCTCCGAGCAGATCCGGGATGTGGACGCTCGTCTGGTCCGGCTCGTGGAATGTCATGCCCCGAGGCTGCTTGAGGTGGTGGGGATCGGTCCGGACACGGCCGTCGCTTTGCTGACCACGGTGGGGGACAACCCGGAACGCCTGGACAGTGAGGCGTCCTTCGCTGCGCTGTGCGGGGTCAGTCCTGTCGAGCGTTCCTCGGGGCGCCGGCAGTACCGTCGCCTCAACCGTGGTGGCGATCGTCAGGCAAATGCCGCGCTCCATCGCATCGTGTTCACCCGTCTGCGGGTCGACCCGCGCACTCAGGACTACTACGAGCGTCGGATCAAGGAGGGTAAGACCCGTCGCGAAATCATCCGATGCCTCAAGCGCTATGCCGCCCGGGAGGTCTTCCACCTGGTCGGACAGCTACAGCCGGTACCCCGCTCATAGGGGCTGTGCGATGCAGAACCCCCGCTGGCTGGGCCCAGCCGGGGGTTCTGTCGCGTGCTGGGTCGGGGCTGGCCAGGTGGCCTCTCCGGACCGGCCGGGTGGCGGTGTCAGTGGCACCGGACAGAATGCGCTGCATGACTTCGGCTACGGCACATGACTACGCTTGCATACGGACCTCCCCGCTGTTCTGCTACGCGCTGGAGGCCGGCTACACGCTGACCCTGGTGCGAGGGGTTACGCCTGCGGACGTGTTGCGGGTGATGGCGGCAGTCCCCCAGGGAACCTGCCATGGAGCGGATGCGCTGATCGAGCAGCAGGAGGAACTGCGCGAGGGCATGGACTACTGGGACGAGGCGTTCCTCGCCGGAGCCTTTGCAGTTGCCGGTCACGGTGGGGAGTGGACCCTCGTCTTGCAGTTTGACGGTGGCGTGGGCATGCAGGGGCGTTTTCTGGAGGTGCTGTCGACTGGCGGTCGGGCCGTGATGCATTCCAGCAACGGCGGCAAGCCCATTCATCTCTTCCACTGGTACGAGGACGGTGAACTGCGAACCACCTTCGAAGGGCCTGCAGTTCGCTACGGCAGTACCCCCGACGACCTGGTCGAGGTCATGCGAGAGGTGGGCTTTGCCCTCTCAGTAGCGGAGGAGGAAGCCGCCGGTGCGGGCGTCGACACCAAGGCGGCGACCTTCGCATTGGCAGAGCGCTTGAGTGGAGTGCGGGTGAGTGAGGCGCTCTTGCAGTGCGCCGACTTCCAGATCGGACATGTGCCGGAAGAGCCCGCCGAGGACTGGACCGGCATTGTCATCGACATCACGGACGCCCAGGGGGACCGCTTCTGCAGGGAATTCACCCGTGAGGATGTCGGGGCCGCAGCGGACGAGGCCCGTGCCCGGGCCAACGCTCCAGTCGTCATTGAGGGACCGTTCTTCTCGGGATCGTGACTGCCGGCAAGTTGCCCCCCGTCAGTAGGGGTGTCCGTGACAGGAATAGGCTGGCTGGACGCTGTGTAGTTGGGAAACCCTGATGGTGTGCGGGTGCTCAGAAGTCGGAACCCAGCAGGGCGAGAGGGTGACGTTCGAGCTGCGCGAAACGGACCTTTTCGCGCAGCCAGGTCGCGATATCACCTTGCTGTTCGAGCAGGAGGACGAGTTCCCGGAGTTCGCCCAGGACGATCACTCGCTGGTTCAGTGCGCGTTCGCTTTCTGCGATGGCCGGCCCGGTGAAGCCTGACGCAGAGATGAATAGGGCGCGGACTTCCGAGCGCCCGTACACCCGAACCAGGTGGCGGCTCATCGCATTGATCTCGACAGGCTCACCCCACCACTTGATCTCTACGAGGTACACGGACCCGTCGACTTCGAGGGCGCCGTCAATCCGTTCAACGGGATGCCCTTCCTCGCTACGTAGCGTAAAGGATTCCCTTATCAAGATACTTTCGGTCGTGAACAGGTCGTTGAGCACGCCTTCCAGGGCGGTACCTCGCTTCCTTGGGTCGTCTTCGTTGAACAGGTCGTTGAGTCGGACTCGGAGGTCTTGAAACCTTGCCTTCCGCCGAGCAAGGCGCTCAAGGCCGCTTGTGCGCGCTCTGACATGAGCTGCTCGCTCTTCATCGTGTGCCTGGCTCATCCGCGTGAATGAGTCCTTGACGTTCACGAGTCGTCGCACGTTTGCCTGCAGCCCCTGGGCCGGGAGGCGGTCGTCCGGCCACATGTGGAGAAGTCCTCGAATTCGATCGATCGTTTGAGGATTTCCCTGCGAACTCCCAAGCCTGCGTCGCCCTGTTCATTGAACGTTTTCAGCGTGGCCACTGATCGGGTGAGACCGGTGAGGGCCGCAACGCACAGGGCTCCCGTGCTGTTGGGTGAGGTGTTCGACGTCTCAACCCACCCGCACAGGAGCCCTGTTGGTTCCCTATCCTGCCGCACTCGACCTCCCGCATGCCCTGGTCGAGTGGGTCACGATGCTCATCGTCACCCGTGAGCGTGACCGACGGTGCAAACTCCCGCCGCACCAGCGCGCGCTCATCGCTCTGGTGTACCTGCGCCGCCACGACACCCTCGCCCGGATCGCGGCCGGTTTCGGCATATCCGTCGGCACCGCCCATGCCTACGTCACGGCTGTGACCGACCTGCTCGCCGACCGGGCACCGGGCCTGCTCAAGACTCTGCGCGAGCACGGTCCGGAGTTCGTCCTGCTGGACGGCACCCTCGCCGAGTGCGACCGCGTCGGCGACAGCCGAGCCGACTACTCGGCCAAGCACCGCCGTCACGGCGTGAACGTCCAGGTCGTCACCGACCCCGCCGGCGCAGTGCTGTGGATCTCGCCCGCGCTGCCGGGCCGCGCCCACGACCTGACTGCTGCCCGCACCCACCGCATCATCCGGATCTGCGAGCGTCTGGGCGTCCCCATCCTCGCCGACCGCGCCTACCAAGGCGCCGGCCCCTGGGTCACCACCGGACTCAAACGCCCGCCCCGCGGCGAACTCACCCTAACCCAGCGCACCGCCAACCGGGCCCTCGCCGTGGCACGGGCACCCGTCGAACGCGGTATCGCACGGCTGAAGTCCTGGCAGATCTTCCGCAGATCCTGCATCAGCCCCAACCGCATGACCATCATCACCAAAGCCGTCCTCACCCTGGAGCGACAGCGCTGAAAATGCTCACTGTTCTGAGCGGGGCGGCCTCTAATCTCACGTTCAGTGGCTGCTGTCGAGGACGGAGTCACCCACATAGGTGACTGCCGTCCCCTTCCACCTGGCTTGTCTCATGGCATCCGTGACGGTCGAGTCATGGGTGCCGAAGAAGTTTGCGCCGACCACCGTACGGAAGTGTTTCTTCGCAGTTTTGACGGGCGGTGACCGCCGCCCGGTACATAAACCCGTTCCGGGTTCGGCTGGGACGCCAGCCGAACCCGAATAGGTTCAACTCCCGTTGAAACTGCTGCCTTTTCACGGTGGGATTGCCGGCGCCTTGGCCACGGTGGCTCCTACGAGCCCCGGTTTCAAGGCCCAGGTGCCACGCTGATCACGACGGCCCCGTTCGCGCCGGCGATACCGCCGTCGCCGTCGCCCCCGGCACTACCGGCAGTCCCGGAGCCGCCGGTGCCAGTGCTGACGCCGGCGCCACCGCCGCCGCCGGTCCCGCCGTTGCCCCCGCCGCCGGCATCGCCACCGGCACCGTGGGATTCGCCGTTGACGACGACCGCGGCGCCACCAGCACCGAACGCGCCACCGGTGCCGGTCGCACCGGAGCTGCCGTTTCCGCCAGCGCTACCGTTGTTCCCGGTCACTGAGGTGAGGGGGATACCCACACAGGATCGGCCCCCGCCGCCGCTACCGCCGGTGCCTGCGCCACCGCCGGCACCGTTGGCGCCACCGGCGCCTCCGCCGGCGCCGGCTGCGCCGGAAGTGCCGCCTCCGCCGCCTCGGCCGCCCGCCCCGCCGGTCGCGGAGCTGCTACTGGCGCTGCCGCCTCCGGCAGAGGCCCTTTGAGCCAGGCCGACCGCTACGCTGCTGGTCCCACCGTTTTGACCGAGGGTGCCGGAGGCTCCTCCGTCACCGTTACTGCCGTTGGCTCCGCTACCGGCGGACCCGGCGCCACCGGTGCCGCCGACGCCTCCGTTACCGCCGGTACCTGCGCTGCCGGCACTTCCCACGACCGTGGTCAACACCGAGCCGGCGGGAACTACGAATTGGCACTGCACGAAGGCTCCGGAGCCTCCACCGCCTCCTCCTCCGCCCCCGCCGCCGCCTCCCCCGCCACCGCCGCCGCCACCGCCGCGGTTGGTGCCCCCGCCCCCGGCGCCGCCTCCGCCGCCTCCGCCGCCACCACCGCCGGCGCCACCGCTACCGCCGGCCCCGCCGCCCCACAGGCGGACGGTGACGATGTCCACGGCGGATCCGAGGTCCGGAACCGTGAAGGAATGCTTGCCAGGGGTTGTGAACACTGTCTGCTGCTGCGTCGTCTGTGCAGCAGCGCTGTCAGCGAGCACCATCGGCGGGATCAGTCCGCCAACCAGTGCTGCTACGCCTACGCCGGCCCGTAGTCTCAGAGCCGTGCGTCCCTGAAGGCTTATCAATTCCCGTACCACGATGCCCTCCTCGCCTCGTCGCTTTCAGGCGATAGCGATTGTCCGCGAGGCGGAACGTGACGCTCCAGTACCACGAGGGGGCGGAAAGAAGCAAAGCAGAGATTGCGGTTTAGGCAATGCCAAAAGAATGGTGTCACTGAGGTGGCTGGGGCGGTGACGCACACCGGAGTATCTCCGCAGAAGCCGACGTCGCCTGGCGCCACCACTCTTCGGTGGCCCGGCGGGCGGGCATCTCACACTCCAGCCGATCTGGTGCTAGCAGATCCACCCCCGCCAGGGTATAGCTGACGCCGAGTTGTGTATGTGTGGGCGTGGGTGCCGCCGGTGTCGTGGACGACGCGCAGCGGGGTGATGGACGGCATCGCCGTTTGGGGCCTGGGGATGCCCGCGAAGCGGGTGGGCATGCCAGCTGTTTCCGGTGCCGAGGCCGTGATCGGTGCGGTGATGTCCATGACGTACACGTCATGGGATGTCGAACTGCGGGCGGCGGGCGGGGTGACGCCTCAGGACGGGCGCACGCTGGTGGGCGGTGCGGAAGCCGGCTCCAGGCGGACGCAGCAGTGACCGGGGCTGGGCGCCAGGCACGGCTGGAGGCCGCTTTCGGCGAGCCCGTCCAGCAGGCCGCGAAGCAGGTGGAGGTTCATGCCGCACACTGTCTGGGTGTGTTCGCGGGCGAGCGCGTGGAACGGGCAGTTGCCCCAGCGGCAGCTGGGCGGCGGCGGTCCGTCCGGGGGAACCGGCGGTACCCGCTGTGCTGGGCTGGGCCACGGGGGCTCGTGACCGTTCTCCTCGCAGCACGCTCCTTCGCGCGGCCCTCAACGCGCTGGCGCCCCCCGTGTGGGGGACGCCCTCTGAGCTTGAGCGACGAGACGCTTCTCACGCGTCCGCGCGGGGCCTCTAACCGTGGGAGAACGGGCCTTCGGCGGCTCGTTCGAACGGCCATGCCGGGCGGCCGAGGTCAGCAGCGTGTCCCGGTGGCTGGCTCTGGTCGCCCCATGTCGACGACCTGCACCGGGCGGACGGGCCGCCGGTCGTAGTGTGGCCGGCTGCCTCCTCGTACAGAAGGAGGTCCTCTGATGGCAAGACTTACTCGCCTCGCGCTCTGCGCCGTTGCGTTGTCGCTTGTCCTCGCGCCCGTCGGCGTAGGGCACGCGGGGCCGACAGGCGGCCACCGCATTGGCCTGGACGCGGTGCCGAACACCACGGAGAACGACGCGATCACGTTCAACGCGGCGACGTGGGTGGATCTGCAGCGCGTGACGGGGGCGGACCCTGGCGTCGACGTGGACACGCGGGGCAATGACCGCATCTTCGTCGATTTCCCCTGGGCACGGCTCACCACCAATCAAACGCTCCCCAACATCGTGGCACGCTCGCTCGACCACGGTGACACGTTCCGGACCCTCTTCGACGAGACCTGCCCGACCAGCAACTCACAGCCGCACTGCGGCGATCCGGGCATGGGCAACAGCGCCCTCGCGCTCTCCCCCGACAGTGACAACGTCTATCTGTCCGGAATCGTGCCCGGCTTCGGCTCCCTGACGGCGTCCGCATCCTCCGATGGCGGAGACACCTGGCCCAAGTTCAACCCGGTGACCACGCCGGTGGGCATGGACCGGCCCTGGTTGCTCGCCCCGGGCGGCCAGACGGCGTACCTCACGTGGAACAACGTGGCGCTGGCGCAACTGGGTCAGCCGAGCGTGCAGTACGCGACCACGCAGGACGGCGGGGCCTCGTGGAACGTCGATCCGATCCCCAAGTACGCCACGAGCACCGCGACACGACTGGTGATGGACCGGTCCGCCCAGAGCCCTGCGCGCGGTGCCATCTACCAAGTCTTCAACGAAGTAGACGCCCAAGGGAACGCAACTCCGAAGGTCGGCATCGCCGTTTCCACAGACGCCACCAAGACCTTCCAGACCCACCACGTCGGGGACGACCTGGCATGCGGCGGCTGCGAGGGTGCATACCACGGATCCTCCTTTCCATGGGTGACTACCGATGCCGCCGGAAATCTCTATGCCGTTTGGGGGACAGAAAGCGGCTCCGACGTCGTCATGAGTACGTCGAAGATCTCCGCCCCGGCCAATGACCCGACGCAAGGCGGTAATCCCGGCAGTACCTGGAGTACTCCCGTCCGTGTGTCCGCGGGGCCCGCGGAAACCGCTGTCGTCAGCAACGTCGTGGCCGGCTCGCCGGGCAACGTCGCCATCGTCTATTACGGGACCAAGGGTTCCGGGATCCCTGACACTCAGCCGGACGATGCCGAGTGGCACCCGTTCGTCGCGCACTCGGCCAATGCACTCGACTCAAACCCGGAGTTCACGCAATCGGTCATCGACCATCGCGTGGTTCACACGGGCGGGTTCTGCACCGCTGGACTTGGGACCTGTCCCGCGGGCGGTAGCCGGGGTCTGCGCAACTGGATGAGGGTGGGCATGGGTCCCGACGGGCGTCTGTACGCCGCGTGGAGCGATGACAACAACGACGGCCACCGGACCGGAATTCGCTTCGCGAAACAGCTCACCGGTCCGAGCCTGATCACCGGGACTCCCTCGTTCAACGACCCCGCACCGTCGAGTCCGATGGCCGATCCCGCAGGCGACGCCACGTGGCTCAATCGTCTCACCGGCGGCACCAACCTGCCCGAGGCCGACCTCACGAGCGTCGCAATGGACAGGCACGGTAAGGACATCCGCTTCACGCTGTCGGTCGGCGATGCCCAGCGATTCGAGGATGCGGTCAACGCGGTCCCTTCGGCCGAACGACTGCTCTTCGTCGTGCGGTTCGAAACTGCGGATCAGGAGTACTTTGCGGCGTACGAGTACTCAAAGGGCGGAGCGACCCGTGCCTTTACCGGCCGGATTGAAGCCGACGACCGTGTCGACCCCATCGACAGCGCGATCGATTTCGTCCGCGACGATGACGCAATGGCGACGGTCAGTGGTGACACGATCACGATCGAGCAGGACCTGTCGCGCCTCGGTGGCACCTCGAAGTTCGACAGCGTCGTCGGGGCCGCCCTCATCGGCCCGTCCAGCAGCAATGAGAGCCAGTTCAAGTTGCTGAACACCATCGATGCGACACGGGCCTTCGACCGTGAATGAGCTGTGATCCCTGCGAGGACGGTACGGCGCGTGGCGGCTCACTGAGCCTGATCGAGCTGGCCACCGATCAGGTGACGGTCCACGAAGCGCAACGAGCGCGGCCCCCGAGCTGTTGATCGAGATGTCTGACGTCTCAACCACGCTGCTCGGGGGTCTCGTTGGTCATCTATCCTGCCGCACTCGACCTGCCCCATGCGCTCGTGGAGTGGGTCACCATGCTCATCGTCACCCGCGAGGGTGACCGCCGCTGCAAGCTCCCACCGCACCAGCGTGCCCTGGTCGGCCTGGTGTACCTGCGCAGACACGACACGCTCGCGCAGATCGCCGCCAGCTTCGGTATCTTGGTGGGCACCGCCCACGCCTACACCTCGCCGACCGCGCCTACATGGGAGCTGGCCCCTGGGTGACGACGCCCCTCAGACGCCCGCCAGGCCGTGACCTCACGCCAACCCAGCAAACCGTCAACCGCGCGCTGTCCAGGCATGGGCACCGGTTAAGCGCGGCGTCGCGCGACTGAAGTCGTTGCGGATCTTCCGCAGGTCCCGGTGCAGTCCGAATCGAATGTCGTCAATCTGCGCGGCCGTCCTCACCCTGGAGCGGCAGCGCTGAAAAGGCTCATTGATCCGGCTGAGCACGGCACGAACGATCTTGTACTTGCTGACTGCTGACTTGTCCGCGGCGAGCTGGTGTCGATGGGGCGCGAGCAGGTCTTCGCTGACGCCAGCGCCCCGCAAGAATCCAAGGACCCCTTCTTTGCTCCGGTTGAGCCGGGGCACCAGCTCGATCAACAGGTCCAAAAGCTCAGGCGGCCAGTGGTAGGCGTCGTTGTGGGCCACTCGTCATCTACACCTTCCGCACGGGAGCCGCTCTCCGGGGTGCTTCGATCTGGACGATGTCCGAACGGCTCGACCTATGAAGCTGATTGTGCAGCGGTTATCGCCGCTTGAGACTGGGTTTCGCGGGATGCACGGCATGAAGCTGGTGCGGTGATGTTCGCTGGCGCCTCTCTGCGCGCTGGAAGACTCCTCGGACCCTTTGGCAGCTTCAGTTCAGACTGGTCGAGCCGGGAGGATCTTGCAGTCTGTTGGCGGCCGCGTTCCTGTGCCTGCTCTGCGCGCAAGGCCGGGGCAGGGAACGGTCCTCGGTGGCCGACTGGGGGCGGTGGCAGGCCGTACTGGCGCCTTCGGCCCGCGGGGTGCCCGTCCCGGCCTGACCCTCGGTGCACCGGCCCGGACGGGCGGTCATGCTTCTGGGGGCGACGTGTCGGTGCCCAGCAGGGCGAGGAAGGCGGAGGCCGCGGGTGACGGGGTGAGTCGGCTCCAGACGAGGCGCTCCACCCGCACCGGCCCGTCTGTGACCGGCACACTCCGCAGGCCGTGCAGTTCGGCGGCGAATGTCGCGGGAAGCAGGGCGATGCCCAGTCCATGGCGGACCATCCGGGCCATGAGCTCGACGCCGGACACCTCGAAGGCGACTTCGCGGCGCAGTCCGGCCGCGGCGAACGCCTCGTCCGACTGGGCGCGGGCGGCGCTGCCGTCGGCGAAGTCCACGAAGACCTCGTCGACGAGCTGCTGGAGGTCCACCCCGTGCTCCTGCGCCAGCGGGTGGCCCGGATCGACCACGGCGACGTGCTGCCCGTGGGCGAGTTCCCGGTCACGGACGCCCTGCGGCCGGAATCCTGGCGGTACGCCGAGGAATGCCGCGTCCAACCTGCCGTCGCGCACGTGCTCGACCAGCCGCTCGCTGGAGCCGGTCCGCAGACTGATGCGTACCTGGGGGTAGCGCTGGCGGTAGTCCCGCAGCACCGCCGGGAGATCGACGGCCGTCACGGTGGGGATCGATCCGACGGTCAGCTTGCCCCTTATCTCGCCGGTGGCCGCCGCCACCTCCGCCCGTGCCCGCTCGGCCGCTTCCAGGGCCTGGCGGGCGGCGGGCAGGAACGCCTCTCCCGCGGAGGTCAGCCGCACCCAGCGGCTGGTCCGCTCGAACAGCCGGGCGCCCAGTTCCTTCTCCAGCCGGGCCACTTGGTGGCTGAGCGCGGACTGGACGACATGGCACCGCTCGGCGGCACGGGTGAAGCTCGCGGTCTCCGCCACCGCGAGGACGTAGCGCATCTGCTGGAGATCCATTCATCCATCGTGAAACACGATGGATGGGATGACAAACATGTGTTGGATCGATGTATGGATGCTCGGCGATGCTGAAGTCAACGGCGGGCCAACGGTAGTCAGCGACCGGCCACCGCCCTGGACCTGTGAGGTCCTGGGCCCGCCGGCCCCGCCGTACCACCACCGGCGCCCCGGCGCCCCGACCCCGCGGAGACACCAATGCGCGTGATCGCCTTCGACCACCTCGTCCTGAACGTCGCCGACATCGAGCGCTCGCTCGCCTTCTACACCGGCCCTCTGGGGCTGGAGCCGGTGCGGGTGGAGGAGTGGCGGGCCGGCAAGGTTCCCTTCCCGTCCGTACGGGTGAGCCCGACCGCCATCATCGACCTCGTCGAGGCCCCCGACGTGCGGCCGGAGGGGTCCAACGTCGACCACATCTGCCTGGTGGTGGAGCCGCTCGACTGGCAGCAGGTCGTCGATTCCAGTGTCTTCACGGTGGTAGACGGCCCCGGCGAGCGCTTCGGCGCCCGGGGCACCGCGATCTCCCTGTATGTGCGGGACCCGGACGGCAACACGGTGGAACTGCGCTGGTACCCGCAGGACGCTTGATGCTCGGTGAGCGCCCGGTCAGCGGATCGGCGGCCAGCACACCCCCTAGGGGTCGCTCCATCGTGTCCATCGACAACTTCTCTTCGTTGTAGCCGTCAGCAGATGGCTGTCACTCCGCCCAGGGCAGCGTCCGTGTCTCTTTGCTTCCTGGCGTGGAGGCTCGGCCGCCGGCACGCATCGCGACCAGGGCCTCGGCTGGCTCTGCGGCCGTGCGGAACTATCGCATGGCGCCGGCCGGGAGGACGACGGCCTGGCCCGCTGCCACCGTCTCGGTCCGGCCCGAGGCAGTGACCTCGATCGATCCGCTGATCAGCATCCAGACCTGCTCCCGGTCGATCGCGTGCTCTGGACCTGTAGCGCTGGGCTCCATCCGAACCTGCCAGGTGCTGACCTGGTCGGACAGTTACAGCCAGGACCCCCCTCATAGGGGCTGTCGTGACAGATGAGAGGGTCAGGCGAGTGAGTGAGACACCGAAGAGCACGCTGCAATACCGCTTTGACGGGCCAGAAGACGCCCCTGTCCTGATCTTGGGTGCCTCACTGGGTACCACATGGCACATGTGGGACCGGCAGATACCCGAGCTGACCCGCCACTGGCGCGTATTCCGCTTCGATCTGCCCGGCCACGGCGGCGCCCCCGCGCACCCCGCCTCCTCGATGACCGAGCTCGCCGAGCGTCTGCTGGCGACCCTCGACAGCCTCGGCGTACAGCGCTTCGGCTACGCGGGCTGCTCCATCGGCGGCGCGATCGGCATGGAGCTGGCGCTGCGCCACCCGGAACGGCTCGCCTCGCTCGGTCTCGTCGCCGCCTCGCCCCGCTTCGGCACCGCCGACGAGTTCCGCCAGCGCGGCGTGATCGTACGGACCAACGGCCTGGAGCCGATGGCGGCCACCGCGCCCTCCCGCTGGTTCACCCAGGGCTTCGCCGCCGCCCAGCCCGCGATCGTGGAGTGGGCCGTCCAGATGGTCCGCACCACCGACCCCGGCTGCTACATCGCCGCCTGCGAGGCACTGGCCGCCTTCGACGTCCGTGTCGACCTGCGCCGCGTCGGCGTCCCGACCCTCGTCCTGGTCGGCTCCGAGGACCAGGTCACCGGACCCGCCGAGGCCCGCACCCTGGTCGCCGGCATCCCGGACGCCCGGCTGGCCCTGGTCCCCGGCGCCTCCCACCTGGCCCCCGTCGAACAGCCCGCCGCCGTGACGGACCTGCTCGTACGCCACTTCTCCACCGCCTGGCAGCCCGTCCCGGGGTCGACCACGGGTGTGCAGGCGATCCCCGCGGCGCCCGTGAAGCCCGCGATCTCCGCACCCACCACCCCCGTCGCCGAGATCAGCCCGGCGGCGCAGCCCGTCGCCGTACCGGAGCAGGGCGGCCGCCCCGATCCGTACGAAGCCGGACTGAAGGTCCGCCGCGAGGTCCTGGGCGACGCCCACGTGGACCGCGCCCTCGGCTCCGCCGACGCCTTCACCGGCGACTTCCAGGAGCTGATCACCCGCTACGCGTGGGGCGAGGTCTGGACCCGAGAGGGCCTCGACCGGCGCACGCGCAGCTGCGTCACCCTCACCGCGCTGGTCGCGGGCGGTCACCTGGACGAACTGGCGTTCCACACCCGCGCCGCCCTGCGCAACGGTCTGACGCCCGCCGAGATCAGGGAAGTGCTGATCCAGACCGCTGTGTACTGCGGCGTCCCGGCGGCGAACTCGGCGTTCAAGGTGGCCCAGGCCGTCATCCAGGAGGAGACCACGCCGCAGGCGTAACAGGACGGCCCGGGGCAGGATGGCCAGGAGGAGGATCACGCCATGAAGCTGACCAAGAAGTCCCACGCCTGCATCAGCCTGAAGAAGGACGGCCGGACACTCGTCATCGACCCGGGCGGCTTCAGCGAGGACGACGCAGCGATCGGCGCCGACGCCATCCTCGTGACCCACGAGCACCCCGACCACTTCGACGAGTACCGGCTGCGGGCCGGCATGGAGAACAACCCCGCAGCCGAGATCTGGACCCTGCGCAGCGTCGCCGACCGGCTCTCGACCGCCTTCCCGGGGCGCGTCCACACCGTCGGCCACGGCGACACCTTCTCGGCCGCCGGTTTCGACGTACAGGTGCACGGCGAGCTGCACGCCGTCATCCACCCGGACATCCCGCGCATCACCAACGTCGGTTACCTGGTGGACGGTTCGCTCTTCCACCCCGGCGACGCGCTCACCGTCCCCGGCCGGCCCGTCGAGACGCTGATGCTCCCCGTGATGGCCCCGTGGTCCAAGATCTCGGAAGTCATCGACTACGTACGCGAGGTCAAGCCGCAGCGCGCCATCGACATCCACGACGCGCTGCTCACCGACCTCGCCCGGCCGATCTACGACCGCCAGATCGGGGCGCTCGGCGGCGCGGAGCACAGCCGCCTGACGCCGGGCGACTCGACCGAACTGTGAGTGTCGGACCCCGCGACTAGGCTGTGCCACATGCGCATCGCCACCTGGAACGTCAACTCGATCACCGCCCGGCTGCCCCGGCTGCTGGCCTGGCTGGAGAGCACCGGCACCGACGTGCTGTGCCTCCAGGAGACCAAGACCACCGCCGAGGGATTCCCCGCCGACGCGCTGCGCGAACTCGGTTACGAGTCCGCGATCAACGCCTCGGGCCGGTGGAACGGCGTGGCCCTGATCTCCAAGGCCGGCCTGGAAAACGTCGCCATGGGCCTGCCCGGCGGGCCCGACTACGGGGGCGTCCAGGAGCCTCGGGCCATCTCCGCCGACTGCGGCCCGCTCCGCCTCTGGTCGGTGTACGTGCCGAACGGCCGCGAGGTCGCGCACGAGCACTATGCGTACAAGCTGCGCTGGCTCGAAGCGCTCCACAAGGCCGTGGCCAACGATGCGGTGGAGCAGCGGCCGTTCGCCGTCCTCGGCGACTTCAACATCGCCCCGACCGACGAGGACGTCTGGGACCCCGCGTTCTTCGAGGGCTCCACGCATGTCACCCCGGCCGAGCGGGCGGCGCTCGGTGCGCTGCAGGAGGCCGGCCTCTCCGACGTGAAGCCGCGCCCGCTCAAGTACGAACACCCGTACACCTACTGGGACTACCGCCAGCTGTGTTTCCCCAAGAACAGGGGCATGCGCATCGATCTCGTCTACGGCAACACCCCCTTCACAGCAGCGGTCAAGGACAGCTACGTGGACCGAGAAGAGCGCAAGGGCAAGGGCGCGTCCGACCACGCACCGGTGGTCGTCGACCTCGACCTCTGACGCCGATGGATCTCCGCGCGCCTGTGGTGCACATGGCGATGAGAATGCGAGGCTGAGCGGTATGAACATCCCCTTTCTGGACAACTGGCGTAAGCGCCGCGACATGGAGCACGGCACGGCAGTGTTCGCGCCCGGCGACGACGGCGACGCGGAGGGGCTGGCGGAGCTGCTCGCCGAGTGCGAGCTGCTGCGTGTCCGGGCGGGGGATGCCGGTCTCGAACTCGACGACTCCCCGGCCTCGTTGGAGGCGCTCGACCAGCTGATGCCGCGCTGGCGCGACGACCCCGAGGAGCTGCCCTGGCTGGGCAATGACGCGGGCCTCTACCTCGGTTCCGTCATTGTGCGTACGGTCCCCGGGGCGGGCTGGCATCTGTGGCCGAGCGGCCAGCCGGTGGTCCGGCTGGCCTCGGGCCGCGAGATCAATGTGGTGGAGGCCGGCCTGGACTGGGCGGTCAACGGCGCTCCCGAGCTCTCCCAGATGTATGCAGAGGCCTCCGAGCACTGACCGCCCGGAACTCTTTAGTGCGCCTTATGTCCCATTTAGGCGTGTCGTGTGCGAAGTCCCTTGTCGGGATGGATAGTTTGCGCTGACCTTGACACAGCTGAGAGTGGGTAGAGCAGCGTATGGCCGTCGATCCGTTGACCGGGCAGCGTCCAATCTCGACTACGATTTGCCGTTCATCCCCGTAGTGCTGGTGATCTGGCGGCTGCCGGGCGTGCGTTGGTTCAAAAGGGCACATGCCTGCCCGGCAGCAGCCGGAGATCACTTGTCGCGCAATGGGACCGACACGTATGACGGGTCGGACTCGGGCGACGAGAAGGTCAGCTGCGCGCCGGACGGGTTGTGTTCGATGTAAAGCGGGTCGACGGTGTCGACCACCAGAGCCAGTCGGTGGCCGGCCGGTACGTCGTAGGCGGTGGAGAACAGCTCCAGGTCTACGGGGAACGGCTTGCCGGGCGTCTGGCCGTGGAAGGTGTACGGCGCATTGCTGACCAGCTTGCCGAGGCCGAGCGGGCCCACGTCGTAGAGGTATGCGACGAGGGTGCCGCTCTCCTTGGTGCTCGATACCGTGGTGTGCAGCTCGGCGGTGCCGCGCACGCGCTGCGTGGAGCCGTACCGTTCGGACTGCCAGACGGCGGCGTACGAGCGCGGCAGCAGCGGAATGGACGCCATCGGCGGCAGTCTCAGGAACTGGTCGAGGGTGCTGGACAGCATCACGATCCCGCCGTTGGCGCCGGAGTCGACGTTCGTCCGGATCTGCTTGCCGGCGCCCAGGTCGATTTTCCGCTTGTCCGCGCCGACCGACTTCCAGTCGGGGTAGCTCTCGTATGCGTCGGTGGAGCGGCTCTTGATCTGGACGGGCTGCTCGCGGTCGATGCCGTTGTCGGCGCCGGCCAGATGGTGGTCGAACCAGCGCTGGGTGTTGGTCCAGACGTCGTTGGGGAGCCCCAGCAGGCCGGTGGCCTCCGCGGTGGCGTGGTCGCCGGGACGGAACTCCAGGCGCTTGGGGCCCGACAGCTTCTCGTAGAACTTCGCGTACTGGTTGGGCGGGAAGATGGTGTCGCCCCAGGCGTTGCCCAGCATGATCGCCGCGCCGTTGCTGTTGATCCGATCGAGGTAGGTGGCGGGGGAGCGCTTCTTCCCCCACTCGATCATCTCCTGCTCCTTGGCCAGGTTGGAGCCGAGGAAGTCCTTCATGGTCTGCTGGAGTTCGGGGCCGGGGCGGCCGGTCAGATAGCCGGCGCCGCTCAGCAGCCCGGCGGCCTGGAGGTGCTGGGTGCGGCCGCTGTAGATCGATTCGATGAGGTCGGCCCAGCCGCTCATCGCGACAACCGCCTTGATCCGCTTGTCGTGTCCGGCGGCCAGCAGGCTGATCCCGGCGCCGTACGAGACGCCCGCCATGCCCACCTTCTGCGGGTCGGCGGGGGTGTTGGCGAGCGCCCAGTCGATGACCTTGGAGGCGTCGGCGATGTCCCGGGGGCCCGCCACCTCGATCTCGCCGCCGGACTGCCAGAAGCCGCGCGAGTTGTAACTGACGACCACATAGCCGGAGTCGGCGAGCTTCTTGGCCTGGGCGACGTATTCGATCTGCGGCATGGCCCAGCTGGTCGGCAGCACGATCACGGGATAGGTGTGCTTGCCGTCGGCGCCTGCCGGGGTGAAGACATTGGCTTTGAGTACGGTGCCTCCGTCGCCGGCGATGTCGACGAACCGTACGCCCGAGGTGGTGGCGGCAGGGGCGGACGCAGGGGTGGAGGCGTGGGCGGTGGGAGCCAGGCCGGTGGCAGTCCCTGCGAGCAGCACGGCGGTGGCGGCGCCTGCCGTGGTGCTGCGACGCAGGGACTTGTGGGGGTGTCTCACGGGTCACTCCTCACTCGTTGCTTCTTCAAGTGCAAAGTGACCCGACGGTAACCTGCGTCACTTACCTCTGGTAACTCTTCGGTAAGTTACGTGCGGGTAACGATTGTTGGACGAGGCGTCAACAGTGGCTCAGTGCAGGGCGCTCTTCGCCTTCCAGTCCGCCCAGGAGATGTTCCAGTCGCCGTAGCCGTTGTTGAGGGCAACCGTGCCCTTGGCGTCGTTGCCGGTGATCTCGAAGGGGTCGCCGACCTGGACCGCGCCGTATACGGCCGAGGCGTCGCTGTCGCTCATGCCGACACAGCCGGAGCTGTGGTTGGTGTTGCCGAAGTAGGCGGCATTCCAGGGCGCGGCGTGCGCGTACATCCCGGACCAGGTGAGCCGCATCGAGTAGTCGACCATCTTGTTGTACGCGTCACCGAGGCCCACGGTCTCGGAGCGCATGTTGATCGTGCCCTCCTTGGACATCAGGACGGCGGTGCCGCGCCAGGACGCCTTGTCGCCGCCGGGGGTGCCCGCCGACATCGGGACGTCCTTGACCGGCTGACCGTCGCGCATCAGCTTGAGCCGGTGGTTGTCGAGATCGACCTTGACGACCTGGTTCTTGCCGATGGTGAGGTTCGTGGCGTAGTCGCGTACGAACCAGCCGCCGCCGTCGCCCGAGTCGATGCCGTTGAGGTCGGCCTTCAGGGAGACCTTCGTGCCCGGCTTCCAGTACTCCTTGGGGCGCCAGTCGACGCGGTCCTTGCCCGAGTAGTCCTGCATCCAGCCCCAGGAGCCCTCGGTGTCGTCGGAGGTGCTGACCTTGAGGTGCTTCTCGACGTCGGTCTTGTTCTCGACCGGGCTGTCGAAGACGATCGACAGCGGCTGGGCGATGCCGACCGTGGTGTTCTTGCCGGGCGCCAGCGTGAGCTTGTTGACCCTGTCGGCGGCCGCCGTGGCGAAGTCCGCCTCGGCGCTGCCGCCGCCCTCGGCCGTGGCGCGGACGGTGTAGCCCGTGCCCGGGGCCGCGTTGCGGCCGGACGTCCAGGACTTTCCGTCCGCCGACACCTTGCCGTCGAGCTTGCCGCCCTCGGTGTCGGTGACCGTGACCTGCTTCAGCCGGCCGTCGGCGAGGGTCACCTTCACCGGCTCGCCCGCCTTGGCCTGCTTCCCTCGGAGGTTCACCGAGATCTCGGTGCTCTTCCCGGACGTGTCGGCCGCGTCTGCCTTGCCGGTCCCGCCGCCGGAGCAGGCGGTCAGCGCGGCGGCGAGCGCCGCGGTGCCGACCAGCAGGGTGCGGGTGTGTATGCGGCTCAACTGAAAACCTCCGGTGCGATGTCTGTCACCGGGACAGAGCAGATTCCGGAAGGCCGGGTTGCGTGAATTCCGCATGATTTCGCCGAATCCGGCTGTGACAAGGACCGCACGCCGTTCCCACATGGCGCGCCCCCCGCGCGGTCTTGCCGTGCGCGGCAGCCTGGGCCAACGTAATGGCCGACCGTCGTACCTCCCGATCGGAGACGCCATGGCCCTCAACGCACTTCCGCACACGCTGCTCGGGGAGGGACCCCACCGGGTCGTCGCCGTGCATGGCTGGCTCGCCGACCGCAGCGCCTACGCCGCCGTGCTGCCGGACCTCGACACGCGCGCCTTCACCTACGCCGTCGTCGACCTGCGCGGCTACGGCGCGGCGAAGGAGACTCCGGGGCAGTACACGACCAGCGAGGGCGCGGCGGACGTGCTCGCGCTCGCCGACCGGCTCGGCTGGGACACCTTCTCGCTCATCGGGCACTCCATGGGAGGATCCGTCGTCCAGCGCGTAGTGGCCGCCGCCCCGCAGCGCGTCCGGCGGCTCGTCGGCGTATCTCCGGTGCCCGCGAGCGGGCTGGCGATGCCGCCGGAACAGTGGGAGCTGTTCGCCGAAGCGGCCGACCGGCACGAGAACCGGCGCATCATCTTCGACTCCACGACCGGCGGGAACCGCCCGGCCGCCTGGCTCGACCGCATGGTGCGCCAGTCGGTCGAGCAGAGCGACCCCAAGGCCTTCCGTGCCTGGTTCGAATCCTGGGCGGGCGAGGACTTCCACGCCGAGATCGAGGGTTCCGACGTGCCGGCGCTGGCGGTGGCCGGGGCGCTGGATCCGGCGCTCAGCACTGAGCTGATGCGGCAGACCTGGCTGGCCTGGTTCCGCCGCGGTGAGGTGGCCGAGCTCCCGGGCGCCGGTCATTACGCGATGGACGAAACCCCGCTCCAGCTCATCCGTACGGTCGAGGACTTCCTGCGCGCATGAGCGGAACGGCTCGTATTCCGGATGTGTTCGACCCCCGGCTGTACGGCGCCGGGCTCCCGCACGAGGCCTACCGGGTGCTGCGCGACAGGCTCCCGGTGGCCTGGCAGGAGGAGTACGAGGTGCTGGGCTGGCCGCCGGGACCCGGCTTCTGGGCGGTCACACGCCACCGCGACGTCGTCGCCGTACTCAAGGACTCCCGCACTTTCTCGTCCGAGGTCGGCGCCACCCAGATCCGCGACCCCGACCCGGCCGACCTGCCGTTCATCCGGCGCATGATGCTGAACCAGGACCTGCCGGGCCACGGCCGGCTGCGGCGGCTGGTCAGCAGGGCCTTCACCCCGGGCCGTATCGACCGCTTCGAGGCGTCCGCGCGGGCGCGCGCACGGTCGCTGCTCGGCGCGGCCCAGAAGACCGGCGCAGTCTTCGACCTGGTCACCACCGTCACCGACGACTACGCCCTGCTCAACCTCGCCGATCTGCTCGGCGTACCGGAGAGCGATCGCGGGCTGCTGCTCAAGTGGACCGAACGCGTCATCGCCTACCAGGATCCCGACGAGCCGCCGGTCCTCGGGCCGGAGGGCAAGCCGGTCAATCCGCGCTCGCCCGCCATGCTCCAGGAGATGTTCGATTACGCCCAGCAGCTCGCGGCGTACAAGCGACGCCGACCGGCCGACGACATCATGACCTCACTTGCCGCCTCCGAACTCCACGATGCCGAGCTGGAGATGTTCTTCTTCCTGCTGACCGTGGCAGGCAACGACACCGTGCGCAGCGCCGCCCCCGGCGGCTTCCTCGCGCTGGCCGAGCACCCGGACCAGCAACGCAGGCTGCGCGCTGGTGAAGTGCCCGTGCCCCTGGCGGTCGAGGAGCTGCTGCGCGTGCACCCGCCCGTCCTCACCTTCCGCCGCACCGCCGCCCGGGACACCGAACTGGCCGGTCAGCGGGTGCGCACGGGTGACAAGGTCGTCGTATTCCACGCCTCCGCCAACCACGACGAGCGGGTCTTCGACGCCCCGCACCGCCTCGACCTGTCCCGCTCCCCGAACCCGCACGTGTCCTTCGGCGACGGCCCACACGTCTGCCTGGGCGCACACTTCGCCCGGCTCCAGCTGCGTGTTCTCCACGAGGAGGCATTGCGCCTGCTCCCCGAACTGACGCTCGCGGCCCCGCCGCGTCGCCTCGTGTCCAACTTCATCAACGGCATCAAGTCCCTGCCGCTGCGCGCAGGAACATGACTTGGGCAGGGAACGAATTCTGCGTGGTGCGGTCCAAGAAGACCCTGATCGGCTGAGGAGGACCTATGTCGTCGCCCGGTGCGAAGTGCGCGGCGCGGGCAGCGGGGACTGCGCCGCCCGGGTCACGTCGGCGATCTCCTCCACCACGTCCGGCCCGTACGCCTGCGAGTTGACGACCTTCAGCAGCAGGCAGAAGGAGCCGTTGCTGCCGTGCTTGCGGGCCAGTCGCTCGTGGTTACGGGCCAGATAGCGCGTCGCCGCCTGGTTGGTGATCGCGCGCTGGCCGCAGAAGAGGAACACCGGTCTGGCGTCCTGGCCGACGGTCAGGCGCGCGAGCAGGACGTACTCCGCGACGCCCGGCTCCAGCCGGTAGCGCTCGCTGCCGATCTGGAAGGCGGCGCGGTCGGGGCCCGGTTCGGCGTCCGTATTGATCCGGACGCCGGGGAGCAGGGAGTGCAGGTGGGCCGTCGTCCGCCGGTTCGAGCCCGGACCTCCCACGCAGTACTCCGTGCGCTCGCCGAAGCCCTGCTGCGCGACGTCGTGCGAGAGGATCTGGGCGTGCGCCCCGCAGTCCTTGATGAGGGCCGCGAGTTCGAGGAGCGCGAAGACGTCGTAACGGTGCACCGCGCCGTTGCCGCCCGCCTCGCGGTTCACCACGAGCAGTGACTCGGAGTTCGTGGGCAGCCCGAGGAAGACCTGCTTGCGGCGCAGCTTGCGCCGCCACAGGTACGTACGGGCGAGCCAGCCGAGAGAAGCGCTGATCCCGGCCGCGATCACGCCCAGCACGATGTTGCGTACGTCGTCAGTCATGGGGCGGCATGGTAGCGGCCCGGCGCACCGGTGTTCGAGGCGGTCCTGACGGGCGGGGATTGTGAAGTTACGCTGCCCGGACACGCGTTGACTGGAGGTACGGATGCGCCGCTCCACGGTACGGATTCTGTCGTTCTGGGCCGTTACGGCGGCAGTGGTCTCGGTGAGTGCCACCGCCACGCCCGCCACCGCCCCCGCGACATCCCCGCCGCCACCGGTCAAAACACCGGTCGCCGTCGGCTACGGGGGAGCGGTCGCCAGCGTCGACGCGGACGCCTCGGCGGCCGGGATCGAGGTGCTGAAGCGGGGCGGCAACGCGGTCGACGCGGCGGTCGCCACGGCGGCGGCGCTCGGTGTCACCGAGCCGTACTCGGCGGGCATCGGCGGTGGCGGCTACTTCGTCTATTACGACGCCAAGGCCCGTACCGTACGCACGGTCGACGGGCGCGAGACCGCGCCGCTGAGCGCCGACGAGTCGCTCTTCCTGGAGAACGGCAAGCCGGTCCCGTTCGACCAGGCCATGACGAGCGGCCGCGGAGTCGGCACGCCCGGCACCCCCGCCACCTGGGACACGGTCCTCGACGAATGGGGCAGCAAGCCGCTGCGCACCCTGCTCGAACCGGCCGAGAAGCTCGCACGGGACGGCTTCACCGTCGACGCCACCTTCCGCTCGCAGACCGAGGCCAACGAGGCACGGTTCAGGGACTTCCCGGACACGGCCGAGCTGTTCCTGCCGGGCGGAAGGCTGCCGGTGGTGGGGTCCACCTTCAAGAACCCCGATCTTGCGCGTACGTACGAGAAGCTGGGCCGCAGCGGCGTCGGTGAGATGTACCGCGGCGACATCGCCCGCGACATCGTCCGTACGGTGCGCAAGCCGCCGGTGGATCCCGGGGCGACGAGAGTGGTGAGGTCCGGCGACCTGACGTCGAAGGACCTCAGGAAGTACCGCACACTGCGCCAGGCCCCGACGAAGATCTCCTACCGGGGGCTCGACGTGTACGGCATGGCGCCGTCCTCCTCGGGCGGTACGAGCGTGGGCGAGGCACTCAACATCCTTGAGCGGAGCGACCTTTCCGTCGAGGCAGCGTCCGAGGCGGAGTACCTGCACCGCTACATCGAGGCGAGCCGCATCGCGTTCGCGGACCGGGGGCGGTGGGTCGGCGACCCGGCCTTCGAGGACGTGCCCGTGAAGGGCCTGCTGTCGCAGCGGTTCGCCGACTCGCGGGAGTGCCTCATCAAGGACGACGCGGTGCTGAAAGCCCCGCTCGCGCCGGGCGACCCGCGAAAGCCCACGTCGTGCTCCACCGGCGGCCCTGCCGCCCCCACGACGTACGAGGGCGAGAACACGACGCACCTGACGGCGGCTGACAAATGGGGCAACGTCGTGGCGTACACGCTGACGATCGAGTCGACCGGCGGCAGCGGCATCACGGTGCCGGGCCGGGGCTTCATCCTCAACAACGAACTGACGGACTTCTCCTTCGCGCCGGCCGCCCCCGCGGTCCACGACCCGAACCTTCCCGGTCCCGGGAAGCGCCCGAGGTCCTCGATGTCCCCGACGATCGTGCTGGAGAACGGCCGCCCGCTGCTCGCGCTCGGCTCGCCGGGCGGCGCGACCATCATCACGACGGTGCTCCAGACCCTGACGGGTCACCTCGACCGGGGGCTGCCGCTGGTCGATGCGATCGCGGCGCCGCGGGCGAGTCAGCGGAACGCGGCGCTGACGGAGCTCGAACCGGGCCTGTGGAACAGCCCGTTGCAGGCGGAACTCGAAGCGATCGGCCACGCCTTCAAGAGGAACCCGGAGATCGGGGCGGCGACGGGAGTGCAGCGGCTGCCGGACGGGCGGTGGGTCGCGGCGGCGGAGAAGGTACGGAGGGGTGGCGGCTCGGCGATGGTGGTGCGACCGGCGGGCACGCCCTAGCCCTGACGGGGCTTTCCTTCCCGGGCGTGAGGCGCATGTGCCTCACGACGTAGTCTCGCGGGCATGACACTTGACCAGGACCGACTCGAAGTGCTCGGCCGCAGCCCGTACATCAGCCTGACCACGTTCCGTAAGGACGGCACCGGGGTCGCCACACCGGTGTGGGTCGCCTCCGACGGCTCCCAGCTCTACGTATGGACCAAATCCGACTCCTGGAAGGTCAAGCGCATCCGCAACAACAGCCGGGTCGTCGTGACGGTCTGCGACGTGCGCGGCCGGGTCGAGGAGGACGCGCCGTCGGTGGAGGGCACCGCACGGCTGCTGGACGCGGACGGTCTGCGCAAGGCGCGCAGGCTCCTTGCCCGCAAGTACACCTGGCAGTTCTGGCTCACCGATCTGCCCGCCATGATCGTCCGTCTCGGCAAGCGGCCGCACACCGCCATCGCGGTCAGTGTCTGAAATCCGACCGTCCGGTCCGAAGAATTGAGCCGTTCGAGGCCCCCGTGAAAACTGCGCGTAGCAGCGCCGTAACACAACTGCGGTCGAATGCCTGCGGACCGGCTGGTCCCAAGTCGGCGGCGGCAATGTGGCAGGGGCGACTATGACGGTAGGTCAACTCCCAGCAGAGGCCGGGGCGTTCGCGCGCTACCTCCGTGACCTCATGGCGCTGCTCGACAAGGACGAGGGCTGGTGCGGGGTCTTCTGGCAGCGCGACCCGGACGGTATGCAGGCCTGTCTGGACGGCGGCGAACTCCCGCCCTGGGACGTACTGGAAGCCCTGCTTCACGATCTGGCCGCCCGGCACGGGACCGGGGCGGCCGAGCACGAGACTCTACGTGCGCGAGCCCTGCACACGGCTGCTGCGGCGGCGCACGACCGGCGTCCGGGCGCTCGTGAGGGGCTGGTGGAGCGGCTCGGGGCGATGCGACGAGAGCGGGCGTACGCCGCCCAACGGGAACGGGAGCTGACGCAGCGGCTGCGTGGGGTGGCCGACGGCGCGGATGCGGAGGGGCTCGGGCTCGAACTCGCCTGGGCGCGGGACGACCACGAACGCGCGACGGCCCGTTGCGGGGAGCTCGGTGCACGTCTGGAGGCGCTGGAGACTCTGCCCTCACCGTCCAGGCCGGGGCGGCCCCCCGCTCCGGACTCCTGGTTTCGCGCGGAGGCCCCCGAGGCCGGCGAAGAGCCTTTCCTTCCCCACCCCGCTCCTTCCCGAAGTCCTCAAGTGCCGGACGGGCTGAATCCAGCCCGTCCGGCACTTGAGGACGCGCCCCCAGACTTCGTCCGGGGGGACCCCCAAGGGCGTCCGGGGGGCTGGGGGCCCGACGCCCACGCGGCGGCAGCCGCACATGTCACAGCCGGGAAGAGTGGGGTCTCCCCTGCTCGAACGAAGTTGAGAGCTTGGGGAAGGGCAGGGGAAGAGCCCGGCCGGGCTCCCAAGCGGCGGCCCCGCGGCGCCCGTTACGCCGGGCTCGACGCCGACGACGGAGGTGGCAACACTGGCGCTGCCTCCGCCGCGCCGGCCATGCCCGTGCCCCCCGCCGAAGCCGCCACCCCCCGCGGCGCCCGCTACGCCGGCGTGCAGGAGAAGGCCGCCGCCGCGCCGCCCCCCGTCGTGGCCGAGGCCGCCCACCTGGTCGAGGACGGGCGTGCCGTCAGCGGTGCCGTCGCCGCGCTCGTACAACTGCGTGCCCAGGGGCGTACCGGCGAAGCGCATGTGCTGCTCTGCGAGGCCGCCGCCTGGCCCGCGGGGCGGCTGCCGATGCTGGCCGGGGCCCTGCACCGGGCAGGGCTCGGCGCCGACTGGGCCACCCTCCTCTGGGAACTGGCCTCGCTGCCGGTGGACCGGGTCGCCGCCGTGTCCGGCGCGCTGCACGGCGCCGGGCTCGGCGAGGACGGCAGGCAGCTGCTCCGGCAGGGCGTCGCGCGGCCCGCCCCCGAGATCGCGGCCGGCCTGCTGGCTCTGGTCGACGTGGGCCGGGAGCGCGAAGTGCGGGCCCTGGTCGACGCGTTCGTACGCGTGCGTACTCCCGAGGACGCCGCCCGCGTCGCGCAGAACGATCCGCCCCGGCTGGCGCCGCTGCTTCTCGACGCCGCGCGGCAGGTGTCGCAGGGGCGGTACTGGGACGTGGTCCATGCCCTGCGCGTGGCCGGCGCCGCCCCCTGAGCCGGGCGTGAACTCTATGAACCCCGTGAACTCTGCAACCCTCGGCTGTCACTCCCTCGGGTGCGAAACATGATCGACTCTGCGGGTTGACGACGATGGTCTTGCCCCACTCCCCGCCGGGGCTTACGTTCATCCCTCTACGTCCCGAATCTACGGGCGTAGAAGGTCTCTGACGTCCCGTTGAAGGAGACAAGTCATGGCCAAAGTCGTACGCGCCGCACTCGTCCAGGCGACCTGGACAGGCGACACCGAATCCATGATCGCCAAGCATGAGGAGTACGCCCGAGCGGCGGCCCGCGACGGCGCGAAGATCATAGGGTTCCAGGAAGTCTTCAACGCCCCGTACTTCTGCCAGGTGCAGGAGCCCGAGCACTACCGGTGGGCGGAATCCGTCCCCGACGGACCGACCGTCCGCCGTATGCAGGACCTCGCCCGCGAGACCGGCATGGTCATCGTCGTCCCCGTCTTCGAGCGCGAGCAGTCCGGCTTCTACTTCAACACCGCCGCCGTGATCGACGCCGACGGCAGCTACCTCGGCAAGTACCGCAAGCACCACATCCCCCAGGTCAAGGGCTTCTGGGAGAAGTACTACTTCAAGCCCGGCAATCTGGGCTGGCCCGTCTTCGACACGGCGGTCGGCAAGGTCGGCGTCTACATCTGCTACGACCGCCACTTCCCGGAAGGCTGGCGCCAACTCGGCCTGAACGGCGCCGAGATTGTCTACAATCCCTCCGCCACATCCCGCGGCCTGTCCGCCCACCTCTGGCAGCTGGAACAGCCCGCAGCTGCCGTAGCCAACGAGTACTTCGTCGCCGCCATCAACCGGGTCGGCGAGGAGGAGTACGGCGACAACGACTTCTACGGCACCAGCTACTTCGTCGACCCGCGCGGCCAGTTCGTCGGCGAGACCGCGAGCGACAAGGCCGAGGAACTGGTCGTACGCGACCTGGACTTCGACCTCATCGAGGAAGTACGCCAGCAGTGGGCGTTCTACCGAGACCGCCGCCCCGACGCGTACGAAGGACTGGTGCAGCCGTGACACCTCTTCCCCCGCCCGATGCCCGCCCGAGCCTCTACGACCGCCACAAAGCCGTCATCCCCGACTGGGTGAACCTCTACTACCGCCGGCCCATCGAGATCACGCACGGCGAAGGCCGCCACGTCTGGGACGCCGACGGGAAGAAGTACCTCGACTTCTTCGGCGGCATCCTCACCACCATGACCGCCCACGCCCTCCCCGAGGTCACCAAGGCCGTCAGCGAGCAGGCCGGCCGCATCATCCACTCCTCGACGCTCTACCTCAACCGCCCCATGGTCGAGCTCGCCGAGCGCATCGCGACCCTCTCCGGCATCCCCGACGCCCGGGTCTTCTTCACCACCTCCGGCACCGAGGCCAACGACACGGCCCTGCTGCTCGCCACGTCGTACCGCAGCTCCAACCAGATCCTGGCGATGCGCAACAGCTACCACGGCCGGTCCTTCTCCGCCGTCTCCATCACCGGCAACCGCAGTTGGTCCCCAACCAGTCTGTCCCCGCTCCAGACGCTGTACGTCCACGGGGGCGTCCGCAGCCGCGGCCCCTACGCGCAGCTGTCCGACGCGCAGTTCATCGAGGCGTGCGTCGCCGACCTCGAAGACCTCCTCGGTCAGACCGGCGGGCGCATCGCGGCACTCATCGCCGAACCCGTACAGGGCGTCGGCGGGTTCACCTCGCCGCCCGACGGCCTGTACGCCGCGTTCCGCGAGGTCCTCGACCGGCACGGCATCCTGTGGATCTCCGACGAGGTGCAGACCGGCTGGGGGCGTACGGGCGACCACTTCTGGGGCTGGCAGGCGCACGCCGAGAACGGCCCGCCCGACATCCTCACCTTCGCCAAGGGCATCGGCAACGGCATGTCCATCGGCGGTGTCGTCGCCCGCGCCGACGTCATGAACTGCCTGGACGCCAACTCCATTTCGACCTTCGGCGGCAGCCCGGTCACGATGGCGGCGGGCGTCGCCAATCTCGCGTACCTGCTGGAGCACGACCTCCAGGGCAACGCCAGGCGCGTCGGCGGACTGCTCCTGGAACGGCTGCGCGCCATCACCGCGAGCGTGCCGTCCGTACGGGAAGTGCGCGGCCGCGGGCTGATGGCCGGCATCGAACTGGTCAAGCCCGGCACCGACGAAGCGGCGCCGGACAAGGCCGCTGCCGTACTCGAAGCGGCCCGCGAAGGCGGCCTGCTCATCGGCAAGGGCGGCGGCCACAACACCGCCGTACTGCGCATCGCCCCGCCCCTGTCGCTCACCGTGGCGGAGGCGGAGGAGGGCGCGTCCATCCTCGAACAAGCCCTGCACACGGTGTAGTCGGCGCACGTACGACCCGGAGGGAGCGCACCGCATGACCCACCCCCGCACCCTGATCCGCGGCGGACTCGTCGTCACCGCCACCGACGAGATCCACGCGGACGTACTGATCGAGGACGGCCGGATCGCCGCCCTCGCCGCACACGCCTCCAGCGCGGCCGATGCCTGGACGGCGGACCGTACGATCGACGCCACAGGGAAGTACGTCATCCCGGGCGGCGTCGACGCACACACCCACATGGAGCTGCCCTTCGGCGGCACCGCCGCCTCCGACACCTTCGAGACGGGCACCCGGGCGGCCGCCTGGGGCGGCACCACCACCATCGTCGACTTCGCGGTCCAGTCCGTCGGACGCGCTCTGCGCGAAGGACTCGACGCCTGGTACGCGAAGGCCGACGGCAAATGCGCTGTCGACTACGCCTTCCACATGATCCTCTCCGACGTCAATGAGTCGTCGCTCAAAGAGATGGACCTGCTGGTGGCCGAGGGAATCACCTCCTTCAAGCTGTTCATGGCGTACCCCGGCGTCTTCTACAGCGACGACGGCAAGATCCTGCGCGCCATGCAGCAGTCCTCCCGCAACGGCGGGCTGATCATGATGCACGCCGAGAACGGCATCGCCATCGACGTACTCGTCGAACAGGCCCTCGCCGAGGGCAGGACCGATCCGCGCTACCACGGGGAAGTGCGCAAGGTCCTCCTGGAGGCCGAGGCGACCCACCGGGCGATCCAGCTCGCGCGCGTCGCCGACGCCCCGCTGTACGTCGTGCACGTATCGGCCGAGGAGGCGGTCGCCGAGATCGCCGCCGCCCGCGACAAGGGCCTCAACGTCTTCGGCGAGACCTGCCCGCAGTACCTCTTCCTGTCCACCGACAACCTCGCCGAGCCCGACTTCGAGGGGGCGAAATACGTCTGCAGTACGCCACTTCGGCCACGCGAGCACCAGGCGGCGCTGTGGCGGGGCCTGCGGACCAATGACCTTCAGGTCGTGTCGACGGACCACTGCCCCTTCTGCTTTTCGGGGCAGAAGGAGCTGGGCCGCGGCGACTTCTCGAAGATCCCGAACGGGCTGCCGGGCGTGGAGAACCGCATGGACCTCCTCCACCAGGCCGTCGTCGACGGGCACATCACGCGCCGGCGCTGGATCGAGATCGCCTGCGCGACCCCGGCCCGCATGTTCGGCCTCTATCCGAAGAAGGGAACGATCGCGCCGGGCGCCGACGCCGATGTCGTCATCTACGACCCGCACGCCGAGCAGACCATCTCCGCCGAAACCCACCACATGAACGTCGACTACTCGGCCTACGAGGGGAAGCGCGTCACCGGACAGGTGGAGACCGTGCTCTCGCGCGGCGAACTCGTCATCGACAAACGGAAGTTCACCGGCCGGGCGGGACACGGCATCTATACACCCCGATCCGCCTGCCAGAACCTGAACTAGGAGGTCCACGTGGACTTCGGACTCGTCCTGCAGACCGACCCGCCCGCGTCGGAGGTCATCAGCCTGATGCGGCGCGCCGAGCGCAACGGCTTCAGCTACGGATGGACCTTCGACTCCGCCGTGCTCTGGCAGGAGCCCTTCGTCATCTACAGCCGCATCCTCGAACACACCGAGCGGCTGATCGTCGGCCCGATGGTGACCAACCCCGGCACGCGCACCTGGGAGGTCACCGCCTCCACCTTCGCCACCCTCAACGACATGTTCGGCAACCGGACGGTCTGCGGCATCGGACGCGGCGACTCCGCGATGCGCGTCGCGGGCCGCAAGCCCAACACCCTGGCGCGACTCGGCGAGGCGATGGGCGTCATCCGAGACCTGGCGGAGGGCCGCGAGGCGCAGGTCGACGGGCAGACGGTCAGGATCCCCTGGGTGAAGAACGGCAGCCTGCCGGTGTGGATGGGGGCGTACGGGCCGAAGGCGCTGGCCCTGGCCGGGCAGCAGGCCGACGGGTTCATCCTTCAGCTCGCCGACCCGTACCTCACGGAGTGGATGGTCAAGGCGGTACGCACCGCCGCTTCGGACGCCGGACGGGACCCGGCGTCCATCACGATCTGCGTCGCGGCCCCGGCGTACGTCAGCGACGACCTGGCGCACGCGCGGGAGCAGTGCCGGTGGTTCGGCGGGATGGTCGGCAACCATGTGGCCGACCTGGTCGGCCGGTACGGGGAGCACTCCGGGCTCGTGCCGGAGGCGTTGACCGAGTACATCAAACAACGGCAGGGGTACGACTACAGCCATCACGGGCGCGCAGGGAACCCGGACACCGCCTTCGTACCCGACGAGATCGTCGACCGCTTCTGCCTGCTGGGACCGGCCGAGGCGCACATCGAGAAGCTCAAGGCGC
The DNA here is from genome assembly GCF_028807635.1 of Streptomyces spiramyceticus. NCBI lineage: Bacteria > Bacillati > Actinomycetota > Actinomycetes > Kitasatosporales > Streptomycetaceae > Streptomyces > Streptomyces spiramyceticus. The sequence goes on from NZ_JARBAX010000002.1 coordinate 737,249, forward strand.
TGCGCGAGCTGGGCGTCGACCAGTTCGCGGTCTACGACATGCACGACGCGCGCGAAGCGACGATCGACGCGTACGGCGCCGAGATCATCCCTGCACTCACGTCCTGAGCCACCAGCGAAGGGTCCCGACGCCATGACCGCAACCGTTCCCAGCGACGTCCCGATATCCGGACCCGACCCGGAAGGCCGCGTCGGGCTCGCGCCCGGCGCGGCCGGATCCGACAGCCGCTTCGTCAACGACGACCTGCTGCCCGTACCGGTGGAAGGGCGGCGCTGGACGACGTACAACTTCGCGGCCCTGTGGGTCGGCATGGCCCACAACATCCCGTCCTGGATGCTCGCCTCGGGGCTCGTCGCCCTCGGCATGGACTGGAAACAGGCCGTCTTCACGATCGCGCTGGCCAATGTGATCGTGCTGCTGCCGATGCTGCTCACCGGCCATGCGGGCCCCAAGTACGGCATCCCCTTCCCGGTGCTCGCCCGCGCCTCCTTCGGACTGCGCGGGGCCAACCTGCCCGCGCTGATCCGGGCCGCCGTCGCATGCGCCTGGTTCGGCATCCAGACCTGGATCGGCGGCCAGGGCATCTTCATCCTGCTCGGGAAGATCTTCGGCGGGTGGGCGGAGGCGTCGCGGATCGGCGGCCAGCCGTGGACGCTGTGGGTCTGCTTCGTACTCTTCTGGGCGCTCGAACTGGCCATCATCTACCGGGGCATGGAAACCCTGCGGCGCTTCGAGAACTGGGCGGCGCCGTTCGTCATCGTCGGCGCGGTGGTGCTGCTGGTCTGGATCACGGCGAAGGCGGGCGGCGTGGGCCCGCTGCTCGACCAGCCCTCGAAGCTGGGCTGGGGGAGTGACTTCTGGCCCGTCTTCTTCCCGTCGCTGATGGGCATGATCGCCTTCTGGTCCACGCTGTCGCTGAACATCCCCGACTTCACCCGCTTCGCGGCCGGACAACGGGCCCAGATCTGGGGCCAGTCGCTCGGCCTGCCGACCACCATGACCCTTTTCGCACTGCTGTCGGTCTTCGTGACCTCGGGCTCCCAGGCGGTGTACGGCGTACCCCTCTGGGACCCGGTCGCGCTCGCCGCGAAGACCGACAACGTCTTCGGGCTGCTGTTCGCCCTGGTGACCGTGCTGATCGCGACGATCTCGGTGAACCTGGCGGCGAACGTCGTCTCACCGGCCTACGACCTGGCGAACGTGGCGCCGAAGATCATCAACTTCCGTACGGGCGCGCTCATTACGGGCGTGGTGGGTGTCCTGATCATGCCGTGGAAGCTCACCGCCACCCCCGAGCTGTACATCTTCACCTGGCTGGGGGTGGTGGGCGGCCTGCTCGGCACGGTCGCGGGCATCCTGATCGCCGACTACTGGATCATCCGCCGTACGGTGCTCGAACTGGCCGACCTGTACAGGCCCGAGGGCCGGTACTGGTACACGGCGGGCTGGAACTGGCGTGCGGTGGCGGCGTTCGCGGTGGGAGGCGTCCTGGCGGTGGGCGGCTCGCACTCGACGCCGGGGAAGGGCCCGTTCCCGGAGGACGGCCTGATCCCGGTCCTGAAACCGCTCGCCGATTACGGGTGGGCAGTGGGACTGGGGTGTGCGCTGGTGCTGTACGTGGGGTTGATGCGGATGGGGGCGGGGAGCGGGGGAGGGGCTAGGGCGTGTCCGGCGGATCAGGCCTGATCCGCCGGACACGCCCTAGGCGCGCACGTTCGACTTGTGGACGGACTTGATCGTGCACTTCCCTATCAGGGTCTCCATGTCGTTGGCGTAGCTCAGGGCCGTGGCATGGACGCGGCCGGTCTTGGTCTTTCCCGGGGCGAGGTTCGTGACCGAGTACTGGGCGGTGGCAAGGACTGTCCCGTCCGACTTCTTCACGAACTCGAGGGTGCCGTTGTAGTTCGCGTACTGACGGGAATTGCCGTTGGTGATCCTGTACGTGAAGAGGACGTCGCCCTCGGTCGCGGAGTCCCGCCTGATCTGGCACCGGTCGAGCCAGAAGTCCTCGTTGGCCTCGGTCGTGGTCCCGCGGCTCGAGTCGCTGTCCCGGCTCCCGCTGACGCCCGAGGGCTTGCCGGTCGACGAGGAGCCGGAGCTCGAGCTGCCGCTGGTGCTGGTGCTGGTGCCGCCCGAGCTGTACCCGTCGTCCGAGCCGAACCCGCCGCTCGAGCTGTACCCGTCGCTCGACGAGCTGGAGCTGCTGCTGCTCTTGTTGTCGTCGCAGCCACCACCACTGTCACCGCCGCGGCGGGCTCCGGTCAGGGCAACCAGGACCACGGCGACTACGGCTACGGAACGGACATGGCGAAGCTTCATGTTTTCAACCCCCGTTGAAAGGTGTCGGGATGCGCAGCGGAAGCGGAATACGTCCGAATGCGATGGGGAGTTCCCTCAAGGGCCTGAACCACCTTGACGGGCGCACGACACCTTAACAGCGGCCTCCGAGCACTTCGAATCAGCGCAGAATCCTCGTGCTCACAGGCTTTCCTCGATGCGCTCGACGGCGAGGATCGCGCCGTACGCGATCAGGTGGACCGTGCAGTGGTCGGAGTGCTGAGGGGTCTTCCAGGCCTGCACGTCTTCGCCAGTGATCCGGTTCGGGGCGAGGGCGGCCAGCAGTGCGAGACGGGCGCCCGCGCTCGGAGCCTCCGGCAGGAACGGATGCGTCGTGACGCCGTCCCAGTCGGCCACCACCTTCCGTACAAACGCCTGATCGCCGTCGGAGAGCAGTCCCGCGCCCATCGATCCGGCCTCGCGCAGCGCTCCGTACGCCGCACCGACGGGTGTTCCCACTGCCCAGTCAGGCTCCTCCAGCTCCGCCGGCTGGGGGACGCTGTTGTCGTGGCTGGGGCTGAACCTGCGGCGCATCTCGGCGACCTCCTGCCGCGATGTGTCCACGATGGGGAGGCTGGTGCCGGGCCTCAGCTCACGGGCGATCGCATCCGAGAGGCGACGGCCCGCCGCGCTCTCCAGGAAGCGCGCCTTCTGCGCCTCGTCGGTCATGGAGCTGTCGGAGAGCAGCGCCGACGCGATGCGGTTGATGAAGTGGAAGGCGAGGGCCGTACCGATGAACTCGGCTGCCTGCTCCGGCGGAAAGGGGCGCTCGGTGGACGGCGCACCGATCGCCCGGCCCCACGCCAGCAGCCGTGCCTGCGCCGGATCGGCCGGCTCTTCGCCGCGCCCGATCGTCTCCGCGAGGGCGCAGTCGCCGCCCGCGTACAGCAGCATGGTGTGCGCGTTGATGCAGAACTCGCACTCGTTCGCCAGTGACACCCCCGTGGCCACCAGCTCTTTTGCTGTGCGGGACGTCTGCCCCGCCAGCAGGGACTCGCGCATCAGCGCCCAGGTGGCTGCCAGCACCGGGGGAGCGGACGACAGCACGGTGAACGTCGCCGGGGCCTGGATGCCGAAGTCGGTGTCCAGTTGGGCGTAGACGTCGGCGACGACTCCGGTCGCGGACTTGGCGGGTACGGGTGAGGTGAAGCGGAAAGGTCCAGTCATGGTGACGATGCTCGCCCGCGGGCCGGGTCCCCGTCGTCGTACACCAGGAGGCATTCCCGGCTGCGCCCGGCATGCGGCGTCGCGCCGGGACTACTTCCCCGGAAGTAGCGCGAAAGCCGTCTGCGGGGAGGAGGCGCGGGGTGGGAGCGGCGTCTAGGGCGTGTCCGGCGGATCAGGCCGGCTTCAGGGTGCGGCGCCTTCTCTGTGCTGGTGAGCGGGGTCTGGTGCGTGCAGCTGCAAGGCGGAGGAGGGAGTCGACGCGGAGCGTCGGCGAGTGACGACAACGCCGCAGATGTGCGTGCCAGGCCCCGCGGCCCAGGCGTGATCCGCCGGACACGCACTAGGGTGCGGTTCATGCGCGGGGATCAGCGGGATCGGCATGCCTGGCGAACGGGGCTCATCGACACGGGGCTTGCGGCCGTCATCGGCGGCGCGGTCCTCCTCGCGGGCTTCACCACGTCGGGACCGCGGCCCGGTAACGCCGACGTAGTCCTGGTCATGGCAGGGTCGCTGGCGCTCGCCGTGCACCGCCGTGCCCCCGTCCCGGTGCTGGTCTTCACCGCGGCCTGCATGCTCGGTTACGCCGTACACGCGAATCCGGGGACTTCGGCGGCGTTCCCGGTGGTCGCCGGCGTGCACGCGGTGACCCGGGCAGGGCACCGGGCGGCGGCGGTCGGCGTGAGCGTCGTCTTCCTCGTGGGGTTCTTCTTCGCGAGCACGTCCGGGGACGGGTTCGAACGCACGCTGCTGCTGCACGGCTGGTTCATCTGCGCCGGGGTGACCGGGCTCATCGACAAGAACTGGCAGGCGTATCTGCGTCAGACCGAAGAGCGCGCCGCCGAGGCGGAACGCACCCGCGAAGAGGCCGCGCTGCGCCGGGCGGGAGAGGAGCGGCTGCGGATCGCGCGTGAACTGCACGACTCGCTCACCCACTCCATCTCGATCGTCAAGCTCCAGGCGGGAGTTGCGGTCCACCTGGCGCGCAAGCGGGGCGAGGAGGTCCCGGAGGCGCTGCTCGCCATCCAGGAGGCGAGCGGCGAGGCCATGCGCGAGCTGCGGGCGACGCTCGACGTGCTGCGCACCGACGTCGTACCGCCCGGCAGCGGCCTCGACAGGCTCGGCGAACTCGTCGAGCGCGCCCGTGCGGCCGGACTCGCCGCCTCGGTGACCGTCACGGGTGAGGAACGTCGGCTGCCCGCAGACGTCGACAGGGCGGCGTACCGCATCGTCCAGGAGGCACTCACCAATGTCGCCCGGCACGCGGGCCGGGCCAAGGCCTCCGTCCAACTCACCTATGCGAGCGATCACTTGGCCGTACAGATAGACGACGAGGGCGCGTCCACCACGGCCGACCCGCCCACTCCCGGCACCGGCCTGACCGGCATGCGCGAGCGTGTCACGGCGCTCGGCGGTGTCCTGCACGCCGCCCCGCGCCCCGACGGCGGCTTCACCGTACGGGCCGAACTTCCCCTGGGGGCCTCATGATCCGCGTGCTGGTCGTCGACGACCAGGCGCTGATGCGGGCAGGCTTCCGCGCCCTCATCGACGCCGAGGACGACATCGAGGTCGTCGCGGAGGCCCCCGACGGCCGCCAGGGCCTCGAACTCGCCCGCCGCCACGTCCCGGACGTCGCGCTCGTCGACGTACAGATGCCGGTCATGACCGGCATCGAAACCACCCGCCACATCGCCGAAGACCCCGCGCTGGCCGGGGTGCATGTCGTCATCCTCACCAACTACGGCCTCGACGAGTACGTCTTCGACGCCCTGCGCGCCGGGGCCGCCGGCTTCCTCCTCAAGGACACCGAACCGGCCGACCTGCTCCAGGCCATCCGCATCGCGGCCCGCGGCGACGCCCTCCTCTCGCCGTCCGTCACCCGCCGCCTCATCACCGAATTCGTCGCCCGCCCACCGGACCGCCACACCGCCCCCGGCTTCGAGACCCTCACCCGGCGCGAATGCGAGGTCGCGGCGCTGGTCGCGCACGGCCTGACGAACGAGGAGATCGCCGACCACATGGTGATCAGCCCGTTCACGGCCAAGACCCATGTCAGCCGCGCGATGATCAAGCTGGGTGCTCGCGACCGTGCCCAACTGGTCGTATTCGCCTACGAGTCGGGGCTCGTCGCACCGGGACCAGGTTTGCCCACGCCGCAGTGAAACGGTCCGCCTCGCGGAGCCCGTTGCTAACCTCGTGTCCATCGAATCTGCGGGGGAGGTGTGGATGCGGCTGGTCTTCGTGCACGGGATAGGCGGCCCCCGTGAGTGCGACCGCGAACTCACCGTCTGGCAAAGGGCATTGGCCGCTGGTATGAGTGTGGGCGGCCACACCCGGATGGCCCGCGAACTGGAGCGGCCCGGTGGCGCGGTGGAGTGCGTTTTCGCGTACTACGGCGACCTCTTCCGGCGCCCGCAGGCGCAGGGCGCGGGTTCCGGTCCGCTCGACGACGAGGAGGCCCGGATCCTCGTCGACCTGCTGGCCGAGCTGGTCGACGTACTGGCTGCGGAACACGAGCAGAACGCCGGACCTGCGGGCCACAAGCGCGGCGGCGACGACTACGAGTCGGGCCGCAGGCTGCTGGAACACGCGCGGGCCGAGGCCGCCCCCAGGCCGCAGGCCCAGGGCAGCATGTCACTGGTGCGCCGCGCGCTCAACGTCGCGACGACCCTCCTGTCCTGGCAGCCGTGGGGCGGAGCCGCCCAGTGGGCGGCGCCCAAGCTGATGGTCCGGGACCTCGCACAGGTCTCCCGCTATCTGGCGCGCGTCGAGCACGACAAGGCCGGCGTCGGCCTGGACCGGCGTATCCGCGCGCGGGTCGCCGAGGCGGTCGGGGACGGGCCCGCCGTGGTGGTGGCGCATTCCCTGGGCACGATCGTGGCACTGGAGGCCCTGCACGAACTGCGCGCCGCCGTACCGCTGTTCGTCACGCTCGGCTCGCCGCTGGCCATGCGCACCGTCGTACGGCCGAAGCTCGTGCCGCAGCCGCCGGGCACGCCCCCAGGGCTGGCATGCTGGCTGAACTTCTGGGACCGGGACGACGTCATCGCCGTACGCCCCGTCCTGGAGCGTGACTTCGCGGTGAACGCGGCAGCGGTCGGCCCGGACAGCAGGCGCGTCGACTCCGACGGCATCTGGGTCCACCCGGCGGTGAAATACCTGGCCCAGCCCGGCGTAGCGGCACCCATCGCCGAGGCCCTCCCGCAGACCGGACACCACCGGGGCGGCGGATGAGGAACGCCCCACCGCGACGCCATGTGCTGGTGGTCGCACCCCAGTGCCGGTCGATGGAAAGGCTCGACCGGCTGGAGGAAGCCGCGACCGACCTGTACGACGTGCTGGCCGACGACGACCTCGGCGCGTGCCGGCCGGGGCTTCCCGACGGCCGCCCGTCGCTCGTGACGGGCCACAATCTGACGAGCCACGAAATCCGGGCGCTGATCGAGGACGCCATCGAGTACGCCGCCAAGCGGAACGCCAGTCTGTTCCTCGCGCTGCTCGGCCACGGATTCGTACCCGGCACGACGACCACGCTGTACCTCATGGGATGCGATTCGACGGAGGACCGGACCGAACGCGCCGTAAATGTGGGCGAGTTACTGGCCGGGGCCGCGAATCACGGCGCCATTCCGAGTGTCCTCGGGATCATCGACACCTGCCACGCGGCCGGCGCGTCACCGCCGCGCGAAGACCTGGCCGCCGGTATGCGCAACGGACGCAGCCGCCTCTCGCTCCTCATGGGCTCGCTGGCCGGCGAAGAAGGCTCCGGCTTGACCTTCTCCCGAGAACTGGCCCGCGTCATACGCAAGGGCGTGCCCGGCAGCGGTGCGCTGCTCGGCCTGCGCGAAGTGCGCCAGGGCGTACGCGGCCTGGTCGTCGGGCAGAACGTCAGCAGCTGGGAGCACGACGGCGACGGGCTCGCGCAGGGGTGGCTCTGGATCACCCGCAACGCCAGCCATCACCATGTGTTCCCCGGCGGCCTGTGCGGCCCCATGGCCCGCGAGGAGCTGACCGCCGCACTCGGCGCCCTCGACTCCGAGGCACCGGCCACCGCGCTGCCCAGTGACGCGCAGTCGGCCCTGGAGTGCCAGGAACGGCTGAAGGACTTCCCCGACTCCGTGGCCCGCAGACGCGCCGAACGCGCCGTACGGAGCCTGCTCATCGCCGTACACACCGTGAAATTCATCCGCTCCTGGCTCGGCAGCGACCTGACCACCGCAAGACTGCGCCGCGCCCTGCACACCCAGCTCGCCTGGGAACGGCGCCTGCCCAGCAGCGTGCTGGAGCTGTCCGAGGTCGAAGCGGTCGACCGGCTGGCCTTCGACCATCCGCGCGCCGACCCCGACTGCCGTCCCTCGGTGGCCAGATTCGTCGCCCTGCTCGCACAGGACGCCAGGAAGGACGTCCACGACGAGGCGCTCGCACGCTGGGCACTGCTGATCGACGCCCAGCGAGCCCTCAACGACGCCGTGGAAGACGTAACGGGCAGGCAGCGCGTACGCAGACTGAAGCTCGCCGTCAGCCTGCACTCCTCCCTCACCGGCGACTGGCCCGAGGAGGTCGGCGCCTGGCTGCTCAAGGACGGCGGGCTGCTGCACCGGGAGGACTTCCGCTGCCCCACCGCCGACCGGAACGGCACGGAGAGCGCCGTCATGGCCGCCGTGCGCTGGGCCGAGACGTACGCCGCAGCGCTCGACATCAAGCTGAAGCGCATCGACGTCGCCGCCCCCAGCAGACTGCTGCGCACCTGGCGGCCCGAGGAAGCCGGAGTGGCGCAGCGCCTCGGAGTGACGTACGACGTCGTCATGCACTGGAGCCGGCGGCTGACCCCGGACCTGGTGCTCCAGGAGATCGAACCCACCGTCCGCGACAAGTCGGAGGCGATCGCCGCCTGCGACGTGGGCGTCCCCGTCGACTGGCTCGCGGAGCAGGACACCGGCGAAAGACAGGTCCTGCGCGGTCACCTGCGCAACGGCCGCTACGCACGCGCGATCGGACTGACGCACCACACAGGTGTCGACGACGACCTGCTGGACATGCTCCTCGCCTACACCCCCGTGCTGCTGTGGCCGCACACCGCCGCCGGCTTCCCCGAGGCGCGTCACGGCAGCCTCGAACACGACTGGCGGGACATGCCCGAAGCGCTCGTACGCGCCTACCAGTGCCGCTGGCGCGAGGAGGCCGTCAAGGACTTCGTCGACCTCCGTGCCGTCTGGGACGACCACGAGTGGCTGCGCTTCTGCCGCCTCTTCAGGACCGCGATTCTCCCCGCACAGACTCCGGATGAGGGAACCCCATGACGTGGAACGCGTACTACCGAGGAAACGGTGAGCCCGGGGAGGACGTGCGGCTGCCCGCGCCGCCGCCGTGGCGCACCTTCCCCAGGCGTTCGGCGGCCGAGGTGTTCCAGCCCCCCGAGGGTCTCATCGACGTGGTGAACGCGGCACTCGCCCTGCGCAGGCCCCTGCTGATCACCGGCGTACCCGGCTCCGGCAAGTCCACCGTGATCGAGCAGGTCGCGGTGGAGCTGTCCCTCGGTCCCGTCCTGCGCTGGCACATCACCTCGCGCAGCACCCTGGCCGACGCGCTCTACCACTACGACGCCCTCGGCCGTATCCACGCCCAGCGGCTGCAGCAGGAGAAGGCCCGCGCGGGCGACGGAAAGCCCGCCGAGGACGACATCGCGGCCTTCCTCAGCCTCGGCCCCCTGGGGACGGCGCTGCTGCCGTCGCCCCGGCCGCGTGCCCTGCTCATCGACGAGATCGACAAGGCCGACCTCGACCTGCCCGGCGACCTTCTCGACGTCCTGGAGCGCGGGGAGTTCCGCATCCCCGAGCTGCTGCGCGAGGAGCAGCGCGCCGTAACCGTACGGATGTGGGACTCCGACGACAGCCACTTCGTCGGGGACGGCCATGTGCAGTGCACCGAGTTCCCCTTCATCGTGATGACGAGCAACGGCGAACAGGAACTGCCCGCACCCTTCCTGCGCCGTTGCGTGCGCTACGTCATGCCCAAGCCCACCCCGGAACTCGTCCGTGAAGTGGTGCGCAGGCACCTCCGGCTGGACGTCCCGGACAGCGGGCCGATGGCAGACTTCGTCGACGAGTTCGTACGACGCGTCGCCGGCGGCGAGTCCGTGGCCATCGACCAGCTGCTCGGCAGCCTCCACCTGCTCCACGGCCCCGAAGGCCTCGACCCGGACCGGCACGGCAAGCTGATCAGCCTCCTCATGAAGGACCTCTCCGGTGCCTGAACAGGACCCGCTGGACCGGGTCGTCGGGGCGCTGCACGGGCTCGGCATGGACATGGACACGCTGTCCATCGCCGAAGTGCTGTGGCTGGCGGCCTTCCAGGGACGGCCGTCGGGCGTCCGGGGCGAGGGGACACGGCAGGAGACAGCCGGTGGGCGGACGCCCGAACAGCCGGCGCACCGCCGGGAACCGGACCCAGGGCAGGACCCCGACCCGCAACGACTGCCCCTCTACGACCCGGCCGGGCGCGGCGACAGCGCCGTGAGCCCCGCACATCCGGTCTCCCTCCCGCGCGGTCGCGCCCTGCCGGGCGCCCGTGAACTGACCCGTGCGCTGCGGCCGTTGAAACGCTCCTGGCCGCAGGGGCGCCGTATGCGGCTCGACATGGCCGCGACGGTCTCCGACTACGCGCGCAGCGGCGAGCTCATCCCGGCGTTCGGCCCCGCACCGGAACGGTGGTTCGACGGCACGATCGTCGTCGACCGGTCGCCCACCATGGCCGTATGGGGCGATACGACCGCCGAGCTGCTCAGGCTCCTGTCACGGGCCGGGATCTTCCGCACCCTGCGGGTCTGGGACCTCAACACCCAGCACACGGCCTCCACGGCCTCCGCACTGCACGGCCCGTTCGGGCAGCGGGTCCCGGAAGGCGGCTCGCGGTCATCCCAGCCGCGCCGGCTGACGCTCGTCGTCTCGGACTGCGCATCGGCCGCCTGGCGCGACGACCGGCTGTGGCGCCGCCTCCACGGCTGGGCCAAAGCCATGCCCACCGTCCTCGTCAACCCGCTGCCGCCGAGGACCTGGCGGACCGTAGGCCTCGACCTGCCCGCCGTACGGGTCACCTCGCCCGGGCGCCCCGGCGTACGCAACTCACGACTGCGCTTCACACCCCCGCCCCTGATGGAGGAGGCATTTCCCGCCGCCACAGCACCGGGGAAGGAGTGGCTGGCCGTGCCGGCCGTATCGCTGTCGCCGCGCGCGGTGGGCAACTGGGCGCGCACGCTCATGCGGGCGGACCCCGCCGGTTGCGAGGCGCTGCTGCTGCCCGCTCCGGGTGTGGTCGACCGCGCGACGGCGCAGGGGGTGCCGGATACGGTCGACGCGCGGACGGCGGCCGAGTCGTTCCTGCTGCGGGCCTCGCCGGCGGCTGCGCGCCTGGCCGTACTCTGCTCGCCGTACGAGGAGGTGAAGCTCCCACTGCTCCGGCTCATCCAGCACGAACTTGTCCCGGAGGCAACGACGGCCGACCTGGCGGAGTTCGTGGTCGGAGGCCTGGTCACGTTCGCGGAGAGCGGGACCGCCGGGACCGCCGGAGACGCCGCGAACGCGGGGAACGAGGGGCCAGTACTCCGCTTCCGCAGCGGCGTACGCGAGCAGCTCGAACCCCGGCTGGGCGAACGCGATCTCTGGCGCTTCTACGACGCGCTGGAGCGGTACAGCGCCATGGACGCGGAGCCGCTGTCCACGCTCCCGGCCGTCGTGCCCGGCGTACGGGGAAGGGCCGCTGTAGCGGCGGGCCGCTCGCCCTTCGCCGAGGCGTCCCTCCAGACGTTGCGGGCGCTGGGGATGGCGGCGGAGGAGGCGCCGGTCGAGGAGATCCAGGCGGCCGAATCGCAGGGAGCGATGGAGGCGAGGGCCGTACGGAGGCAGATGCCGGCCCCTGCCCCACAGCCGCAGCCGGATCCCGAGTGGATCCAGACCTTCGTCGACGGCCCGGACGGCAGGCAGTGGCGGCTTGTCGACGCCCCGGCGCAGCAGCCGATCAGCGACTTCCCGGCCGCCCTTGTCCCCGACCCCGCCCCCGCGCAGCCGCCCCCCGTCGGTGCGGACAGCCCCCGGGAATCGCCGTGGCCGCCGCGCGCAGCCGAACGCCGGCGCGGGGCAGAGCAGCGGCCGTACTTCTTCCTGAGCTACGCCCACACCCCGAGGTACGGGGCGGGCGGCCCCGACCCGGACATGTGGGTCGAGCGGCTCTTCCGGGACCTGTGCGGGCATGTGATGGCCATGACGGACCTCCCGGCCGGTACGCCTGTCGGCTTCATGGACCGGGAGATACGGTCGGGCGAGGGCTGGTCGGAGCGGATGGGCCAAGTCCTCGCCGAATGCAAGGTGTTCGTGCCGCTGTTCTCTCCGCGCTACTTCGCGAGTGAGATGTGCGGCAAGGAGTGGTTCGTCTTCGCCCAGCGGGCCATTCACCACCGGGCTCGCTCCGCACTCCAGGGGGAGGCGATCGTGCCGGCCCTCTGGGTGCCGACCCCGCCGGAACAACTTCCGGCGCCGGCGGAGGGGTTGCAGTTCAATCACCAGGCGTTCGGGGACCGCTATGTCACCGACGGGCTGTACGGGATGATCAAACTCCGGATCTTTGCCGAGGAGTACGAACGGGCCGTCTACGAACTCGCCAAGCGCATCGTCAGTGTTGCCGAGCATGCGGGCATTCCCGCTGGACAGCCCGTGGACTACCGGCAGGTTCCCAGCGCCTTCGGCAGCCCACGCGCAGCAGGTACCCAGAAGATGCAGATCACCGTGGCGGCCCCGGGCCGCGACAGTCTGCCCGGAGGGCGCAGTCCCGACTACTACGGTGCCGGGCCGCAGGACTGGAATCCCTACTACCCGGAGTCGGCAAGGCCGTTGGCGGACACCGCGCAGGACCTGGTGCGTGCGCTGAACTACCGGGTGACCGTCTCCACGTTCGGAGAGGAAGCGCAGCCCAGAGACGGTCGGCAGCCGCCGCTCACCCCGGAGATCCTGCTGGTCGACCGCTGGGCGCTGCGCGACGACGCACTGCGCGAGCGGCTCGCCGCTTTCGACGCCGAGCCGCAGCCCTGGACGAGCGTCGTCGTCCCCTGGAACCCGGCAGATCACCAGAGCAGGGCCGCCGAAGCCGAGCTGACCGAGCTGATGGAGGTGACCCTGCCGACCATGCTGAGGCAGGGCCGCGCGGCCAGCAGGGCGGCGGCCAGGGGCATTACGTCCATGGAGGCGTTCGCCCAGATCCTGCCGCAGGTCGTGGAGTCCGCCGCCCAGCAGTTTCTGCGCCATTCCGAGGTCTACCCGCCGAGCGGCGCCAGCCCGGCCGAGCGCCCGCGCCTGCGCGGTCCGGTCACAGCCGAATACGACCCCAAGGCCAACCAGAGGCCGTGACCGGCTGCCACATGCGCAGAACGGTCGCCACGACGACCGCCAGCTCCGCACCGGCGAAGCCTCCGCCGACGGACGTGTCCTTCCAGCGGTCGGGTCTGAAGCGCTGCGGGTCGGGATACAGCGCCGGGGCGCGGTGCAGGGCGGTGCGGTTGTACAGCAGTTCCGTACCGGCCGGGATGCGGTACGGCCCGAGCTCCACGTCTTGGCCCGCCGTGGTCAGCAGGAACTCGTCCGGCGTGTGCAGTCGTACCACTTCCTGCACCACGCTGCGGGTGTACGGCAGGTGCTCGATCGCGCCCATGCTCAAGTCGTGCTCGTCCGACCCGAGTTGACCGTCGAGCTCGGCGACGATCCGGGACATGACGTCGCGTTGTCTCAGCAACTCGTCGAACAGCCGGGTCAAGGTGGCGGACATGGTCTCGGCGGCGCTGTGCAGCAGCGGGCCGCTCACCGTCCGGTCGACCACTTCACCGAGCGCACGGACGGCGGCGTCGAACCGGCGGTTGAGCGGCAGCGACAGGCGGGCGAGCGAGGGGCGCGGATACAGCAACTGGACGATCCGTCCCTTCACCAGGTCCGGCAGGGCACGCTGGAACGCTGCGAAGCCTCCGTCCCTGAGCCGGGTGTCGAACAGGGCCCGGGCGACGATCTCCAGCGCCAGCCGGTTCATCTCCTCGGCGACATCGAGGACTTGCCCCCGCTGCCAGCGGTCGACGCGCTCGCGCGTCACCTTCTGGACGACCGGCACGCACGCCGCCATGCGTTCCGGGGCGAAAGCCGTCTTGAGGGTGTGCTGCGCAGGACAGCCGTCGGCGCATGTCACGAGCAGGCTGTGCACGAGGGTGGGGTCCGTGACCACACACACCTTGCGCGTGCCCAGGTGGATCCGGACCACTCCACCGACCGGCGACAGCGAACCGATGAACCCCACGGGATCGCGCAGCAGCGCCCGCGTGTGCCCGAGGCCGGGGATGCGTCCCGGCGCTGTGGGGGCGTCCTGCCCGCCCGTTGAGGTCGATGTGAGCACGCCATCACCTTCCCGTGTGTGTCGTCGCCACTGGTCCCGGCGGGCGAGGGAGGTGTACGCGCCGACCGCCCAGCAGCGTCCACCGATCATAACTCCGCGTATTGCGAACGGTTACTGTGAGTGCCGAAGTGCGGTGCGGGGAAAGGCCGACGGCCAACCCCGGGGGAATGCGGGGTTACGTATCGGGGCGGCAGGAGCACCACTGGTTGTCAGCGGTCCGTGCTTTGCTGGACGCATGATCGATGACAAGTTGTCCGACGTCGAAGAGGCAGTGCGCAAGGCGGCCGCCGCCGAGATCGTGCCGCGGTACCGGCAGCTCGCCGCGCACGAGATCGTCGAGAAGAGCGGCCCGCACGACCTGGTGACCGTGGCCGACCGGCTGGCCGAGGAGCACTTGACCGCCTCCCTCACACGGCTGCTGCCGGGGTCCGTGGTGGTCGGGGAGGAAGCCGTTCACGCGGATCCGTCGGTGTACGACGCCCTGCGCGGCGACGCCCCGGTGTGGATCGTCGACCCGGTCGACGGGACGCGGCAGTTCGTGCGGGGAGAGCCGGGGTTCTGCACGCTGGTCGCGCTGGCGCAACGGGGCGAGGTGCTGGCCTCCTGGACCTATGCGCCGGCCCTCGACTGGATGGCCGTGGCCGTCCGGGGCGGCGGGGCCCGTCTGAACGGTGAGGTGCTGCGCCTGGGCCCCGGCGGGGAGACGCTGCGGGTCGCCACGTCGCACCCCGACTACACGACGCCGGACCAGAAGCGCGCGCTGCTCGGGCTGAACGTCGAGGGTGTCGACGCGCGGCCGTGCGGGTCGGCCGGGCTTGAGTATCTGGCCGTGGCGAAGGGGGAGTTGGACGCGGTCGCCTTCTCCTGGGAACTGGCCTGGGACCATGCGGCCGGGCTGCTGCTGGTCGAGGAGGCGGGCGGCACGGACCGTACGCTGGCGGGGGAGCGGTTCCGTATCACCGGAGGCAACGCCCTTCCGTTCACTGCCGGGCGCAACGAGGCCACCGTGGAGCGGGTCGTGAGACTCCTCGGCGGCGACGCGTAGGGCCGGGCGCCGCCCGGCAGCTGCGCCGGAATATCCTGGTGATCCAGGCCATCGGCTGACGAAGGAGTCCGAAGGTGCCGTCGATGCTCGATGCTGTCGTCGTGGGGGCGGGGCCCAACGGACTGACCGCCGCTGTCGAACTTGCCCGCCGGGGCTTCTCGGTGGAGGTGTTCGAGGCGTCCGGCACAGTGGGGGGCGGAGCCAGAACCGAAGAGCTCACGCTGCCCGGCTTCCGGCACGACCCCTGTTCCGCCGTCCACCCCCTGGGCGCGGGCTCGCCCGCCTTCAAAGCCATGCCGCTGGGGCGGTACGGGCTGGAGTGGCTGCATCCCGAGCTGCCCATGGCGCACCCCTTCGACGACGGCAGCGCCGCTGTGCTGTCCCGGTCGGTCGCCGAGACGGCCGCTTCGTTCGGGTCGCGGGACGCCGGGACGTACCGGCGGCTCGTCGCGCCGTACCGGGGGAAGTGGGAGACGCTGGCCCGGGACTTCATGTCGCTGCCGCTGAGCGCGCTGCCGCGCGATCCGCTGACGCTGGCCCGCTTCGGGATCGACGGGCTGCCACCGTCCACCTGGCTGATGCGCCGCTTCCGCGACGACAGGGCCCGCGCCCTCTTCGCCGGGCTCGTCGGGCATGTCATCGCTCCGTTGGACGGCATCGCCACCGGCGCCGTCGGCCTCGTCTTCGCGCTCGCCGCGCACGCGGGCGGCTGGCCGCTCCCACGCGGCGGCTCGCAGTCGATCTCGGACGCCCTCGCGGCGTACCTGCGTGACCTGGGCGGGGTGGTGCACACCGGGTACGAGGTGAAGCGGCTGGACGACCTGCCGCCCGCGCGTGCCTACGTTTTCGACACGTCGCCCACCGCGCTGGCCCGGATCGCCGGTCTGGGACGGGCGTACGAGAACTACCGGTACGGCGCGAGCGTATTCAAGATCGACTACGCGCTGGACGGGCCCGTTCCGTGGACGGCCGAGGAGCCGAGGCGGGCCGGTACGGTCCAGGTCGGGCCGAGCAGCCGCGAGATCGGCACCGCCCTGCGGCAGGCGGCCGGCGGCACGGCTCCCGAAACGCCGTTCCTGATCACCGCCCAGCCCAGTCTCGTCGACCCGTCCCGGGCACCGGACGGCAAACACGTCTTCTGGGCGTACGGCCATGTCCCGCACGCCTGGGACGGCGACCTCACCGACGCCATGGAGCGCCAGATCGAACGCTTCGCCCCCGGCTTCCGCGACCGGATCCTGGCCCGCGCCACGGCAGGCCCGCCCGAGCTCGCCGCGCGCAACGCCAATTACGTGGGCGGGGACATCGCCTGCGGTGCGGCCTCCGGGCTGCAACTGCTGCTGCGGCCGAAGATCTCCCTCTTCCCGTACGCGACAGCGCATCCGGCGGTCTTCATCTGCTCGTCGGCCACCCCGCCAGGCCCCGGTGTGCACGGAATGTCGGGCCACAACGCGGCGAAGGCGGTCTGGCGGCGGCTGCGCGCGGCCTGACCGTCCGGCCGTAGCAGGAGGCGCAGGAGGGGCAGGATGGGTGCATGACGGCCATCACTCTCGTACGCGGTGACATCACCGAGCAGCACGTCGACGCCATCGTCAACGCCGCCAATTCCTCCCTGCTGGGAGGCGGCGGCGTCGACGGCGCCATTCACCGGAAGGGCGGCCCGGAGATCCTCGCCGAGTGCCGCAAGCTGCGCGCCTCCCACTACGGGAAGGGCCTGGCGACCGGCCGGGCCGTCGCCACTACGGCGGGGCGGCTCCATGCTCAATGGGTCATCCACACGGTCGGCCCTGTGTGGCAGGCCGACCGGGACCAGTCGGAGCTGCTCGCCTCCTGCTACCGCGAATCCCTGCGCGTGGCCCGGGAGTTGGGGGCCACCACCGTTGCGTTCCCCGCCATCTCCACCGGTGTCTACGGCTGGCCGATGGACGACGGGGCGCGCATCGCCGTCCGTACGGTCCGGGAGGCGGCGGACGAGCCGGTCGCCGAGGTGCGGTTCGTACTGTTCGACGAGACGGCCTACGGGGAGTTCGAGAGGGCCCTGGCAGCGGCACCTTGATGTCGGATTTTCGCCAGTCAAGGGCGTCCGGCGTGCCCGATGCTTGACACATGCACACCGACACCGAGCGCTGTGTACGCGCCGTGCAGTCCAAGGACGCCCGCTTCGACGGGTGGTTCTTCACGGCCGTACTGACCACCCGGATCTACTGCCGTCCGAGCTGCCCCGTCGTGCCGCCCAAGGTCGAGAACATGACCTTCCTGCCGAGTGCCGCCGCCTGCCAGCAGGCCGGATTCCGGGCCTGCAAGCGCTGCCGCCCCGACACGAGCCCCGGCTCGCCGGAGTGGAACGCCCGCGCCGACGTCGTCGCCCGCGCCATGCGGCTCATCGGTGACGGTGTCGTCGACCGTGAGGGCGTGCCGGGGCTCGCCGCCCGCCTGGGCTACAGCCCCCGGCAGATCGAACGCCAGCTCCTAGCCGAGCTGGGCGCGGGACCGCTCGCCCTGGCCCGCGCCCAGCGCGCCCAGACCGCCCGCCTGCTCATCGAGACGACGCCGCTGGCCATGGCGGACATCGCCTTCGCCGCCGGTTTCGCGTCCGTACGCACCTTCAACGACACGGTCCGCGAGGTCTTCGCGCTGTCGCCGAGCGAACTGCGCGCCCGCGGCAGCAAGCAGCCGGAGACCCCCGGTGTGATCTCCCTGCGGCTGCCGTTCCGCGCCCCGCTCAATCCCACGAACCTCTTCGGGCACCTCGCCGCGACCGCCGTACCCGGCGTCGAGGAATGGCGCGAAGGCGCCTACCGCCGCACGCTCGACCTGCCGTACGGGCACGGCATCGCGGCCCTCACCCCGCAGCCCGACCACATCGCCTGCCTGCTCTCCCTCACCGACCTGCGCGACCTGACCATCGCCATCAGCCGGTGCCGTCGGCTGCTCGACCTCGACGCCGATCCCGTCGCTGTCGACGATCATCTGCGCACCGACCCGGTGCTCACCCCGCTCGTCGACAAGGCTCCTGGGCGCCGGGTTCCACGTACCACCGACGCGGCGGAATTCGCGGTACGTGCCGTGCTGGGCCAGCAGGTTTCGACGGCCGCCGCCCGCACGCACGCCGCTCGCCTGGTCACCGCGCACGGCACCCCCGTCGGCGACCCCGGGGGCGGCCTCACGCACCTCTTCCCGGACGCGGCGGCCCTGGCCGCCCTCGATCCGGAGGCGCTGGCCCTGCCGCGCAGCCGGCGGACCACCCTCACCACGCTGGTCTCGTCGCTCGCCGACGGCACGCTCAAGGTCGGCATCGACAGCGACTGGGAGCGGGCCCGCGCACAGCTGCTGGCGCTGCCGGGGTTCGGGCCCTGGACGGTCGAGGTGATCGCGATGCGCGCACTCGGCGACCCCGACGCGTTCCTGCCGACCGACCTCGGGATACGGCGCGCGGCGCAGGAGTTGGGGCTGCCGTCGACACCGGCCGCGTTCACGGCACGGGCAGCGGCCTGGCGGCCCTGGCGTGCGTACGCGGTCCAGTACCTGTGGGCCACCGACGACCACCCCATCAACTGCCTCCCCGTATAGAGGCCCTATGGCCGTACAGCCGTATAGAGGAGCGCGTAAATGAGCAAGCAGCACACTGTCATCGACAGCCCGTACGGTCCGCTCACCCTCGTCGCCACGGACGGCAAGCTCTCGGGCCTCTACCTTTGATCTTGGCCAGTGCTCCCGCTGTTTACGGCGGAGGTGAAGGCCATCCTTGAATCGAAGGCGCGGAGCGCCGGAGTTCGCTAGAGTCATCGGAGACCTCAGCGACAACCAAGCTGGAGTCGCTGAGGTACAGCATGACTTGAGCGAGTCCCGTACTTGCTCCGACGGCCGGGAGGGTCGTCGCCGGACAGGCATGACCTGTCAAACCCGCCAGGGCAACCTAGGAGGGAATCTCCCGGCTTCAGCCGGGAGAGAGCTTCAAATGACCGGCCAGCGCCACCGCCCGCCGGAGGAGTCCTTCGGCGACCGCGACGCCGCGCCCGCGATCTTCGGTGCGCGGCGGGCAGCCTTACGGGATATGGCGGTGGGCTGGACCGGAAGCGGCGGTTGCTGGCGTTCGAGAGCGGTGCGACGGCCCACGAGGACCAGCTGTTCCAGGCCTCCGGTCGCCTGCGGCGCTTCCCCCCGGGATGCGCCGCAGGCACCCCTCCTAGTCGCCCAGCCGTTTGAACGGCGTCGGGGTGTCGCCCGTCCACCGGTGCTGGACCGCCCGCGCCGTCTGCTTCAGCACGCCGTCCTCCTGCACCGTCCCCGCCTCCGTGAGATAATGCCGCCCGCCACCGAGCGAGATCAGCCCGTACTGTCCGCCGGACTCCCACCCGTACGTGCCCGACGCCTCGTGGTGCAGACCCTTCGGCAGGAGGGACAGCAGCCGCCCGCGCTCGGGCTTCGGCTGGCCGGTGATCGGGCCCCTCACGGGAGGCTTCGAACCGTCCGCGATGTACAGCGAGTAGTTCGGGAACTGCGGCTTCGCGCCCTTGTAGACGGCCATCAGCCAGTTGCCCGTGTGCTCGTCGTACTCCAGATTCTGTACGCCGTACCGCGTGTTGCCGGTGCGGACGAAGACCTTGTCGTCGACCCGCGAGGGACCGCTGCGGTGCGGCGCGCTCTCCGGCAGCGGGCGCTCGTACTTGCGCCACCAGCGCACGTCGTACTGGAGCAGGACCTGGTGGTCGTTGTCCTTCCGCTTGACGTTCGAATAGATGCCGTACGCGACGGTCAGGACGTACTTCCCGCGCCCGCTGCGGCCGTTCCTGTCGAACTCGGGACCGAACGCGACTCCGTCGATCCCGCTGCAGCCGTACCGGTGGTCGGGGGTGTTCGCGGTGTCTCCGTCGAACTTCCCGTCGCCGTTCATGTCGGCCGTGTAGTCGTCGACGACTTCCTTGAGATGCACCGTCGACATGACCTTGCTTTCCCGTGCGTCCATGCCCATGCGGTCGATGCGGTCCACGTCCAGGATCGCGATGTAGAACGCCTTGGCCGACTTGTACTCCAGCGAGCCGTAGACCCGGCCGTCCTTCGAGTTGAAGTCGAGATCACCCAGATGCCCGGTGAATCCCGATACGGAACCCACCGGATTCCCGCGCAAATCCGTCTTGACGAGCAGGTTGGTGTACGAGAAGTACATGTACCCCTTGTGCCGGTCCACGGTCACGCCCTGGGCGTGCCCGGCCTTCCAGGCGCCCCCGTAGACCTCGTCCGGCAGGTGTCTGGCCCTGGACGCCTCGGCCGGCGCGGGTGCTTCCGCCGCGCCGGCCAAGTGGGTTCCCTGGGCCGCAAGGGCCCCAGCTGCAAGGACAGTCATGAATCCGCCAGCGAATGTGCGCATGGGCTCTCCAGGTTCGTCGAGGAACGAAGGAACTGCTGGAAGGGACGGACGAGGCAGATGACGCCGGGCACGCTAGGCCGTGCTGTCAACCACTCGGTGCACAACGGTGCAACACCGCGTGAAGGCACTGAGGCAACAGACCGTAGGGCGGACGGGGGTTGGCGGACAGGCTTGATTTCAGCCGTGCGGTGCTTTCTTCGAAGTCAAGCGGTACGTCGCGTATCCTGCCTGGCCAGTTGGGCCGTACGGTCGGCCAGTTCACTGATCCGTATGCCGTCGAAGCCGAACACCGCGCTGCGTACGGTGTCCTCCAGCGGATCGGTCCACTGGCGCGGAATCCCGGCCGCGCCGCACAGAACCCCGGCCACCGAGCCCGCCGTCGCGCCGTTCGAGTCGGTGTCGAGGCCGCCGCGCACGGTGAGTGTGATGGTCCGGGTGAAGTCGCCGTCGCCGTACAGCAGTCCCGCCGTGATCACGGCGGCGTTCGGGACGGTGTGGATCCAGCCGAGGCGCCCCGTCTCCTCCTCCAGTGCGGTGAGCGTGTCCGCCCAGGCGGCGCCGGTCGCATGCAGGGCGACGGTGTGCCGGACCGTACGGGCGAGTCGGCTGCTCGCCGGTACGCGCTCCAGCGCCACCTCGATCGCGGCGCGCGGGCCCGGCGCGGTGAACGCGGCGGCGACCAGGGCGGCCGCCCACATCGCGCCGTACACCCCATTGCCGGTGTGCGAGAGCACGGCGTCGCGGCGGGCGAGGGCGGCGGCCCGGTGCGGGTCCCCGGGGGCCGTCCAGCCGAAGATGTCGGCGCGGATGAGGGCGCCGATCCACTCCTGGTACGGGTTGTCGTAGGTGGCGGACAGCGGCGGCTTGATGCCGTTCGCGAGATTGCGGTACGTCGCACGCTCGGCGGTGAAGGTCTGGAGATAGGGCAGCCGCAGCAGCCACAGCTCGCCGACCTGCTCGGTGGTGAAACCGAAGCCGTGGGTCTCCAGGAGGTGCAGCCCGAGGATCGCGTAGTCGATGTCGTCGTCGCGGCAGCTGCCGCTGATCCGGCCGCGCACGCACTCCGGCCACTCGGGGCGCATCTCGAAACCGGCCGCGCCGGGCGGGGGCGCGGGCAGGTAGTCGGTGAGCGGCAGCGCGCCGGTGAGTCGCAGGTAGCGGTCGATGCGCGAGCGCGTCCAGTAGTCGCCGCGCTCGACGGGCTTGCCGAGCATGTTCCCCGCGATCCGGCCCAGCCAGCCGCCGAGGATCCGGTCGGCCGTCCGCGTGCTGTGTGGCGTCATGCGTCGGGTCTACCCATTTCCGGCAGCCAGACGTAGGGCATTTATGTGGTTTTCGCTGAAATGCGAGAGCCTGCCGCTAGGTGTGCGGCCCCTCCTGCGGATAGGGTCGGGGCGGCGCGACTGCCTGTTCGAAAGCAAGGGATAGCAAGGTGACGGACGGAGCAGTAACTGAGACCGCCCGCGTGCTCGTCGCGGCGGACAAGTTCAAGGGTTCGCTCACGGCTGTGCAGGTCGCGGAGCGGGTGACGGCCGGGCTGCGGCGGGTCGTCCCCGACGTACGGGTCGAGGCACTGCCCGTCGCCGACGGCGGCGACGGAACGGTGGCCGCGGCGGTCGCGGCCGGGTTCGAGCGCCGGGAGGTACGGGTCACCGGGCCGCTCGGCGAGCAGCTCACGGCGGCCTTCGCGCTGCGCGACGGCACCGCTGTGGTCGAGATGGCGGAGGCCTCGGGCCTCCAGCACCTCCCCGCCGGCGTCTTCGCGCCGCTCACCGCCACGACGTACGGCTCCGGCGAGCTGTTGCGCGCCGCGCTCGACGCGGGCGCCCGCACGATCGTCTTCGGTGTCGGCGGCAGCGCCAGCACGGACGGGGGCGCCGGGATGCTGGCCGCGCTCGGGGCGCGCTTCCTGGACGCGGCGGGCGAGCCCGTCGGGCCCGGTGGCGGGGGCCTGCGCGACCTCGTGAGCGCCGACCTCGGCGGTCTCGACCCGCGCCTCGCCGACGTGGACCTCGTCCTCGCCAGCGACGTCGACAACCCGCTGACCGGCCCCAAGGGCGCGGCGGCGGTGTACGGCCCGCAGAAGGGCGCCACCGAGGCCGACGTGGCCACCCTCGACGCAGCCCTTGCGCACTACGCCTCGGTCCTCGGCCCGGAGCTTGCCGATGCGCCGGGCGCGGGTGCGGCCGGCGGTATCGGCTACGGGGCACTGATCGCGCTCGGCGCGAGCTTCCGCCCCGGCATCGAGGTCATGCTCGACGTCCTGGGCTTCGGCCCCGCGCTGGAGCGGGCCACCCTGGTCATCACCGGCGAGGGCTCCCTCGACGAGCAGACCCTGCACGGCAAGGCGCCCGCGGGGGTGGCGGCGGCGGCCCGCGCCAAGAACATCGAGGTCATCGCTGTGTGCGGCCGCCTGGCGCTGCCGCCGGAGGTGCTGGGCCGGGCGGGGATCCGCCGCGCGTACGCCCTGACGGATCTGGAGCCGGACCCGGCGAGGTCGATGGCGGAGGCGGGCCCGCTGCTGGAACGAGTGGCGGAGAAGATCGCCCGGGACTTCTTGACCTGACGGCCCCGGTCCTGGCCCGGCGAGGCTGCCGTTCCCTTCGGAGAGCCGGCAGCCTGGCCGGGCCTTTTCTTTCCCCACCCCACCCCGCCCCTTCCCGATGCTCGTAAGTACGTGTTTTGAGGGAGCCGCGCCCGGTGCCTGGCCGGACGGGGCGTCTTGCTGACTACGGGTTGTGGATCACGTCGCCAGGGGTCGGTCCCGCGCCGAGCTCTCACTTCCTGTTGACAGGCGTCATTCGGTCACCCCAAGAACTTCCGCAGCTCCGGTGCGAGTTTTTTGCCTCCCTGCCGTTCAATCTCGGGAGGGGGAGGGGGGCACTGCCTGGGGGGGTGTCAGAACCGGCGGGGCTTCACGCGCTCGGCAGTCCGTCCGCCCGGTTGATGCTTCGCGGTCTCGCGGTTGTGGCACGTCGTGCACAGCGGACGCAGATGCTCGAACGCATCCGGATTGGCAACGCTGCGAGCGACCAACTGCCTGCGGCTCAAAGGGAAGTGGTCTGCGACTGTCGCGGTTGCGCTGCACAGCAGGCACCACGGATGTGCGTACAGGTAGCGCTTACGGATGCGCTGCCACCTGGTCCCGTATCCCTTGGTCGTGGTCGTCCCACGCTGTTCCTCGGCTTCCCTCTCATGGACCGGGCAGCTTCCGCCCGTGGTCGGCTCGGGACACCCGGGGACAGAGCAAGGGGGCGGGGCTTACGGGGCATGGGGGATCACCTCCGAACGGGTGGGACTGTGCATCGGGCGTGATCCGAACGGCTCGAGATCGTTGGCAGGGTATGAACAACATGAAGCGCGTGCTTGCCGCTGCTGCCCTTGGGGGGGCCGTATCCTTCGGGGCTCTCGCCTCTCCTGCCAGCGCCGCACCCGTTGCCCCCACGCCAGATTCGACAACACTTGACATGACCGAGCTAGTGAAAACCCCAGGGGACAGGCTGCAAGACAATCGGTTTCTCCGACTGCCCACGGCTGTCCACGATAAGATCGCCGCGGAGTTCCAGGAAGCAATGGACGGAGGCTCTCGGACCAATATGGGCCCCAATGCTGGGAACCAAGAGATTACTGCGCCCTAATGCTGCGTCCTAACGTCTTTATGGTCCTTAGAGCGGCGTCCCACCGGCCCCGAAATCCTCACGCGTCTTGAGTCGATGGCACGGACGGCACAGCGGTTGAACGTTGTCGTCCGTGTCCTCGCGCATCTTGCGGTGCTCGCGCGCCCACTCAGCGAGCTTGTGCATGTCGCCCATGGACCGGATAGCACGGTCAAAGCGCCACCACACCAGCGCGTCGAACTCATCGGGACGGGCGAGCCACCCCCCCCGAGCTGCGGACGGTCAAAGGGGCCGACCTTGGACGCCGACACGTCCAGATCTACGGCTTCCCGCAGCGCATCGCCCTCACCGAAATCAATGCCGAGCGCTGCCGCCGCGATGTCGTCAGACTCACGCTGCCGCTCCGGGCTGGTGGTCTCGTCCGTACGAACCGACAGCCGGATACACCGCACGCCCCGCAGGGTCTCGACAACCCCTGTTCCCGCGTGCTTGATCTTGCTGGTTTCGTCGTCATGCAGGTTGCAGGGACGGACGAATTCCCACGTCCGGGGTCTGGGGGCTTGCCCCCAGTTCGGGAAGGGGCGGGGTGGGGAACAAGCCCCACAGGGCACGCCCACGGTGCCCCCCGCCCCCGCAGCGTCAGAACCCGCCCCCCGCCGTACCCCTCACGCCCCGCTCAACCGAAACGCGTCCAGCGCCAGCGTCATCTCGATCAGGTCCCGAGGGCGCGACAGCGAACGGGACGTCAGCTGCTCCAGTCGCCGAAGTCGGTTGAACACCGTATTCCGGTGGCAGTACAGCCGCCCAGCCGTCCGCCCCGCCGACCCCTCGCAAGACAGCCACGCATCCAGCGTCTCCAACAGCACCACCCGGTCGGCCGGGTCCAGTTCCATCACGCCGGCGAACACATCCGCCACCAGCCGCTCCGCCAGCTCCGGCTGGCTCACCACCAGTGCCGTCGGCATTCGCTCGTCGAGCCGTACGATCCCCGTCGCGTCCGGCGCACACGTCCGCAGTGCCAGGTCCGCCAGCCGGCGGGCCCCGCCCAGGCCGGCGAGCCCGTCCACCACCGGACTGATCCCGCCGGGCCCCGGACACCGTCCGGCCAGGAGCTCGGACAGGTCGGCCGGGGTCGTCTCCTCGCCCAGCGAGACCACCCCCACCTCGCAGTCCGTGCGCATCCGCCAGATGAACCGCATACCTGTGCCCTCGATGCGCCGGTGGAAGGGCTCGCGCCCGTCCCGCCGTTCCACCCGAAGCACCACCACCGCGTACCGCCCCTGCTCCGGCAGATCGAGACCGGCCGCCGCGCGGGCGGCCAGGCCCGGCGAGTCCTTGCCCTCCAGCAGCGCGTCGAGCAGCGCCTGGAGCCGTTCGTCCGTACGGTGGCGCAGCTCCGACTCCGTCGCGCGGTACGCCTCCGACGCGATCGCAGCCTGCGCGTCCACCGCAGCGAACACCGTCGTGGCCGCCCGCATGAGCACCGCAAGCGTCTCGGGACTCTCCGCCTCCGCGCCCTCCAGGAGCGCGTCCCACACGAGGTAGCCCGCGTGCCGGTAGGAGTGCACGAGCAGTTCCAGCGGGAAGCCCTGCTGCGCCCGGCGCCGGCCCGTCCACTCCGCGTACTCCAGATCCCGTCGCGGCTGCGACTTCGGCGCGGAGATCGCCTCGATGCCGATCCGCATCGCCTGTTCGGTCTCCTGCCAGTGCTGGTCCTGCGACAGGACCTGCCCGTACAGCGGCGAGTGCGCGTTCAGCTCGCGCATGTGCTGATCCACCAGATCCGGCAGTCGGCCGAGCAGCGCCGCACATGCCTCGGTCAGCACCGCCCAGTCGTGCCCCGTCCGTGCTCTGCGGGCTCCCATGGCGGAGAGCGTGTCATGAGCCGGGCTTCCTGACAGGCCCCTGACACGCACTGTTGTGCACGTGCACAACCGGTCGTGGGTGCCGCTGGTCACCGGCAGCGGTTCCGCCGCCGACCGTGGACGGGAGGCCACGCCGGTGCTGAGGTGAGCGCCACCGAACAGCCCGAGGAAAGGGGTGCCATGCCTGGCGCCGCATTGGAAATACGGGACCTGTCGGCGGGATACGGACCCGTGAGGGCGCTGCGACACGTGTCGCTGACGTTGCCCGAGGGGGCCGTGGTCGCCGTACTGGGCAGCAACGGAGCCGGCAAGTCCACGCTCCTGCGCGCCATCTCCCGCACGCTGTCGTTTCACGGCGGAGCGGTCACCGGAGGCACCGTCGCCTTCGACGGCCGGCCGCTGACCGGGCTCTCCCCCGACCGGGTGGTGGCCGCCGGGCTCTGCCAGGTGCCGGAAGGGCGCCAGGTCTTCGCGCGGATGACAGTCGCCGACAATCTGCGCGCCGGCGCACTCGGCTCCACCGGCAACCGCGCCGCCCAGGCCGCGGCGCTGCGACGGGTCCATGAGCTGTTCCCGGTACTGGCCGAACGCGCCGGACAGCGCGCAGGGCTCCTCTCCGGCGGCGAGCAGCAGATGCTCGCGGTCGCCAGGGCCCTGATGGCCGGGCCGAAACTGCTCCTGCTCGACGAGCCCTCACTCGGGCTCGCCCCGCTGATGGCACAACGCATCGCCGAGACGATCACGGAGATCAACGCGCAGGGCACGGCCGTACTGCTCGTAGAACAGAACGCCGCCATCGCCCTGCGCCTCGCCTCCCACGCGTACGTCCTGGACGTCGGCGAGGTCGTGCTGTCCGGGCCCGCCGACGAGCTCGCCGCGTCCGACGAGGTACGCCGCCGCTATTTGGGCGTCGTCGACGAGGAGGCCGCGGCCGACGCCTCCGAGGCCGTGGCGGCCCACCGCACCCTCAGTGCCTGGGAGGGCCGATGAGCACCGAAGCGACCCTGGAAGTACGGGATTTGACGGTACGGTTCGCCGGCCTCACCGCACTGGACGCGGTCAATTTCACCGTACGTCCCGGAACCGTGCACGCCGTCATCGGACCCAACGGCGCCGGCAAGTCCACCTGCTTCAACGTCCTTTCGGGCGTCTACCGGGCCACCTCCGGCAGCGTCCGCTTCGGCGGACAGGAGCTGACCGGGCTGCCGCCCCACCGCATCGCGGACCTCGGCATCGCCAGGATCTTCCAGAACCTCGCCCTGCCGCCCGGCGCCACCGTCGAGGACAGCCTGATGCTCGGCCGCCACCGCCTCACCCGTACCGGTTTCGTCGCCGCCGGGCTGCGACTCCCCTCCGCCGCACGAGAGGAGGCGAAGCACCGTGAGCGCGTCCGGGAGATCGCCGCGTTCGTCGGGCTGGAGGACCAACTCGGCCGCCCCGCGGGCACGTTGCCGTACGGGCAGCAGAAGCTCGCCGAGCTGGCCCGTGCACTGTGCATGGAGCCCAAGGTGCTGCTCCTCGACGAGCCGGTCGCCGGAATGACCGCCGACGAACGCCGGGCCACCGCGTCCATCGTCGCGGGCGTACGGGACAGCCTCGGCATCTCCATCGTGCTGGTCGAGCACGACATGGGAGTGGTGATGCGACTCGCCGACACCGTGACCGTCCTCGACTTCGGGCGGCTGATCGCCGACGGGACACCCGCCTCCGTCCAGTCCGACCCCGCCGTCGTCCGCGCCTACCTGGGAGAGGAGGCCACCTCATGACCACCTTCGCCGAACTGCTCCTCAACGGGATCTCGATCGGTTCCGTCTACGCCCTGATCGCCCTCGGCTTCGTGGTGATCTTCCGCGCCACCGAGGTCGTCAACTTCGCCCACGCCTCACTGCTGCTCGCAGGCGGTTACGTCACCGCCGTCCTCCACGACGACATCGGCTTCTGGCTCGCCCTGCTCGCCGGGATCGGCGGCGCCGCCGCCGTAGGAGCCGGGGTCGAGTTCCTGGTGATGCGCCGTTACCGGGGCTCGAACCACAGCGTGCTCGCCATCGTCACCATCGGCGTCGACATCCTCCTCACCACCGAGCTGACCCGGCGCATCGGCACCGATGTGCTCTCCCTGGGCGACCCGTGGGGCGACTCGGTGCTCACCTTCGGCGGGGTGACCGTGGCGCACACCCGCATCGCCGCGTTCGTCGCCGCGGGCCTGCTCATCACGGTCTTCCTGCTCGCCTTCCGCTTCACCTCCTGGGGCGTGGCGATGCGCGCCGCCGCCGAGAACTCGGAGACCGCCGCACTGATGGGCGTACGCCTGGGCAGGGTCTCGCTCGGCGCCTGGGCCGTGGCGGGCGGACTCGCCGCCGTCGCCGCGCTCTTCCTGACCGTCTTCCCGACGCCGGGCCTTGAGCGCACCAGCTCGCTCGCCGCGATGAAGGCATTCCCCGCCGCGATCCTCGGCGGCCTCGACTCCACCACCGGCGCACTCGTCGGCGGCTTCCTCGTCGGCATGACCGAGTCGCTGGCCACCGGTTACCAGAGCGATCTGACCTTCCTCGGCCGGGGCATCGGCGACCTGGCTCCGTATCTGGTGATGGTCGCCGTCCTGCTGATCCGGCCGTCCGGCCTCTTCGGTACGAAGGAGCTGGCCCGTGTCTGAATCGACCAAGGAGACCACCAAGGAGACCACCGAGGGGACCGCCAAGGGCACCGGTCGCCCGCGACGCATCCCGCGCACCGCCTGGCTGTGGATCGCCGGTGCAGTCCTCCTCCTCGCACTGCCCTTCTACCTGGAGCGCTTCTGGCTCCAGGCCGGGCTCTTCGCGATGGCCGCCGCCATCGGCGCCATCGGCCTCAACCTCCTCACCGGCGCCACCGGCCAGCTCTCCATGGGCCACGCGTTCTTCCTCGCCGTCGGCGCGTACGGCTACTGCGTCTTCGCCGGGGACGGCACCGGCACGCTCACCGGCCTCAATCTGCCCAGCTGGCTCGCCGCAGTCCTCGCGGTGGCGCT
Organism: Streptomyces spiramyceticus; assembly: GCF_028807635.1. Classification (NCBI taxonomy): domain Bacteria; kingdom Bacillati; phylum Actinomycetota; class Actinomycetes; order Kitasatosporales; family Streptomycetaceae; genus Streptomyces; species Streptomyces spiramyceticus. Next base: position 766,074 of record NZ_JARBAX010000002.1, read on the forward strand.
CGCCGGGGTCGCGGGCGGCCTCTTCAGCCCCATCTCGGGACGCCTCCAGGGCGCGTATCTCGGTATCGCGACCCTCGCGCTGATCTTCATCGGCCAGCATGTCCTCTTCAACGCGCACGACCTGACCGGCGGCTTCAACGGCCGCGACGTCCCCCCGCTCAACCTCTTCGGGATCGCCTTCGACGAGAGCGAGCTGATGGTGGGCGCCGTGCCCTTCGGTTCCGCCGAGAAGCTCTGGTACGTCGCCCTGATCGCCCTGGCAGGCTGCGCGCTCTTCGCCCGCGGCGTACTGCGCGGGCGACCCGGAAGGGCCATGAACGCCATCCGTGACCACCGCATCGCCGCGGGGGTCATGGGGGTCCCGGTCGCCCGCTACCGGGCCGGGGTGTTCGTCCTCTCCTCCATGTACGCGGGACTGGCGGGCGTTCTGCTCGCTCTGGTCTTCCAGCGGACCGTGCCGGAGTACTTCGGCATGATCCTGTCCCTCGAATACCTGGCCATGATCGTCATCGGCGGTCTCGGCTCGGTCGCGGGAGCGGTGGTGGGAGCCGTATTCGTCTCCATGCTGCCCCAGCTCCTCACCCGGTACAGCGATGCCCTGCCCCTCGTCTCCGCGCCCGGTACGGGCGGGGTCGCTCCGGGTGAGGCATCGCGGTACCTCTACGGCGCCGCCATTGTCGCGGTGGTGCTCTTCCTGCCGGGCGGCTTGGTGCGGCCGGCCTTTCGGCGACGCAAGACAACAACCTCAGAGGAGTCACGATGACCACGCGTAATCAGGTCACCAGAACGACCGCCGCCACCCTCGCGGCGCTGCTCGCGCTGACCGCGGCAGGTTGCAGCTCGAAGTCGAAGGACGAGAAGGACGACAAGCCCGCGGCGGGCGGAGTCCAGACCGGGAAGGGCGTCACCGACAAGAAGATCAAGCTCGGTGTCCTGACCGACATGTCCGGCGTCTACGCCTCGCTCGGCAAGAGCGTCACCCAGGCCCAGCAGCTCTACGCGAAGCAGACCAACGCGGCCGGCGGCATCTGCGGCCGGCAGATCGAGCTCACGGTGCGCGACCACGGCTACGACCCGCAGAAGGCCGTCTCCGGCTACACCGAGCTGTCGCCGGAGGTCCTGGGCTTCGTCCAGTTCATCGGCTCGCCCTTCGTCGCAGCGGTCAAGCCGCGCATCGACGGCCAGGACAAGGGACTCGTCATCCCGCAGGCCTGGTCCGCCTCCCTGCTCGGCAGCCCGTCCATCCGCGTCATCGGCAATACGTACGACGTGGAGACGATCAACGCGATCGACTTCCTGACGAAGGAAAAGGGCGTCAAGAAGGGCGACAAGATCGGCCACGTCTACTTCGAGGGCGACTACGGCGAGAACGCCCTCGCCGGGGCGAAGTACGCGGCGGAGAAGGCCGGTCTCACCATCGTCGAGCAGAAGATCAAGCCGACCGACAACGACATGACGGCCCAGGTTGCGGCGCTCAAGAAGGCCGGGGTCAGGGGAGTCGTCATCAGTGCCGGACCCCGCCAGGCCGCTTCGTTCGTCGGCGTCTCGGCGGCGGTCGGGATGAAGGTGCCGATCATCGGCAACAACTCTGCCTTCGCGCCGCAGCTGCTCGCCACCCAGGCCGGTCCCGCGCTGATGAAGAACTACTACGTGGCTTCGCCCACGGAGCCGATAGGCACGGAGTCGCCCGCCGGCAAGAAGCTCGTCGCCGACTACAAGAAGGCGTACCCGTCGGACTCCCTCGACAACGGCGTGGTGGCCGGCTGGACGGCAGCCTCGGTCTTCGGTGAGGCGCTGAAGAAGGCGTGCGTGTCGAAGGACCTGACCCGCGAGGGCCTCGGCAAGGCCCTGCTGACCATCAACTCCTACGACTCGGGCTTCGGCACCACGCACGACTTCACCGACCCGAAGGCGCCGTCCTCGCGCCAGACGGTCATCCTGCGGCCGGACAAGAAGGCGACCGGCGGCATGAAGGTGGTGCGCGAGGCGAAGGTCTCGGACGCCGCCAAGAGCTACACCGTGGGCGGCTGACAGCCCGCAAGGCAGCGAACGACCGAGGGCCCCGGGGATGTACCCGGGGCCCTCGGTCGTACGTACGTCGAACGCTTACGGCAGCTGCGCCGCCCTCGCCTCGCGTCGGTTGTCGCGGAACGTGTTCACGCGCCGCGCCGTCGCGAAGAGCGGGATGACCGCACCCAGAACCACCTGGAGCGCGCACCCGGTCGCGAGCAGGAACTGTCCGCCGGGCGCGTCGAACGCCCAGGCCGCGAGCAGCCCCATCGCGCCCACTATCCAGGCGAGCATGGCCACCGCGAGGACACCCCGCGGCTTCGGGTACTCGACCCGGCTCACCATCAGCCACGCGACGCCGATGATGGCGAGCAGCGTGGGGATGAAGGGAAGCTCAAGCAGCACGATCGAGACGACCGTGAGCGCACCGAAGGGGCTCGGCATGCCCTGGAACATGCCGTCCTTCATGGTCACGCAGGAGAATCTCGCAAGCCGCAGAACCACCGCCAACAGGACCACGATCGCCGCCAGCGCCGAAACACGCTGGTGGGCGTCGTCCGCGACCATTCCGTACACGAGTACGAAGTAGGCCGGGGCGAGCCCGAAGCTGATCAGGTCGGAGAGGTTGTCCAGCTCCGCACCCATCGGCGAGCTGCGCAGCTTGCGCGCCACGAGCCCGTCGCACAGGTCGAAGATCGCCGCGAGGAGCATCAGGATCACGGCGGTCGCGGCACTGTGCCGCGCCATGCCGGTCTCCTGGCTGCCCTGGAGGTGCGGGATGAGGATTCCGGTGGTGGTGAAGTACACCGCCATGAATCCGCACGTCGCGTTACCGAGGGTGAGCGTATCCGCTATTGACAGCCGCAGAGAGAGCGGCATGTCCTCGGCGTCGGTCTCTTCCTCGGCCTCCGGCACCCAGCCGGCCTGTGTCTCCGGATCAGTCACGGTCAATTCGAGTCACCCCCGCAGTGGTGGCCTGGCCGACCTCGACGGCGACATCGACACCTTCCGGAAGGTAGATGTCGACGCGCGAGCCGAAGCGGATGAGACCGATGCGCTCACCCTGCTCGACCTTGGTGCCCTGGGGGACGTACGGGACGATGCGGCGCGCGACCGCGCCGGCGATCTGCACCATCTCGATGTCGCCGAGCTCGGTGTCGAAGTGCCAGACAACGCGCTCGTTGTTCTCGCTCTCCTTGTTGAACGCCGGAACGAACCCGCCGGGGATGTGCTCGACCGACGTCACCGTGCCCGCCAGGGGCGCGCGGTTGACGTGGACGTTCAGCGGGCTCATGAAGATCGCGACGCGGGTACGCCCGTCCTTCCACGGCATGATGCTCTGCACCACTCCGTCGGCCGGGGAAATGACCCGGCCCTGGGTGATCTCGCGCTCGGGGTCGCGGAAGAACCACAGCATGCCCGCCGCGAGCGCGGTGGTGGGCACGGCGACGGCAGCCCAGCGGCCGGACTTGCGAGCCCGGGAGAGGCTGAGCGCCGCTGTGGCGACGGTCGGCAGAAGCCACGGCGATGCTCCGCGAGCAAGGCGTCCCTTGAGGAAGCCGTCGCGAGGTGCAGAGGTTTGGCTGTGGGGCATGGATGACCTTCGTAGCGGATGATGCCGCGCTGGCAACGGGGGACGGCGGCTTTCCGGCGATGTTAGCGGTTGCGGGGCGCAACTGGGCAAGCCAGAAGCTGAGTCGGACGGCCAGAAGCCGACGGCAAAGGTCGCCAGGGTGTGATCTTCTCCGCGGGCATTTCGCCGCAAAGTAAGCAATCAGCCCTGGAATCGGTACTCTTCGAGGAGCCGCCGACCAATGATCATTTTCTGGATCTCGGCGGTACCTTCACCGATGAGCAGCATCGGCGCCTCGCGGTAGAGGCGCTCGATCTCGTACTCCTTCGAGAACCCGTATCCACCGTGGATGCGGAAGGCGTCCTCGACTACCTCCTTGCAGTATTCGGAGGCGAGGTACTTCGCCATCCCTGCCTCAAGGTCGTTTCGTTCCCCGGAGTCCTTTTTGCGTGCTGCATTCACCATCATCGCATGAGCGGCCTCGACCTTGGTAGCCATCTCGGCGAGCTTGAACTGAATCGCCTGGTGCTGGGCGATCGGCTTGCCGAAAGTGTGACGTTGCTGGGCATACGAGACACCCAGTTCGAACGCACGCTGCGCGACACCGCAACCACGCGCCGCCACATTGACGCGCCCGACCTCGACGCCGTCCATCATTTGGTAAAACCCTCGGCCGGTGGTGCCGCCGAGTACCCGATTGGCCGGAATGCGTAGTCCGTCCATGATGAGCTCGGTGGTGTCGACACCCTTGTAGCCCATCTTGTCGATCTTCCCGGGGATGGTCAGACCCGGACGCACCTCGCCGAAGCCGGGCTCCTTCTCCACCAGGAAGGTCGTCATCTGCTTGTGCGGGGCCGTGCCCTCGGGGAGACCCTCGTCACTGCGGCACAGGACCGCGACGAGCGTCGACGAGCCGCCGTTCGTCAGCCACATCTTCTGGCCGTTCAGGACGTACTCGTCGCCGTCCTTCACGCCCTTCGACGTGATCGCCGACACGTCCGAACCGAGGGCCGGCTCCGACATCGAGAACGCGCCACGCACCTCGCCCAGCGCCATGCGCGGCAGGAAGGTGTCCTTCTGCTCCTGCGTGCCGTGCTGCTTGAGCATGTACGCCACGATGAAGTGCGTGTTGATGATCCCGGAGACGCTCATCCAGCCACGAGCTATCTCCTCGACACACAGCGCGTATGTGAGAAGGGACTCACCCAGACCCCCGTACTCCTCGGGGATCATCAGCCCGAACAGGCCGAGCTCCTTGAGACCCTCGACGATCTCCGTCGGGTACTCGTCGCGGTGCTCCAGCTCGGTCGCGACAGGAATGATCTCCTTGTCGACGAAATTCCTGACGGTGGCCAGGATCTCCTGCTGGATGTCGGTCAGACCTGCGGTCTGGGCGAGACGGGCCATGATTACTTCCCCTGCACCTTCGGCTCTGGGCGGCCGGGCTGCTCGCCGCCGCGCTCCTTGATGTACGTCTCGGTCGGGACCATCACCTTGCGCCGGAACACGCAGACGACGGTGCCGTCCTGCTTGTAGCCCTTCGTCTCGACGTAGACGATGCCGCGGTCGTTCTTGGACTTCGACGGTGTCTTGTCGAGGACGGTCGTCTCGCCGTAGATCGTGTCGCCGTGGAAGGTCGGCGCGATGTGCTTGAGCGACTCGACCTCCAGGTTGGCGATGGCCTTGCCGGAGACGTCCGGGACCGACATGCCCAGCAGGAGCGAGTAGATGTAGTTGCCGACGACGACGTTCTTGCCGAAGTCGGTGGTCTTCTCGGCGTAGTTGCTGTCCATGTGCAGCGGGTGGTGATTCATGGTGAGCAGACAGAAGAGGTGGTCGTCGTACTCCGTGACCGTCTTTCCGGGCCAGTGCTTGTAGACAGCGCCGACCTCGAACTCTTCGTAAGTGCGTCCGAACTGCATGATCAGGCCTCCGGAGCTTCGAACTTGGAGGTGCGCTGCATGCCCGCCGCGCGGCCCTTGCCGGAAATGACCAGCGCCATCTTGCGGCTCGCCTCGTCGATCATCTCGTCGCCGAGCATCGCCGAACCCTTCTTGCCGCCCGCCTCGGACGTGCACCACTCGTACGCGTCGAGAATCATCTCCGCGTGGTCGTAGTCCTCCTGGGAGGGCGAGAACACCTCATTGGCCGCGTCGACCTGACCGGGGTGCAGCACCCACTTGCCGTCGAAGCCCAGCGCCGCCGCACGGCCCGCGACCTCACGGTACGCGTCCACGTCGCGGATCTGGAGGAACGGGCCGTCGATCGCCTGGAGGTCGTGCGTACGGGCCGCCATCAGGATGCGCATCAGGATGTAGTGGTACGCGTCCGCGCCGTAGCCGGGCGGCTGCATGCCCACGACCAGGGTCTTCATGTTGATGGAGGCCATGAAGTCGGCCGGGCCGAAGATGATGGTCTCCAGACGCGGCGAGGCGGCGGCGATCTCGTCGACGTTCACCAGACCCTTGGCGTTCTCGATCTGCGCCTCGATGCCGATCTTGCCGACCTCGAAGCCCATCGTCTTCTCGATCTGGGTGAGGAGGAGGTCGAGCGCGACGACCTGCTGCGCGTCCTGGACCTTCGGCAGCATGATGCAGTCGAGGTTCGGGCCGGCGCCCTCGACGACCGTGATGACATCGCGGTACGTCCAGTGGGTCGTCCAGTCGTTGACGCGCACGACCCGCGTCTTGCCCGTCCAGTCGCCGTTGTTCAGCGCGTCGACGATGGTGTGCCGGGCGCCTTCCTTGGCGAGCGGCGCGCACGCGTCCTCCAGGTCGAGAAAGACCTGGTCGGCCGGGAGGCCCTGGGCCTTCTCCAGGAACCGCGGGTTCGAGCCCGGCACGGCCAGGCAGGAGCGGCGCGGGCGCAGGCGGTTCACGGGCGTGGGCGTGGTCATGCGGGGACCTCCAGAGGGTCGAGCTTGTTCGCTTTCCGGATCTCGTCGACGATACGGCCGATGATCTCCGTGATGCCGAAGTCCTTCGGGGTGAAAACTGCGGCCACTCCGGCAGCCCGCAGTTCCTGGGCGTCGGCCGGCGGAATGATCCCGCCCGCGATCACCGGAATGTCCGCGGCGCCCGCCTCGCGGAGCCGTACGAGCACGTCGGGCACCAGTTCGGCGTGCGACCCGGACAGGATCGACAGGCCGACGCAGTGCACGTCCTCGGCGAGGGCGGCACTGACGATCTGCTCGGGCGTGAGCCTGATGCCCTGGTAGACCACCTCGAAGCCCGCATCGCGCGCTCGTACGGCGATCTGCTCGGCGCCGTTGGAGTGCCCGTCCAGGCCGGGCTTGCCGACCAGCAGACGCAGCCTTCCGGAGCCCAGCTCGTCCGCCGTACGGGACACCTTCTCCCGTACGAGCGCGAGCGGGGTGCCCGCCTCGGCGGTGACCGCGACCGGGGCGCTGCTCACGCCGGTCGGCGCGCGGAACTCGCCGAAGACATCGCGCAGCGCCCAGGACCACTCGCCGGTGGTCACGCCCGCGCGGGCGCACTCGACGGTGGCGGCCATCATGTTCTCGGTGCCCGCCGCGGCCTTCTTGAGGGCCGCCAGGGCCTCCGTCGCGCGTGCCTCGTCACGGTTGTCGCGCCACTCGTGGAGCTTGGCCACGACGCGCGCCTCGTTGGCCGGGTCGACCGTCATGATCGCGCCGTCGAGGTCCGAGGTGAGCGGGCTGGGCTCGGTGGCCTCGTAGCAGTTGACGCCGACGATCTTCTCCTCGCCGGCCTCGATGCGCGCGCGGCGCTCCGCGTGCGAGGAGACCAGCTGCGACTTGAGGTAGCCGGACTCGACGGCCGCCATCGCGCCGCCCATCTCCTCGATACGGTCCATCTCCGCGAAGGACTCGGCGACCAGCGCCTCCACCTTGGCCTCGATGACGTGCGACCCCGCGAAGATGTCCTCGTACTCCAGCAGATCGCTCTCCAGGGCGAGCACCTGCTGGATGCGCATCGACCACTGCTGGTCCCAAGGGCGGGGCAGGCCCAGCGCCTCGTTCCAGGCGGGGAGCTGCACGGCGCGGGCGCGGGCGTCCTTGGAGAGGGTGACGGCCAGCATTTCGAGGACGATGCGCTGGACGTTGTTCTCCGGCTGCGCCTCGGTCAGGCCGAGCGAGTTGACCTGCACGCCGTAGCGGAAGCGGCGCTGCTTCTCGTTCTCGATGCCGTACCGCTCGCGTGTGACCTTGTCCCAGATGCGGCCGAAGGCGCGCATCTTGCACATCTCCTCGACGAAGCGGACGCCCGCGTTGACGAAGAAGGAGATACGGGCGACGACGTCCCCGAACTTCTCCGCCGGCACCTGACCGCTGTCCCGTACGGCGTCGAGGACGGCGATGGCCGTGCTCATCGCGTACGCGATCTCCTGGACCGGCGTGGCACCGGCCTCCTGGAGGTGGTAGCTGCAGATGTTGATCGGGTTCCACTTGGGAATGTTGTTCACCGTGTAGGTGATCATGTCCGTCGTCAGACGCAGGCTCGGCACCGGCGGGAAGACGTGCGTCCCGCGCGACAGGTACTCCTTGACGATGTCGTTCTGCGTCGTCCCCTGGAGCTTGGTGATGTCCGCGCCCTGCTCCTCGGCGACCACCTGATACATCGCCAGCAGCCACATGGCCGTGGCGTTGATGGTCATCGAGGTGTTCATCTGCTCCAGCGGGATGTCCTGGAACAGCCGCCGCATGTCGCCGAGATGGGACACCGGGACCCCGACCCGGCCGACCTCGCCGCGGGCGAGGATGTGGTCGGGGTCGTAGCCGGTCTGCGTCGGAAGGTCGAACGCGACCGACAGACCGGTCTGGCCCTTGGCGAGGTTGTTGCGGTACAGCTCGTTGGACGCTTCGGCGGTCGAGTGACCGGCGTACGTCCGTATGAGCCAGGGCCGGTCCTTCTTGCGCTCAGCCATTACACATTCCTGAAGCGGTTGATCGCGTCGATGTGCTGCTCGCGGAGCTCGTGGTTGCGCACGCCGAGACCCTCACGGGGCGAGAGCGCCAGCACGCCGACCTTGCCCTGGTGCAGGTTGCGGTGGACGTCGTACGCCGCCTGGCCGGTGTCCTCCAGCGAGTACACCTTCGACAGGGTGGGGTGGATCTTGCCCTTGGCCACCAGGCGGTTGGCCTCCCACGCCTCGCGGTAGTTGGCGAAGTGCGAGCCGACGATCTTCTTCAGCGACATCCACAGGTAGCGGTTGTCGTACTCGTGGTTGTAGCCGGACGTCGACGCGCAGGTGACGATCGTCCCGCCCTTGCGCGTCACGTACACACTCGCGCCGAAGGTCTCGCGGCCCGGGTGCTCGAAGACGATGTCCACGTCCTCGCCGCCGGTCAGCTCACGGATGCGCTTGCCGAAGCGCTTCCACTCGCGGGGGTCCTGGTTGTGCTCGTCCTTCCAGAACTTGTAGCCCTCGGCGCTGCGGTCGATGATCGCCTCGGCGCCCATTTTGCGGCAGATCTCCGCCTTCTGGTCGCTGGAGACGACACAGATGGGGTTGGCGCCACCGGCGAGTGCGAACTGGGTGGCGTACGAACCGAGTCCGCCGCTCGCGCCCCAGATCAGGACGTTGTCGCCCTGCTTCATGCCGGCGCCGTTGCGGGAGACGAGCTGGCGGTACGCCGTCGAGTTGACCAGGCCGGGGGCCGCGGCCTCTTCCCAGCTGAGGTGGTCGGGCTTGGGCATCAGCTGGTTGGACTTCACGAGCGCGATCTCGGCGAGGCCGCCGAAGTTGGTCTCGAAGCCCCAGATGCGCTGCTCGGGGTCGAGCATCGTGTCGTTGTGGCCGTCGGACGACTCCAGCTCGACGGACAGGCAGTGCGCGACGACCTCGTCGCCGGGCTTCCAGGCGTTCACGCCGGGGCCGGTGCGCAGGACGACGCCCGCGAGGTCGGAGCCGATGACGTGGTACGGGAGGTCGTGGCGCTTGCTGAGGTCGCTGAGCCTGCCGTACCGCTCCAGGAAGCCGAAGGTCGAGACAGGCTCGAAGATCGAGGTCCAGACGGAGTTGTAGTTGACCGAGCTGGCCATGACCGCCACCAGGGCCTCGCCCGGGCCGAGCTCGGGCACCGGCACATCCTCCACATGGAGGGACTTGCGCGGGTCCTTGTCGCGGCTGGCGACGCCGGCGAACATCTCGGCCTCGTCCTTGTGCACGGTCACCGCGCGGTACGACTCGGGGATGGACAGGGCGGCGAAGTCTGCGGCCGTACTGTCCTGCGACTGGATCGCGTCCAGGATTTCCTTCACGGGGTGCCTCCGGCGGATGGGGACGGGGTGTGTGCTGTGGAGGTGTGCCGTCGGTTCGGCGGTGCTGCTGGTGCGGCGCGGGTGGGCGCGAAGGGTTGCCTGGTGACGCAGGCGGCCGGGCGCGCAAGCACATTGGCTTACGGGGACAGCCGACGTACGAATGGTCTCTGCACGTCGGCCGCCCGACAACCACAACGTATGGCACCCCGTGCCAAGTGACAAGACACTGCGTGCCAGTAATTTCACTCAGTTGTGAAAAGTTCACCTCAGGTGAGCGATGATCGATCGAATGCGCTCAGCAAAAACGCCGACCGCCCCGGTATCAGGGGCGGCCGGCGTCTCGGTGCCGGCGGAAGTGTCCTGTCAGCGCTGCTTGAGGGCCCGCTCGATCGTGCGCATGACCTCGTCGAGAGGCGCGTCCGTGCGGGCCACTGCCACCAGGACCTCGTCGTCCGTCCGGGTGGTGGCCACCGGCGCGCGGTCCGCGCCCGACGACGAGCGGCCCGCGCCGATGCCCGTGCCGAAGGTGTCGCGGACGATCGAGAACGCGTGGTCCAGCTGCGCCTCCACGTCGCCCTGCCCGCCGGCCCGGAGCCAGCGCCGCAGCACATGGTTGTGCGCCGTCACCACCGCGGACGCGGCCACCTCGGCCAGCAGCGGGTCGTCGTTGCCGTCGTGGTGGTCGTGCTCGTCGAAGTGGCCCAGCAGATAGCGGGTGAACAGCCGCTCGTAACGGGCCACCGAGGCGATCTCCGCCTCGCGCAGAGTGGGAACCTCGCGGGTCAGCTTGTAGCGGGCCACCGAGACCGCGGGAGACGCGGCGTACATCTTCATGACTTCCTTGATGCCCCGGCAGACCGTGTCGAGCGGATGCTCGTGCGGGGACGCCGCGTTGAGCACCGCCTCGGCGCGGACGAGCGTGTCGTCGTGGTCCGGGAAGATCGCCTCTTCCTTGGAGCGGAAGTGCCGGAAGAAGGTCCGGCGCGCGACACCGCCCGCCGCGGCGATCTCGTCGACCGTCGTCGCCTCGTACCCCTTCGTCGCGAACAGCTCCATCGCCGCGGCCGAAAGCTCACGGCGCATCTTGAGCCGCTGCGCCGCCGCGCGGCTGCCCGCGGCGCTTTCAGGGGCGTCGGACGCGGAGTTCGTACGGGACGGGCGTCGGGGTGCGGAAGCGGGCTGGGACATGCCCCGAACGTACTGCATATGCGCAGGAGAGCGCGCCTGTGGGTGCGGGCTGCCGGGAGGTCCCTCCCACGCCGCAGGCTGCGCGGGAGGTTCCAGCAGCCCGCCCCATCCGGTCGCACTCTCCTGCTCAGCGTCGGGCATACTCCCGGAAGCCGCGTCCCGTCTTGCGGCCGAGGCAGCCCGCGGCCACCAGGTGCTCCAGCAGCGGCGCGGGCGCCAGGCCCGGGTCGCGGAACTCGCGGTGCAGGACCTGCTCGATGGCGAGTGAGACGTCCAGACCGACGACGTCGAGGAGTTCGAACGGGCCCATCGGGTAGCCGCCGCCCAGCTTCATCGCGGCGTCGATGTCGTCCAGCGTCGCGTAGTGCTGCTCGACCATCTTGATCGCGTTGTTCAGGTACGGGAAGAGCAGTGCGTTCACGATGAAACCGGCCCGGTCGCCGCAGTCCACCGGGTGCTTGCGGATCTTCGTGCAGACCTCGCGGACGGTCGCGTGGACATCGTCGGAGGTGAGCACCGTACGGACCACCTCGACCAGCTTCATCGCGGGCGCCGGGTTGAAGAAGTGCATCCCGATGACGTCCTGCGGGCGCGAGGTGGCGCGGGCGCAGGCGACGACGGGCAGCGAGGACGTGGTCGTGGCGAGCACCGCGCCCGGCTTGCAGACCTTGTCGAGCGTCGCGAAGAGCTGCTGCTTGACCTCCAGGTCCTCCGCCACCGCCTCGACGGCCAGGTCGACGTCGGCGAACGCGTCGAGCGACCCGGCCGGGGTGACCCGCGCCAGCGTCTCGTCGCGCGCCTCGGCCGTCATCCTGCCCTTGTCGACAGAGCGCGAAAGGGACTTGGCGATACGGGACTTGGCCGTCTCCGCCTTCTCCTGGCTGCGGGCGGCGAGCACCACGTCGTACCCGGCCTTGGCGAAGACCTCCGCGATGCCGGACGCCATCGTGCCCGAACCGGCGACGCCGACCGACTGCACGGTCCGTCCGGTGGCGGCGGTGGCCGACTCCAGCGGCGTGAGCGCGTCGCGCACCACGACCTGGCTGCCCGCGCCCTCGTAGGTATAGAAGCCGCGCCCCGACTTGCGGCCGCTCAGCCCGGCCTCGCTGAGCTGCTTGAGGATGGGGGCGGGCGCGTGCAGCCGGTCCTTGGACTCGGAGTACATCGCGTCGAGGACGGTACGGGCCGTGTCTATGCCGATCAGGTCCAGCAGGGCGAGGGGGCCCATCGGCAGGCCGCAGCCCAGCCGCATCGCGGCGTCGATGTCCTCGCGGGAGGCGTACTTCGCCTCGTACATCGCGGCGGCCTGGTTGAGGTAGCCGAAGAGCAGCCCGTCGGCGATGAAACCGGGGCGGTCGCCGACCGCGACCGGCTCCTTGCCCAGGTCGCGGGCGAGCGTGGTGACGGCCTCCACGGCCGTGGGCGCGGTCAGCACGGACGAGACGACCTCGACGAGCTTCATCGCGGGCGCCGGGTTGAAGAAGTGCAGGCCGAGGACGCGCTCGGGGTGCGCGGAGTCGGCGGCGAGGCGCGTGACGGACAGCGCGTTGGTGCCGGTCGCGATGATCGTCGTGGGGCGCACGATGGAGTCGAGGGCGCGGAAGACCTCCTGCTTGGCCTCGTACGACTCGGTCACGACCTCGATCACGAGGTCGGCATCCGCGGCGGCCTGGAGGTCGGAGAAGGTACGGAAGCGGGCGAGGGCGTCCCGCCGCTCCTCCTCGGTGATCCGCTCGCGCTGCACGGCGCGGGCGGTGGAAGCTTCGAGTGCGGCAACGGCCTGCAGTGCGGCGGCGTCGCTGACATCGATGCCGATGACTTCACGGCCGGCCCGGGCGAGGACCTCGGCGATGCCGGTGCCCATGGTGCCGAGACCGATCACGGCGACGGTGGAGAGAGGGGTGTCCATCACGGGACTCCAGAGAATGAGTGACGACTGAGGGGCACACGCACCGCGGGTACGCCGAAGGGCGCACGGCGAAAGGGAGGTTGCGTGCGGAGTAACTGCAGGTCGTGGTGCAGGGCCGACGGACTCTGTCCCGGAGTCGCGTCGTACGGAAGAGAACCGAACCGACGAACACTCGTGGCGGCTGCGTCACCAGGCCGCCCTGAGGGTGATCAATCAAGCGGGGGGTTGCCCGCTCACTTGAGGTTAACCGGCGAGTAACGAGCGCGCCAGCCCTGGAGCGATGTGATCTAAGACGCCTCTAAGACGCCTCTACGACGCCGATACCCTGGCGGACATGGACGAGGAGCTGCGGTCGCTCGTGGACCGGGTGCGGGGCGAGGCGCAAGGTTCGGCGGGGCAGTCGGCGGGGGATCCGGTCGCCTACGAGCGGCTGATCGCCACAGAGGACCGGGACGAACTGGCCCGTGTCCTCACCGAGACGGAACGACCCCTCTGGGCCCGCGAACTAGCCGCCTTCCGGCTCGGCTGCGCGGGCGACCGGCGGGCCTTCGAGACGCTGGTGCTGCTCCTCAACCACCGCGACCCGGAGCGCTGTGTCAGCGCCGCCCACGCGCTGGCCCGCCTCGGCGACCCGCGCACCGCGCGCGCCGCCGCCGCACTCGCGACGAACACGCTGCGCACGGCGTACGCGCTGCACCCGGTCCGGCTGCTGACCGAGCTCCGGGCGCCCGAGACCGTACCCGCGCTGATCACCACCCTGCGCGGGCTGCTCGCCCCGCAGGACCCGCACTGGCGGGTGGCGCTCGCGTGCGTCGAGGGTCTCGGTCAGCTGCGGGACGCGCGGGCACGTCCGGTGCTCGAAGCTGCCCTGGATCACCCGCGGCTGAGCGCCGCGGCGTCCGCAGCGCTGAGCCGCCTCGCGTAACGCGTCTCGTGGACGGCGACGCCGTCCACGTCCCACGGAGCCTCGACGCCGTCGGGTGCGAAGCCGGCCTTCTCGTAGAAGCGGCGGGCGGCGGTGTTCTCCGTGAGGACCCACAGGCGCATGAAGGGGAAGTCTTCGGTGGCGGCGCGGGCGAGCATCTCGGTGGCGAGGGCGCGGCCGACGCCGGTCGAGTGGTGCTCGGGCAGCACGTAAATGGCGTACAGCTCGGCGTCCCCGGTCGCTTCCCCCTCCTCGCGGTACGGGCCGTAGCAGGCCCAGCCGATCACCTCGCCCGCGCGCTCCGCGACCACATTGCGGCCCGCGGCCGCACCCTCGGCGAGGAAGGTGCGGCGCCGCGCGGCGTCCTCCTCGACGCTCATCGCGTCGAGGTACGTCTGCGGAATCATCCCCGCGTACGTCGACTGCCAGCCGCGCACCCGCACGACGGCGACGGCCTCGCAGTCGTCGATGGTCATGTCCCGAAGCCGTACGCCGCTCATGGGCGGCACTCTAACGAGGAGCGAGCCGCCGCAGCAGGCGGACGTACGGGCTCCAGCGGGCCGGGTGGGCGACCTTGCCCGTGAGGGCCGACTCGGCGCGGTCCAGGGCGTCTTCGAGGACCGCGTCGTGGAACGACCGGTACATCAGGGGCCACGTGAGCAGGGCCGGACCCCTGACCTTCATGGCGAGGGTGTGGCGCAGCACGGACCGGCCGTCGTCGACCGCGTGCACGGTGAACTCGTGGAAGCCGTCGAAGCCGCGCGGCCCGCTGAAGGTGAAGCGGACCCATTCCTCGGGGACGTACGACGTCACGGTGTAGCGCACCGGTCCGTGGCCGCCCTTGGAGCCGGGGGTGAGGCCGTTGTCCAGGGACATGCGCGGCCAGTGGTCGCCCGGCCAGAGCAGATCGCCGGGCGTGGCGAGGGTGTCGATGAGGGCGCCGACTTCGCTTGCCGTGGCGGGCAGGAGGCGCTCGTGGGCATTGAAGGCTGACGTTGACACTGCCATGGGGAACTCCCGGGACCGGTTTCAGAGAGGGCTCTCTAATTAATTGGAGGGTACTCTCCAGAACATGGCGAGACCACCCCGGTACGACACTCCGCTCCTCCTCGACGCCGCCGTGCAGCTCGCGGCCGCCGGCGGCCCGGCCGCTGTCACCATGGCCGCCGTCGCCAAGGCCGTCGGCGCCCCGAGCGGCTCCGTGTATCACCGCTTCCCGTCCAGGACCGCACTGCTGGCCGAGGTGTGGCTGCGTACGGTCGAGAGATTCCAGGAGGGATACGCCGCGGTGCTGACCGCATCCGGCGACGACCCCAGGCAGGCCGCTGTCGCCGCCTCGCGGCACGTGGTGGCCTGGAGCCGTGCGCACCCCGAGGAGGCCGCGCTGCTGCTGCACGGCGCCGAGGCATTCGGCAGGAGCGAGTGGGCGCGGGAGTATGCCGACCGCGCGGACGAGGGCAATCGCCGGGTCTTCGGGGAGATCTCCGCGATCGCGGCCGCGCTCGGCGCAGCAGGCACCGTCGAGACCGAGCGCATCGCCCTCGCGCTCGTCGACCTGCCGCTCGCGCTGGTACGCCGTCATGTGCGGGGAGGCGGGCGCCTCCCCACACATGCGGAACAACTGGCCGCCGACAGCACGGCCTTGCTGCTGTCGGACCTGTGAGCCGTCCGGCGAATCAGCTGCGGAAGCCGATCAGGCGGTGCAGCACACTGCCCTTCGACGTGTCCGAACTCGCCGTGACAGCCGCAGGCAGCGGCTTCGGGTCGGGCAGGGCCGCACAGACCGCGTCCGCGTCACCGCCGCCCTTCGCGCGCGGGACCTTGCCTGTGGTGAGGTAGTCCGCCACGTGCCGGTCCAGGCAGGCGTTTCCGCTCAGCGTGATGCCGTGGTTGCCGCCGCCCTCCTCGACGATCAGGCTTGAGCCGCGCAGCATGCGGTGCAGGGTGACGCCGCCGCTGTACGGCGTGGCGGCGTCCTCCGTCGCCTGGAGCATCAGCACCGGCGGGAGCTCGTCGTTGGAGACGTCGGACGGATTCAGCGACGGCGTGGGCCAAAAGGCGCACGGGGCGTTGTACCAGGCGTTGTTCCAGGTCGAGAAGGGCGCCTTCTCATGCACGTTCCAGTTGTCCTGGTGCCAGAAGCCCCAGTCGCGCTCCCACGACGCGTCACGGCACTGCACTGCCGCATAGACGCTGTAGCTGTTTTCGCCCGCGGCATCGACGGCGCCGAACTTTTCGAACGCCTCGACCAGCGGGCCCGCGTTCTTGGCGTTGACGTACGACGCGAACGCCTTGGCCAGGTGCGGCCAGTAGCCGTTGTAGTAGCCACCGCGCAGAAACGTGTCCTCCAGCTCGCCGGGGCCGACCTTCTTGCCTGCCGGGCTCTTGCGCAGCGCGTCGCGCATCTTGTACCACTTGGCCTCGACCTTCGCCGGGTCGCTGCCGAGCTTGTACGCCGTGTTGTGTTTGGCGACCCATGCGGCGAACACCTTGTGGCGGGCGTCGAACGCGTAGTCCTGCCCGATGTTGTCGTCGTACCAGACACCGGTCGGGTCGACGATGCTGTCGAGCACGAGCCGCCGCACCCGCTGCGGATAGAGCTTCGCGTACACGGCGCCGAGGTAGGTGCCGTAGGAGTAGCCGAAGTAGTTGATCCGCTGCGTGCCCAGGGCGCGGCGTACGACGTCCAGGTCCCTGGCGGTGCTCACCGTGTCCATGTACGGCAGCAGCCCGCCGTACTTGGTGGCGCACGCCGTGGCGAACGCTTTCGCCCGGTCGAGATTGACCCGCTCGTCCTTCTCGCTGCGCGGCACCGAATCGGGCCGTACGGGCGAGAAGTGCCTGGGACGGCAGTTCAGCGCCGGCTCGCTCTTGCCCACGCCGCGCGGGTCGAAGCCGATGACGTCGTACTGCGCCGCGACCTCCCTGGGCAGCGAGGTCGCGACAAATCCGGCCATCGGAAGGCCGCTGCCTCCGGGGCCGCCCGGATTGACCAGCAGCGGACCCTGGAAGGTCTTCGCGGTGTGCGGGACACGCGAAAGGGCGAGGGTGATCTGCTTGCCGTGCGGGTCCGCGTGGTTGAGCGGGACCTTGACGGACGAACACTGGAGCGTCGGATATTTCTTGGTGCCGCAGTCGGTCCATTTGAGTGCGGTGCGCGCCGCGGCGGTCGCGGAACCGGCGTCGGCCGAGACCGCGGGCGGTACGGCCGTGATCAGTCCCGCCACCGTCGCACCGGTGGCGAACAGAACTCCCGCGTGCTTCTTCACTTGGCCTCCCGTCGGGGGAAAGCGGCTGTGAGTGACACAGCCCCCGCCGCATGGTGCCGGAAACGGCGCCCGGAAGGAGTGCTTATGACCGTTTATTGACGCGTGTGGCGTCAGAGGAATGTCAGGCGGATTGTCAGAATTGTCAGAGGAGTGTCACAGGAGCGTGAGCTGCGTCGGGCCGGGATCCTCCGGCTCCGCCGACTCCGGGACGCGCCGGTGCAGGCCGGGACCCGACGGGCCGATGCCGAACTCCGTGGCCAGCTCGTGAACTTGCCGTGTGATCCGCCGCTGGTACCACTTGGGTGCGTACGCCCCTTCGGCGTACAGCCGCTCGTACCGCCGCACCAGATGCGGATGGTGCGCGCCGAGCCAGGCCATGAACCACTCGCGCGCTCCCGGCCTCAGATGGAGTACGAGCGGAGTGACCGACGTCGCGCCCGACGCGGCGATGGCGCGGACGGTGGCGCGCAGCTGATCGGGGGAGTCGCCGAGGAACGGGATGACGGGGGCCATCAGCACGCCGCAGCCGATGCCGTGGTCGGTGAGGGTGCGTACGACGTCGAGGCGGCGCTCCGGCGACGGCGTACCCGGCTCGACCGTGCGCCACAGCTCCTGGTCGGTGAAGCCGACGGAGACCGAGATGCCGACCTCGGTGACCTGGGCGGACTGCACAAGGAGGTCGAGGTCGCGGAGGATCAGCGTGCCCTTGGTCAGGATCGAGAAGGGGTTCGCGCGGTCGCGCAGGGCGGTGATGATGCCGGGCATCAGCCGGTAGCGGCCCTCTGCGCGCTGGTAGCAGTCGACGTTCGTCCCCATGGCGATGTGCGCGCCGTGCCAGGTGCGGGAGGCGAGCTGGTGGCGCAGCAGTTCGGGGGCGTTGATCTTGACGATGATCTGGGTGTCGAAGTCGAGGCCGGTGTCGAGGTCCAGATAGCTGTGGGTCTTGCGTGCGAAGCAGTAGACGCAGGCATGCGTACAGCCGCGGTACGGATTGACCGTCCATTCGAACGGCATGCGTGAGGCGCCCGGCACCCGGTTCAGGATCGAGCGGGCCCGTACCTCGTGGAAGGTGATCCCGCGGAACTCGGGGGTGTCGAAGGTGCGGGTCGTGACCGCGTCCGTTCCGAAGAGCGCGGGGTTCCCGATGGCGGGGTTTTCGGCCAGATTGTCCCAGCGCATGTGCGCCTCCTCGGTAGCACTCACCTCAGAATAGAACACTTGTTCCCTTGATCGCTGCAACCCCGATTTTGGGCGGCGGTCCGGAGGTGGTTGGGTAGCCGCACCCCCGAAAAACCGAGTGCTGGAGGAACAGGCATGGCGCAGGTCGAGGCCACGACGGAGCGGATCATCGCGGCGGATGCGGAGACGGTGTTCGATGCGCTGGCCGACTACAGCGGCACGCGCGCGAAGATCCTGCCCGAGCACTTCAGCGAGTTCGAGGTGCGCGAGGGCGGTGACGGCGAGGGCACCCTCGTCCACTGGAAGCTCCAGGCCACCAGCAAGCGCATCCGCGACTGCCTGCTCGAAGTGACCGAGCCGACCGACGGGCAGCTCGTCGAGAAGGACCGCAACTCGTCCATGGTCACCACTTGGACCGTCACCCCGGCCGGCGAGGGCAAGTCGAAGGTCGTCGTCAGCACCGTCTGGAACGGCGCCGGCGGCATCGGCGGCTTCTTCGAGAAGACCTTCGCCCCCAAGGGCCTCGGCCGGATCTACGACGCCCTGCTCGCCAACCTCGCCGCCGAGGTGCAGAAGTAGCCCATCACCGGTTCGAGTGGTCTTCCCCATCGGCCGGTGGTGCGCCGTAGGGGCTCCCACCGGGGGCGCAGCCGCCCGCGTACGCCTCCCGCGCCCTTCGTCGCGGTTGCTCCCCCTTCTCACGCAATGCGAGAAATGGGCGGCGCATTGTGACGAGGGGAGCAGTACGTGGGCGGGACCACTCTGGTGGAGGGCGGGCAGGCCGCAGAGCAGCCCGCCCGCGAAGGGCGCCGAGCGGCAGGAGAGTTCGGCCCTCCACCGCCCCAACTCCCCGTCGGCCCAGAGGCCGCAGGTCTGCCGCTCAGCCCGTGCCGCGTCCGGGTGGTCTTCTTCGGACTGATGCTCGCGCTGCTCCTCGCGGCGCCGGCGCAGATGATCGCGGCCACCGCCCTGCCGAAGATCGTCGGTGAACTCCACGGCCTGGACCGGATGTCGTGGGCGATCACCGCCTATCTGCTCACCGCCACGATCGGTCTGCCGGTCTACGGAAAACTCGGCGACCTCTTCGGTCGCAAGGGCATCTTCCAGTTCGCGATCCTCGTCTTCGTCGTCGGATCGGCACTGGCCGGCCGGTCCCGCACCATGGACCAGCTCATCGCATTCCGCGCCGTCCAGGGCCTCGGCGCGGGCGGCCTCGTGATCGGCGTCCAGGCGATCATCGCCGACATCGTGCCGACCCGGGCCCGGGGCCGTTTCATGGGCCTCATCGGCGCCGCCCTCGGCCTCGCCTCCATCGCCGGGCCCCTGCTCGGCGGGCTGTTCACCGACCACGTCTCCTGGCGCTGGTGCTTCTACATCAACGTCCCCTTCGGCCTGTTCACCATGGCTCTGATCGCCGTCGTGCTCAAGCTCCCGAAGCCGGACGTACGCCCGCGACTCGACGTACTCGGCGCACTGCTGCTCGCTGCCGCGTCCACCTGCCTCGTCCTGCTGACCAGCTGGGGCGGTACGGAGTACGCCTGGGACTCGCGCGTCGTCCTCGGTCTCGCAGCGGGCGCTGCCGGAACGACTCTGCTCTTCATCGTCGTCGAGTCCTACGCGCCCGAACCGGTCATGCCACTGCGGCTGTTCGGCGACTCGGTCTTCATCATCACCTCACTCGTCGGCGCCGTCGTCGGCATCGCACTCTTCGGCGCCGCGAGCTGCCTGCCCACCTTCCTGCAGATGGTCGGCGGCGCCGGCGCCACCGAGTCCGGGCTGCTGATGCTGCCCATGATCGGCGGCGTGGTCATCGCCTCGATCGTCTCGGGGCAGCTCATCAGTGCCACCGGCCACTACCGCATCTACCCGGTCGTCGGCGTGGCGTTCTCGGCGGTCGGCATGTGGCTGCTGTCCCGGCTGGAGGCCGACACTTCCCGCCTGCACTACAGCATCTGGATGGCCATCCTCGGCACCGGGATCGGCCTCGTCCTGCCGGTGCTGATCCTCGCCGTGCAGAACTCCGTGCGCCCCACCGACCTCGGCGCCGCCACCAGCGCCCACAACTACTTCCGGCAGATCGGCGGCAGCATCGGCGCCGCCGTCTTCGGCACGCTCCTCGCGAACCGGCTCACCGACGCCCTCACCGAGCGGCTGCCCGCCGGAGCCGACCTCCCCGACCCGCAGAGCATCACCCCGCAGCTCGTGCACGCCATGCCGCCCGCGCTGCGCGACGCCTACATCGAGGCGTACGCCGAGGCCATGCCGCGGATCTTCCTCTACCTCGTGCCGGTGCTCGTACTCGGCCTGCTCATCGCCTGCTTCCTCAAGGAGAAACCGCTGGTGTCCCACAACGCCCCCACGGCTGTCCCGGCGGCCCGCACCGCGTCGCATTCCCAGTCGTCCCCCTCGCCTTTCCCCTCCGCCTCCCCGTCCGCGCCCCAGGCCCCGTACCTCTCAGGGGTCCCCGTCCACGGCACCGTCCAGCACCACGACGGCACCACCGTCCCGCGCGCCGCCCTCACCCTCATCGACGTGTCGGGGCGGCAGGTCGGGCGCGGTGCGAGCGGTGACGACGGGCGGTACGCGCTGAGCGTGCCCGCGCCAGGGGCGTACGTGATGATCGCGGCGGCCGGCGGACACCAGCCGCAGGCCGTCACCGTCACCGTCGGCGAACGCCCGGTCGAGCTCGACGTCGTGCTCGGCGGCGCCGGGCGGCTCGCCGGGACAGTGCACACGGCGGACGGCACGCCGGTGCGGGACGCCGCCGTGACGCTCACCGACGTACGCGGAGAGGTCGTCGCATCCACCCGCAGCGGGCGCGAAGGGGGCTATGTCATCACGGAGTTGGTGGCGGGCGAGTACACGCTCGCGGGAAGCGCCCCCGCCTTCCGGCCCGTCGCTCTCCCGGTCAGTGTGCAGGCCTCGCGCGAGACCAGGCAGGACATCGAGCTGGCGGGCGGTGCGGTACTGCGCGGCACCGTACGGGCGAGTGGCGGCAGGCCCGTCGAGGACGCCCGCGTGACGCTGCTCGACGTCGCCGGCAATGTGGTGGACACGCTCACCACGGGTCCCGACGGCAGCTTCCGCTTCATCGATCTGTCGTCCGGCGAGTACACGGTGATCGCCGCGGGCTATCCGCCGGTCGCCACCGTCCTCCAGATCGCGGGCGGCGGACGTTCCGAACGCGATCTCCAACTCGGCCACGAGGACTGACCGTTATGAACGGCCACGTGCAGGCGGGAGGCCCTTGTGCGCGGGCGCACCACCTATTGCGTCGTTGCGCAGCGCGCAGCCTTCCTGTGGCCGTACGGTGGTGAGGGAAGCCGCAGCTTCCTCGCGGCGGGAAGGGGGCTCCCACTCATGGACAGTGGCACTCCGCCAGGGCTGCCGCGGCAGCGCGCGGTGACCGGCCGGATTCCGCTTGGCGTGGTCGTGGTGGACAGCGGCGGGCTCGTGTCGCACTGGTCCACCGGCGCGCGGCGGCTGTTCGGCCGCTCCAGGGAAGACGCGGTGGGGCAGCCCGCCGCCGACCTGATGCCGGTCTCCGGAGCACTCGCCGACGACGCCGCCTACACGGCGTACGACGCGTACGAAGGCCTCGGCCCCGGGCTCGGCGACTCGCTCAACGGCCTCACGTCCTATCCGGCCGCGGGCAGGGCCAGGATCCATGGGCCGGGAGGCGAGCGGCTCGACGTCCTGTGGTGGGCGTATCCGCTGGTCGGGCCGGGACCGGAGCGGCTGCTCGTACTCGCGGCGGATGCGGCGCAGTTGGAGAGCGCGGACCGGACCGGGAACGCGGCAGGCGTCCAGCGGACAGCGCCCGGATTCGCACTGCACACCGAGTTCGCCGGATCCGACGAGCTGGCCCGGCGGCTGCCCGAGATCATGCCCAGCATGAGCGTCGGCGAGGCGGGACGCATCGTCTCCCAGATCCTCGAACTGGGCTACCCCGTCCTGGAGTTCAGTCAGCACGACCGGGTGCCCGTCACGCCCGACTGGGGTGTGCCCAGGCGTGCGGTCCGCAGGACCGGACAGCCGCGGACCGCACAGACGGGCGAAGGGCCTTCCACCACCCCGGCCGACGAAGACCTCGATCTCGAATGCGACCTCGACCTCGAATACGCCGCCGTCCGCGAGCGGCTCGAATTTCTCAACGAGGTGAGCGGGCGCATCGGTTCCTCGCTCGACCTCGCCCGTACGATCGAGGAAGTCAGCGCGGCCGTGGTGCCGCGCTTCACCGACGTCGCGGGCACCTATCTGCGCGAGCAGGTCATCGCGGGCGAGGGCTTCCCCGACGGGCCGCCGGACGCCACCACCATGTGGCACAGGGTCGCCGTCGAACATGTCGACGCACCCGGGCGCTGGGACGACGTCGTGCCGGTCGGCGAAGCCATGCCTTTCCCCGTGCACACCCCGTTCTTCCAGTGCATGACGACCGGCGATCCGGTGCTCGTACCGCGGATCAGCGAGCAAATGGGCACCGCCATCGCCTCGCAGTTCGAGAAGCGCGACATCAGGCCGCTGATCAGCGGGCGCTCCATGCTCGTCGTGCCGCTCAAGGCGCGCAACGTGGTGCTGGGCTTCATGATCCTGCTGCGTCACCCGGGACGCGCTCTCTTCAACGACATGGACCGCGTCACCGGCGCCGAACTGGCCGCCCGGGCCGGGCTCGTACTCGACAACGCCCGGATGTACACGTACCAGGAGAGCGTCGCCGAGACCCTCCAGGACAGCATGCTTCCGCAGGTCGCCCCGCGCATGGCGGGCTGTGACACGGCGACGCGTTACCTGCCGGGAACACTGCTCGGGCGCGTCGGCGGTGACTGGTTCGACACCATCAAGCTGCCCGGGTCGCGCACCGCGCTGGTGGTGGGCGATGTCATGGGGCACGGCCTCAACTCGGCGGCGATGATGGGTCAGTTACGTACCGCCGTGCAGACCATGGCGGCCCTGGACCTGCCGCCCGTACAGCTCCTGCGCAACCTCGACGACCTGGCGCAGCGGCTCGGCGAGCACTACCTCGCGACCTGCCTGTACGCCGTCTACGACCCGGTGCGCGGCGAGCTGCAGCTCGCGAACGCGGGCCACATCCCTCCCGTGCTCGTACGGGCCTCGGACGGGCGCAGCGAGCTGCTCGCCCTGCCCACGGGGGCGCCGATCGGTGTGGGCGGGGTGCCTTTCGAGTCCGTTCGAGTGCGCGTCGAGCCCGGCGACCGGCTGGTGATGTGCACGGACGGCCTGGTCGAGGTGCGGGGCGAGGACATCGGCGTGGGGCTCGCGACGCTGTGCGAGTCGGCGGCGCACCCGGCGGCGTCCATGGACGCCGCGTGCGACACCATCATCCGCGCGCTCAACACCGGCGGGGATCGCAAGGACGACGTGGCGCTGCTGATGGCCCGCCTCAACGGCATCGCGGAGCGGGACGTCGCCGTGTGGCAGCTGACGCCGGAACCGCGCGAGGTGGGCCGGGCGCGGCGGCTGGTGCGCGGGCAGCTGGCCGCCTGGGGGCTCGAAGAGGCCGCGGAGAGCGTGGAGCTCCTGGTCAGCGAGGTCGTCACCAACGCGGTGCGGCACGCGGGCAGCTGCGGTGCGGAGCTCAGGATCGGACGGACGGACGCACTGCTCTGCGAGGTCACGGACGGCGGCCATGCGCTGCCGGCGCTGACGACCGCGGGGCCGGACGACGAGGCGGGGCGCGGGCTCGGGGTGGTGAGCGCCGTGGCGCGGGAGTGGGGTGCCAGCCGTTCGGGAGAGGGCAAGACGGTGTGGTTCGAGCTGCCGCTGCCGCGTGTGCCCGGGTCGAACGCACGGTGAAGGTATACGCCGAGGACTTGTCGGCACAACTCTCCGGCGGTAGACCGATCTTGACGTGATGTCAGAAGGTCGGGCACTTCCTGGGGAGCTGAGCATGAGCGTGACGGGCCGGTACAAGGATGCCTGGGAGGGCTTCTGGCGGGACGCCTCGCACGAGCCGGGGGCGGTCTTCTGGGACGCGGAACCCGCCCTCACCGCCGAGCTCCACCTCGCCCTCTTCGAGCCGCACCTGACGGACCCCGCCCTGCCCGTGGTCGACCTCGGCTGCGGCAACGGCACGCAGGCGCTCTTCCTCGCCGACCGCTTCCCCCGGGTCACGGGGGTCGACCTGGCGGGGTCGGCGATCGAGCACGCCGAACGCAACGACCCGCTCAGCCGGATCCACTTCCAGCAGCTCGACGCGGCGGACGGGGCGGCCGTACAGCGACTGAGCGCCGGGCTCGGGGACGCGCAGGTCTATATGCGCGGCGTGCTGCACCAGTGCGAGGCGGCCGACCGGCAGCCGGTGGCCGACGCCGTCGCGGCGCTGGTGGGGGAGCGGGGGAGGGCGTTCGTGGTGGAGTTGTCGGAGGCGGCGCGGCCGGTGCTGATGGGCCTGGCGCAGGGGCCGGCCGGGCCGCCGCCCAAGCTCAGGCCGGTCTTCGAGCACGGCATCGCGCCGGGCGAGATGGCGGACGCGGAGCTGGGCGGGCTGTTCCGGTCGGCGGGGCTCGCGGTCCTGGCGAGCGGGGAGCTGCCGCTGACGACAACGGAGGCGGGGGCGGACGGCGCGCGCATCGAGCTGCCGTCGGCGTGGTTGGTCGTGGGCCGTCCGTCGCAGATTCCGGAGTGACGCGCTACACGGCGACCTTCCCGAGGATGTGGCCCATGGCCGCGAGTACGGACGGCTCCACCCGGTAGTACACCCAGGTCCCGCGCCGCTCGGAGGCCAGCAGGCCCGCTTCCCTCAGCTTCTTCAGGTGATGCGAGACGGTGGGCTGGGACACGCCGACGTCGGAGATGTCGCACACGCACGCCTCGCCGCCCTCGTGCGAGGCGACCAGGGAGAACAGGCGCAGGCGGACCGGGTCGCCGAGCGCCTTGAACATCGCCGCGGTACGGACCGCCTCCTCGGCGGTCAGGGGGCGCTCGGTCAGCGGCGGGCAGCACGGCGCCGCCAGGTCCGGCTCCAGCAGCGGCAGCACCTTGGCATTCGACATACGTCTATGTTGACACACGTCGAACCAAGGGTCATGGGCATGAGTACTGATTCGATGATTGTCTATGTTGACGCTCATCGAATCAGGTGCCATGCTGGGCCGCGAAGTCATCGACGCATGTCGAATCAACTGGGGAGTCACCGTGACCGTGCAGACCAACACCCTGCCCACCGTCGTGATCGGAGCCGGTCCGATCGGCCTCGCCGCCGCCGCTCACCTCGTCGGACGCGGCATCGAGCCGCTGGTCCTGGAGGCCGGCACGGGTGCGGGTGCCGCCGTCCGCGAGTGGGCGCATGTGCGGCTGTTCTCCACCTGGGCCGAGGTCGTCGACCCCGCGGCCGAGAAGCTGCTCGCTCCGACCGGCTGGAGTGCGCCGGACGGGGCGACGTACCCCTCGGGTGGTGACTGGGCTGCGGACTACCTCCAGCCGCTGGCCGATGTCCTCGGCGACAGGGTCCGCTTCGGCGCCCGCGTCACCGGCGTATCCCGCCTCGGGCGCGACCGGGTCGTCGACGCCGACCGCGAGCGGCTGCCCTTCACCGTCCACGTCCGCTACGCCGACGGCACCGAGGAGCGGATCACTGCCCGCGCCGTCATCGACGCCTCCGGCACCTGGGCGACCCCCGCTCCCATCGGTGGCGACGGCCTCCCTGCCCTCGGTGAGCACACCGGCGCCGCGCGCATCTCGTATCGCGTACCCGACCTCAAGGACCCGGCCGTACGGGCCCGTTACGAGGGCAGGCGCACTGCCGTCATCGGATCCGGCGCGTCCGCCTTCACTGCCCTCGCCTACCTGGCCGAACTGGCCAAGGACGCCCCCGGCACCCACGCGGTATGGGTCCTGCGGCGCGGCATCGGAGGCTCCACCTTCGGCGGCGGCGAGGCCGACCAGCTTCCCGCCCGCGGTGCGCTCGGCCTCGCGGCCAAGGCGGCCGTGGACGACGGACATGCCGATGCCGTCACCGGGTTCCGTACGGCCGCCGTCGAGAAGGACGGCGACCGGCTGGTGCTCGTCGCCGAGGACGGCCGCCGCCTCGACCCGGTCGACGAGGTCATCGTCCTGACCGGCTTGCGCCCCGACCTGTCGTTCGTCTCCGAGCTGCGCCTCGCACTCGACGAGCGGCTCCAGGCCCCCGTCGGACTGGCCCCGCTGATCGACCCCAACCAGCACTCCTGCGGCACTGTCTACCCCCACGGCGTGGCCGAGCTGTCCCACCCGGATCAGGACATCTACCTGGTCGGCATGAAGAGCTACGGCCGCGCGCCCACCTTCCTCGCCATGACCGGCTACGAGCAGGTCCGCTCCGTCGCCGCCCACCTCGCCGGAGACGCGGAGGCCGCCGGACGTGTCGAGCTGACCCTGCCGGAGACCGGGGTCTGCGGTGGCGCGGGCCTCTTCGACGAGCCCGACGCCGCCCAGGCCGAGGGAGAGGGCGGCGGAGGATGCTGCGCCGCGCCCACGACACTCCAGATCGGCGCCCCCGCCGCCTCGGGCGGCTGCTGACCCGGTGGGCAGGCCAGGGCCGGGCCGGTGAGGTCATCCCTCTGAACCTGGCCCGCGTGTTCTCCAGCGCGTAACGTAACGCGGCATGAAGATCTCGTCTCGCCTGCCGTAGGACTGGAGCACCGTGAAGATCCTCATCAGTGCCGACATGGAGGGCGCCACCGGCGTCACCTGGCCTGCCGATGTGCTTCCGGGCACGCCGCAGTGGGAGCGCTGCCGCCCCATGTTCACCTCCGACGTGAACGCGGCCGTGGTCGGCTTCTTCGACGGGGGCGCCGACGAGGTGCTCATCAACGAAGCGCACTGGACCATGCGCAACCTGCTCCTCGAACAACTCGACGAACGCGCCGAGATGCTCACCGGCAGGCACAAGTCGCTCAGCATGGTCGAGGGTGTGCAGCACGGCGACGTCGACGGCATCGCCTTCGTCGGCTACCACACCGGCGCGGGCACCGAGGGCGTCCTCGCGCACACCTACCTCGCCAACTCCATCACGGGCGTGTGGCTCAACGGCGAGCGGGCCAGCGAGGGCCTGCTCAACGCCCACGTCGTCGCGGAGTACGGCGTACCGGTGGTGCTCGTCACCGGCGACGACATGACCTGCCGCGACGCCGACGGGTACGCACCCGCGGCCCGCAAGGTCCCGGTCAAGGACTATGTCTCGCGGTACGCCGCGGTGTGCCGCACCCCGGCCCGTACCGCCGCCGGCATCAGGGCCGCCGCCAAGGAGGCGGCGGCCCTCGCCATTCGCCACGAACCCGTGATCGGCGGCTCGTTCACCGTGGAGCTGGAGTTCGACGCGGAGCACCTTTCGGGGGTCGCCACCGTGGTGCCCGGGGTGGTGCCGACCGGGGAACGGCGTGTCGCGTACACCAGCGGCACGATGTATGAGGCCATTCGTACCTTCAAGGCGGTCACGACGATCGTCTCGTCCGCGGTGGAGGAGCAGTATGGCTGACAAGCAGCCGGTCGGCGCGGGGGCGACCGACGACGGGGCGGACGGCGACGGAGTGATCGACGCGCTCGCGCTCGACGAGGTCGTGGCCTTCACATCCGATCTCATCCGCATCGACACCACGAACCGCGGCAGCGGCGACTGCCGCGAGCGCCCGGCCGCCGAGTACGTCGCGGAGCGGCTGGCCGACGCCGGCCTGGAACCGGTGCTCCTCGAACGCGCACCCGGACGCACCAACGTCGTAGCCCGAATCGAGGGCACCGACACCACCGCCGACGCGCTGCTCGTCCACGGCCACCTCGACGTCGTACCGGCCGAGCCCGCCGACTGGAGCGTGCACCCCTTCTCCGGGGAGATCCGCGACGGAGTGGTCTGGGGCCGCGGTGCGGTCGACATGAAGAACATGGACGCGATGGTCCTCGCGGTCGTACGGGCCTGGGCGAGATCCGGCACCAGACCGAGACGCGACATTGTGATCGCCTTCACCGCGGACGAGGAGGCCAGCGCGGAAGACGGCTCCGGCTTCCTCGCCACGGAACACGCCGAGCTCTTCGACGGCTGTACGGAGGGCATCAGCGAATCCGGCGCCTACACCTTCCACGCGGGCCCCCGCATGGAGATCTATCCGATCGCGGCGGGGGAGCGCGGCACCGGCTGGCTCCGCCTCACCGGAGTCGGCACGGCAGGACACGGCTCCAAGGTCAACCGCGACAACGCGGTGAGCAGACTGGCCGCCGCCATCGCCCGGATCGGCGAGCACGAATGGCCGGTGCGGCTCACCCCGACCGTCCGCGCCAGCATCACCGAACTCGCCACCCTGCACGCACTGGACGCACCTGACTTCGACGCGCCCGACTTCGACGTCGACGCCCTGCTCAACAAGCTGGGACCCGCCGCCGCGCTCGTCGAAGCGACCGTACGGGGCAGCGCCAACCCGACCATGCTCGACGCCGGATACAAGGTCAACGTCATCCCCGGACGCGCGACCGCCTACGTCGACGGGCGGTTCCTGCCCGGCGGCGAAAAGGAGTTCGAGCAGACCCTCGATCTGCTCACCGGGCCGCACGTCGACTGGGAGTACCACCACAAGGAGGTCGCCCTCCAGGCGCCGACCGACTCCCCGACGTACGCCAAACTCCGAGCGGCCGTGGAACGCTTCGCCCCCGAAGGGCATGTCGTGCCGTACTGCATGTCGGGCGGCACCGACGCCAAGCAGTTCTCCCGCCTCGGCATCACCGGCTACGGCTTCTCGCCGCTGAAGCTGCCCGCCGACTTCGACTACGAGGCGCTCTTCCACGGCGTCGACGAACGTGTACCGGTCGAAGCCCTGCACTTCGGTGTGCGGGTACTCGACCATTATCTGCGAACCGCCTAGCCGCACAGGGGGAGTGGGAAGCATGGTGCCCTCAGGGCCGTACGGAAGCTGGCCGTCGCCGATCGGCGCCGCGCTCGCCGCCACACACGACGGCCACCCGGAGTACGTCGGCATGGTCGGCGACGAGGTGTGGTGGACCGAGCCACGGCCCAGCGAGGCCGGCCGGCGCGCGCTGGTGCGGCGGCGGGTGGACGGCGGCGAGGAATCGGTCCTGCCCGCCCCCTGGAACCTACGCAGCAGAGTCATCGAGTACGGCGGACAGCCCTGGGCGGGCACGGTGCGCGACGAGGGCGGCGCCCTGGTCGTCTTCGTGCACTTCCCCGACCAGCGGCTCTACGCGTACGAACCCGACGTACCCGGCGCCGCACCCCGGCCCCTGACCCCGGTGTCGGAGACCGGCGGCGGGCTGCGCTGGGCCGATCCGCAGCTGCGCCCGGAAGCCGGGAAGGCGGGCGAAGTGTGGTGCGTGCTGGAGGAGTTCACCGGTGAGGCGCCCACCGACGTACGCCGCGTGATCGCGGCCGTACCCCTCGACGGGTCGGCCGCCGACGACCGGGCCGCCGTGCGGGAACTCTCCGACGGCGCGCACCGCTTCGTCACCGGGCCCCGCGTGTCGCCGGACGGACTCCACGCCGCCTGGATCGCCTGGGACCACCCCCGGATGCCCTGGGACGGCACGGAGGTGATCCTCGCGGACGTCGCGGAGGACGGCACCTTCGAGGGCGCACGGCGCCTCCTCGGCGGGCCCGACGAGTCGATTGCCCAGATCGACTGGGCCGCCGACGGGCAGCTGCTGTGCACCAGTGACCGCACCGGCTGGTGGAACCTGTACCGCGTGCCCGATGTCGCGGACCCCCACCCGGAAGCGGTGAGGCTCTGCGGGCGCCCCGAGGAGTTCGGCGGACCGCTCTGGAAGATCGGGCTGCGCTGGTTCCACCCCCTGGACAACGGCCTGATCGCCGTCATCCACGGCAGCGGCACCACAGCGCTGGGCATCCTCGACCCGGAGAGCGGCGAACTCGTCGACGCCGCGGGCCCCTGGACCGAATGGGCCCCCACGCTCGCCGCGAACGGCAGCCGCGTCGTCGGCGTCGCCGCGAGCCCGCGCAGCGCGTACGAGGTCGTGGAGCTCGACACAGGCACCGGCCACACCCGCGTCATCGGCTCCGCCCACGACGACCCCGTGGACCCCGCCTACTACCCCGAGCCACAGCTCCGCACCTTCACAGGCCCCGACAGCCGCGAGATCCACGCCCACATCTACCCGCCGCACAACCCCGGCCACATCGCGCCCGACGACGAACTGCCGCCGTACGTCGTATGGGCCCACGGCGGCCCGACCGGCCGCGCCGCGCTCGTACTCGACCTGGAGATCGCCTACTTCACCTCGCGCGGCATCGGCGTCGCCGAGGTCAACTACGGCGGATCCGCCGGGTACGGCCGCGCGTACCGCAACCGGCTGCGCGAGCAGTGGGGCGTCGTGGACGTCGAGGACTGCGCCGCCGTCGCCCTCGCCCTGGCCGAAGAAGGCACGGCAGACCCGCGGCGGATCGGTGTACGGGGCGGCAGCGCGGGCGGCTGGACGGCGGCCGCGTCCATCGCCACCACCGATGTGTACGCCTGCGCCACCATCCTCTACCCGATCCTCGACCTGACCGGCTGGGCGACGGACGAGACCCACGACTTCGAGTCGCAGTACACGGAGAGCCTCGTCGGCCCGCACGACGCCTGCCCCGGCCGGTACCGGGACCGCTCACCCATACAGCACGCGGAACGGATCACCGCACCGTTCCTGCTGCTCCAGGGTCTCGACGACGTGATCTGCCCGCCCGTGCAGTGCGAGCGGTTCCTGGAGCGGATGACGGGCCGCGGCATCCCGCACGCGTACATCGCCTTCGAGGGGGAAGGCCACGGCTTCCGCAGGGCCGAGACGGTGGCCCGGGCGCTGGAGGCCGAGCTCTCCCTGTACGCCCAGACCTTCGGCATCGACCGCAACGACGTACCCCTGCTGGAGCTCAGGAAGTGACCCTTACGCCGCTGACCAGGCCCGCGCGACTGAAACAGGGAGCGCGCGTCGCCGTCGTGGCACCCAGCGGTCCCGTCCCCCAGGAGCGCCTCGACGCGGGCCTCGACATCCTGCGGGGCTGGGACCTCGACCCGGTGGCCGCGCCCCATGTGGTGGACCGGCACCGGCAGTTCGACTACCTCGCGGGCGAGGACGCGGCGCGCGCCCGGGATCTGGAGGCGGCCTGGTGCGACCCGTCGGTGGACGCCGTGATCTGCGCACGGGGCGGGTACGGCGTCCAACGCATGGTGGACCTGGTCGACTGGGCGGCGATGCGCGCGGCCGGGCCCAAGGTGTTCGTCGGCTACAGCGACATCACCGCGCTGCACGAGGCGTTCGCCGTACGGCTCGGCCTGTCCACCCTGCACGGCCCGATGGTCGCCACGACGTCCTTCCTCAAGGACCCCCGCACCCAGGAATCGCTGCGGGCCACGCTCCTCGAACCCGAGTCGGTCATGACCCTCGGCCTGGCGACGGCGCGACCGTTGGTCCCCGGCCGGGCACGCGGCGTCACTCTCGGAGGCTGTGTCTCCCTGCTCGCCGCCGACCTCGGAACCCCGCACGCCAGGGCATCGGTGCGCGGCGGCCTGCTGCTCATCGAGGACGTCGGCGAGGAGCCGTACCGCCTCGACCGGATCCTCACCCAACTCCTGCGCTCCGGCTGGCTGGACGGTGTCGCGGGCGTCGCGCTCGGCTCGTGGGAGGAGTGCGGCCCGTACGAGCAGGAGGTGCGGACGCTGCTGTACGACCGGCTGGTCACCCTGGGTGTGCCGGTCGTCGAGGAGCTGGGCTTCGGCCACTGCGCGACCGCGCTGACCATGCCGCTGGGCCTGCCCGCCGTACTCGACACGGACTCCGGCACCCTCACGCTCGATGTGCCTGCCCTCGGCTGAAGCGAACCGGGGGGGGCGGAGGTCAGGCCCCCGGATGGTCGCCTGACGCGCCGTCAATCAGCTCGCGCACGATGTCCATATGGCCGGCGTGCCGTGCGGTGTCCTCCAGCATGTGGATGAGCACCCACCGCATCGACACGGTGTTGCCCGACCACGATGTGCCGAGCGTGTCGAGGTCGAGCTCGGCGATCGCCTGGTCGGCGGCGGCCCGCGCGCGGCCGTAGAGCTCCACGATGTCCGCCGTGGACTCGCCGGCGGCCACGACCATGTCTTCCTCCGGATCGAACCAGAGCGGCTCGGTCTCGCGCCCGAACGTCGTGCAGAACCAGCCGTACTCGACGCTCGCCAGATGCTTCACCAGGCCCAGCAGATTGGTCCCCGACGGCGTCATTGGCCGTCGCAGCTGCTCGTCGTCGAGGCCTTCGAGTTTCCACAGCACCGCATCGCGGTGCCGGTCAAGGCTGACCTGGAGACTTTCCTTCTCACCGCCGGTGAAGGGAACGTGTTTCATCATGCTTGGAACGTAACAGCCGGGTCTGACAACGGGACGCGAGCGCCGCTGGGTGGCCGTCCGGCCGAGGCTGCTTCATCTTTTCTGACTTTCCATCAAGCATGCGTGTCTCAACGTTGACAGTGGTATGACACGTGTCACAGCATGGCCGCCGTCGATCCTTACTGGCCGGTAAGGTGCCTTGGGTGTCCTCAGTGTGGAGGTCTTCATGTCGTCCCGTCGCCGCCGCTCCGCTCCTGCGTCCCGCAGACCGATCGTCTTCGCCGTCGGTGCGGCACTGGCAGCGCCCCTCGCCCTCTCCGCACCCGGACAGGCTGGCGCGGCAGCCGAATACACCGTCACCCCCCTGAAGTTCACGGTCGAGGCGGGCGGCAGGAAGTGCACCGTCGACGCCGACGTCTACCGCCCCGCCGGAGTCGACAAGACGCGCCCCGCTCCCGCCGTCCTCACCACCAACGGCTTCGGCGGCAGCAAGGCCGACGGCTCCACCGACGCCATCGCCAAGGCCTTCGCCACGCGCGGCTATGTCGCCCTCGCCTACTCCGGCCTCGGCTTCGGCAGGTCCGGCTGCCTCATCTCCCTCAACAACCCCGAGATCGACGGCAAGGCCGCCTCGGGCCTGATCGACTTCCTTGGCGGCAGCCGCGCGGCCGACGACGGCACCCGGGCCGACTACGTCACCAAGGACGGCAAGGGTGACCCGCGCGTCGGCATGATGGGCGGCTCGTACGGCGGTTCCATCCAGCTGTCGACGGCCTCGAAGGACCGCCGCCTGGACGCGCTCGTCCCCCTCATCACCTGGAACGACCTCGCCTACGCCATCGACCCCAACAACGCGAACAACAAGGTCACGCCCGTCACGCCCGGTGCGTACAAGTACCAGTGGACGTCCGCCTTCTTCCTCATGGGCGAGGCGCAGGGCCTGCTCAACCCCGGGCTCGACCCGTCGCGCCTCGGCAGTGCTGGCTGCGTGCACTTCGTCGCCGAGGTCTGCCGGACCACCCGCCTGCTGACCTCGGGCCGCTACCCCGCCGACCGCACCGCCGAGATGCTCGCCTTCGCGCGCAGAGTCTCCCCGGCCTCGTACCTCCACCGGGTCAGGACGCCGACCCTGATCATCCAGGGCCAGGCCGACAGCCTGTTCAACCTCAACGAGGCGGAGGCGACGTACAAGACCCTCAAGGCGCAGGGCACCGAGACCAAGATGATCTGGCAGTCCTGGGGCCACAGCGGCGGCCTCCGCGACCCCGCCCCGGGTGAACTCAACATCGGGCAGGGCAATCTGGAGACGAGCTACGTCGGCAAGCGCATCCTCGCCTGGTTCGACCGCTATCTGCACGGGAAGCGGGGCACCGACACCGGCCCGTCCTTCGCCTACTACCGCGACTGGCAGAGCGGTTACGGTACGGCCGCCGCGCCGCCCGCCCTGTCGCAGAAGGTCTACCTCTCCGGCGACGGCAAACTCGTCGACAACCGCGCCAAGGTGGTGCCCGGCTCCCGCGAGTACCGCAACTGGAATTTCCCCACCAGCCACTCGGAGACCTCGCTCGCCCCCATGCTCGGTATGCCCGACCCCAAGCCCCATGACACCAAGGGCACTTACCTCGGCTGGTCCACCAAGCCGCTCAAGGCCCCGGTGGATGTCGTCGGCGTACCGAAGGCGACCCTGAAGGTCGTCTCGCCCAAGGCCGAGCGCGTACAGAACTCCGCCGACGCCGCCGACAAGCTCGTCCTCTTCGCCAAGCTGTACGACGTCGCGCCCGACGGCACGAAGACGCTCGTCCGGCGGCTGATCGCGCCGGTGCGCGTGCCCGACGTGACGCGGCCCTTCACGGTCACGCTTCCCGGCATCGTCCACCGTTACGAGAAGGGGCACCGCCTGCAATTCGTCATCGCGGCGAGCGACGGGGCGTACTACGGCAACCGGGGCATCAAGCCGGTGAAGGTAGTGAGCAAGCCGGACAACACGGGCGTGCTGGAGCTCCCGGTGATCAGGGGCTCCCTGGGCTGACGGTCACCCGTACGGCCCGCTCCACCGCCCCGCGCGTCCAGGATCCGCACATGCTGGACGCAGAACCCCAGCACTCCAGGAAAGGGCCGGAGCATGAGCCCCAAGGACGGACCGGGCGGCGACAGGCGCCTGGCGGGCGGCAGGATCACGCCCGCGAGGGCTGCGATCATCCTGATCGTGATCTTGGCGCTCGTCTTCATCTTCGAGAACACCCGTCAGGTCAAGGTCCGTCTTCTCATCCCCGAAGTCACCATGCCGCTCTATCTGGCGCTGCTCGCCATGGCGGCCGTCGGGGCGCTGTGCGGCGGTTACTTCATCAAGAGACGCAAGTGAAGTGTGGGGGGGCATGTATCTCGCTGAGGGCCCGCGTGTGGGCATACGGCACTTCGGGCCCGAGGACGCGGAGGAGTTCACGGCGCGGGCGCGGGAGAGCAAGAGCCTGCACCGTCCCTGGCTCTTCCCGCCGGACCAGCTCCCCGCGTACGCGGCGTACGCGGGGCAGCTCATCGCCGACCCGACCAGGGAGGGCTTTCTGGTCTGCGAGCGGTC
Source organism: Streptomyces spiramyceticus (assembly GCF_028807635.1). Lineage (NCBI taxonomy): Bacteria > Bacillati > Actinomycetota > Actinomycetes > Kitasatosporales > Streptomycetaceae > Streptomyces > Streptomyces spiramyceticus. The sequence continues at coordinate 801,245 of NZ_JARBAX010000002.1, forward strand.
GGGCGGCGGACGGATCGCCGGCTTCATCAACATCAACAACATCGTCGGGGGCAGCTTCCAGTGCGGGGCACTGGGGTACGGGGCGTTCGCGCACGCCGCCGGGCGGGGCTTGATGGGCGAGGGCCTCGATCTGGTGCTGGGGTACGCGTTCGGGGCGTTGGGGCTGCACCGGCTGGAGGCGAACGTTCAGCCGGGGAACGAGGCGTCGATCGCGTTGGTGCGGAGGGCGGGGTTCCGGCGGGAGGGCTTCTCGCCGGACTTCCTCTTCATCGACGGGGCGTGGCGCGACCACGAACGGTGGGCGATCACGGTGGAGATGCGAGGCGGTGGCTGACGGCGGAGGCGGCGACTGCCCTCCCCGGACTCCCTTCTCGCCGGCCTCGTCGTGGCGGCCTGTGCCGAAGGCTGACGTACTGACTCAGGGAGCCCCTGGTCAGGGCGGCACCCGGCATGTTCCGATGGTCGTCGGGCGCCGGTGGACGGTGGCCCGTGTGAGGGAGTGAGGTTGCCTTGGCCACGACTGTGCGACGTGCCGTACTGACCCTGCCTGCCGCCCCATTGGGGCCGGAGAACCCGCTTCCAGGACTGCGGCCCCTCGACGAGTCGCACGTCATCGACGAGCGGTCCCGCGCGCAGCTGCCGCGCGACATGGCCAGGCAGGTCGGCCACGAGCCGCTGCGCACCCTCCTTCCCGTACGCGTCCTCGACGGGTACGGGCGCGAGCGTACGGAGACGGAACTCGACGCGATCGTCATCGAGAACGACCGGCTCCGGGCGACCGTACTGCCGGGACTCGGCGGTCGCGTGCACTCGCTGTTCCACAAGCCGACCGGCCGTGAACTCCTCTACCGTAACCCGGTGTTCCAGCCCGCCGACTTCGCGCTCAACGGCGCCTGGTTCTCCGGCGGTGTCGAGTGGAACATCGGTGCCACCGGGCACACGACCCTGTCCTGCGCCCCGCTGCACGCCGCCGTCGTCCCCGCCCCCGACGGCGGAGAGATGGTCAGGCTCTGGGAGTGGGAGCGGCTGCGCGACCTGCCCTTCCAGGTCGACCTGTGGCTGCCTGCCGACTCCGACTTCCTGTACGTCGGCGTACGCATACGCAACCCGCACGAGATGCCCGCACCCGTCTACTGGTGGTCCAACATCGCGGTCCCCGAGGACGAGGCGACCCGAGTCCTCGCCCCGGCGGACGAGGCCTGGCACTTCGGGTACGAACGCAGCCTGCGGCGCGTGCCGGTGCCGGAGTCCGACGGCGCCGACCGGACGTACCCGCTGCGCAGCGAGTACCCGGCCGACTACTTCTACGAAGTGCCCGAGGAAGAGCGGAAGTGGGTCGCCTCGCTCGGCGCCGACGGGCAGGGGCTCGTCCAGACATCGACCGATCTGCTGCGCGGTCGCAAGCTCTTCCTGTGGGGCGCGGGGTGCGGCGGGCGCCGCTGGCAGCAGTGGCTGACGGAGGCGGGGACGCCGGGTTACGCCGAGATCCAGGCGGGGCTCGCCCGTACGCAGCTGGAGCACGTACCGCTGGAGGCGGGCGCCGAGTTCAGCTGGCTGGAGGCATACGGTCCGCTGGCCACCGACCCCGCCGCGGTGCACGGTGCGGACTGGGCCGCAGCCCGTGGGGAGGCCGGGGCGCGGCTGGAGGAGGCGCTGCCCCGGGCGCGGGTCGAAGCGGCGTACGAGGCGTGGCGGCCGTACGCCGACCACGAGCCGGGGGAGTCGCTCGCCACCGGCTCGGGGTGGGGCGCACTCGAAGTCCTGCGGGGCGGTCTGAAGCTGCCCGGCACGCCCTTCGGCGAGGCGACGCTGGGGGAACAGCAGGAGCCCTGGGTGGAGTTGCTGCGCAGCGGCACCTTCCCTGATGCGGGCGGGGCCGCCCCGCCGGGTCCTTCGCTGGTCGCACCGCACTGGCGCGACATGCTGGAAACCGCGCTCGCGGAACCCCTCACCGAGTACCACCTGGGCGTCGCGCAGTGGCACGCGGGCGATGTGGCGCAGGCGGTGCGCAGCTGGGAGCGAGGTCTGCAACGTGCCTCCAGCCGCTGGTCGTTGCTGCGCTGCCTGGCCGTCGCCGACCGGGAGGCGGGTCACCTTCAGCGCGCGGCGGACCGTTACGCGGAGGCTTTTGACGACCTGTGCCGGGAGCGGGGCGACGGCGAGGTCTGGACGGCTGCGGGCGCGGCGCTGGGCCGCGAAGCGATCGCCTCACTCCTCGCGGTGGGGCGCGCGGACGGGGCGCGCGCAGTCTGGGAGGGGCTGCGTCCCGATGTGCGGGCGAGCGGCCGCTTCCGGCTCGTCGAAGCGCAACTCCTCGTGGCGGAGGGCGAGTTCGAGGCCGCCCGCGCGATCCTCGACGCAGGCATCGAGGTGGCCGACCTGCGCGAGGGCGCGGAGACGCTGGGCGAGGTCTGGGCCGCGGTCAGCGACGAGGCGCTTCCGGAGACGTACGACTACCGGATGCGGCCGACCGCGGCGGGGTAGGGCGGGGGCAGGCGGGCTTCAGGACGCGGCGGCGCGGCGGTCGACGTACTCGAAGACGGAGCCGTCCGGATGGGCGGCGATCAGGTTGCGGCCCACCGGGGTCGGTACGGGGCCCGCGATGATGCGGGCGCCGGCCCCGGTCAGGGCGGCGGCCGCCTCGTCCACGTCCTTGACGGCGATGGTCGCCGACACCTTGCGCAGCACCTCGAGTTCCGACTCGGGGCCGCTCATCAGGAGGAAGCAGCCGACTGCTGCGACTGAGACCCCGCCGCGCTCGAAGCGCAGCGCCCGGGTTCCGGTGAGGCGTTCGTAGAAGGCCACCGTGGCCTCCAGGTCGTCGACGCAGATGCGCAGCGTGGTTCCGAGGATCTCCATAGGGATCAGGGTAGTTGGTGCGGGTGCGGGTGCGGGTGCGGGTGCGGGTCCGGGGGACCCCCAGGGGCGAAGTTGCCGCCCGGGGTCTGGGGGCCTTGCCCCCCACGCGGCGGCAGCCGCAAATGTCACAGCCGGGAAGAATGGGGTCTCCCCTGCTCGAACGAAGTTGAGAGCTTGGGGAAGGGTAGGGGAACAGCGCCGCAGGCAGCCCGAACTTCACCCGCCGCACAGCACCTCGCCGCACATCACACCCCGCACCTCACACCCCGCACAGCACCTCCCCATGCGGCACCATGAACCACGCGTCGTCCCGGCCACCCCACTCGCGCCACGCCCCCGCAATCGCCCCCAGCTCCTCCGCCCGCGCATGGCCCCCCTCGACCGCCAGGCGCGCGTACACCGAGCTCGTCGTACGGTCCGCCCACAGGCCGCTCCACCACGCGCGCTCCTCGGCGGTCGCGAAACACCACGCCGTCGCCGACGCCCGTACGTCGGTGAAGCCGGCGCTGCGGGCCCAGGAGAGCAGTCGGCGGCCGGCGTCCGGCTCGCCGCCGTTCGCGCGGGCCACCCGGCCGTACAGCTGCTGCCACTCGTCCATGCCGGGCACCTCGGGGAACCAGGTCATCGCCGCGTAGTCGCTGTCGCGCGCCGCGACGATGCCACCGGGGCGGCACACGCGGCGCATCTCGCGCAGGGCCCGCACCGGGTCGCCGACGTGCTGGAGGACCTGGTGGGCGTGGACGACGTCGAAGGAGTCGTCGGGGAAGTCGAGGGCGTGCACATCGGCGACCGCGAACTCCACGTTGTCCACGCCCCGTTCGGCCGCCACCTCCCGCGCCTCGTCCAGTACGTCGTCGGCAGCGTCGACCGCCGTCACCCGGCCGGGAGCGACGAGCGCCGCCAGGTCGGCCGTGATGGTGCCGGGGCCGCAGCCCACGTCCAACACGTCCAGCCCGGGGCGCAGTTCGCCGATGAGGTACGCCGCGGAGTTCGCGGCGGTCCGCCAGCGGTGCGAGCGCAGCACCGACTCGTGGTGGCCGTGGGTGTAGACGGCGGTCTCCTTCGGCATGGCCGTACTCCTTCTCTCGCAAGCGGTACGCGTACGCTACGCCCTCATGTCGGATCGTGAGATTCAAATCTCGCGATGTGGACAACCTGTGTGTGAATAGCGCCGGGGCCGCCGGGTACTCGCCGCCCCATGGACACCAACCTGTCGGAACAGATCGCACAGGCCGTCCGCGAAACGCTCAAGGACGAACTGCGCGAACAGACCGCGAAAGGGCGCCGCACCGCACGCCTCTACGCCGGATCCGGAGCAGCGGCCCTGTATGCGGGCGCTGCCGTCACGGCGTTCCTCGTGCTCGTACTCGACCTCGCCCTGCCCGCATGGGCGGCCGCGCTCGTCGCGGGCATCGTGCTCTCCGGTGTGGCCCTGGCACTCAGGCAGGCCGCGCGTCGCCCCGCGGGCAGGCCGGGAGCCGCCGGCGGTGCGCCCACGCACAACCCAGAGCTCGGCGTCCCGCGCGCCCCGTCGGTCACCCCGCCGACCGCCCCGCCCGTCACCCCTCCGGACGCCGCCCCGCCGGGAGGCGTACCGGCGCCGCCCGTACCGCCGACGGCGCCCCGTAGCCCGGGGCGCGTGCACTCCGGCGAGTGACGGCGAGGACGGGCGGCGCCCGGCTGCGGTTGTTGGTGCCGCGCGCGCCGACGTACACTCAGTGTGCCGACGATTACGCTGCGTAATAATCTGTCCGTCCACCGCCACCACCCCCGCAAGAGGTGAAGTGCAGTGACACGAGAACGCCCCCGCATTGTCATCGTCGGAGCAGGTTTCGCCGGCCACCAGGCCGCCAGGACCCTCTCCCGGCAGATCAGGCAGGTCAGGGACCCGGCCGAAATCGTTCTGCTGAACCCGACCGACTACTTCCTCTACCTCCCCCTCCTCCCGCAGGTCGCAGCCGGAATCCTCGAACCCCGCCGGGTCACGGTCTCGCTCCCCGGGACGCTGCCGCACGTACGGCTGGTCCTCGGTGAGGCGGACCGGGTCGACCTGGAAGCGCGGACCGTGCACTACACCGACCCCGAGGGCGACACCGGCGAGCTCACGTACGACCGGCTCGTGCTGGCCGTCGGCAGCGTCAACAAGCTGCTGCCGGTCCCGGGCGTCGCGGAGCACGCCCACGGCTTCCGCGGGCTGCCCGAAGCGCTCTATCTCCGCGACCACGTCACCCGCCAGATCGAGCTGGCGGCCGCCACCGGCGACCGCGCCGAATGCGCCGCACGCTGTACGTTCGTCGTCGTCGGCGCGGGCTACACCGGAACCGAAGTGGCCGCCCACGGCAAGATGTTCACCGACGCGCTCGTCCGCAAGCAGCGCACCTGGCGGCATGGCCGGCCCAAGCCGCGCTGGCTGCTCCTCGACATCGCGCCACGGGTCCTGCCCGAGCTGGACCAGCGGCTGTCGAAGACCGCCGACCGGGTCCTGCGCGAGCGCGGTGTGGACGTACGGACGGAGACCTCCGTCAAGGAGGCCACCCCGGCCGGTGTCCTGCTGGACGACGGGGAGTTCGTCGACACCAGGACACTGATCTGGTGCGTCGGCGTACGGCCCGACCCGCTGGTATCCGATCTCGGCCTGCCCGTCGAGCGCGGGCGTCTCGTCGTCGACCCGCAGCTGAATGTGCCGGGCCACCCCGAGGTCTTCGCCTGCGGAGACGCCGCCGCCGTACCGGACCTGACCAGGCCGGGCGAGTACACGCCGATGACCGCGCAGCACGCGGCCCGGCAGGGGAAGGTGGCGGGCCGCAACGTCGCCGCGTCCCTCGGGCACGGGATGCGGCGCTCGTACAGCCACAACGACCTGGGCTTCGCCGTCGACCTCGGCGGCGTGAAGGCCGCGGCCAATCCGCTCGGCGTGCCGCTGTCGGGGCCCCTGGCCGGCGCAGTCACCCGCGGCTACCACCTCGCCGCCATGCCCGGAAACCGGGTGCGCGTCGCGGCCGACTGGCTGCTCGACGCCGTACTGCCGCGCCAGGCCGTGCAGCTGGGCCTCGTCCGCTCCTGGTCGGTGCCGCTCGACACCTCGTCGCCCGAACTGGCCAGGATCGCGGGCGCACCCGAACGCCCGCACAAGGAGTGACATGGAACGCAAGAAACGGGCGGAACTGGCGGAACTTTCCGAGCTCGGCCAGCAGTTGAGGGTGGACTCGGTACGCGTCGCCGACACCGCCGGGTCGGGCCACCCCACCTCCTCCATGTCGGCGGCGGACCTCGCCGCCGTACTCCTCGCCCGGCATCTGCGCTACGACTTCGACCGCCCCGACCACCCCGGAAACGACCGGCTGATCCTCTCCAAGGGCCATGCGTCGCCGCTGCTCTACGCCATGTACCGGGCGGCCGGCGCCATCGACGACGAGGAACTGCTCACCTACCGGCAACGCGGCAGCCGCCTCGAAGGCCACCCGACGCCCCGCCTCCCCTGGGTCGACGTGGCGACCGGCTCGCTGGGGCAGGGGCTGCCGGTCGGCGTCGGAGTGGCGCTCGCGGGCAAGCGGCTCGACCAGGCCCCGTACCGCGTATGGGTGCTCAGCGGCGACAGCGAGATGGCGGAGGGCTCGGTGTGGGAGGCCGTCGAGCACGCCGCCAACCAGCACCTCGACAACCTCACCCTGGTCATCGACGTCAACGGGCTCGGGCAGCGTGGCCCCACCCGCCACGGGCGCGACCTGGCGGCGTACAGCCGCAGACTGCACGCCTTCGGCTGGCACGCGATCGAGGTCGACGGGCACGACCCCGAGGCGATCGACCTCGCCTTCGCCGAGGCCCGGTCGACCATCGGGCGGCCGTCGGCGGTCATAGCGGCCACCCACAAGGGCAGGGGAGTCGCGGCCGTCGAGGACCGTGAGGGCATGCACGGCAAGCCGCTGAAGGACGCCGACGCGGCGATCGCCGAGCTGGGCGGGCTGCGGTCCATCCGCGTCGACGTACAGAAACCGGACCCTGCGCCGACACCGCCCGCCATCGCCACCGGTCAACTGGCGCTGCCACGTTACGAGTTCGGCCACAAGGTCGCCACGCGTGACGCGTACGGCGACGCGCTCGCAGCGCTCGGCTCCGCGCGCGGGGACGTCGTGGCTCTGGACGGGGAGGTCAGCGACTCGACGCGGTCCGAGGCCTTCGCCAAGGAGTTTCCCGAGAGGTTCTTCGAGTGCTACATCGCAGAGCAGCAACTTGTCGCGGCCGCCGTGGGGTTGCAGACCCGCGGATACGTTCCGTACGCCTCGACCTTCGCGGCGTTCCTGACCCGCGCCCATGACTTCGTACGGATGGCCGCGATCAGCGGCGCCGGTATCAACCTCGTCGGCTCGCACGCCGGTGTCGCCATCGGCGAGGACGGGCCGTCCCAGATGGGCCTCGAAGACCTGGCGCTCTTCCGCGCCGTACACGGGAGCACGGTCCTCTACCCGTGCGACGCCAACCAGACCGCGAAGCTTGTCGCCGGCATGGCGGAGGGCGACGCCCGGACGCGTGGCATCCGCTATCTGCGCACCACCAGGGGCGCCACGCCCGTGATCTACAGCGCCGACGAGGAGTTCCCGGTCGGCGGCAGCACGCTGCTGCGGTCCGGCGACGACGACAGGCTCACGCTGCTCGCCGCGGGCGCCACGGTCCACGAGGCGCTGCGCGCGGCGGACGTCCTCGCGGAGGACGGCATCACGGTGCGGGTCGTCGACCTGTACTCGGTCAAGCCGGTCGATGCGGAGGCCGTGCAGACCGCGGCGGAACTGACCGGCTGCCTGGTGACGGTCGAGGACCACCACCCGGAGGGCGGCATCGGCGACGCGGTGGCGGAGGTCTTCACCGACGGCCGCCCTGTCCCGCGCCTGGTGAGGCTCGCGGTGCGGAACATGCCGGGTTCGGCGACCGTGGGCGAGCAGCTGAGCGAGTCCGGCATCGACGCGGACTCGATCGCGGCCGCGGTGAAACTCCTGGTGGAGGAGGCGATCGTACGATGACCGACACCACGCGCGTGCGCGCGGGCCGCCGCACCGTAGAAATCCATCGCCCGCAGAAGGTCCTCTTCCCCGACTGCGACCTCACCAAGGCCGACATCGCCGAGTACTACCGGTGCATCGCCGCCTTCATGCTCCCCCACCTGCGCGACCGCCCGCTCATGCTCGAACGCCACCCCGACGGCATCGAGAGCCACCGCTTCATGCAGAAGGACACCCCCGACCACTATCCCGACTGGGTACGCCGGGTGAAGGTCGAGAAGGAGGGCGGCACCGTCACGCACACTGTGTGCGACGACAGCGCGACCCTCGTCTTCCTGGCCGACCAGGCGTGCATCACCTTGCACCGCTGGCTGTCGCGGGCCGGACGTGTCCAGTCGCCCGACCGTCTCGTCTTCGACCTCGACCCTCCGGGCGACGACTTCCCCGCCGTACGCGACGCGGCGCTGCGACTCGGCGAGCTGCTGGACCAACTCCGGCTGTCCTCCGCCCTGATGACCACCGGATCCAAAGGCCTGCACGTGATCGTGCCTCTCGGCGGGCACACCACGTTCGACGAGTCACGCGCGTTCGCCACCGACGTTGCGGAGACCCTCGCCGCGCGCCACCCGGACAGGCTGACCACAGCCGTACGCAAACAGTCACGCGGCGGCCGGCTCTATCTGGACGTCCAGCGCAATGCCTACGCCCAGACGGCCGTGGCGCCCTGGTCCATCCGGCCCAGGCCGGGCGCGCCCGTGGCCGCGCCGGTCTCCTGGGAGCAGCTCGACGACGAGGACCTGACGGCGCGGCGCTGGTCGGCGACGGACGTCGAGGACGTGCTGGAGCAGGCCCGCGCCAACCCGTGGTCGGGCCTGTCGTCGCGCGCCCGCGCCCTGGGACCGGCCCGCAAGCGCCTCGACGCCGTGCGCTGACACGGGGTTTGGCCCGGCCGCCGGGGGTTACTCGTACGACCGAGGCTGCCATGGCAAATACATCAGAGAACACCCCGAAGGAAACACAAGCCGAGGCGGACGGCATGCCGGGCCCGGGCCCGATGGAGGTGCTGCGCGCCGCGCGGACACAGCTGGCGGAGCTCACCGGCTTGGCGGCCGAATCGGTCTCCTCCTTCGAACAGGCGGAGGACGGCTGGCTGTTGCGGATCGAGGCCCTGGAACTGGCCCGGGTCCCCGACACCATGAGCCTGCTCGCGACGTACGAGGTCGAACTCGGCCCGCACGGCGAGCTGACCGGATACCGGCGCGTTCGCCGTTACGAACGCGGAAGGGCCGACCGGAGCCCTTGGCCCGCGTAAACCCGCGTACAGCGGACACACACCCGAGCACCCAAGGAGGGCCGGTCGAAATGACCGTTGTTCCGGCACAGCAAGGTGGAGGCGGCGGCGGTACCAGCGGCCTCTACGACGTCCTGGAACTCGTGCTCGACCGGGGACTCGTCATCGACGCGTTCATACGCGTCTCCCTGGTCGGCATCGAGATCCTGAAGATCGACATACGGGTCGTGGTCGCGAGCGTCGACACCTACCTGCGGTTCGCGGAAGCCTGCAACCGCCTCGACCTGGAAACCGGCGCCAACAAGAGCCCCGGGCTGACCGAGATCGTCGGTGACGTCACCGAGTCCGGCGCCCGCGGCAAGTCCAAGGGCGCGCTGTCCGGCGCCGCCGAGACCACAGCGGGCGCGTTCCAGGGCCGCTCGTCCGAAGGGCAGTCCGAGTCCAAGCCCCGCGCGCGGCGCGGCTCTTCGGCCGCCAAGACCGCCAAGACCGCCAAGACCGCCCAGAAGGAGGAGCAGGAGTGAGTACGTACGTGTACGGAATCGCACGCCGCTCCCACCCCCGGCTGCCCGGCGAGGCAGGCGGCGTCGGTGACCCGCCGCGGCCCGTCAGGACCGTCGGAGCGGGTGAGCTGACCGCGCTTGTCAGCGACGCCCCGGAAGACCTGAGGCCCAAGCGCCGCGACCTGATCGCCCACCAGAGCGTCCTCGCCGAGGCAGGGGCGGGCGGCGCCGTCCTGCCGATGCGCTTCGGCAGCCTCTCGCCCGACGACGAGGCCGTACGGACGGTGCTCGCCGAGCGGGAGAAGCACTACCTGGAGCGCCTGGAAGCGCTCGACAACAAGCTGGAATACAACGTGAAGGCCACGCACGACGAAGAAGCCGTTCTGCATCAGGTGCTGTCCGACGACCCCGACTTGCGGGCACTGAACGACGCCAACAGGGCGGCGGGCGGCGGCTCGTACGAGCAGAAACTGCGGCTCGGTGAACGCGTCGTCGCAGCCGTGCAGCAGCGCGAGCGGCACGACGGCGAGCTCGTGCGGCAAGCGCTCGAAGGGGCGGCGCTGACCATCAGCCCCGGGCCGGACAGCGTCGGCTGGCTGGCGAACGTCTCGTTCCTCGTCGACCGCGACCGTACTGCCGAGTTCGTGGAAGCGGTGGACGCCCTGCGCAAGGAGCACCCCCACCTGGTGATCCAGCTCAACGGTCCGCTGCCGCCGTACAGCTTCGTGGAGTGACGGCGTGGGCCTCCTCGGAGAGTTGCTGCTCCTGCCCCTGGCCCCGGTCCGCGGCACCTCTTGGGTGCTGCGGCAGGTGCTCGGCGAGGCGGAGCGGCAGTACTACGACCCGTCGGCCATTCAGCGCGCACTCGGTCTGCTGGAGCGCCGGCTCGAAGCGGGCGAGATCGACGAGGCCGAATTCGACCGCCGCGAGGACGAGCTGCTCGCCCGGCTGGAGTCCGCCCGGACGGAGAGGCGCCGATGACGACACCGAACCGCCTTCCTGATCCGTACGCCTCCAGTGGCGGCGCGAATCTCGCCGACATTCTCGAACGCGTACTGGACAAAGGCATCGTCATCGCCGGAGACATCAAAATCAATCTCCTCGACATCGAACTGCTCACCATCAAACTCCGCCTGATAGTCGTCTCCATCGACAAGGCGAAAGAAATGGGCATCGACTGGTGGGAGAGCGACCCCGCACTGTCCTCGGGCGCCCGCCGCCGCGAACTGGCCGACGAGAACGAGCGCTTGCACCGGCGCATTGCCGAACTGGAGGCGGAATCACCGCAATGAACGAACTGCGATACGTGTACGCCGTGACCCGGCCCTTCGACGGCGCTCTCCCCGACGGCAACCTCCCTGATGATCTACGTGGCCTCGACGGCGAACCGCCCCGGCTGCTGCATCACGCCGGCCTGGTCGCCGTCGTCAGCCCGGTGCCGGCCGAGGACTTCGACGAGGCCCCCCTCAAGGCGCACCTGGAAGACCTCGACTGGCTCACCGGGACCGCCCGCACCCATGAGGCGGTCATCGGCGTCCTGACCACCCTGACCTGTCCGGTTCCGCTGCGACTGGCCACGGTCTGCCGCGACGACAGCGGCGTACGACGCCTGATCGAGGCCGACCACGACCGCTTCGTACGCACGCTGGAGCGGCTGGACGGCCGGATCGAATGGGGCGTCAAGGTGTACGCCCACACGCCGCGGGAGGACACACAGGGCGCCGCACAGGGCGCCGCGCCGGAGGCCGACGAACCGCCTCCGGCCACCGGCCGGGACTACCTGCGCCGACGGCTGGGGCAGCGCCGGAAGCGCGAAAGCGCATGGCAGCGCGCCGACAGCATGGCCCGCACGCTGCACGCCGGGCTCTCCGAGCGGGCGGAGGCCGGAGTGCTGCACCGGCCGCAGGACGCCAGGCTCTCCGACGAGCCCGGGGTCAACGTCCTCAACGCGGCGTACCTGGTGCGGCGCGAGGAGAGCGCGGCGTTCATCGCGGAGATCGACCGCCTCGGGCCGAAGGAACCGGACGGCGGCGTACGGGTGGAACTCACCGGCCCCTGGGCGCCGTACTCCTTCGCAGGGCTCGCAGGGCTCGCGGGACTCGCGGGACATGCTGAGGAGGGCAGCCGGTGACGGACCCGGGCGCAGGTCTCGCCCGGCGCGAGATCGCCCTCGTCGACCTGCTGGACCGGCTGCTCGCGGGCGGCGTGGTGATCGCGGGCGATCTCACCCTGCGCATCGCCGACGTCGATCTCGTACGGGTCGATCTCAACGCACTCATCAGCTCGGTCGGCGCCGACGTGCCGTCGCCCTTCGAGGAGGAATCCCCATGAGTACCCGGCGGAGTGCCCGACGCGTCGAGCTCGACGCCGACACCGTCGAGCGCGACCTCGCCAGGCTCGTCCTGACCGTCGTGGAGCTGCTGCGGCAACTGATGGAGCGCCAGGCGCTGCGCCGTGTGGACACCGGCGACCTCACCGAGGAGCAGGAGGAGCGGATCGGGACGACGCTGATGCTGCTGGAGGACCGGATGGACGTACTGCGCACACGCTTCGGCCTCGGCCCCGAGGACCTCAATATCGATCTGGGCCCTCTGGGCCCCCTGCTGCCCAGAGGCAATGAGAATGAATGAATGGGCGAAATGGGCGGCGGCCGGAAGGCCGCCGCCCATTCATTTCCCTGGGTCCGATTTCTACCACCGATACCAGCGTGCCCTTGTGCCCGTGGCCGATGTGCTTCGCACCAGGAATCCCAGTAGCCAGATGACCAGTACCGCAACGGCGATCCACCAGAGGACCTTCATGGCGAAACCGGCGCCGAACAGAATGAGAGCGAGAAGCAGAACAAGCAGGACGGGGACCATAATGTGCACCTCCAGGATTCCCGAGTGCCCTTATTTGCTCTCCATACACGGTGTGAGTTGATGTGAGCAGTCGTTCCCCCGACCGCAAGACCCGGATCACGGTCCTCGTGGCGCTCAGTGCCAATCTCGTCATCACCGTCGCCAAGACGACCGGCGGCCTGGTGTCCGGTTCACCCGCCCTGCTCTCCGAGGCCGCCCACTCGGTCGCGGACAGCTTCAATGAGATCTTCCTGCTCGTCGCCCTGCGCCGCAGCCGTCGCCCCGCCGACGCCACGCACCCCTTCGGATACGGCAAGGAACGCTTCTTCTGGGCGTTGCTCGCCGCCGTCGGCATCTTCAGCGTCGGCGGCGGCTTCTCGTTCTTCCAGGCCTTCGAGGCGCTGACCGGCGGCGAGCAAGAACGGTCCCGCGGCGCCTATCTGGCGGGGCTCACCGTCCTTGTCGTGGCGCTGATGGCCGAGGGCGGCTCCCTTCTGCGCGCCCTCTACCAGGCAAGCCACCACCCGGGCCGCGGCATCGGGAGGGACCCCGCCCTGCGTACCGTCGTCGCCGAGGACGGATCGGCGGTCGTCGGCGTACTCCTCGCCATGACCGGCATGCTGCTCCACCTGATGACGGGCAGCGTCGTCTGGGAGGCGTGCGCGTCCCTGTCCATCGGCCTGCTGCTCGTGTACGTCGCCTACAGGCTCGGCCGGGAAGCCCGCTCGCAGCTGGTGGGGGAGTCCGTCGACCCCGAACTGCGCGGGCGCATCATGGCCCTCGTCGAGGCACAGCCGGAGATCGACAACGTGGCGGAGCTGCTGACGATGCGGCTCGGTCTCGACTCGTTCCTGGTGGCCGCCCGCGTCGACCTGGTACCGGGACTCGACAGCGAGGAGGTGGAGCTGGTCTGCGTACGCATCAAACGCTCCGTACGCAAGACCTGGCCGGAGGTCGACCATGTCTTCCTCGACGTGACGGAGGCGCCCCCGGGCGAAGAAGGGGAGGAGGGGGAGGAAGGGGAGGAGAGCGCCGGGGTGGCTAGAGAGCCAACGGACGGTAGACCGTGAGCGCCTCGTCGGCCTTGTCGATCAGCAACTCCCGTGGAGCGTCCGCCACTTCACCGTCGTAGGCGAGCGGCGTGCCCGGTGCGATGCCGGTGATCCGCAGCCTCCGCATCCGCTGCGCCGCGTGTACGGGCGACCGGCTCAGCGGACCCGCCAGCGCCGCGGCCAGCAGCCGCAGCCCGGGAGTGCGACCGCCGTGCACCACGCGTACGTCCAGCAGCCCGTCCGCCATGTCGAAGCGCCGGCCGGGCGTCGGGCCGACCCGCTGGTACATGCCGTTCCCGGCGAAGAGCAGCCACAGCGCCCGGTGCTGCCCCTTCAGGTCGGCCTCCAGCGGCTGCTCCCCGCGCAGGACCTCCAGAGCCGCCAGGAGGCCCGCGGGCCAGTCGCCGATGCGGGGTGCCCAGTGTTCCCGGATGCGTACCAGCTCCGGATAGACGCCCAGGCTGAAGCTGTTGAGGAAGAACCCGGGCGTGCCCTCGGCCCCGGGGCCCGGCGTGAAGCGGCCGAGGTCGACCTTGACGGCATCGCCCGAGGCCAGCGCCCGGCAGGTGTCGTGGACCTCCTCGATGCCCAGGTCGTACGCGAAATGGTTCAGCGTGCCGCCGGGGAACACGGCGAGCGGCACCCGGTGCCGGGCCGCGACCACCGCCGCCCGGTTGACCGCGCCGTCGCCGCCGCAGACCCCGAGCGCCCGGCCGTCCGTGGCGGCCTTCTCCAGGGCGGCGCCCAGCTCGTCGGGTGCGCGCTCGACGACCCTGGCGAGCGGCAGAGCGTCACGCACCAGGCGGGCTTTGGCGAGCGCGGTGCCGGACGCCTTGTTGACCACGACGACCAGGTCCCGGCCGCCGGGCAGGACAGGCGCGTCGGTGTGCGGCCGGCCGGGCGCCGGGATCTGCGTCCTCGTCGGTACGAGCCCCCGCACAGCGAAGGCGGAGCCCACCCCCAGCGCAGCGCCGACCAGCACATCGCTCGGGAAGTGCGCGCCCGTATAGATCCGGGAGACGGCGACTGCCGTGGCGACCGGGGCCACGACCGCGCCCCACCTCTTCGACTCCAGCGCCACGCCCGTCGCGAAGGCCGCGGCGGAGGCGGAGTGCCCGGAAGGGAAGGACGTGGTGATGGGCTGCCGCTTCAACTGCCGTATCACCGGCACCGCGTCCAGCACGGGCCTCACACGGCGTACGGAACGCTTGCCCACGGTATTGACGGTCGCGGACGCCAGGGCGAGCGAAGCGATCCCGCGCATCGCGGCGCGGCGCGCGCGGGTGCTGCCGCCCAGGGCCGCCATCCCGGCGGCGGCGCCGAACCACAGCACGCCGTGGTTCGCGCTGTGGCTCAGGCGGGGCAGGAACTGCTCGGCGCCGGGCCAGTGCCGGGAGGCCACCGCATGGAAGACGGCATGGTCACGGGCGGTCAGCCAGGCGGACAGGCTCCCGGCCGGACGGGACGAGGCATCCTGCGCAATGGGGTCAGGCATGGCACGCGGGTACCCTGCGCGGCCCGTTTCAAATCCCGCCGCGCCCCGTCTCACCCACCAGGACTCGCGCGTGCGCGTCAGCGAGGGAAGAGTTGGGGACATGAAAAAGAACCCTCTTCTGGAGCGCCACGAAAAGGCGCTCAAGCTCTTCACCGACCGGGTGCATGCCGTACGGGAGGAACAGTGGCAGCTGGCGACACCGTGCACCGAGTGGTCGGTGCGTGATCTGGTCGGTCATCTCACCGAGGAGCAGCTGTGGGTTCCGCCGCTGGTGAGCGAGGGGCGGACGATCGCGGATGTGGGTGACGAGTTCGAAGGCGACGTGCTGGGCGACGACCCGGTGGCCGTCTGGGACCGGGCCGCTGAGAGGGCGCGCGCGGCGTTGGCGGAGCCGGGGGCGCTGGAGCGGACCGTACACCTGTCGTACGGGACGAGCACGGGCCACGCGTACTGCGCACAGATGGTGACCGACCTGGTGGTGCATGCCTGGGACCTGTCCCGGGCGATCGGCGCCGACGAGCGGCTGCCGGACGATCTGGTGAAGTTCGCGGTGCGTGAAATCGGCCCGAATTCGGCGGAGTTGGAGAAGAGCGGTCTGTTCGCCGCCCCGGTGGAAGCGCCTCCCGGGGCCGATGTACAGACCAAGCTCCTCTCCCTGACGGGGCGCCGGGTGTGAGACCCCGTGCCGCCGCTACAGCGCGCTGCCGGGGCCGGAACCGGGGCTGGGCGCCGCGCGGCTGATGTCGGCGAGCGCGGAACCCGGGTCCCGGAACTCGGCGAGATCACCGATGCTCACCACGCCGAGCGGCAAGCCGTCCTCAACCACGGGCAGCCGCCTGATCGCGTGCTGCCGCATCAGGGCGACCGCTGTCGACACGTCGTCGTCGGGGCCGATGCACACCGGGGACGGTGTGCAGACGGACTGGGCGTTGACGGTCAGGGGGTCCATGCCGTCCGCGACCGCCCGCAGGGCGATGTCCCGGTCGGTGAGGACTCCGATCAGCCGGTCGTCCTGGGCCACCAGGACGTCACCGATGTCCTGGGCGCGCATCAGTTGCGCGGCTTCGACGAGCGAGGCATCGGGCCGTACGGCTGCGACGCCTGCCGTCATGACTTCCCTCACGAACTGAGTCATGGCTGTATGCCTCATCCCTCTCGTCTCTCTGCGGTTGCTGCCGCCCGCAGTACCCAGGAATCAACCGGGCATGCCGGTTTGCGTACCGGTGTCCTGGTGACTCGGCATTACAGGCTGTCCATCAGGAAGGACAGGGCGATGGTGGTACTGGCCGTGCTGATCCCGGTACTCATGCTGGGCATGATCATCGCGCTCGGGCGCTACGAGGAATTCATGCTGACGCCGACGAAGGCGACGGCAACGGTGCAGGAAAAGGTGCAGGAAAAGGTCCAGGCGCAGATTCAGTTGAAGGACCGTGACCCGGTTGGCGGAACGATCCCCGGCTGACCGGGTCTTTGTTTGACCGGCCCGGTGCCGGGCACGCGCTACTTGTGCTTCGGACCGGAGGCACGTCCGTGGGAGCGCCAGTCGGCGCTCCGGGCGTGTGACGACCGGAGCCGTGCGCTCCCCACGGTGACACCCATCCGTCTGCACTGTTCAGGGAGATGCAACCACGATGCGCACTCACGTGCAGCGAAAGCACCCGCACGACGACGCCCCCGACACCGCCGCCGCCTTCCGGCGGCTGACCGGACTGCCGGAGGGCGCGGAGCGGGACACGCTGCGGCAGGAGATCGTCAACGCCTGGCTGCCCATGGCCGGGCGCATCGCCGGCCGGTTCCGCAATCGCGGCGAGGCGCTCGAAGACCTGCGCCAGGTCGCCGCACTCGGCCTGGTCAAGGCCGTCGACAGGTACGACCCCGACCGCGGCTCTGCCTTCGAGAGCTTCGCGGTGCCCACCATCACCGGCGAGATCAAGCGGCACTTCCGCGACCACATGTGGACGCTCCACGTACCGCGCAGGGTCCAGGACCTCCGCAATCGCGTCCGCGCCGCCCGCCAGGAACTGGCCCAGACCGCGACCGGCAGCGCCCCCACCGTCGCGGAGGTCGCCGCGCGGGCGGGCATGACCGAGGAGGAGGCCATGACCGGCCTCGAAGCCCTGGACTCCTTCACCGCGCTGTCCCTCGACGCCCAACTCCCCGGCACCGACGACGGGTACACCCTCAGTGACGCACTGGGCGGCCCCGACCCGGCACTCGACATCGTCGTCGACCGCGAGTCGGTCAAGCCGGCCCTGCGGAAGCTCCCCGACCGGGAGAAGAAGATCCTCTACATGCGTTTCTTCCGCGACATGACGCAGAGCCGCATCGCGGAGGACCTGGGTCTCTCGCAGATGCACGTCTCCCGCCTGATCAGCCGCTGCTGCACCCGCCTGCGGGACCAGGCGCTCCACGACCAGGTGCTCCACGACCAGGCTGTGCACGACCAGGCTCTTCCGGACCACGCTCTGCTCCACCAAGATGTGCGGGACGCCGCATAGCGAGCGCCGCATGGCGTGACATCAGGTCCATGACCTGTGCCTCCGCCATGGAGAAGGCCCGCCGCGGCCCCGTACGGAACAGGCTGAGCACGCCCTGTACGGGCCCGGGGGCCCCGCCGTCGGCCGGCGCGGTCAGCGGTACGCACAGCAGCGAGCTGACCTCGCCCCGTACGAGCACCGGATCGCCCGCCGTGTCCCGGCCGAAGCCGTCCGCGTCCTCGGGACGCACTTGCAGGGTCGTCGAGCCGCCGCGCGCGGCCTCCACCACCAGCGGGCAGCCCGCCGGATCCTGCCCGGCCACCTCCTGGCCGAGCGCTTCGGCGCCGGGCTCGTCGGGGCACCGTACGACCAGCCGCTTCAGCGACCGGCCCTCGACCGCGTCGGCCACCACCCAGTCGGCGAAGCGGCCGCGCAGCACCCCCGCCGCGCTGCCGAGGGCCGCCGTACGGTCCCCGGGCTCGGCGGACAACAGGGCCGTCGTCATCGCGTCGACCAGGTCCATCAGCTCCGCGTGCCTGGTCGTTTCCGACAGATCGGGCAGCGCCTGGCTCGGCACACGGGCCCCCGCAGCCCCGGCCGGCGGGTGCGCGCCGGTGGAGACCCCGGCCTGGAGGACGGCGAGCACCGCGGACTGCGGCTCGTCCGGCGGGCGAAGCGCGCTGAGCGTGGCCAGGAGCGGCTCGCCCGGCCGCTGTTGGAGATGGACGACAAGGCTGCGGGCACCCTCGCCGCGCGCCACGGCTGCGGCCTGCGAGCGGAAGGCGGCCCGGTCGCCGGGCGTGAGGAGAGCGGCCAGCGGGCGCCCCGTCGCGTATCCGGCCCGTACGCCGGTGAGCCCCGTCGCGGCGAAGTTCAGGCGCCGCACGACGGTGTCCCGGTCGATGAGGGCGACCGGCAGCGGCAGCCGCTGGAACAGGGCCTTGAGCAGCTGCCGTTCCTGGCGGTCGGCGGACGTGACGGCGGGGGCCCCGGCGGCCAGCTGTTCGTACCGGGGCCACAAGGTGTCGGCCACGTGCTGGAGTTCGAAGAGAGCCGCGTCAAGAACGGTGAGGTGCTCGCCGGACGGTCTGGACCGGGCAGCCCTCAAC
The DNA here is from genome assembly GCF_028807635.1 of Streptomyces spiramyceticus. Classification (NCBI taxonomy): domain Bacteria; kingdom Bacillati; phylum Actinomycetota; class Actinomycetes; order Kitasatosporales; family Streptomycetaceae; genus Streptomyces; species Streptomyces spiramyceticus. The sequence goes on from NZ_JARBAX010000002.1 coordinate 819,865, forward strand.
TCCCCGACGCGCCTGACGAAATCCGCAAGGTCCTGGCCGAACTCGTCCGTCTGCGTCATACGAGAAAGCTAACGTGCCCAGCAGTTTTGCGAAGCGGACCGGGGGAAGCCGCAAGGGAGAGGGAAGGAACCCGGGCATGCTTCTGGAGCCTGAGCAGCAAGGAACGGAGTCCACTTCCACGGACCGGCGGTTGTCCGAACTGGCGGAGCAGGCCGCGCGCTGCGCCCCTGCCTGCTGCGGCGCCGTCGCGACGATCGCGGACGGTGCGGCGGAGCGCCGCAGTACCGCCACGCACCCGGACCTGGCCGCGCTGGCCTCAGTCCAGCTCGCCATGGGAGACGGGCCCATTCCGACGGCGATCGACCGCGGCGAACCGGTGGACGCCGAGGACCTGCTGAACGAGGACAGGTGGCCCGAGTACCGGGCCGTGGCGCTCGAATCGGGCGTACGGTCCAGCGTCACGATCCCCTTCCGCCGCGCCGGCATCGAGGTCACCGTCAGCCTCTACGGTTTCCGCCCCGGATCCCTGGAGAACGCCGCGCACGGCCCGGTGAGCATCCTCGGCGAACAGGCCACCGCAGGCCTCGTCCGCGACCGCCGCTACCGCGCCGCCCTCGCGGAGGTCGACCAGCTGGAGACGGCGCTGCGCTCGCGTCCCGTCATCGACCGGGCGAGCGGGATCCTGATGCATGTGCTCGGATGCGAGGCCGACGAGGCGTTCGGCGTACTGCGGCGCATCTCGCAGCGCTCGAACCGCAAGCTCGCCGACGTCGCGGAGGCGGTCGTCAGCGGCAAGGGACGCGGCCTGGAAAAGGACCTGTCCCGGCTCGCACCACCGACTTAGGGTGCCGCGCTGCGCCCGACGGGCCCGAGAGATTGAACGACCCTCCGTGACACAGCCCCGTCCCACAAGCGCGTCACCCCTATGCCCCGTATAACCGTATACATACAGGGCACTGAGGCCGGGCAGTTGTCCCCAGTGGATCGGTGGAGGTGGCGCATGCAGCGGACGGTGTCGGAAGGGCGCGGCCCCGTCCGTTACGGGCCGCACGCCCCCGAATCCGGGCTGCCCGTGCTGCCCGAGCTCGCCGCCGTACTCGCCGCCGCAGCAGCACGGCCGGACCCCGAGCCGCCGGGCGGCGGACCCGCCCTGCGCGCGGCGACCACCGGGTACTGGCAGCGGCGCGGGCTGCACACTGAGCCCGAGTGCGTGGTCGCCGCTCCCGGCGCCCAGCCTCTGCTGTTCGCTCTGATGGCCGCGATCGGAGGCGACGTACTGCTGCCGCGGCCCTGCCCGGCCTGGTGGGTGCCGCAGGCCAGGATGCTCGGGCACCCCGCCTACCATGTGCCGACCCCGGCCGAGTGCGGCGGCGTACCGGACCCCTTCGCGCTTTTCGAGACCGTACGACGCGTACGCGACGAGGGCGGCGATCCGCGGCTCCTGCTGCTCTCCGTCCCCGACGACCCCACCGGCACCGTCGCCCCGCCCGAAGTCGTGCACGAGGTCTGCGAGGCCGCGGTCTCCGAGGGGCTGCACGTCATCAGCGACGAGACGTGGGGCGACACCCTTCACCGGCCGCAGGAGACGGTGTTTCTCAGACCTGCCGAGATGTTCCCCGGCCACGTGACGGTCCTCGCCGACCTGGCCGGCGCCTGCACCCCGACCGGCTGGCCCGTCGCCGTGGCCCGCCTCCCCGTCACCGGTGAGGGCGCCGGACTGCGCGCCAGGACCCTCGACCTCCTCACCGCCACCGGCGCCGTCGTGCCGCGTCCCGTCGCCGAGGCAGCGGCGTACGCGCTCGGCGAACCGGAGCCCGTCGCCGCCGGAGTCGTGGCCGCGACCGCCCTGCACGCACGCGTCGCCGCCGCCGCGCACCGCGCCGTCCTCGCGTCCGGCGCCCTCGCCCGCCCCCCGCAGGCGGGCCGTCACCTGTACGCCGACCTCGCCCCGCTGCGCACCGGCCTGGCAGCCCGAGGCGTCACCGACTCCATGGAGCTGGAGGATTACCTGAGCGAGCGCCTCGGTGCGCCCGTACCCGGCGGTCACCGTTTCGGCGACGAAATGGACACCCTGCGCGTCAGGATCGCGACGGCTCCGCTGCTCGGGGCAACCCCGGAGCAGCGTATGGAGTCCCTCACGGCAGTGGAGCCACTGGAATTGCCGCATGTGACCCGGGCGTTGAGCACTTTCGGATCGGCCTTCGACGAACTGCGATAACCCCTACGCCGGCGTACGCCACCGAATGGAGCCCCTTCGATGACGGAGACGGAACAGCAGACCGAGCGCTCCCTCACCCCGCCTCACACACTCGCCCCACCCCGCCCCCAGGGCGACATCCGCACCCGCCCTCTGGGCGACATCCACACCCGCCCTCTGGGCGAGATCCGCACCTGGCCCCGGTCCTTCGCCGACCGCCTCACCACCCCGCTCCCCGGCGTCAAAGCCTTCACCAAGCTTGCCCGCGAGGGAGCCCTGCGCCCGGGGCCCGAAGCGCTCCGCGACGCGGCGCTGGTGCCTTACGAGCCCGGCCCCATGCCCGCCGCCGGTGCGTCCACCGTCGCCGTCACCTGGGCGGGCCACGCCAGTTGGGTGATCCGCATCGGCGGACTCACGGTCCTCACCGACCCCGTCTGGTCGCGCAAGATCCTCGGTACGCCGGCCCGTGTCACCCCCGTCGGCATCCGCTGGGCCGACCTGCCGCCAGTCGACGCGGTGGTCATCAGCCACAACCACTACGACCACTTGGACGCCCCCACTCTCAAGCGGCTCCCCCGGGACACCCCGCTCTTCGTCCCGGCCGGACTGGCCCGCTGGTGCCGGCGCCGTGGCTTCACCCGGGTCACCGAGCTCGACTGGTGGGAGGGCGCGGAACTGGGCGGCGTCCGCTTCGACTTCGTCCCCGCCCACCACTGGAGCAAGCGCTCCCTCACCGACACGTGCCGCTCGCTGTGGGGCGGCTGGGTGCTGAGCGACCGTCGGGGCGAAAGCGACCGGAGCAACGGCCTCGGGGAACGTGTGTACTTCGCGGGCGACACCGGCTACGGCCACTGGTTCAGCGAGATCGGCGCCCGCCACCCCGGCATCGACCTCGCGCTGCTCCCGATCGGCGCGTACAACCCCCGCTGGTGGCTCAGCGACGTACACGCGGATCCGGAAGAGGCGGTGCAGGCCTGCGACGACCTCGGTGCGGAGCGCATGGCGCCCATGCACTGGGGGACGTTCCTGCTCTCCGCCGAGCCGGTGCTGGAGCCGCTGACCCGGGTGCGTACGGCCTGGGAGAAGGCGGGCCGCGTGCGCGAGGCGCTGTGGGACCTGCCGATCGGCGGGTCGCGCGTACTGACGCCGTAGGGCCCGTAGGGCTCGTAGGGCGATTGCGGCGTACGGACACCCAGGGCACCCAGGGTTACGTACGCCGCAGCCTGCGCCACACCGTCGGCGCCCCGCTGATCAGCAGCGCAAGCGCGACCGCTGCGACCACGCCCTGCCACGGCTCGGGGAAGAGCGACCCGCCCAGGATCCCGATCAGCTGGTACGCCGCCGCCCATGCGAGGCAGGCCGGTACGTCGCCGCGGGCGAAGCGGCGCATCGGCATCCGGGAGAACAGGCACGCCAGCATCACCGGAATGCGGCCGGCCGGCACCAGGCGGGAGAGCACCAGCACCTGCGAACCGTGCTCGTGGAGCTTGCGCTGCGCCTGTTCGAGGCGGTCGGGGGCGGCCCGCTTGCGCAGCGCTTCCAGCCAGCGCGAACCGTTCCTGGAGCGGACGCCGCGCACGCCCAGCCAGTACAGGCCCATGTCCCCGAGGAAGGCGGCGGACGAAGCCAGCGCGAAGACGACAAGCAGCGCGAACGGGTCGAGCTGGTGGAAGGCCACCACGGCCGCCGTACTCACCAGCGCACCCGTGGGCACCACCGGCACCAGCGACCCCAGCACGACCAGCAGGAACAGCGCCGGATAGCCGACGGCCTGCTGGGTCGACTCCGGGGGCACCTGGCCGACCACTTCTTGGGTCAACACCGCCTGGTTCAACACCGCTTGAATCACCGGGTGGCCTCGGGCCGGACGCTCTCGCCGTGCCCGAGCCGGTGCACGGCGACCTCCGGCGCGAGCCTCGCAGCCTTCCGTACGAACTCGTCGCCGGGGGAGTGGAACTCGTGCGGTCTGAACCCGTCGAGGCCGATCGGCCAGTACGTGCCGTAGTGCACCGGCACGGCCGCCACCGGCGCGAGCCGGGCGAGCGCCTGCGCCGCCCGTCCCGCGTCCAGGTGCTCGTGCCCGAGGAAGGGCCCCCAGCCGCCGACGGGCAGCAGCGCCACATCGACCGGCCCGACGGCCTCCGCCATGCCGTCGAAGAGCCCCGTGTCCCCGGCGAAATACGTGCGCGCCTCACCGGTGACGACATAGCCGAGGGCGGGCGCGCGGTGCGGCCCGACCGGGAGCCGCCGCCCGTCGTGCAGCGCGGGAACGGCCCGTACGAGCAGATCCTTAACCCGCACTTCCTCGCCGGCCGCAACCTCGGTGATGCGCAGCCCGGAGAGCCTGCGCAGTGCGGGCACGGCGCGCGAGGCGCCGCGCGGCACGATCAGCGTCGTCCCGGGCGCGAGCCGGGCCAGCGAAGGCAGATGCAGATGGTCGGAGTGCATGTGCGAGACGAGTACCGCGTCGGCCACGGCGGCATCGGGCGGCGGCAGCGCGCCGCGCCTGCGCCGCAGATGGGCCAGGCGCCGCGCGAACAGCGGGTCGGTCAGCAGCCGGACACCGGAGTCCTCGACGGTGCACGTGGCATGACCCCACCAGGTGATCTCCACCGGCACGAACGGCCTCCTCGCTGTCGGTGGCGTCGGTCTCGCGGTACGAGTCCTCGGTACGAGTCCTCGGTACGAGTCCTCGGTACGAGTTCTCGGTACGAGCGTAGGCGGTGCGCGGCGGGCCTGATCGCAAATGTCCTGATGCGTGCGTGAAGGGGTCGAGTCTGTTCATGAATGTGCGGGGGTAGCAATCCGGGGGACGAAGGGGAGGGCAGCGCCATGACCACGCACTCCGAGCAGTGCCCCCGCTGCGGGGGCGTCCTGGCGGTCACCCAGGACGGCTGGAAGATCTGCCACTCGTGCGGCTACTCCTCCCCGCCCTGAACGCTCGCCCTGAATGCTCCTCGGGTGCGCCTCCTCCCCGCGACGCGATCGGAGTAGGGTCGGCGGCGACAGCTAGCACAGGGGGTCGGGTCATGGACGAGGTAAGAGTGGCGGCCATTGCCAGCCTGACTCCGCTGGAGGAGCTCGACAGCGATCCGTTCCTGGTGGACACCCGCAGCCAGCAGGCGATGTGCGCGCGATGGGCGGCCGACAAGGGATACGTCGTCACACGGCAGTTGCTCTTCTACGGGATGCGTCCCGACCACTGCGGCCTGTGGGCCGACATCGACGCGGGCACGGTCGACCTGTTCGTCGCACCCAACGAACGCGTACTGGAACGGGCGTTGACGTCGGTCCCCGAATTCTCCGCCGAGTGCGAGCGCCGCGGCGTACGCCTGGAGACCGCGGGCCTCGACGAGCCCGCGTACAACGCCGCCATGAAGGCCAGCGTCCACCGCAGACTGTCGATGCCGACGGCCGGATACGACGGCTGCTGACGGACCGCTGAACCCCGCCCCACCGCCACTCCGCGCCGTTCCCGTTGTGCCAGGCTGGAGACCGGCCCACAGGCGCGGGCCGGGACGTGAGGTGATTACGGCGTGGTCCGAGGTCGATGGCGCAGTACGGGCAGCGCCGCACTGCGCGTGGTCACCGTGTGGGCGGTCTCGACGCTCACCATGCTGGTGCTCGCCGGCATCCTGCCGGACTTCCAGCTCCGGGCCGACGACCGCGACAGCATCACCCAGGTAGCGCTCACCGCGGCCTGGGGCGCGGGCGCCTTCGGTCTCCTCGGTGCGCTCGTCTGGCCGTTGGCCGTACGGGCGCTGCTGCTCGTCCCCGCACTCGTCCTCGGTCTGCTGGCCTTCTTCCTCAACGGTTCGCTGCTGCTCATCGCGCTCAGCCTCATCCCCGACGGGCGCGGCGAGGCCGACCCCGAGACCGCGGTCGTGGTGGCCGCCGTCATGTCCGCCGTCGCCTCCGCGACATCCGGTGCCCTCGCCGTCCGCGACGACGAGGCGTACCGGCGCAGGCTCTCCCGGCTCGCACAGCGCCGCCGCAGGCGGGGCGGCGACGACGGGCGCACCGGACTGCCCGGCACGCTCTTCCTGCAGCTCGACGGCGTCGGCCACGACGTACTGCGAGAGGCGGTCGACGACGGGCTGATGCCGACCGTCGCAAGCTGGCTCGAAGGGGAGGAGCCCTCGCACCGGCTCACCGCGTGGCGCACCGACTGGTCCAGCCAGACCGCCGCCAGCCAGCTCGGCATCCTGCACGGCAGCAACCACGACGTCCCCGCCTTCCGCTGGTACGAGAAGGACACCGGCGAGATCGTCGTCTCCAGCCGCCCGGCCAGCGCCGCCCTCATGCAGCGCCGCGCCGTCGAGCGCACGGGCGACGGTGGGCTGCTCACCTTCGACGGCGCGAGTCGTGGCAATCTCTTCAGCGGCGGCGCCGACCAGCTCGCCCTCGTCCTGGCCATCGCCGCCAGACGCGGCAAGTCCAACCGGTCCCGCGCCGGCTACTTCGCGTACTTCTCGGACCCCGCCAACGCCGTACGTACCGCCATGTCCTTCGTCGCCGAAGTCGGCCGGGAGATCGGCCAGTCCACCCGCGCGCGACTGCGCGCAGACGTCCCCCGGGTGAAGCGTGGCGGCTTCTACCCCTTCATCCGGGCCTTCGCGACCGTCGTCGAGCGGGACGTGGTCGTCGCCGCCGTGCTGGGCGACATGCTCGCCGGGCGCACTGCCGTCTACGCCGACCTCGTCGCGTACGACGAGGTGGCACACCACTCGGGGCCGCACAGTGTGGACGCGAAGAAGGTCCTGGAGCGGCTCGACCGCTCGCTCGCGCTGATCGTCAAGGTTGCCGAGCACGCCCCGCGCGCGTACCGGATCGTCCTCCTCTCCGACCACGGGCAGAGCCCCGGTCAGACCTTCGCGGACGCGTACGGGCTGACGCTCGCCGACCTCGTCAGGGCCGGCTGCGGGCTGCCGGTCCCACGCCGGGCGGCGCGCACCGTCAGTGCCTCCGAGGCGCGCGACGCGGTACGGATCGCGCTGCACAGGCCGGTGGTGGAGGGCGAGGACGCGCACCCCGGGCCCGGCACCGATCCGGTCGTGCTCGCGTCGGGCAATCTGGGGCTGATCTCGTTCCCCGACGCCAGGGGCCGGGCGACCCGCGAGCGGATCGACCGCCGCCACCCCGCGCTGCTCACCACCCTCGCCAATCACCCCGGCATCGGCTTCCTGCTCGTACGGAGCGAGGAGCACGGCGCGCTGGTGCTCGGGGCCGACGGAGCCGAAATACGCCTGGACGACGACGGCACCGGTGACACCGGGCCGCTGGCGGTCTTCGGCCCGGGCGCGGCCGAGGCGGTACGGCGTACGGACGCCTTCCCCCATGTCGCCGACATCATGGTCAACTCCTGGCACGACCCGGCCACCGGCCGTGTGCACGCCTTCGAGGAGCAGATCGGATCGCACGGCGGCCTCGGCGGCGAGCAGGCCCGGCCGTTCCTGCTGTCCCCGTACACCCTCTCGGCGCCGGTCGCCGACGGGCACGAGCTGGTCGGCGCGGAGCAGCTGCACGAGGTGCTGAGGCGCTGGCTGCGGGAGTGCCAGGGGCCGCAGGTGCCGGTGGCGACGACGGAGGATTCCCCGCCGGAACGCAGTGCTGAAGGACATATTCCGGTTACTGGCGGCGCCGTACAGGATAAATCTGCCTGATTTGGTGCGCTGTTCCCCGTATCCGACCATGGTCGGGTTTTGGCACGGAGAGAGGCGCACCACACCCCATGACCAGCACGATCACCCCAACGGCTACGACGACCGCGGCCCCTCCGGCCCAGGACGCCGCTGTCGAACAGAACAAGCACGCCCGGCGATTCGGACTGCCGGTCGCGACCGCCCTGGTCATGGGCAACATCATCGGCGGCGGGATCTTCCTGCTCCCCGCCTCCGTCGCCCCCTTCGGCACCATCAGCCTGGTCGCCTTCGGCGTCCTCACCCTCGGCGCGATCGCGCTCGCCCTGGTCTTCGGGCGGCTCGCGGAGAAGCATCCGCAGACCGGCGGCCCGTACGTCTACGCACGCGAGGCCTTCGGCGACTTCGCCGGCTTCCTCGCCGCCTGGAGCTACTGGATCACCACCTGGGTGTCGAACGCCGCGCTCGCCGTGGCCGCGGTCGGCTACCTCGACGTCCTCATACCCGTACAGGGCTCCGTCGCCGCCACCATCACGGCCGCGCTGGTGCTCCAGTGGCTGCCCGCACTCGCCAACCTGGCCGGTACGCGCTACGTCGGCGCGGTCCAGCTCATCGCGACCGTACTGAAGTTCGCACCGCTGCTGCTCGTCGCGGTCGGCGGACTCTTCTTCTTCGACACCGCGAACCTCGGCCCCTTCCAGGCCAGTGATTCGAGCCCGCTCGGCGCGATCTCCGCCTCCGCCGCCATCCTGCTCTTCAGCTACCTCGGCGTGGAGTCGGCGGCGGTCAGCGCGGGCGAGGTCCGCGACCCGCGGCGCAACGTCGGCCGGGCGACGATTCTCGGCACGCTCGGCGCCGCGCTGATCTATCTGCTGGGTACGCTCTCGGTCTTCGGCACGGTCGCCCACGACAAGCTCGTCGGCTCGACCGCGCCCTTCTCGGACGCCGTGAACGCGATGTTCGGCGGCTCGTGGGGCGGCACCGCGGTCGCCTGCGCGGCGCTGGTCTCGATGGTCGGCGCGCTCAACGGCTGGACGCTGCTGAGTGCGCAGACGCCGTACGCCGCTGCCAAGGACGGGCTCTTCCCGGCGGTGTTCGCCACGAAGCGGCGCGGCGTTCCGGTGGTCGGCGTGCTGGTGACGGTCGTCCTGGCGTCGCTGCTGACCGTCTACAACTACACGGCGGGCTCCGAGGGCGTCTTCGAGATCCTGGTGCTGGTCACGACGTTCACGGCCACGGTGCCGTACCTGCTGTCGACGGCCGCCCAGATCTACTTCCTGGCCTCGGGCCAGTCCGCCCGCGTCAACCGCCGCCGCCTGGTACGCGACGGGGTCCTCGCGGTGCTTGCGTTCGGGTTCTCGATGTGGCTGGTGGCGGGGTCCGGGTATGCGGCGGTGTACCAGGGGGTGCTGTTCTTGTTCGCGGGTGTGCTGGTGTACGCGTGGATGTCGGCGCGGAGGGTGCGGGTCGCGGCCTGACGGTTTCTTTCCCCTAGGGGGTGTCCGGTCTACGATGCCGCGCCCCCGCCACCACTCACCGCCTCCCGCACCAGCGGTGCCACCTCGCCCGCGAAAATATCCGTCTGGCGGTCGTGGTCGTCCTCCGGCCAGTACACGAACGCGTTCATCGCGTCCTCCCGCACCAGAGTGACCAGCGCATCCGCCCACTGCCGCACCGACCCGTGGAACGGATCGACCGCCTCCGCCCCGATGAGGCCCGCGATGTTGTAGACCTTCCGCATCCGCGTCAGCTCCGCCGGATCGCGGCCCACCTCCTCCGCGCCCGCCTTGATCAGGCCATTGCCCCTGGGTAGTTCGGCAGGGCCGAAGTAGCTGCTCGACGCGATCCAGCCGTCGGCCTTCGCGCCGAGCAGCCGCAGCGCACGCGGATCCAGCACGTCGAGCCAGATGCCCAGACCTCCGGTCACGCCCTCCCGCTCGTCCCGCTCACCCCGCCACATCGCGTGCACGACGTCGATGCCGTTGCTGAGCGTGTCGAGGACCTCGCCCGTACGGGCCCCCAGTCCCAGCTGAACGCGTCCGTCGGACAGCAGGAACGCGGTGGCCGCGGACCTCGCGACCACGGCACGCCGGCGCAGCGGCAGGTTGAAGACCGTGGGCAGGACCAGCAGCCGGTCCGTTGAGGCGAGAATCCAGTTCGTCAGGGCCCACGGGTCGTAGAACGACGGACGGTCCTGGAGGGTGATCAGATCGAGCCCGGCCTCCTCGATCCGCCTGGCGCGCAGGACCGCCCGCAGTGGATCGGACCAGGTGGGATCGACGTTCGCACCCAACAGGAGGGGCAGAGGAGTCGGCACAGTCACAGCACGAGCATCACCCGGGCCGACCACCTCCGCACATCGGCAGGCGCACGATTACGCTGCCACGTCGAAGCTCTCGCGCACTGCCCGCGCCCCTGATCCCAGGAGGAACACATGACGGCCCACCCCGCGGCCGAACGCCCCGAGCGCCCCGAACGCGCCCGCCCCACGCCGAACGCCCTGACCGGCGTCGGCGTCATCGTCGTGGACCCGGCCGGGCGCATCCTCCTGGGGCTCGGCCACGACGGCCGCTGGGAGCTGCCGGGCGGCAAGGTCGACCCCGGCGAGAGCTTCGAGGACGCCGCCGTGCGCGAGCTGGCGGAGGAGACCGCGCTGCGCGCCGAAGCCGGCGCCGTCCGGATCGTCGCCGTACTGATGGACGGAGCCGTCGGCATCACCCGCGTCACCGCCGCCGCGGTACTGGAGACGGCGGCGGGCGCCCCGCACGTCACCGAACCGCTGAAGATCGCACGCTGGGAGTGGTTCGCCGCAGCCGATGTGCCCACGCAGCTCTTCGCACCGTCGGCCGCGGTACTGCGCGCCTGGCGTCCGGAGTTGGACCTGCCCGAGGTCCGGGCGCACTGCTACCCCACACTCGGCTGGCCCACACGCGACTGAACCGGTTCGCTCCCGCCCCGCTCCCCGACTGGCGCAAGAACCCCGCGCAGCCACCCCCGCAGCAACCCCCCGCTACCCTACGATCATGGCTGACGGGGCTCCGTTCCTCAGCCGCCCCCGCACCCATGGAGGTCAACCGTGTCCAGGACGGCCAACGGTCACCGCGCCCGCCGCATCCGTACCCTCGCGACCGCCGGCGTCGCCGCGGCCGGGCTGTTCCTCGTCGCCGGCTGTGGTTCGGACGACGACGGGCCCGGCGAGGCAGCGGGCGGCGTACCTGTGGTCAAGAAGGGGAAGCTGACCACCTGCACCCACCTGCCCTACCCGCCGTTCCAGTTCGAGCAGAGCGGCAAGGTCGTCGGCTTCGACGTGGCTCTCATCGACCTCGTGGCGAAGAACCTGAAGGTCGAGCAGGAAATCCGCGACACCCCGTTCGAGAACTTCAAGACGGGGGCGTTCCTCAACTCGGGCGAGTGTGACCTCGCGGCCGCCGGCATGACCATCACCGACGAGCGCAAGAAGAACGTCGACTTCTCGGTCCCCTACTTCGACGCGACCCAGGCTCTCCTCGCCTCCAAGAAGAGCGGCGTCAAGTCTCTGGCCGACGTGAAGTCCATGAAGAAGAAGCTCGGCGCCCAGGCGGAGACCACCGGCGAGAGTTACGCCACGGGCCAGGGCTTCGACCCCGTCGCGTTCGAAAGCTCCGACGCCGTGCTCAACGGGCTGCGCACCGGCCAGGTCGACGCCGTCGTGATCGACTATCCCGTCGTCCAGGGCTGGCTCAAGGACAAGGCCAACGCCGACCAGTTCGTGCTCGGCCAGAACATCGAGACCGGCGAGCAGTACGGCTTCTCGGTGAAGAAGGGCAACGACAAGCTGCGCGCCGCCATCGACAAGGCCATCAAGGACGCCAAGGCCGACGGCACGTACAAGAAGCTGTACGAGCAGTGGATCGGCCCGCTGCCCAAGGGCCAGTCGTGACCTCTCGCCTCACCAGGCGACAGCGGCGCCGAGTTTCGCAGGGCATTCAGTACGCGGTGTTCGTCGCGGTCCTGGTTCTGATCGGCCTCAAGGCCGACTGGGACCGGCTGCAGAACCAGTTCGCGCAGAAGGACCTCGCCGGGGAGCTCTTCCCCGAAATCATCACCACCGCCCTGCGCAACACGGTCGTCTACACCCTCTCCGGCTTCGCGTTCGGCCTCGTACTCGGCCTCGTCATCGCGCTGATGCGGCTGTCGTCCGTGGCCCCCTACCGGTGGGTCGCCAGTGTCTACATCGAGTTCTTCCGTGGCCTGCCCGCCCTGCTGATCTTCATCTTCGTGGGCGTCGCGGTACCGCTGGCGTTTCCCGGAACGGAAATCCCCGGCGATACGTACGGCAAGGTCGCCCTCGGCCTCGGACTGGTGGCCGCCGCCTACATGGCCGAGACCATCAGGGCAGGCATCCAGGCCGTACCGAAGGGGCAGATGGAGGCGGCCCGTTCGCTGGGCTTCTCGCACGCCAGGGCCATGGTGTCCGTGATCATCCCGCAGGCGTTCCGTATCGTCATCCCGCCGCTGACCAATGAGCTGGTCCTGCTGTTCAAGGACTCCTCGCTGGTGCTGTTCCTCGGCGTGACGCTCCAGGAGCGCGAACTGACCAAATTCGGCAGGGACCTGGCCAGCCAGACCGCCAACTCCACCCCGATCCTGGTCGCAGGCCTGTGCTATCTGCTGGTGACCGTGCCCCTGAGCTTCGTGGTACGCCGCCTTGAAGCCCGAGCAGAAAAGGCCAGGTAAGTGAAGAAGACGGACAGCGCGGCCATGGACCATCCGGAGATCGAAATCCGGGGCCTGCACAAGTCGTTCGGGGACAACGAGGTCCTGCGGGGCATCGACCTGACCATCGCCAGGGGCGAGGTGGTGTGCGTCATCGGCCCCTCCGGCTCGGGCAAGTCGACTCTGCTGCGCTGCGTCAACCTCCTGGAGGAGCCCACCTCCGGCCAGGTCTTCGTCGGCGGCACGGAGGTCACCGACCTCGACGTCGACATCGACGCGGTACGCCGCCGCATCGGCATGGTCTTCCAGCAGTTCAACCTCTTCCCGCACGTGACCGTGACCAAGAACCTCACCCTGCCCCAGCGGCGCGTCCTGGGCCGGGACAAGGCGCGGGCCGCAGAGGTCGCCCGCGAAAACCTGGACCGCGTCGGGCTGGCCGAGAAGGCGGACGCCTACCCGGCGCAGCTGTCCGGCGGGCAGCAGCAACGGGTGGCCATCGCCCGGGCGTTGGTGATGAGTCCCCAGGTGATGCTCTTCGACGAGCCGACCTCCGCACTCGACCCGGAGCTCGTCGGCGACGTCCTTGCCGTCATGCGGGTGCTCGCCTCGGAAGGCATGACGATGATGGTCGTCACCCACGAGATGAGCTTCGCCCGCGAGGTCGCCGACCGGGTCGTGTTCATGGACGGCGGTGTGATCGTCGAGGAGGGCCCGGCCGCACAGGTCGTGGGCGACCCGCAGCACGAGCGGACCCGGAACTTCCTCAACCGCATCCTGGACCCGGCCGCGGCGGAGCAGCCGGGCCCGGAGGAGGGGCCCGGCAAGGGCAGCTGAGCCGTGATGGGCCCGGCCACGCCTCACCGCGCCGCGTACACGATCCAGACCTGGCCGGACGCGAACGTCATTCGCTTGCCGTCCGGAGTCGTGAACACGGTCCGCGACTCGGCGGAGTCCCTGTCCCACTCGGCGGCGTACGCCCTGCCGCCCCGCAGGACGGTCGCGGAGCCGGAGCCCACGGTCTCGGTGAACGGCGACGCGTTGCCCCACCGGTCCCGGAAGGCCGACGGGCGCACGGTCACGTCCTGCACGACGATGTTGGCGGCACCCAGCCGCTTCCCGTCGGCCGTACGGGCGGGGGAGCCGTCCATGCCGACCAGCCACCGCTGCTGATCCGCTGACCAGGTGAAGGCGAAGCGCGCCGCGGGATAGCGGACCGTGTGCTCCTTCACGGGTTTCCCGCCGCCCGGCGGGGCGGCGAAGCGGAGCCCGATGCTCTCGGCGGCGTTCACACCGGAGGTTTCGTACGGGGTGTCGCCGGGGCGCAGGTAGAGGTTGTGCGGCGCCGTACGGTCGCCGGTGCGGAAGAATGCGCGCGGTGCCTTTGAGGGCGGCAGGGCGTCCAGCGGTGCTGCATCGATGAGCGGCCTGAGTTTGGCCTGTTCGCCGGAGTAGGCCAGTGTCGGCCGGTTGAACTGCCGGAGCAGCTCCAGGTCCGACTCGCGGGCGCTGCGCACCGGGCCGACGACGGAGGGCACGTCGGACGAGTAGACGGCGAGTAGGCGGCTGAGGCCGGACTCGACCTGCTCGATGTAGACGATGTCCGCCCTGTCCAGGCCCGTCGGCGGCCTGGCAGCCCGTACGTTGTCGATCTTCACGGCGAGGACGCGGTCGTCCGGCACGGCGGGCTTCTCAGCCCGGTTGTCGGGCGTCGCCCGGCCCGCGCCGTCCTGGCCGTTGCCACCGCATGCCGCCAGGACCAGCAGCGTCAGCGCCGCGACCGAAGCCGCGGCGGTTCTCTTCACTCCGACTGTGTGCATGGCTGCCCACCCCTTTCGGGTAAGACGGCGGAGCCACACCGTCCCACGATGCGGCGGTGACAACTCCTGCACCCATCATCACGCCGACGCTCGCAAAGCACAGGGGGAGAGCTACTCGCGTAGCCCAGCCGCGTGATCGGGGACGTATGTCTGCAGGTCACGGGGCGGCCTTTCGTAACCCGTCGACGGGGGTCGCGGAGGCAGTTCCAGGTCCGGCGGGGTCACCGGCTCGTACGGCACGCTCGACAGCAGATGGGCGATCATGTTCAGCCGGGCCCGGCGCTTGTCGTCGCTCTCCACGACGTACCAAGGGGCCTCCGGGATGTCCGTATGGACGAACATCTCGTCCTTCGCCCGGGAGTACGCCTCCCAACGGGTGATCGACTCCAGGTCCATCGCGGAGATCTTCCAGCGCCGGGTGGGATCCTCCAGTCGCCGGCGGAACCGCTCCTCCTGGACCTCGTCGCTCACCGAGAACCAGTATTTGCGCAGCAGGATGCCGTCCTCCACGAGCATCCGCTCGAAAATGGGGCACTGGTGCAGGAAGCGCTGGTGCTCATCCTTGGTACAGAAACCCATGACGCGCTCGACGCCGGCCCGGTTGTACCAGCTCCGGTCGAACAGGACTATTTCGCCCGCGGCGGGAAGGTACTGGGTGTAGCGCTGGAAATACCACTGGGTGCGCTCGCGCTCGGTGGGCCGCGGCAGCGCGACGATGCGTACGACCCGCGGATTGAGGCGCTCCGTGACCCGTTTGATCGTGCTTCCCTTGCCCGCCGCGTCCCGCCCCTCGAACACCACGACAACCCGTGCACCTTCGGCCCGTACCCACTCCTGGAGCTTCGCGAGCTCGGTCTGCAGCCGGTACAGCTCCCGCTCGTACAGCGGTCGCGGCAGCTTCTTGCGCTTGCCCGCGCCCTTGCCCGCGCCAGTGCCCTTTTTGTCTCCCATGTATCGACGTTACGGAGGAATCCATGGCCAAAGTCAAGCCTCGGGGCCGAACGGCGCTGAGCCGCGAGGAGCTGGACGGCCTCCACGCCCACTGGAGGGCGGCCAACTACCTCGCCGCCGGGCAGATCTACCTGATGAGCAACCCGCTGCTGAAAGAGCCGCTGGCGCCCGCCCACATCAAGCCGCGCCTCCTCGGCCACTGGGGCACGGCCCCCGGCCTCAACCTCGTCCACACCCACATCAACCGGATCGTCAAGGCACGCGACCTCTCCGCCCTGTGCATCTGGGGGCCCGGCCACGGCGGGCCCGCCGTCCTTGCCAACTCCTGGCTGGAGGGCAGCTACAGCGAGACCTATCCGGACGTGAGCCGGGACGCAGCGGGCATGGCCCGGCTCTTCCGGCAGTTCTCGTTCCCCGGCGGGGTCCCCAGCCATGTCGCGCCCGAGACGCCCGGGTCCATCCACGAGGGCGGTGAGCTCGGCTATTCACTGGCGCACGCGTACGGCGCCGCGCTCGACAACCCGGATCTTCTCGTCGCGTGCGTCGTCGGAGACGGCGAGGCCGAGACCGGCCCCCTCGCCGCCTCCTGGCACTCCAACAAATTCCTGGACCCCGTCCACGACGGCGCGGTGCTGCCCATCCTCCACCTCAACGGCTACAAGATCGCCAACCCGACGGTCCTGGCCCGGCTCCCGGAGACCGAACTCGACGCGTTGTTGAGGGGTTACGGGCACGAGCCCCTGCACGTCAGCGGCGACGACCCCCTCCGCGTCCACGAGGCCATGGCCGCCGCGATGGACCAGGCCCTGGACGACATCGCCCGTATCCAGCACGCCGCCCGTAAGGAAGGAGCGACCGAGCGACCCCGCTGGCCGGTGATCGTTCTGCGTACGCCGAAGGGCTGGACCGGCCCGGCCGAGGTGGACGGCGCCCCCGTCGAAGGCACCTGGCGGGCCCACCAGGTGCCGCTCGCCGGCGTACGGGAAAACGCAGGGCACCTCGCCCAGCTGGAGCAGTGGCTGCGCTCGTACCGTCCGGAGGAACTCTTCGACGAGGCGGGGCGGCCCAGGCCGGAGGTCCTGGCCTGCGTGCCGGACGGGGACCGCAGGCTCGGCGCCACACCGCACGCCAACGGGGGCCTGCTCGTACGCGATCTGCCCATCGCGCCTCTCGAACGCTTCGCCGTTCCCGTCGACAAGCCGGGGTCGTCCACGCACGAGCCCACCCGCGTACTGGGCAATCTCCTGGCGCAGATCATGAAGGACTCCGCCGGGCACAGGGACTTCCGGGTCGTAGGACCGGACGAGACGGCCTCCAACCGGCTGGACGCGGTCTTCGACGCCACCGGCAAGGCATGGCAGGCAGAGGTCACGGCGACCGACGAACACCTGACGCACGACGGCCGGGTCATGGAGATCCTCTCCGAACACCTCTGCCAGGGCTGGCTGGAGGGCTACCTGCTGACCGGGCGTCACGGATTGTTCTCCTGCTACGAAGCGTTCGTCCACATCGTCGACTCGATGGTCAACCAGCACATCAAGTGGCTCAAGACGTCCCGGAGCCTGCAGTGGCGGGCCCCGGTCGCCTCCCTCAACTACCTGCTCACCTCGCACGTCTGGCGCCAGGACCACAACGGCTTCTCCCACCAGGACCCCGGCTTCGTCGACCACGTACTCAACAAGAGCCCCGAGGTGGTCCGGGTCTATCTGCCGCCGGACGCCAACACCCTGCTGTCGGTGGCCGACCACGCCCTGCGCAGCCGCGACTACGTCAACGTCATCGTGGCCGGCAAGCAGCCCTGCTTCGACTGGCTGACCCTCGAAGAGGCCCGCGCCCACTGCGCACGCGGCGCCGGCATCTGGGAGTGGGCCGGTACCGAGAACGGTGAGCGCGAGCCGGACGTCGTCCTTGCCTGCGCCGGGGACGTCCCCACCCAGGAAGTCCTCGCCGCCGCCGGACTGCTCCGCCGGTATCTGCCGGACCTGGCCGTCCGGGTCGTCAACGTGGTCGACATCGCCCGGCTGATGCCGCGCGAGGAGCACCCGCACGGGATGGGCGGCTTCGAGTACGACGCCCTGTTCACCCGCGACAGCCCGGTGATCTTCGCGTACCACGGCTATCCCTGGCTGATCCACCGGCTCGCCTACCGGCGCGCCGGCCACGCGAACCTGCACGTCCGCGGCTACAAGGAGATGGGCACCACGACGACACCCTTCGACATGGTCGTCCGCAACGACCTGGACCGCTACCGGCTCGTCATGGACGTCATCGACCGCGTCCCCGGCCTCGCCGTCCGCGCGATCGCCGTACGCCAGGCCATGGCGGACGCCCGCACCCGCCACCATGCCTGGATCCGCGAGCACGGTACGGACATGCCGGAGGTAGCGGATTGGACCTGGGGATGAACCGCCCGCCTCATTTCGTGAGCGACGTCATGTCCCACCCCGTGGTCGCCGTCCTGCGGGGTGCGGCGTTCAAGGAGATGGTCGAGGCCATGGCCCGGTGGAAGGTCGGCATGATGCCGGTCATCGACGCCGAACGCCGGGTCGTCGGCGTCGTGTCGGAAGCGGATCTCCTGCCCGGAAAGGAGCCGGGCGGGTCGACCGCAGAGGAGCTCATGAGCAGCCCGGCCGTGACGATTCACGAGGACGCGACCCTGGCGCAGGCCGCACGCACCATGGCGGTCCAGCACCTGAAGTCCCTGCCCGTGGTGGACGCGGCAGGCCGGATCTCCGGCGTTGTCAGCCGCTCCGACCTGCTGAAAGTCTTCCTCCGGCCGGACGAAGACCTCGCCGCCGAGATCCGGAGGGAAGTCGTCAAGCGGCTCTTCCCCGAACCCGGCGCGGAGGTGCACGTCCGAGTCGACAACGGCGTCGTCACGCTCAGCGGCACACTGCCGGACACCCGGCTTATTCCGGTCGCGACACGCCTGGTCCGGGCCGTGCCCGGCGTCGTGGATGTCGAATGGGCCCTGGACGACTGATCCGGGGTGAGGGAGATCGCGTCAGATCGGTCAGGGGGCTGCGCTGGGCAGCACGGCCCGTACGAGGAAGCCCGCATCGCCGGTCGGACCGGCCTCGAAGGCGCCGCCCAGCAGCTGGACCCGCTCGTGCAGTCCGACCAGGCCGTGACCGCCGCCCGGCAGGCCGAGCGGGGCGGCCGCGCGGTCGGCCGGGCCGTTGCGGACCTCGACGTGCAACTCGCGGCTGTCCTCGTCCCGCAGCCGGACACGGACCCGGACCCGGGCGCCCGGCGCGTGTTTGCGTACGTTGGTGAGGGCCTCCTGGACGATACGGAAGGCCGCCCGCTCGACGGCTTCCGGGATCCGGGCCCGTGGGCTGTCGGCCCGGGACAGGCACTCACCCAGGTCGATCTCGACGTCGAGCGCACTGTCCGCCACCAGCCGGGGGAGGTCGGCGAGCCGGGGCTGCGGGGTGAGCTCCTCCGTGTCGCCGCCGGCGGCGCGCAGTACGCCCACCATGTGGCGCAGCTCGTCGAGCGTACGGACGGCGAGCGTACGGATCGTGCCCGAGACCTCCCGTACCGGCCCCTCGGCACTGCTCACCCCCAGCGCACCCGCCTGCAGGCTGATCAGGCTCACTTGGTGAGCGACCACGTCATGCATCTCCCGGGCGAGCCTGGCCCGCTCGGTGGCGAGGACCTGCCCCGCCAGCAGCCGGTCCTCGCGGGCGCGGCTGCCGGCCAGTTCAGCGAGCCGGGCGGCGAGTTCGCGGCGCGTACGGACCAGGAGTCCGAGGGCGACGGGCGCGGTGGTCGTCAGGACTGTGTCGACCGCGTACTGCACGGTTTCGCGGTCCAGCTTCAGGTCGGACAGGTCGCTGAGCGGGTTCGGCAAGAAGTGCGCGGCGGCGACCAGCAGGCCGCAGAAGGGAAGCAGCCGACGGTCGGGGCGCCGGGACGCCACCGTATAGAGGGCGATCATGGGGGCGAACCAGACGTACCCGACGTACATCCCCGGCAGGGTCGCGAGCAGCACCGCGACGGGGAAGCGGCGGCGCAGCAGCAGGGCCGCGGCGGCGGCGAGCGACACCGCGAGCGGTGTACCGGGTGCGAGGCCGTTGACGAGGAGCGCGTCGGTGGCCGCGAGGGCGACGGGGCCGAGGAGCGTCAGGAGGGGCAGCAAGGGGAGAAGCCGGGCGACGACTGGGTTCCTCACGGCGTCGTTCCTCACCGCATCGTTCCTCACCGGGTCGTTCCTCACCGGTTCGTTCTTCACCGGGGCTCCGGGCCTGCTGCGTCGTCGCGTACGAGGAGGCCGGCGCGGTCGGCGAGCACCGCTGCCTGCACCCGGTTGAGGCCGCCCAGCTTTCCGAGCACCACGCTGACGTGGTCCTTGACCGTGCTGTGGGCCAGCCGCAGACGCGCGGCGATCGCCGCGTTGGACAGCCCCGCACCGAGCAGCGTGAGCACCTCGCGCTCCCGGGGCGTAAGGGCGCGTACGGCCCGCACGGCGGGCGCCGAACCCGCCGAGGCGTCGACGTAACCGCCGATCACGGCGTGCGTCACGGCGGGATCCAGGGTGCTGCCGCCGCCGTCGAGCACGCGCACGGCGCTGATCAGCCGCTCGGGGTCGGTGTCCTTCAGGAGGAATCCGACGGCTCCCAGGCGCAGCGCCGCCGAGAGGTACTCGTCCGCGTCGAACGTGGTGAGCATCGCCACCGGTGGAATCCGGCCGCCGAGAGCACTGCGCAGGCCGCGCAGCACCGTCAGGCCGTCCACATCCGGCATGCGCACATCCAGCAGTACTACGTCGGGCCGGTGCGCGAGGATGGTCTCGACCGCCCGCGCCCCGCCGCAGTCGGCGACCACCTCGATGTCCGGCGCCGACCCAAGGATCAGCCGCAGTCCGGAACGGACCAGCTGCTCGTCGTCGACGGCGACAACGCGGATCACGGTCTCTCCCTCACTTTGTCCAGGTGCGGTCACTCTAGGTCAGGAACACGGCAGGTCCGGCGGGACGCACCCCCGCCGACCGGCGGGGGCAAGTCCGGCCGTGGGAAGGATTCGGCGGAGCAGGGCCGCGAACCATAGTTCCGTCCATGACAGGACGCCATGCTGCCCCGAAG
Organism: Streptomyces spiramyceticus; assembly: GCF_028807635.1. Taxonomy (NCBI): domain Bacteria; kingdom Bacillati; phylum Actinomycetota; class Actinomycetes; order Kitasatosporales; family Streptomycetaceae; genus Streptomyces; species Streptomyces spiramyceticus. The sequence continues at coordinate 840,251 of NZ_JARBAX010000002.1, forward strand.
ATCCGCTCCCCGCGCCGCGCGGGCCTGCGCAGGACCGTACTCACCACCACCGCGCTGACCGGCCTCTCGGCCGCGCTCGTCACCGCGGCCGCGCCCGGACAGGCGGTCGGCCAGTCCCGCGGTTTCGTGGCGGCGTACGAGAAGGCCGGACGCGGCGACGCCGACGAGAAGGCCTTCCTGAAGAAGCACCGGCTGCTCGACACGGTGTCCGCCAAACTCAACAGGCAGCTGAAGATACCCGCCACCATCACCGTGGCGGGCAAGTCGTGCGGCAACTCCGATGTCGCGTACGACCCGGAGACGGCGAAGGTCGAGGTCTGCTACGAGTTCGTCGCCGAGGTCCGCGACATGTTCAAGGACGCCCGCAGTAAGAATGTGTCGGACAAGACGGCGGGCGTGGTGACCGAGACCCTCTACCACGAGGCCGCGCACGCGCTCATCCACAAGCTCGACCTGCCGTTCACCGGGCGCGAGGAGGACGCCGCCGACCAGTTCGCGGCGTACAACCTCATCCCCCAGGGGGCGAAGGGGCAGCGGGCGCTGCTGGCCGCGGCCGAGAACTACGACCTGTACGCGAAGGACCAGCCCTTGGAGGAGATCGACTTCTCCGACGAGCACACGCCCCACGCGGCACGCTCGGCCACGTACCGCTCGTATCTCCACGGCGCTGCCCCCAAGCGGTGGAAGAAGCTCGTGGACGGCAAGCACCTCACCCGGGCCCGCGCGGACTTCTCCGAGGACGAGTACCGCGACCTGCGACAGGGCTGGTCGCACCTGCTCAAGCCGCACCGCAAGATTCAATAAACGCACGAACGCACGAACGCATAAACTCGTGCACGTACAAACAAGGATGTACCAGTGGATTCCTCGCAGCTCCAGGCGCAGCAGCGCTTCCTCGTCCGCCAGCAGCTGACCATGATGGCCAACCGCTATGTGGTCACCGTGGCTCGGCCGGACGGCTCCGAGGGCGAGGTCGTGGCGTTCGCCGAGCAGAAGCGGCTGGCGCTCAAGGAGCACGTCACCTTCTACACCGACGAGTCCAAGCAGCGGGTCCTGTGCACGTTCAAGGCCCGCCAGGTCCTCGATGTGGGCGCTACGTACGACGTGACCGACGACACCGGAGCGCCGATCGGGCTGTTCCGCAAGGTGTTCGGTGCGTCCTTGCTGCGCTCGACCTGGGCGATGGAGCAGCCCGGGGAGCCGGAGACGACCGGGCAGGAGCGCAACCAGTACATAGCCATCCTGCGCCGGGTCTGGGAGTTCGTCCCGTTCGTGGACGTGCTGCCGTTCGCCTGGCCGTACCACTTCGACTTCACCGCAGGTGGCCTGCCGGTCATGTCGGTGGACAAGAAGTTCGGCCTGCGGGACAGGTACGTCGTCGACATCCAGGCCCCGGGTATCGACCGCCGCCTCGCCATCGCCCAGGCGGTGGGCCTGGACGCACTGCAGTCCCGCTGACGACCGTGCACCGGCCATTACCCGCGAGGTAATCGACGCTCTCCCTCGTGCGCGGCATGGTTGCGGTTACCGGAACCCGGGCGGCGCACTCCGCCCGGGAACCGGGCCCCACCAGCCCGTACGACCTCGATGGAGGCTGATTCCCCATGTCCGCGACCCTGCTCGCCAACCTTTCCAGGACCACTGAGCCGCAGACGATGCTGCGCCGCTTCCTCGCCCTCGACGCCGTGGTCACCACCACCAACGGGCTGGTGTACGTCGCAGCCTCGGGCCCTGTCGGCAGGCTCCTCGGGGTCGGGTCCACCCTCCTGCTCGAAATCGGCGTGTTTCTGGTGCTGTTCGGAGCCGGTGTCGGTTACCTCGCCTCGCGCAAGGAACCGGGCACCTTCGCCGTCAAGGCCGTCATCGAGGCCAACCTGGTGTGGGCCGTGGCCGGCCTCGCGGCGCTCGTGCTGTGGTTCTCGCCGACGACCGTCGGCACGTTCTGGATCCCGATGCAGGCGGCGACCGTCGCAGGATTCGCCGGCCTCCAGCACCTGGCGCTGCGCGCCCGGGGATGAAAGGGAGGAAGCGCCCGATCAGGGCGCCAGCGACTGAAGGTACTTGACCGTCGCCGGGTCGGCCGGAAGGAAGGTTTCGATGGCCAGCTCGGCGACGGTCACGTCCATCGGGGTGTTGAAGGTCGAGATCGACGAGACGAACGACAGCACCCGGCCGTCGTGCTCGATCTGGAGCGGCAGTGCGAAGTGGGGGTACGGCGGGTCCTCCGGGCGGTCCGGCTCGTCGGCGCCGGCGCCGACGCCGGTCTCCGGCATGGGATAGGCCAACACCTCGTCGTACACCGCACGCAGCGCCTCCGACCTGACCAGGGCGATCTGACGCTCCATCTGAGCCTTGAGATACCCGCGCCACTCCCGCAGATTGCGGATGCGCGGGGCGAGGCCATCGGGGTGGAGGGTGATCCGCATCGCGTTCAGCGGTGGCGTGAGGAGATGCTCGGGCAGGCCGTCCAGCAGCATCATGATGCCGAGGTTGGCCGCGATCACGGTGTACGAGCCGTCGACCACGAGAGCGGGATACGGCTCGTAGCCCTGCAGCAGCCGCTCGATGCCCTCGCGCAGGGCGCCCATCGCCGGGTCGTCGAGCGAAGTCTCGCCGTACTGCGGGGCGTAACCGGCCGCCAGGAGCAGCGCGTTGCGTTCCCGTACAGGCACATCCAGGTGCTCGGCCAGCCGCAGGACCATCTCCTCGCTCGGGCGCGACCTGCCGGTCTCGATGAAACTGATGTGCCGCGCCGACGATTCAGCACGCAGCGCCAACTCCAGCTGACTCAGCCGCCGCTGCTCGCGCCAGCCACGGAGCAGCGGACCCACACCCTTGTCGACCACCACAGTTGTCATACCGGAGACCGTAACCGATCGCTGATTTACGACCACGGAATGTCCGCGGCAGCGTCTGGGCATCAATTCGACCGGAAAGTGGCAAGCTGATCAGCACCGCAACACTTTTCTCCGGAGGGAGCTTCGCCATGGCCACCGAGCCGCTGTCGCAGAAGGAGATCGAGGACCGGCTCCGCGAACTGCCCGGCTGGTCGCTGGACGACAGCCGGATCGCCCGTACGTACCGTCTCGGTACGCACTTCGCGGGGGCCGCGATGGTCGTCCACGTCGCCCAGATCCAGGAGGAGCTCGGCCACCACTCCGACCTGACCCTCGGCTACAACACCCTGGCACTGACCGTGAACACGCACAGCGCCGGAGGTGCGGTCACCGAGCTGGACTTCGAACTCGCGCGCCGGGTCGAGGACATCGCGCGGGGCCACGGGGCGAACTGACGCAGGGTTCGAACTGGTTCGACGCGTTTGACCCAGACGGGCCATAACCTGTCACAACACATCACAATGCGTTGCAACTCGTCAGACGTACGATCTTCGGCATGCTGGATTACGACGCCGAAGCCGCACAGTACGACGCCATCCGGGGCGGCGTCCCCCGTGCCGAGGCCGCCGCCCGGGCGGTACTCGGCCTCGTGCCCGGACGGGCCCGCACCCTGCTCGACATCGGGTGCGGCACCGGCATCGTCACCGCCCGCCTGGTCCGGCCCGGCCTTCGGGTGCTGGGCGCCGACGCCGCGTACGGCATGGCCAGAAAGGCCGCCGACCGGCTGGGGCCGGGAGCGGTCGTACTCGCCGATGTGCGGCGGCTGCCGCTGCCGACCGCGTCCGTCGACGCGGTGAGCGCGGTGTGGCTGCTGCACCTGGTGCGGGACGCGGGAGACGCGGAGGACACAGTGGCCGAGGCGGCGCGGGTGCTGCGCCCCGGCGGGGTGTTCGTCACCACCGTCGACAAGGACGACGCGCACGACGTGGGCTGCGACATCGACGCCGTTCTCGCTCCGTACCGTACGGCCGACGCCTTCGACCGTACGGAACTGATCGAGGCGTACGGGGCGGAGCACGGCCTGACGGCGGTGGGCGAGGCCCGCTTCGTCGGCCACGGCCAGGGGCGCTCGCCGCTGCGCACCGCCGAAGCGCTGCGCAAGGGGAGGTACGCCTCGCGCATCACGGTGCGCGGGGCGGCGGCGGAGGACGTCGCGACCGCCTTGTCCGCCCTCCCGGATCCGGAGTCACGGCGCCCGGACCCGACGTACCGGCTGCTTGCGCTGCGGAAGGAGGCGGGGGGCGGATGACGGGGGTAAGGGAGCAAAGCCCGTCGCAGCCGTCAGCTACGGCTGCGCACCCACGTACCCCTCGCCGCCTCCTCCCGGGCGAAGTCCGCGAAATCCTTCGGTGCGCGGCCCAGCACCCGCTCGACCCCGTCCGTCGTCGACGCGTTGTGCCCGTCGAGCAGCGTGCCGAACAGCCCTGACAGCCACTCCGCCACCGGCCCCGGCATTCCGTACTCCTGGAGCATCGCGGCGTACTCCGCCACCGACACCGGGACATACCGCACCTCGCGGCCCGTCGCCTTCGAGATCTCCGCCACGACCTCGGCGAAGGTCAGCAGCCGGGGGCCGGTCAGCTCGTGCACCAGACCCGCGTGCCCGTCCTCCGTGAGCGCCGCCACCGCCACATCCGCCAGATCGTCGGCGTGCACCCACGGCTCCGCCGTCCCGCCCGCGGGGAACGCCACTTCACCGGCTATGACGCCCTCGACCATGGCGCCCTCGCTGAAGTTCTGCGCGAAGAAACTGCCGCGTACGACCGTGAGCGCCGCACCCGACTCGCGCAATGCCTCCTCCGCCAGCACCGCTTCGGGCTCGCCGCGCCCCGAAAGCAGCACCAGCCGGTGTACGCCCTTCTCCTTCGCGATCCGCCCGAAGGTCCGCACCGCTTCTACGGCGCCGGGGGCGGCGAGGTCCGGGTAGTACGCGACATACGCCGCATCCGCGCCGCGCAGCGCCGGACTCCACGTCGAATCGTCCTCCCAGTCGAACCGCACCTCACCCTTGCGGGACCCGGACCTGACCGTCGTGCCGAGGGCGGCGAGCCGCTCGACCACTCGGCGGCCGGTCTTGCCGGTGCCGCTCGTCACCAACACTGTTGCTCGCTCCGACTGTTCCGACTGTTCCGACTGCGCGGACTGGTCGGGCTGGTCGGGCTGCTGGGACTGCGCTGTCTGCTTCAAGTTTTCTGTCATGCCTCAAGATTCGCCGGGCGAGTCTGGACGAGCCATGCTTCAAAGGCTCAACTCCATACGTCTGCGTCTACGCTGAGGTTTCATGGACGTACTCGCCGGTCTCCTCGACGGGCCGCGCGCCCGCGGCGCCTTCCTCCTCCGCGCAGTGATGAATCCGCCCTGGGCGGTACGCGTCGAGGACCGGGCGCCCCTGTCCCTGATGTGCATGACCCGCGGCAACGCCTGGGTGATGCCAGACGGGGGCGCCCCGGTGCTGCTGCGCCCCGGCGACATCGCGATCGCGCGCGGCCCCGAGCCGTACACCTGCGCCGACGACCCGGCGAGCCCGCCGCGCGCCAGGATCGGGCCGGGGGGCGTGTGCAACACGCTCCAGGGCGAGCCGCTGGCCGACGCGATGCATCTGGGCGTACGGACATGGGGCGACAGCCCGGACGGGGCGTCGGCCATGCTCATCGGTACGTATCAGCTGGCGGGGGAGGTCGGCGGGCGGCTGCTGGACGCGCTGCCGCCGCTGGTGTACCTGCCCGCCGAGTTGTGGAACTGCCCGCTGATGCCGGCGCTCGAAGACGAGATCGGCAGGGACGAACCCGGCCAGAGCGTGATGCTGGACCGGCTGCTCGACCTGCTGCTGATCGCCACGCTCCGGACATGGTTTTCACGGCCCGAAGCGGAGGCGCCGGCGTGGTATCGGGCCATGGGCGACCCCGTCGTCGGCCAGGCCCTGCGGCTGATGCAGGACGATCCCGTCCACCCCTGGACGGTGGCCGCGCTCGCCGCGAAGGCCGGCGTCTCGCGGGCGGGGCTCGCCCGGCGGTTCACCGAGCTGGTGGGGGAGCCCCCGATGGCGTACCTCACCGGGTGGCGCCTCGCCCTCGCCGCGGATCTGCTGCGCGAGACGGACGCGACGGTGGGGGCGGTGGCGCGGCAGGTCGGCTACAGCGGGTCCTTCGCACTGAGCGCGGCGTTCAAACGGGTGCGCGGGGTCAGTCCGCAGGAGTACCGGACGGCATTGCGCCGGGTGTGATGCCTGCGCTGTGATGCCTGCGCCGTGATGCCTGACGCTGTGATGTTTACGGTGCGATGCCTACGGCGTGATCACCGGCTCCAAGTGCCACCACTGGCCGGGGGAGTCGGTGTCCTCCCACTGCTGCACATTCGCCCCGTCGTCCATGCTCCCGTCGGCGACCTCCAGCAGCAGCCCGCTCACGTAACTGATCAGGGTGACCGTGCCGGGCGCGTCCAGGTGCTGCTCGACCAGCCACTCCTGGGCGCCGAAGTTGTTGGCCTTCCACTGCTGGATGTTGGCCCCGTTCTCGGTCGAGGCCCCGGCGACGTCGAGCCGCTTGCCGCTCGCGGCGTTCACCAGGTGGTAGAGGCCGCCGCCGCTGTGTACTGCGGACACGTACCAGTGCTGCGCCGGGCCGCCGCTCTCCTTGCCCTGCTGGACGTTGGCACCGCTTCCCTTGTTGCCGCCGTACACCTCAAGGAGCATGCCGCTGCCGACGTTGCGAAGGCGGTACGTGCCTTCGGCGATGGGCTGCGGCTTGGTGGCGTCACCGTTTGTGTTGCCGCCGGTGCTGGTCACGCGGTGCCTTCCGTGTCGCGGTGTCGTATCCGGTCGTCGTGGGCGGCGAGCAGGATCCGTACGTTGGTGATCACCAAACGCTCGTGTTGTGCAGGGCGCCCCTGGCGATGTCGACGAAGCCCATGACGGACTGCCAGAAGGGGGCGTAGCAGTCGTTGAACCGCTGGGCTGCGTCGGGCTGTCCGGGGATCATGGCCTCAAGGGCGCGGTAGTTGTCAGGCGTCGTTGTCGAACGTCGCCGGATCCGGGCCGAGGCGCTTGCCCTCGTCGAGGGCGGCGAAGGCCGCGAGGTCGTCGGCGTCGAGCTCGAAGCCGAAGACGTCGATGTTCTCGGCGATCCGCGACGGCGTCACGGACTTGGGGATGACGACGTTGCCTATCTGGAGGTGCCAGCGCAGCACGACCTGGGCCGGAGTCTTCCCGTGCTTCTGCGCGATGGCGACGACCGTCGGGACCTCCAGGAGGCCCTTGCCCTGGCCGAGCGGGGACCAGGCCTCGGTGGCGATGCCGTGCTCGGCGTGGAAAGCGCGGGACTCGCTCTGCTGGAGGTGCGGGTGGAGCTCGATCTGGTTGACGGCCGGGACGACCGCGGTCTCGCCGATGAGCCGTTCTAGGTGCTCGGGAAGGAAGTTGGAGACGCCGATCGCCTTGGCGCGGCCGTCCGCGTAGATCTTCTCGAAGGCCTTGTACGTGTCGACGTACGCGCCCTTGGAAGGCAGCGGCCAGTGGATCAGGTAGAGGTCGACGTAGTCGAGGCCGAGCTTGGCCAGCGAGTCGTCGAAGGCGCGGAGCGTGGAGTCGTAACCCTGCTCGGAATTCCAGAGCTTCGTCGTCACGAACAGCTCGTCGCGGGGGACGTCGGAGGCGGCGATCGCCTTGCCGGTGCCGGTCTCGTTCTCGTAGATCGCGGCGGTGTCGATGCTTCGGTACCCGGCCTGGATCGCTGTGCCGACAGCGTTCGCGGCCTCGTCGTCAGGCACCTGCCAGACGCCGAAACCGAGCTGGGGCATCTCGACGCCGTTGTTCAGGGTGAGGGAGGGGGCGGAGGAGGCCTTGCTCACGAGCGATCGGTCCTTACGTCGTCGGTTGGTACTCCCCTCGTCAACGATCACGGGGCCTGAAGCATTCCCGTCCTGCGCCGAAGCGGAGGCGACGGGCCGCCGGTGTATCAAGGGCGCTCCCTGCGGTCGCGTCGCCTGCGGAGATGTCGCTCCGCTCCACCCTTGCCTCCCGCCCCACCGCTACCGTTACCGTTCTTAACGGGGCGGCCCGCGGGAAGGGAGCCCTGCACGCTGGCCTTGTCCGGCGGGTGGTCCGGGCCGTCTCGGTGACTTACGGCTTGGTGGTTGGTCCGCACCAGTTGAATGGCGACTCGGCTCGGTTCGGCGTCCACCCAATCCGGTGGTCGGCTGAGACTCATGCCCGGTGTCTGGGGTGCGTGGTCTGAGGAGCGGCGCCCGGTTCGACTTCGGGGTCGGGGGATGGCCCCGACCAGGGGCGTCGATTGTCTCTGCCATGGGGCCGCCCTTTACCCAAGTTTCGCGGCTCCGGTGCGGGCGTAACGGGTGCTCCTACGTCGCGTCGCTGCGCGATGACCCTACGGGCCCCCCTTGACGCCCACCCCTCCACCACTGGTTCTTCACGGGGGCGGCCCCCGGGAGCCGGGCCCCGGAGAAGGCCCGGGAAGCAGCCGACCGCCGCTGCCGGGCGACGGGTCCGGTGGGTGGGATACACACACCACGCCTTGGGGGCGGCCGGGCCGATCTCAGCGCCCACCCCGCCCGCCTGCTGGTGCGACACCACACTCCCACCCACAGCCGCACCCACGCCGGTGGCCAGCCGGGCCGGGCAGCTGACCCTTCGAGTTGTCGTGAGTCGACGGCCCTCACCAGCCCACCGGCTTGGGCCTGATGGGTTTCATGGGACTGATGCGGCTCATGAGCGCCCCCGAAGCGCCTTGGGGTGGAAAGAGGACACCTAAATGCCCTCAACTCGGCGACGAAAGTGTCCTCTTCCACGCACAAGACGCCAGCGGGAAGCTTTACGGACCGGCCCTTGGCGCGTTCGTCAGGCCGGTTGATGCAACAGTCGTTCGTAGTTGGTGAAGGCCGGGCCCGTCGCCGGTCCGGAAGCGGCGCGGGAGCGGTATAACTCCGATGTATGGGGCAAGACGACTGAGCGGTCGCCTATTCCAGGAACGCCGCAGTGGTCGCCACGAACCGGTCGGGATTGTCGAGCCAGGGGAAGTGTCCGGCTCCGGGCTGAATGACGAACTTGGCGTTTGGAAACAGCCCGGCGAACTCGGCCATCGTGCGCGGAGGGGCTGCCAGATCAACCTCCCCGGCGAGCAGCAGCACCGGCGGCCCGAACTGGGCGAGAGCCGTGCGGGTGGCATCCGGGTTGAAAGCGCCTTCGGCGCCGAACGCAGCCGCGGCCTCCTTGTTCTTCTGCCCGTCCTCAGCAGCCTGATGGGCTTGAGACATCTCATCCCAGCGGCCGTAGAAGAACGGCGCGATGGCCTGCCAGGAGTCGTCCGTCGCCTTGCCGGCAACGGTCGTTTCCAAGGCCTCGAAGGCTACGGCGAACCACGGCTCGTCCTGGCGCAGCTGAGCAGTCTCGCGCCGGGCGTCTCCAGTGATCGCGAGGCCGACGGCCATGGTGCTCGGCGTGATCAGCGCGAGCTTGCTGACGTGTTCCGGGTGGCGGCCCACATACAACGCCGCCAGATTCGCGCCGGCAGAATGCGCGAGCAGGTCCACCCTTTCCAGGCCAAGGTGCTCGCGCAGGGCCTCAACGTCTTCGACAAGTTGGTCACAACGGTACGAGGCGGCATCCTGCGGTATCGCTGACCGGCCAGTGCCCCGAAGATCCAGCATGACCAACTGGCGGTGCGTGGAAAGGCGGCCAAGGTCGCCGAGGTACACGGAAGCCTGCATCGGCCCCCCGGGCAGGCAGATCACAGGAGGACCGTCTCCGAACACGTGGTACGCAAGCTTGGTTCCGTCATACGCGGAGAAGGTAGGCATGGGCCAAAACCCTGTCAGCGGCGTTCAGGCGGAGCAACTGGATTCCTCGAGATGATGGTGTCCCGCCGAGTGGTGTAGCCGATCAGGGTTCGTGAACGCGCGGGTATCTGCTCGGGGCCTGCATCCGCTGTCGGTGACTGCTCCCTGAACAAGGGACAGGCCACCGCGCAAGTCTCCCCTCCGCCGAGGCAGTTCGAACCCAGCTGAACGTGGTGGCCGACATGCTCGGACGGCAGTTCCCCCAGGTCAAGACCATGCTGCTGGGTGCGGCCGGGGACATCACCGCGTTCGCGGACTTCCCGCCGGCCCACTGGAAGAAGATCTGGAGCACTAACCCGCTGGAGCGGCTGAACCGGGAGATCAAACGGCGGGCCGACGTCGTCCAGGTCTTTCCCAACCCTGCGGCGCTCGACCGGCTCGCGCCGCGGTCCTGGCCGAACTCGACGACGAATGGCAGGTCTTCGACGGCCGCTACCTCTCGGAAGGCTCCATGACCGAACTCCTCACTGCCGAACCGACCGGGGGCGACCGCCAGTTTCCTCCACAGCGGGAACCCAATCAGCTCGGCCAGTGACTGCACCCCCCGACGGGACATGACCCGGGCTGGCTGTCTTGCTCAGCGGGGACTCCCAGATCTGCTGCCCTGCCGCACCTGCGGTTCCTCCGGCGAGCGTCATCAGCAGGGCGGGGCGATCGGGTCTACTGGCAACCGGTCCGCAAGCTGGGTGGTCAGAACCAGGCGTACAGGGAACTTGGCCTGGATCGCTCACGGAGGAACAGTCAGCGCCAGAGATGGCCACTAACGATCTGTGTCTTTGCGGGTGTCAGTGTCTGCGGCAGACTTCTGGGCCCTGGGTTTGGTCACGTTCCGTAGTGGCGCTCCCACAAGTAGCGTCTGAAAGGGCCGGTGCAACGGTAGATGGGGCGCATGCGTGCTCGGCATCTGAGGCTGCAGTGTCTTGTGTTTGTGGTGGCTGCCTCGGTCGGCTCGTGTGCAGGCTGCTCTTCCACGTCCGCTCATGAACCTGGTCCGGACGCACGGCGTGCTCCTCTGGGTTCACCGTCGGCTCACTCACCCACCACGAGTCCCAACGCCCCGCCGGGCGAACGCGCCAGGCACAGCGCGTCGAGCACGCCCCTGAACAGCGCGGCTCCGGCCGGGACTCCTTCGAAGCCGACAGGTGAGTCGAGCACGCCACCGCCTCTCGGCGGAGACCCCGTCGACCCCGTGCCGGAGCCGACGTGGGTTCCGAGCCCGGAACCCACGCCCGTGCTGGTGCCAGACCCAGCGGAAGAACCGTCGATGCCGGGCCCGGAATCCAACTGTCAGACCGAGCCGTGTTCCACCGATGACTGTTCCGGCGATCCATCCTCCAGCGCATCTGCGTCCCCCGGCCCTTCCTCCAGCGCATCCACGCATCCGGGCCCTTCATCCAGCAGCCGCCCGCGTCCGTGTAGCTCCACATCCACCGCGTCACCCGAGACAGAGCCAACGCCGACGCCGACATCATGAACAACGCTCGCTCCTTTCCCGCTCCCCGCGCCCGGGCGTCCACGCCGGAGGACGAACGGCGTCTGCGGCGTGCCGGTGCCCGGCGACGTCGCAGGCGGATCTTGCGGCGCGATTCCGGCCCTCGTGGCACAGAGCCGCCCAATGCCCAGCATCCGGCCGCCGGTTACACCGCCGATTTGGCGGCGCTTTTGTCGCTCGCTGCGGCGCTGTTGTTCTATGCCGGCGCGGTGCATACCTGGGCGTTCTTCGAGTACTTCCACATCGACGTGCTGGCTCTGGGCCTGAGCTTCCCGGAGTTCGTCATGCGCAGCCTGCGGCTGGTGACTGCTCCCGTGGTGTTGACCGCTGTGGTGGCTGTGGTTGTGTTGCGTGACCCGCAATTGCTCAGCCGGTCAGTCCTGCCTCTTCTGCCACCCACCGTGATCGGCCAGTGCCGACGAGTCGTGCAGCGGGCGGCCCGTTTCCATCTGCTCGTGCTGTGCGTGGCCGTCATCATGTTGTTCAGCTGGGGCCGAATTCAGCCGTATCAATGGCTGGTGCCCGTTCTCTTGGCCACCGGCATCCTCTTGGGGCAGTCGCCCGCTGCGAACAACGGCCGCTGCCCAAGCGGCATCCGTGCACGGGGCGCACCGCTCACGGCAGCATGCCTGTGCCTGCTCTGGGCTGTCGCGCTGGCGGCGCATCTGTCGGGTCTACGCGACGCTCAGCGCAGCGCAGATCATCTGGTCGGCAGGACGGCGATCGTCGTCTTCAGCACCGACCGACTGAGCATGACCGGTCGCGGACTGCAGGTGAAAGATCTCGGAGAGCAGGTGCACTACCGCTACCGGTACACCGGGCTGAGGCTCATAATCGAGCGCGGCGGGCGCTATCACGCCGTCGCTGTGGGCTGGCAGCATGACACTGACTCGACTTATGTAATCCGAGAAACCGACGACATACGCGTCGAACTCATGCCGGGGGCCCGATGACGGCAGATGGCGTCATGCCGGGTAGCGGCAGCGAGTCGCCGAGATGCTCGGCTCCCAGTTCCCCAAGGTCAAACAGCTGCTGCGGGCGGCGAAGGACGACCTGACCGCCTTCGCCGCCTTCCCCACCCGGCATTGGAAGAAGATCCAGTCCACGAACCCCGTGGAGCGAATCAACCGAGAGATCAGCGCCGGACCGACGTCGTCCAGGTCTTCCCCAACCCCGCCGGCCTGGGCTGGTCACCGCCGTGCTGGTCGAGATGCACGACGAAAGGATCGCCTGCCCCCGACGCTACCTGCCCGAAGGCAGCTTGAACGGCCTGTACCGCGACGACCCCCACCACCGACACCCCCGCCCTCCCGGCCAACTCGAGGACTGATCGACTACACCACCACAGGGAACATGACCACGGCCCCGGCCAGGCACCCCGGCCAGCGTGAAATGCCGCCGTACTGATGCTCGTTGGTGCGGAGCCTGCTGCACTCGTCGGCGCATGGGCGCAGCGTATGGCGGGCCAAGGCGCGTATCGAAGGTGGTTCCGGACCGGTTGTCAGACCGCTGGGCTACGTTCACTCCATGACGGAATTCGTACTAGTGGCAGGCACTTGGCTCGGATCCTGGGCGTGGGACGAGGTGGTGCCGCAGCTGCGTGCGGCCGGTCACGGTGCCCACCCGTTGACGTTGTCCGGCCTCGCAGACAAGCAGGGCGCGTCGGCCGGGCAGCAGACTCACGTCCAGGACATCGTTGACGAGGTCGAACGCCAGGATCTGCGCGACGTCGTCCTGGTCGGGCACAGCTACTCGGGCATACCGGTCGGTCAGGCCGCCGAGCGGATCGGTGACCGGCTGGCCCACGTGGTCTTCGTCGACGCCAGTGTTCCGACCGACGGCGAGTCGTTCGTATCCGCCTGGTGGGAGGGTCCGGCGAAGCTGGAGGCTTCGATCGCCGGGAACGGCGGCTTCTGGGCACCGCTGGACGCGCCCGACTACGACGGCCAGGGCCTTACCGATGAGCAAGTCGCACGGATCGTGGGCGGCTCGACGCCGCACCCGGGTGCCTCACTGGCCGAGCCGGCCGTGCTGGCACGGCCACTTGGCGAGCTTCCGGCGACGTACATCAAGTGCTTGCTCGACGGTGCCGAGCCGAGTGACGACGTGGCCAAGCTGCTGACGAGTGATCGCTGGCGGCTTGTCGAGATGGACACCGGCCACTGGCCGATGTTCTCCCAACCGCACGAACTGGCGCGGATCTTCCTGGACGCCGTCGGGGAGTGACCGCAGTTCCAGGCTGATGGACTCCTCTGGGTGTGCATCAACTGCGCTGGCGGCAGCTCTTGTTGATGGCTGGTGAAGGGCATTTCCCAGGTTCCGTCTATCAGCTGCCGCCGGGTCCGTCCGCGCCCTTGTCCTCCGCAGTACGATCCGGCGCAGCGGCCGGTGTTCCCAGGTATGCGTCCCGTACGGCAGGGTTCTGTCTCACCTCCGTGGCGCTGCCCTCGGCCAGGACCTTGCCGAGGTCGAGGACGACGACGCGGGTGCACAGCTCCATGACGAAGGCGACGTTGTGCTCGACGAGGACGACCGCGCAGCCGGCCTCGGCAGTCAAGTGACGGATTACGGCGGCCAGGTGTGCTCTCTCCTCGCTCGACATGCCGGACGCCGGCTCGTCGAGGAGCAGTACGCGGGGCGGGTCAGCCAGTGCGCGGGCGAGCTCGGCCATGCGGGCTTGGCCGACGGGGAGCGCCCCGGCGTATGAGCCCGCGAGCGCGTCAAGGCCGCAGGAGCGCAGTACTTCGGCGGCCCTCCGGCGGCGCGCTGTCTCTCGTCTACGTCGCGTCGGTGACGCCAGCAGGTCGGCCGCCAGGCCGCCCCCGCCGCCGCGCCATTCCTGGGCGACGACGAGGTTGTCGGCGACGGTGAGCTGGCCGAACAGCTGCCGGCGCTGGAAGGTGCGGCGCATGCCGTGGCGGGCCCGCCAGGCGGGGGAGCGGCGCGTGATGTCCGTACCGTCCAGCACCACGTGCCCTTCGTCGGGGCGCCGTATGCCCGACAGGACGTCGAACAGCGTCGTCTTGCCGGCACCGTTCGGGCCGATGAGGCCGCATACTTCTCCGGGGCGGGCTGCGATGCGTACGCCGTCGAGCGCCGCGATGCCGCCGAAGCGGACTCGGATCCGGTCGGCTTCGATGACGTACTCAGACGTACTCACTCATGTACCTCACTCCGTCGCCGCGATTCCCAGGTACGCCTCGGTGAGCCGGTCGGCCCGCACCTCGTCGCGCGGACCGCACCAGGTGACGCGGCCCTGCGCGAGGTACGCCACGGTGTCGGCGATTCCCAGTGCTCCCGCGGCCTTCTCCTCCACCAGCAGCAGCGCCGTGCCCGCCTCGCGCAGCTCCGTCAGCAGCCGGAACACCTCCTCTACGATGCGGGGCGCGAGCCCCAGCGACGGCTCGTCGGCGACGAGTACGGCCGGTGGGCGCTGGAGCAGGGGCGCGAGCGCCAGCATCTGCTGCTCGCCCCCGGACAGTGAACCGGCGGGTACGGTACGGCGCTTGGCGAGGCTCGCAAAGCGCTCGTACACCGCGTCGCGGGCGGACTGCTCGGGCAGGCGCAGCGCGAGATTCTCCTCGATGGTGAGCGAGGGGAAGATCCCCCGCCCCTCCGGCGCGAGGACGACGCCGGCACGGGAGCGCCGTACGGGGCCGTCGCGGGTGGCATCGCGGGTGGCATCGCGGGTGTGGATGTGGACGCTGCCGGAGAGGGGTGGGATCAGCCCGGCGGCGACGTGGCAAGTGGTGGACTTCCCGGCTCCGTTGGGGCCCAGGAGGGCGACGATTTCTCCTGCGCGTACGGTCAGATCGACGCCGTGCAGTACGGGGGCTCCGCCGTACCCGGCGTGAACGCCGCGAAGCGTGAGCGCGGCGGAGGGGGCTTCTCCCCCACCCCGCCCCTTCCCGAAACGGGGGGAGGCCCCCCGGCCCCCGAGGGCAGGTGCTGCCTGCTCGACCGGCGCTCCGTTCACCGACGGTTGGGAGGTAGGTGCGCCTGGTGCGTCCTGCGCGGCAGGTGTGGTCCCCTGGGCCGGGGTTTCTGCCTCCGGGCGGAGAGGGGGGAGTGGGGGAACTCCGCCCCCGACGCCGCCCGGAGGCTCCGAAGCCGCAGGCAGGGGGGAGGGCACCCGCACCCGCGCCGACTCGCGGGCCGCCATCCGCGCTGAGTCGCCGGCCTTGCCCCGCGCCGAGTCGCCGGCCGCCATCCGCGCCGACTCGCCGGCCTTGCCCCGCGCCGAGTCACCGGCCGCCACCCGCGCTGAGTCGCCGGCCTCGCCCCGCGCCGAGTCACCGGCCGCCACCCGTGCCGACTCGCCAGCCTCTGCCCGCGCCGAGTTCCCAGCCGCCGCCCGCGCCGAGTCGCCGTCCCCCACCCGCAGCAAGTCGCCCGCCCCCACCCCCCTCCGCCGATACCTCCGCACCGCTACCGCCGCGCAGTACCCGTCCGGGTCGTTCGCCAGCGCCAATCCCGCCAGGCCGAAGAGGATGACCGGGAGCTGCGTCGACTCCGTGACGTACTCCGACACGGCATGCGGCACCAGCGCGAAGACCAGGCCCGCCACCACCGCGAACTGCGGGCGCCGTACCCCTGCCGCGACCACCACCGCCAGCCAGATCAAGCCCGTCATCGCGGTGAAGTCGGTCGCCGTGATGCGGGTGTTGTACGACGCGTACATCACGCCACCGAAGCCCGCGATCCCCGCCGACAGGGTGAACAGCATCAGCTTCGTACGGATGACCGAGACGCCCGAGGCCGATGCCGCCGCAGGAGCGGAACGTACCGCCAGCATCGCCCGACCCGAAGGGGAGTTGCGCAGGGCGCTCAGCGAGGCGACCGCCGCCGTCAGCAGGAACACCAGGGCCACGCCCATCGCCCGGTCGTCGGCCAGGTTTACGGGTCCGAAGACGGGGCGCGGGATCTCCCAGCCCGTGTCGCCGTTCCTCAACCACCGCATCTGGAAGAGCACTTGGTCCGCCAGAAAGGCCAGGGCAAGCGTGGCCAGCGCCAGCGATCGCCCTCCCAGCCGCAGCGCGGGAAGCGCCACCAGCGCCCCGAGTGCCGCCGCCGCGCACGTGCCCACCAGCGCCGCGGCCACGAACGGCCAGCCGTGGCTCATCAGCAGCCCGGCCACGAGCGCCGCCCCCGTCACAAACGTCGCCTGCGCCAGGCTGACCATCGCGCCGAGCCCCGTCACCACCGTGAAGGAGACGAAGACCAGCGAGATCGCGAGCCCCTGCGCAAGGATCCCGCTCCAGAAGGGCGTCGTGACGGTGTAGAAGGCCGCCGACAGCAGTGCCGCGCCCGACGCCCACGGCCCCCATCTCCGCGCCCACGACCGCCCGGCGAGATAGTCGACCGGCGGTGCGTCCGCCGCCGCCGTCCCCGCCGTCCGCTGTCGGCGCGTCATCACCAGCAGTCCTGCGAAGAGGATCAGGAAGGGCACCGCCGTACGGAATCCGGTGATGTCGTCGGCGAAGGACGCGTATCCGGCCGTCAGATTCTGGAGTACGCCCAGTCCCAGCCCGCCCGCGAACGCCAGCGGAATCGACGCGAACCGCCCCAGCACCGCCGCCGTCGCCGACACGAACAAGAACAGGGTGTAGTCGTGGGCGGACAGGCCGAGCAGCGGCGTCGCCAGCACACCCGCCAGTCCCGCCAGCCCCGACGAAAGCATCCAAGCCACCGACGACAGCCGGTCCGCGCTGATGCCGCGAAGCTCCACCAGTGTGCGGTTGTCGACGGCGGCGCGCAGTCGCAGCCCGAGTCCGGTGTGCCGCATCAGCACCCAGAGCCCCACGGCCACCACGGCCGTCGCCAGCCACGTGATCAGCTGGTCGGAGTCGATGCCGACGCCGTCCATCAGCTGCCAGGACGTGGCCGGGCTCGGTCCGACTCCCGGCAGCCCGAACTGGTTCTCGGCAGGCACCACGGGCGCTCCCGCCTCCGCCAGCAGCTCCACCGCCCACAGCCCGGCGGCCGGCAGCGCGACGAGCAGCCCGATCGTCGCCACGATCTGCGCCGTCTCGCCGACCCGCGCCAGCTTCCTGAACATCAGCCGGTCGAGCCCCCACCCGATCCCCGGCGCGACGACACACACGAGCAGGAACGCGGTCGGCACAGCGGGCCACCCGAAGCCCGAGTGCAGCTCGTAGAAGGCGAGCGCGCACAGATAAGCCGTCGCGCCGTGCGCGAAGTTGAACAGCCCCGACGCGGAGTACGAGAGGACAAGCCCCGTGGCCAGCAGGGCGTACAGCGCACCCGAGACCAGCCCGCTCAGCACAAAGCCCAGCAGATCACCCATGACGGGACCCCATCCCTAATCGAAGGGGATGGGCGGATAGCACTTGAACGGCGAAGACACCTTGTACTTGCCGTCCTTCAGCTGCACCAGCGCCCCGCAGCCAAAGCTCTCGCGCTGCCCCTTGGGCTCGGCCCGGTCGCCCACCAGCGTCCCGCTGTCGGAGAACGAACCCGCCGCCTTCTGGAAGGACTCGACGGTCAGGTCCTTGCCCGCCTTCTCGGCGATCGCCAGGAAGAGATCGGCGGACATGTATCCGGTGACCATGTGCATGTTCAGCGGTACGTCCTTGCCGCCCGCCGCCTTCCTGATGTCCTCCTTGAACTGCTGCATCCCCGCGCTGTCCGACTCGAAGGGCTCGAACTGCAGCAGCACATGCACGCCGTCCAGCGCCTGCTTCGTAGCGTCCTTCGCGAGCAGCCCGGGGTCGTAATCCGTCGGGTCGGACAGCACGCCCTTGAAGCCGCCGCGCTTGAGCGTCGTGAACAGACCGATGTTGTACGGCGTCTGCATCACGGAGATCACGACGTCCGGCGCCTTGCCGCCGTCGCTGCGCATGATCTCCTTGGTGTACGCCGACCAGTCGCTCGGCACCGACGTCGCCGGCACGACGGCCTTGGCGTACGACACCTTGTACCCGGCGGCGGAGAAGCCCTGGGTGAAGGTACGGATGCCGAACTTGCCCGCGTCGTTGTCATTGGCGAGCAGCGCCACCGACTTGCCCTTGGCCCCACCGAGCACCTTGGCCAGACCCTCCGGCCAGGTCTGGTTGAGCGTGCCGCCCGGCATCGGGACGAGGCAGCCGTTGAAGCCGTAGATGTACTTGGGCCCGCAGAACGAGGGCAGCGTGCCCCACCCGAAGGTCGGCACCTTCTGCTGCTCCAGGAAATCGGCGCCGGAGAAGGTGACCGAGCTCATCGGGGCCACGGCGAAGACTTTCTCGCGCTGGACGAGCCCCCGCGCGGCAGCCAGGTTCTTGGCGGGGTCCTGGCCATCGTCCTCGGCGCCCAGGTAGTCGATCTTCCGGCCGTTGACGCCGCCCTCCGCGTTGGCGCGGTCGTAACGGGCCTTCGCACCGAGATCGGTGTCCTTCTTGGAGTACCCGCTCGCGGTGGTCATCGAGACGATGCCGCCGACCTTGATGGAGTCGGCGCTCACTCCGCGTACAGAGCCGCCCCCGCCCTTGCCCGTGTCGTCGCCGGGACCATGGGTCGATGCGGAGTTGCACGCGGTGGCGGCCAGCAGCACTGCGGCAGCTGCGGCGATGGTGCGGATCGGTCGCAACACAGTGGGGTCCCTCCCTTGGGGTGCCCCGCATTCTGTGGCTGACCTGATGAACCGTCAATAACTGACGCATCGAGAATTGATGAACCGTCAGAAGAGTGCGGAATCCGTAGCCGTCACCGACCGCCGTCACCGGTAGAGCGCGTCCACCTCTACCCGGTACGCCGCCTCGATCGCCTTGCGCTTGAGCTTCAGCGAGGGCGTCAGCAGCCCGTGCTCCTCGCTGAACTGGTGGGCCAGTATCCGGAACGTACGGATCGATTCGGCCTGCGATACCAGCGTGTTGGCGGCCACCACCGCCCGCCGGACCTCCATCTCCAGATCGGGATCCCGCACCAGGTCCGCCGCATTCAACGGCGGCTTGTTGCGCATCTGGAGCCAGTGGTCGACGGCCTCCTGGTCGAGTGTGACGAGGGCGGCGATGTACGGTCTGTCGTTGCCGACGGCGAGGCACTGAGCCACCAGCGGATGCGACCGCACCCGCTCCTCCAGGCCGATCGGCGACACACTCTTGCCGCCGGACGTCACGATGATCTCTTTCTTCCGCCCGGTGATCGTCAGATAGCCGTCCTCGTCCAGGGCGCCGATGTCACCCGTGGCCAGCCAGCCGTCGTGCAGCACCGCGTCCGTGGCCTTGGGGTCGTTGAGATACCCGGAGAAGACCTGGCCGCCGTGCAGCCAGACCTCCCCGTCGTCGGCGATGTGCACCGTGGTGCCGGGCAGTGGCTGTCCGACCGTGCCGTAGCGGGTGCGTTCGGGCGGGTTGGCGGTGGCGGCAGCGGTCGACTCCGTCAGGCCGTACCCCTCGTAGATCGTCACGCCGGCGCCCGCGAAGAACAGCCCGAGCCGCCGCCCCATCGCCGACCCCCCGGACATGGCGTGCCGCACGCGACCGCCCATGGCGTCGCGCACCTTCCCGTACACCGCCTTCTCGAAGAACTGGTGCTGCAGCCGCAGCGAGGCGGAAGGCCCGGGCCCGGTGCCGAAAGCGCGGTGCTCCAGCGCCTCCGCGTACCGCACCGCCACCTCGACGGCCTTGTCGAACGGGCCCAGCTTCCCGGCGGCCTCGGCCTTGCGCCGCGCCCCGCTGTAGACCTTCTCGAAGATGTACGGCACGGCCAGGATGAACGTCGGCCGGAACGCCACCAGATCGGGCATCAGCGCCTGCGCCGAGAGAACGGGCTGATGGCCGAGCTTGACCCGCCCCCTGATCGCCGCGACCTCGATCATGCGCCCGAAGACGTGCGCGAGCGGCAGGAAGAGCAGCGTCGAAGCCTCGTCGCCCGGCTTGGAGTGGAACACCGACTCCCAGCGGGTGATCGCGGTATCGGTCTCGTACATGAAATTCGCATGTGTGATCACACAGCCCTTGGGGCGGCCCGTCGTGCCCGACGTATAGATCACGGTGGCCACCGAATCGGGCGTCACCGCCCGCCGGTGGCGGTGCACGACATCGTCCTCGATGTCCGCCCCCACCCGGGCGAGCTCGGCCTCGGCGCCCGCGTCCAGCTGCCACAGCCGCTTCAGCAGCGGCAGCCGGTCGATCACCGAGGCGATGGTCATCGCATGGTCCTCGTGCTCCACCATGCAGGCCGAGACCCCGGCGTCGTGCAGCGTCCAGAAGACCTGCTCGGCGGAGGCCGTGGGGTAGATGGGCACGGGCTGCGCGCCGACCGTCCAGAGCGCGAAATCGAAGAGCGTCCACTCGTAGCGCGTACGCGACATGATCGCGACCCGGTCCCCGAACCGGACACCGTGCGCCAGCAGCCCCTTGGCGATCGCCAGCACCTCGTCACGGAACTGGGCCGCCGGCACGTCGTGCCACAGCCCGTCTTCGCCCTTGCGTCCGAGCGCGACGCGGTACGGATCCGTCTCGGCGTGGTCGAAGACGGCGTCCGCCAGCCCGCCGACCTGAGGCGCCGTCGCCATGGGTGGGACAGTGAACTCGCGCAATGACCTGCTCCTTGTGGCGCTCCGCACAGCGCCGTGACCGTACCCCAGCGGGCCAGTCGACGGGAGGGGGTCGCGGAATCCGAATTCATGTGCATCTGTAC
The DNA here is from genome assembly GCF_028807635.1 of Streptomyces spiramyceticus. Lineage (NCBI taxonomy): Bacteria > Bacillati > Actinomycetota > Actinomycetes > Kitasatosporales > Streptomycetaceae > Streptomyces > Streptomyces spiramyceticus. The sequence continues at coordinate 861,131 of NZ_JARBAX010000002.1, forward strand.
AGCTCAGCCGGTGGAAAACGGGCACATGGGGAAGGCTCGGACGTGCTCCTGACCGTGGAGTAAGTATGGTGCGCGAGAATCTCCACCAAATCTGTACACCTACTGCGTATTCCCCCGGTGCAGTCGGTCGCCGCCCGCCAGGATCGCCGCCGCCAGGGCGTCCGCCGCGTCCTGTGCGGCCGCGCGCCTGCGCCCGTGCAGCAGGACGAAGTCCACGCCGCCGAGATCCGGCAGGCCCGCCTTCGCGGGCAGGGGGGCCAGGCCGGGCGGGATCAGGCCGCGGGTGTGCGCCATGACGCCGAGGCCCGCGCGGGCCGCCGCGATCAGGCCGCTGAGGCTGCCGCTCGTACAGGCGATGCGCCAGGGGCGGCCGTGTTCCTCCAGGACTTCGAGGGCGCGGGCCCGGGTGATGCCGGGCGGCGGGAAGAGGATCAGCGGGACCGGGCGGTCCGGGTCGAGGCGCAGCGACGGGGCGCCGATCCAGGTGAGCGTGGACTGCCAGACCAGTTCGCCGTGGGTGTCGCCCGTACGCCGCTTGGCGAGGACCAGATCGTGGCGGCCTGCCTCCAGCTGGCGGTGCAGGGTGCCGGACAGCTCGACGGTCAGCTCAAGCTCGACCTCGGGGTGGTCGAGGCGGAAGGTCTCCAGGATTTCCGGCAGGCGCGTCAGTACGAAGTCCTCCGAGGCGCCGAAGCGCAACCTGCCGCGGAGTCGGGTCCCTGTGAAGAAGGCGGCGGCCCGCTCGTGGGCCTGCAGGATCGTACGGGCGAAGCCGAGCATCGCCTCGCCGTCCTCCGTGAGCTCCACGCGGTGTGTGTCACGCGTGAAGAGCCGACGCCCGGTCGCGTCCTCCAGGCGGCGCACGTGCTGGCTCACTGTGGACTGGCGGAGGCCGAGGCGGCGGGCGGCCTGGGTGAAGCTCAGGGTCTGGGCGACGGCGAGGAAGGTGCGGAGCTGGGTGGGCTCGTACATGGGAGTAGCTTATCGATGATCGTGATGACAGTAAGAGCTGTATACGGGATTCCCGATCGCGGCATTGAGGTGGACGATGGAGAGGGCACGTACTGAACCGACAGCAAGTGGAGCTCATGAGCCGCCGCATGATGCAGTTGCCGTCCTGGCTGCCGATCGATCCGTACATCCTGGCGCTCATCGGGACGGTGGTCCTCGCGACACTGCTGCCGGCGTCCGGCGCGGCGGCCGAGGCGGTCGGCGGGGCGTCCACCGGAGCGGTTGCGCTGCTGTTCTTCCTCTACGGCGCACGGCTCTCCACACGCGAGGCGGTCGACGGGCTGCGGCACTGGCGGCTCCATCTGACGGTCCTGGCCTGCACGTTCGCGCTCTTCCCGCTGCTCGGCCTGGCGGCCAAGGGGCTCGTCCCGTACGTCCTCACTCCCCAGCTCTCCGGCGGCCTCCTCTTCCTCTGTCTCGTCCCGTCGACCATCCAGTCCTCGATCGCCTTCACCTCCATCGCGCGCGGAAATGTGCCCGCGGCGATCTGCGCGGGGTCCTTCTCCAGCCTCGTCGGGATCTTCCTCACCCCGCTGCTGGCGGCCCTGCTGATCGGCGGCGGAGTGGGTGGCTTCTCCGCCGACTCGCTGCTGAAGATCGTCGTGCAACTGCTGCTGCCGTTCGTCGCGGGACAGCTGCTGCGGCGCTGGGTGGGCGGCTTCCTGGTGCGGCACAAGAAGGCGCTCGGGTACGTGGACCGCGGCTCGATACTGCTCGTCGTCTACACCGCGTTCAGCCACGGCGTGACGGAGGGCATCTGGCACCAGGTGAGCCCGGCCCGGCTCGGCGCGCTGCTGGGCGTCGAGGCGGTGCTGCTCGCGGCGATGCTGGCGCTGAGCTGGTACGGGGCGAAGGGGCTCGGCTTCGGACGCGGCGACCGGATCGCGATCCAGTTCGCGGGGTCGAAGAAGTCACTGGCGGCGGGACTGCCGATGGCGAGTGTGCTGTTCGGGGCGGAGGCGAGCTTGGCGGTGCTGCCGTTGATGCTGTTCCACCAGATGCAGTTGATGGTGTGCGCGGTGATTGCGAAACGACGGGCGGACGATGCGGTGCGGGAGGGGGAGGGTCCGGTTGCGACGCGGCGGGTTCCGGTGGCGGGGTGACCGCTGCGGGGGGCTTGTTCCCCACCCAGCCCCTTCCCGCTGTGACACGGGGCGGCTCCGCCGCAGGCATTCCGCACCTACCCGCCCCTGACCAGTGCCGCCCCCGCCTGGCAAAATCGCCAAGTGACTTCCGCGATACGCCCCTTCGGCCCCCGCCCCTGCGCCCTCACCGTCTGCCGGGGCTGCTGTTGCGGTGACGCCCGCAAGCACCCGGGCACGGACCACGACGGCCAGCTGCGCCGCCTTCGCGAGGCCGCCGCCGCGTCCGGTGGGCGGCTTGCGGTGCGTACGAGCGAATGCCTCGGCCCGTGCGGTCAGGCCAACGTCGTAGTGGTCCAGCCCTCCACCGAGGGACGCCGCCGTGGCGGGCGCGCAGCCTGGGTCGGCTGGGCACTGGACGACGACTGTACGGACGACATCCTGGCCTGGGTCGCAGCCGGCGGCCCAGGCATCGCCAAGCCCCCGGCCACCCTGGCACTCCAGCTCATCCCGGCCCCGGCGGAAGCCAGAAGCCGGGCCCGGCGCGGGCAGCGCCGCTGACGCAAACGCCGCCCGGCGGCGCGAACTCGCGCCGACGTCAGCCGCCGCCCCGCCGCTCGGCCACCGCTGCGGGACATCCCGAGATGGTAGCGGGCTCGCCGCCCCGGATCCGGTCTTACGGAGAGGCCCGGCCGGCGCAGGGGGCGCTCCCCGCCGGCCGGGCCCGTATCCCGTGTCGCGGGGCGCGTCAGACCCCGGTGTGCAGGGCGATGCGCTCGTCGCCCGCGTACACGTTCATGTTCGGCCCGCGCAGGAAGCCGACCAGTGTCAGACCGGTCTCGGCCGCCAGGTCCACGGCCAGGGACGAAGGTGCGGAGACTGCCGCGAGGACCGGGATACCGGCCATCACCGCCTTCTGTGCGAGCTCGAAGGACGCCCGCCCCGACACGAGCAGAACCGCCCGCGACAGCGGCAGGCGACTGTCCTGAAGTGCCCGCCCCACGAGCTTGTCGACCGCGTTGTGCCGGCCGACGTCCTCCCGTACGTCGAGCAGCTCGCCCGCCTCCGAGAACAGCGCGGCCGCATGCAGCCCCCCGGTCCTGTCGAACACCTGCTGTGCCGCGCGCAGCCGGTCGGGGAGGCCGGCGAGCAGCTCGGGTGTGAGGCGGACCGGGGGAGTATCGGCGATCGGGAAGCGGGCGGTGGTGCGGACCGCGTCGAGACTGGCCTTGCCGCACAGGCCGCACGACGACGTCGTGTAGACGTTGCGCTCAAGGGTGATGTCCGGGACGGGGACACCCGGAGCGAGCTTGACATCCACCACGTTGTACGTGTTCGTACCGTCCTCAGTGGCGCCCGCGCAGTACACGATCGACTGCACGTCGTCGGCGGCACCGAGCACGCCCTCGCTCACCAGAAAGCCCGCCGCGAGCGCGAAGTCGTCGCCCGGCGTCCGCATGGTGATGGCGAGCGGCTTGCCGTTCAGCCGGATTTCGAGGGGCTCCTCGGCGACCAGCGTGTCGGGACGCGTCGTGACCGCCCCGTCCCTGACGCGGATGACGCGGCGGCGCTCGGTGACCCGTCCCATGATGATCAGTCCCGACTTTGTACGTGCTGATAGCCGAAGCGGCCCTTGATGCAGAGGTTGCCGTGGGTCACCGGGTTGTCGTGCGGCGAGGTGACCTTGACGATCTCATTCTCCTGCACGTGCAGGGTGAGGCTGTAGCCGACGCCGCAGTCCACGCATGCGGAGTCGGTCAGCGGCGCGTCGTGCTCGGCGGAGATGCGGGCGTCGAAGCCGCGGCCCGCTACGGCCATGGCGAAGGTGTTCTGCCACTGCTCGCCGCACGCGTCCACGCACTTGTAGCAGAGGACGCACTTGTCGTAGTCGCGGACGTACAGGTCGTTGTCGATCTTGGGCTGTTCGTTGAGGCGGGCGGCGTCCGGGCCGAAACGGTCGGGCTTCGCCTCGTAGGGTCAAGAGTCGCCGTCGGCAGGCCGTCGGCGGGAAGCTCCAAAGACTGAGGGGCGAATCCTGTCGGTTCACGTGCCCTCGTACCGGTGAGTCGCAAAGAAGACTGGGCCGTTCCGACTGTTCGCAAATGAAAGGTGGAACCGTACATGGCCGGCTCACGTGTCGTCGCGCTCGGGCACTATCAACCTGCCAAGGTGCTCACCAACGACGATCTGGCGGCCATGGTCGACACCAGCGACGAGTGGATCACCAGTCGGGTCGGCATCAGGACCCGCCATGTCGCCGGCCCCGACGAGCCCGTCGACGAGCTGGCCGCCCACGCCGGGGCCAAGGCCCTCGCCGCCGCCGGCATGGTTCCCGCCGACATCGACCTCGTCCTCGTCGCCACCTCCACCGCGATCAACCGCTCCCCGAACATGGCCGCCCGCGTCGCCGCCCGCCTGGGCATGACCTCGCCCGCCGCGATGGACCTCAACGTCGTCTGCTCGGGCTTCACGCACGCACTCGCGACCGCCGACCACGCGGTACGGGCCGGATCGGCCAGCCGCGTCCTGGTCATCGGCGCCGACAAGATGGCCGAGATCGCCGACTGGACCGACCGTACGACCTGCGTCCTCGTCGGCGACGGCGCCGGAGCCGCAGTCGTCGAGGCGTGTGCGGAGGGCGAGGAGGCCGGGATCGGCCCCGTGCTGTGGGGTTCGGTGCCCGAAATGGGCCACGCCGTACGTATCGAGGGCACCCCGCCGCGCTTCGCGCAGGAGGGTCAGTCCGTCTACCGCTGGGCCACGACCCAGCTCCCGCCCATCGCGCGCAAGGTGTGCGAGCGGGCCGGGGTGACCCCGGAGGAGCTGGCGGCGGTCGTCCTGCACCAGGCGAACCTGCGGATCATCGAGCCCGTCGCGCAGAAGATCGGCGCGGTGAACGCGGTGATCGCCCGCGATGTCGTCGACTCGGGCAACACCTCGGCCGCGAGCATCCCGATGGCCCTGTCCAAGCTGGTCGAGCGCGGCGAGATCGAGTCCGGCGCTCCGGTGCTGCTGTTCGGCTTCGGCGGAAATCTCTCGTACGCCGGTCAGGTCATCCGCTGCCCGTGAGGTCGCGAGCCGGTGAGGCTTGGGTACGTGGCGTGACGAGGATTTCGGTATACCTCCTACGAGATCGGTAGACTGTAGACGATAGCCAATGTCTGCTCGCCGTTGCTCGTCACGAGGGGGACCGCGATGTTGTCCGCAGGACTGCCGCAAGGGACCGTGCCCAAGCTGGAGCGGCCGGGGCCACTCCGCGAGCGTGTGTACGAGGCGCTGCTCGAACTCATCGCGACCCGCGCTCTGCGCCCCGGCCAGCACCTGGTCGAGAGCGAGCTCGCCGGGCACCTCGGGGTGTCCAGGCAGCCCGTACGCGAGGCGTTGCAGCGGCTCAACACCGAGGGGTGGGTCGATCTGCGCCCCGCGCAGGGCGCCTTCGTGCACGAGCCGACCGAGGAGGAGGCCGACCAGCTGCTCTCCGTACGTACGCTGCTGGAGGCGGAGGCCGCCAGACTGGCCGCCGCCAATGCGGGCTCTGCGGGGATCACTGCGCTGGAGGCGGTGTGCGCCGCGGGCGAGCAGGCAGTCGCGGACGACGACGTGGATCTGGCCGTGTCACTCAACGCCCAATTCCACGCCAAAGTCATGGAGTTGGCGGGCAACGTCGTACTCGCCGAGCTCGCAGCGCAGGTCGGCCGACGCGTCCGCTGGTACTACACGCCCGTCGCCCGGCAGTGCGGCAAACAGTCCTGGATCGAGCACCGCGCACTGATCGCCGCGATTTCCGACCGCGACGAACAGCGCGCCACCGAGATCATGCGGGCCCACACCGAGCACACCCGCACGACGTACCACCGGCGCCAGGCCTAGGGGGTGTCCGGTCGATCTCCGCGGCGTCGCCCACGGAGATCGACCGGACACCCCCCCCTAGCCGAACACGTCGGCATGCGCCTCGGATTCGTGCGGCCCATCGTGTGCCAACTCCGTGAGCAATGCTGCCCGTTCGGCAAGGAACCGGCTTTGTCCTCGGTGTGGAGAAAGTTGTAGTGGATTCCTGCGCAACTTCTTCCCACTCCCGGCAGCCGCTGCTACGTTCCCCTCCAAAGCCCGACGGAGAGAACGGCCTATGAGGCAGGGAGGGGCACGTGAGACGGATGACGGCTCGACCTGCCAACGCGCACCAGGCGCGACTGCTCCGCCTGCTGCGTGACGGCGGTCCCAACTCCCGTGCCCAGCTCGGTGACCTGGTCGATCTCTCCCGCTCGAAGCTCGCGGTCGAGGTCGACCGGCTGCTCGAAACCGGGCTTGTCGTGGCCGACGGCCTCGCCGCCTCGCGCGGCGGCCGCCGGTCGCACAACATCCGGCTCGCGCCCGAACTGCGCTTCCTCGGCATCGACATCGGAGCAACCTCGATCGATGTGGCCGTCACGAACGCGGAGTTGGAGGTACTCGGCCACCTCAACCACCCCATGGACGTACGGGAGGGGCCGGTCGCCGTTTTCGAGCAGGCACTCGCCATGGCCGCCAAGCTCAGGGCATCCGGACTCGCCGAAGGCTTCGACGGCGCGGGCATCGGAGTGCCGGGCCCCGTCCGCTTTCCCGAGGGCGTGCCGGTCGCGCCGCCGATCATGCCCGGCTGGGACGGCTTTCCCGTACGCGAGGCACTCAGCCAGGAACTCGGCTGCCCCGTCATGGTCGACAACGACGTCAACCTGATGGCGACGGGGGAGCAGCACGCGGGCGTCGCACGCTCCGTGGGCGACTTCCTCTGCGTCAAGATCGGCACCGGTATTGGTTGCGGCATCGTCGTCGGCGGCGAGGTCTACCGGGGCACGACGGGCAGCGCGGGCGACATAGGCCACATCCAGGTCGAACCGGAAGGCCGCGCCTGCGCCTGCGGCAACCGGGGCTGCCTGGAAGCCCACTTCAGCGGCGCCGCGCTGGCCCGCGACGCCGAGGAAGCGGCCCGCTCCGGCCAGTCGGCCGAACTCGCCACGCGGCTCGAAGCCGCGGGACGGCTCACGGCCGCCGACGTCGCCGCGGCCGCGGCCGCGGGCGACGCCACCTCGCTGGCCCTCATCCGCGAGGGCGGCAACCGCGTCGGCCAGGTCATCGCCGGACTCGTCAGCTTCTTCAACCCCGGGCTCGTGGTGATCGGCGGCGGGGTGACCGGCCTCGGCCACACCCTGCTCGCCAGCGTCCGCACCCAGGTCTACCGCCAGTCGCTGCCCCTGGCGACCGGAAATCTGCCCATAGTCCTGGGCGAGTTGGGCCATGCCGCCGGCGTGATCGGCGCGGCCAGGCTCATCAGCGACCACCTGTTCTCGCCTGCCTGATCCTCCGGGCGAGTAAGCCATACGACGCCCCCCGCTCTTCCGGCCGGGGGTCCGGGGGTTGTCCCCCGGGACAGCACAGTCCTGTTCGCTCACCGGCCGCCGCCCCAGCCGAGGGGAACCGTCATGGCACCAACACAAGCCGATCCACCCCTACCTGCACCCCTTCTTACGATGTCCGGCATCACCAAGTCGTTCCCCGGCGTCCGCGCCCTCGACGGCGTAGACCTGAAGGTCCTCGCGGGCGAGGTCCACTGCCTGCTCGGCCAGAACGGCGCCGGAAAGTCCACCCTCATCAAGGTCCTCGCCGGCGTACACCAGCCCGACGGCGGAGAGATCACCTGGCAGGGCGCCGCGGTCGCCCTCAAGTCGCCCATCGCCGCCATGCGCCTCGGCATCGCCACCATCTACCAGGAACTCGACCTGGTGAAAGGCCTGTCGGTCGCCGAGAACATCTTCCTCGGCCACGAGCCGACCACCGCGGGCTTTGTCGTACGCGGCAGGGAGGCCCGCGCGTCCGCCGCCGCCCTGCTCAAACGGCTCGGCCACCCCGAGATCGACTCCGGCAGTCTCGTCGGGTCGCTCTCCGCCGCCCAGCAGCAGATCGTCTCCATGGCCCGCGCCCTCTCGCACGACGTACGCCTCATCGTGATGGACGAGCCGTCCGCCGCCCTCGACCCCGACGAGGTCGACAACCTCTTCCGTATCGTCGCCGGACTCACCGCGGACGGCGTCGCCGTCGTCTACATCTCCCACCGCCTCGAAGAGATCCGCCGCATCGGCGATCGCGTGACCGTGCTCAAGGACGGCCGCGCCGTGGCGGTCGGGCTGCCCGCCAAGAGCACCCCGACGCGCGAGGTCGTCGCCCTGATGACCGGTCGTGATGTGGAGTACGTCTTCCCCGAACGGCCCGCGGGCGGACCCTCGGCCGCCGAGCCCGTGCTACGCGTCGAAGGGCTGGCCAGGGACGGCGAGTTCGAGGCCCTCGACCTCGATGTCCGCCCCGGCGAAATAGTCGGCCTCGCCGGTCTCGTCGGCTCCGGACGCTCCGAAGTGCTGGAGACGATCTACGGGGCGCGCAAACCCAGCGCCGGGCGCGTACTCGTCGAAGGGCGCCCCCTGCGCCCCGGCAGCGTCCGCGCCGCGGTCCGCGCCGGCATCGGACTCGCCCCCGAGGAACGCAAGGCCCAGGGCCTGCTCATGCTCGAATCCGTCACCCGCAACGTGTCCGTATCGACCCTGTCCCGCTTCTCGCGCGGCGGCTGGCTCGACCGTACGGCCGAACGCAAGGCGGCCCGGAAAGCCACCCGCGAACTGTCCCTGCGCCCCGACAACCCCGACGCCCGCATCCGCACCCTCTCCGGCGGCAACCAGCAGAAAGCCGTCCTGGCCCGCTGGCTGCTGCGCGGCTGCCGCGTCCTGCTGCTCGACGAGCCGACGCGCGGCGTCGACGTCGGGGCGCGCGCCGAGCTGTACGCCGTGATCCGGCGGCTTGCCGACGACGGGCTCGCCGTACTCCTCGTATCCAGCGAAGTCCCGGAAGTCCTGGGCCTCGCCGACCGGGTGCTGGTGCTCAGGGAGGGGCGCGTCGTACACGCCGCGCCTGCCCGGGAGCTCGACGAGCACCGCGTCCTCGACCTCGTGATGGAAGAGAGCCCGACGCCATGACGCAGCCTGTCTCGCCGGCGCAACAGCAGCAGGACGGACCGGTCGTCACCACCACCAAGTCGCCCACGCCGCAGTCGGCCTGGCGCGCGCTCGGGCTGCGCCTCGACGTACGCAACCTGTCGCTGCTCGGCGTACTCGCGGTCCTCGTCGCGGTCGGCGGCTTCACCAAGCCCGAGCAGTTCCTGGACAGCAGCAACCTCCAGCTCGTCCTCACCCAGGCCTCCGTCATCGGCGTCGTCACCGTCGGCATGACCTTCGTCATCACCAGCGGCGGCATCGACCTCTCGGTGGGTGCGATCGTGGCCCTCGCCTCGGTGTGGGCGACGACGCTCGCGACTCAGGAGTACGGCTTCGCGGGCATCCTCTTCACGGCAGTGATCGTGGGCCTGGCCTGCGGACTCGTCAACGGACTGCTCATCGCGTACGGCGGGATGGTGCCGTTCATCGCGACGCTCGCCATGCTGGCATCGGCCCGCGGACTCGCCCTCCAGATCACCGACGGCAAGACGCAGATCGTGACCGTCGAGACGGTACTCGACCTCGGCATCCCGGATGCGTACGTCCTCGGCATCCCGCCGCTCGTCCTGGTCTTCGCTGTGGTCACCGTCGTGGGCTGGCTGCTGCTCAACCGCACCACCTTCGGGCGGCGCACGGTCGCGGTCGGCGGCAACGCGGAGGCAGCCCGGCTCGCCGGCATCGACGTACGGCGCCAGCGCCTGTACCTCTACCTGCTGTCCGGACTGTGCTGCGGCATCGCGGCCTTCCTGCTGATCATCCTGTCCGGCTCCGGACAGAACACCAACGGGAATCTGTACGAACTCGACGCCATCGCCGCCGCGATCATCGGCGGAACGCTGCTCAGCGGCGGCCGGGGCACGATCGTCGGCTCCGTACTCGGCGTCCTCGTCTTCACCACGATCACCAACATCTTCGCGCTCAACAACCTGCAGAGCGACGTCCAGCAGATCGCCAAGGGCGCGATCATCGTCGCCGCCGTACTGGTCCAGCGCCGAACGGCGCGCGACGGCGAGGCCTGATCCCGCACCTCCGGCTCCTCACGCCCCTCCGCCTCCTCCCGCTCCTCCTCCCTCACTCCCGTACATCCCTGACTGAAGGGTTGAACAGCCATGCCAGAAACCAGTCGCAGAGGACTGCTCTTCGGCACCGCAGCCGTGTCCGCGGGCGCCCTGCTCACCGCATGCACCAGCAATGAACCCAAGAAGCAGGAGCCGGCGGCCAACAACGCGCCCGCCGCCGACGACAAGCCCGGCAAGAAGGTCACCATCGGTTTCGCGGGTCCGCAGGCGGACCACGGGTGGCTCAACGCCATCAACGAGAACGCCAAGTCGCGCGCCGAGAGGTACTCGGAGGTGACCCTGGAGATCACCGAGGGCTCGAACGACACAGCGGCGCAGATCGGCCAGGTCCAGACGCTGATCAACAAGAAGGTCGACGTACTGGTGATCCTGCCGGCCGACGGCAAGGCCCTCACCCAGGTCGGCCTCCAGGCCATGAAGGCGGGCATCCCCGTCGTCAACCTGGACCGGATCTTCGCATCGCCGCAGGCCTACCGCTGCTGGATCGGCGGCGACAACTACGGCATGGGGCTGAACGCCGGGAACTACATCGGTGAGCAGCTCAAGGACAAGCCGAACGCCAAGGTGGTGGAACTGGCGGGGCTCGACAACCTGGAGCTGACCAAGCAGCGCAGCCAGGGCTTCGCGGACGCCCTCAAGAACTACCCCAACGTCAAGCGGGTCGCCCGCCAGGCCGCCGACTTCACCGTCGAGTCGGGCCAGGCCAAGATGGCCCAGCTGCTGCAGGCGCAGAAGAAGTTCGACGCGCTGTGGAACCACGACGACGACCAGGGCGTGGGCGCCCTGCGCGCCATCCAGCAGGCCGGGCGCGACGACTTCCTGATGGTCGGCGGCGCCGGCGCCAAGGCCGCGATGGACGCCATCAAGGCGGACAACAGCGTGCTCAAGGCCACCGTCCTCTACCCGCCGACCATGGCCGCGTCCGCCATCGACCTGGCGCGCGCACTCGGCCAGGGCAAGGGCGTCAGCGGCATGTCCGAGCTGGAGATCCCGGCCTCGATCACCCTCTACTCGGCCGTCGTCACCAAGGACAACGTCGACGACTACCTGCCGACGGGCTTCAGCTGACCGGGCCGCGCCCGCCTGCCCCCACCGAGCGAGTGACGAGTCCGACGAGGAGGAATCCGGATGGCCCGTAAGGAAGAGACGGATACGGAGACGGGTACAGGTGCGGCTGCGGAGGCTGCGGCGCAGGCGGCGGCCGGTGAGCCGCCCGCGCTCGGCGTCGGCATGGTCGGATACGCGTTCATGGGCGCGGCCCACTCCCAGGGCTGGCGCACTGCGGGCCGCGTGTTCGACCTGCCGGCGCGGCCGGTCCTCGCGGCCGTCTGCGGACGCGACCGCGCGGCCGTACGGGCAGCGGCGGACAAGCACGGCTGGGCAGCGGCGGAGACCGACTGGCGCGACCTCATCGCCCGCGACGACGTGCAGATAGTCGACATCTGCACACCGGGGGACAGCCACGCGGAGATCGCCGTCGCCGCGCTCGACGCGGGCAAGCATGTGCTGTGCGAGAAGCCGCTGGCCAACTCGGTCGCCGAGGCACAGGCCATGACGGCGGCGGCGGAACGGGCACGCGCACGCGGCCAGGTGGCGATGGTCGGCTTCAACTACCGCCGGGTCCCCGCCATGGCGTACGCCCGCCGCATGATCGGTGAGGGCAGGCTCGGGGCGCTCAGGCACGTACGCGTCACCTATCTCCAGGACTGGCTCGTCGACCCGGAGTTCCCGCTGGCCTGGCGGCTCCGGCGGGAGCACGCGGGGTCCGGCGCGCTCGGCGACCTGGGGGCGCACATAGTCGACCTCGCGCAGTATCTGGCGGGGGAGCCGCTCGTGGGAGTGTCGGCGATGACCGAGACGTTCGTACGCTCGCGGCCGCTGCCCGCAGGGGCGCCGTCCGGCCTCTCGGGCGGCGGTGGCGCAGCGGCCGGGCGCGGTGCTGTGACCGTCGACGACGCGGCGCTGTTCACGGGGCGGCTCGCGTCGGGGGCGCTGGCCTCCTTCGAGGCGACGCGGATGGCGGCCGGCCGCAAGAACGCGCTCAGGCTCGAACTCAACGGTGAACAGGGCTCGTTGGCCTTCGACCTGGAGCGGCTCAATGAGCTGTCCTTCCACGACCATACCGAGCCGGCCGTCTCCTCCGGGTTCCGGCGGATCCTCGTGACCGAGCCGGAGCATCCGTACCTGGAGGCGTGGTGGCCGCCCGGCCATGCCCTCGGTTACGAACACACCTTCGTCCACCAGGCGCGCGACCTGGTCCATGCCATCGCCACCGGCGCCGATCCGGAGCCGTCCTTCGCCGACGGGCTCCAGGTGCAGCGAGTTCTGGCGGCGGTGGAGGAGAGTGCAGAGAAAAACGCGGTCTACACGCCCGTACTCGCTTAGGAGGTCCGTCAGGAATGCCACGTCCATTCACGCTCTTCACCGGCCAGTGGGCCGACCTGCCGTTGGAGGAGGTCTGCCGGCTCGCCCGCGACTTCGGCTACGACGGGCTCGAACTCGCCTGCTGGGGCGACCACTTCGAGGTCGACAAGGCGCTGGCCGACCCCGGCTATTTGGATGGTCGCCGCGCGCTGCTCGACAAGTACGGCCTGAAGTGCTGGGCGATCTCCAACCATCTCGTCGGCCAGGCCGTCTGCGACGCGATCATCGACGAGCGGCATCAGGCGATCCTGCCCGCGCGTATCTGGGGCGACGGCGAGCCCGAGGGCGTACGGCAGCGAGCGGCGGCCGAGATGGCCGACACGGCCAGGGCCGCGGCGGCCTTCGGGGTCCGTACGGTCGTCGGGTTCACCGGTTCCTCGATCTGGCACCTGATGGCGATGTTCCCGCCGGTGCCGGAACGGATGATCGAACGCGGGTACGAGGACTTCGCCGCGCGCTGGAACCCGGTCCTCGACGTCTTCGACGAGCAGGGCGTGCGCTTCGCCCACGAGGTGCACCCGAGCGAGATCGCGTACGACTACTGGACGACGCACCGAGCGCTGGAGGCCGTCGGGCACCGGGCCGCCTTCGGGCTGAACTTCGACCCGAGCCACTTCGTGTGGCAGGACCTCGATCCGGTCGGCTTCCTCTACGACTTCCGCGACCGGATCTACCACGTCGACTGCAAGGAGGCACGCAAGCGGCTCGACGGGCGCAACGGGCGGCTCGGCTCGCATCTGCCGTGGGGGGATCCGCGGCGCGGCTGGGACTTCGTGTCGGCCGGGCACGGTGACGTTCCATGGGAAGACGTATTCCGGATGCTGCGCTCGATCGCGTACGAGGGGCCGGTCTCGGTGGAGTGGGAGGACGCGGGGATGGACCGCCTGACGGGCGCACCGGAAGCGCTTGTCACGCTGAAACGCTACGACTTCGACCCGCCGACGGCGTCGTTCGACGCGGCGTTCGGCGGCGCCGAGTAAACATTTCCCCTCCGAAGCCCCCGCGGAAGGCGCCGCCGCCGGGTTGGTCCCCGCTGCCCACGCACCGCTTTGTCCTGCATCAGGGCAAAGTTCAACCTCCCTCCCGCGCAAGGGCTTTCCGATCCGGACGAACGCCGCTACCGTCCCTGAGATGTACAGGACATGAGTAGGAATCCGGTGTGACGGCGCACTCCGGTTCCCGTAATCCGAGCGCATCCGCACCCGCCCGTTCAACCTGCTCACTCCGGAGGACACTCGTGCACAGAAAACGGCTCAACGCACGCAGAACTCTCGCACTCCTCACCAGCAGCCTCCTGGCCGCCACATCACTCACCCTGGCAACCCCCGCCACCGCCGCAGACGCCTCCGTCGCGGCCGAGGACTTCCAGCAGGTCACCCTCGCCAAGGGCGAGCCCGAGACGGGCGAACCCATGTCGCTCGCGGTGCTCCCCGACCGCAGAGTCCTGCACACCTCACGCGACGGCGAGCTCCGGATGACCGATGCCGCCGGCAACACCCGCGTCATCGGCACGATCCCGGTCTACTCGCACGACGAAGAGGGCCTCCAGGGCATCGGCATCGACCCGAGGTTCAGCGAGAACCGGCGGATCTACCTCTACTACGCGCCCCCGCTGGACACCCCTGCGGGCGACGCCCCCAACGAAGGCACCGACGTCGAATTCGCCAAGTACGACGGCGTCAACCGGCTCTCCCGCTTCGTCCTCAAGGCCGACGGCAGCCTCGACAACGCCAGCGAGAAGAAGATCCTCGACGTACCCGCAACGCGTGGCATCTGCTGCCACGTCGGCGGCGACATCGACTTCGACGCGCAGGGCAACCTCTACCTGTCGACCGGCGACGACTCCAATCCCTTTGCCTCCGACGGCTTCACCCCCATCGACGAACGCCCGAACCGCAATCCGGCGTACGACGCACGCCGCACCTCCGGCAACACGAACGATCTGCGCGGGAAGATCCTCCGTATCAAGGTGAACGAGGACGGCTCGTACGCAGTTCCCGAAGGGAATCTCTTCGCCCCGGGAACCGCCAGAACGCGCCCCGAGATCTACGCCATGGGCTTCCGCAACCCCTTCCGCTTCAGCGTCGACAAGCCCACCGGCATCCTGTACGTCGGCGACTACGGCCCCGACGCCGGCGCCGCCGACCCCAAGCGCGGCCCGGCCGGACAGGTCGAGTTCGCCCGCGTCACCAAGCCCGGCAACTTCGGCTGGCCCTTCTGCACCGGCAAGAACGACGCCTACGTCGACTACGACTTCGCGACGAAGGAGTCCGGCGCCAAGTTCGACTGCGCCGCGCCCAAGAACACCTCGCCGCACAACACCGGACTGACCGACCTGCCGCCCGCGCAGGAGGCCTGGATCCCGTACGACGGCGGATCCGTCCCCGAGTTCGGCACCGGCTCCGAGTCCCCGATGGGCGGCCCCGTATACCGGTACGACAAGGACCTCGACTCCCCGGTGAAGTTCCCCGAGGCGTACGACGGCGACTTCTTCGCGGGCGAGTTCGGCAGGCGCTGGATCAAGCGCATAGAACAGGACGCCAACGGCGCCGTACAGTCCATCAACCCCGTCCCCTGGACCGGCACCCAGGTCATGGACTCCGCCTTCGGCCCCGACGGCGCGCTGTACGTCCTCGACTACGGCACTGCCTGGTTCGGCGGGAACGAGAACTCCGGGCTCTACCGCATCGAGAACGCCACCAGCGGCCACTCCCCGGTCGCCGAGGCCGCCGCCGACAAGACGTCCGGAATCGCCCCGCTGCGCGTGAAGTTCTCCTCGGCAGGGACAGCGGACTCCGACGGCGACGCACTGACCTACTCCTGGGCGTTCGGTGACGGCGGAACGTCGACCGCTGCCCACCCCACGTACACGTACAAGAAGAACGGCACGTACACCGCGACCGTGACCGCCAAGGACACCACCGGGCGTACAGGGTCGGCGAGCGTACAGGTCGTGGTCGGCAACACGGCGCCCAAGGTGACGCTCGAAATGCCCGGTGACGGGCAGCTGTTCAACTTCGGCGACGACGTGCCTTTCAAGGTGAAGGTCACCGACCCGGAGGACGGCACCGTCGACTGCGCCAAGGTCAAGACGACGTACATCCTCGGCCACGACAGTCACGGCCACCCGGCCACTTCGGCCAACGGCTGCACCGGCACCATCAAAACGCCGAGCGACAGCAGCCACGACCCGAACGCCAACATCTTCGCGGTCTTCGACGCCGAGTACACGGACGGCGGAGGCGGCGGCCAGGCCCCGCTGACCAGCCACGACCAGAAGGTGCTCCAGCCCAAGCAGCGCCAGGCCGAGCACTACTCCACCCAGAGCGGCGTGGCACCGCAGAGCAAGCCGACCGCGCACGGCGGCAAGACCGTCGGCAACATCAGCAACGGTGACTGGATCGCCTTCAAGCCCTACCGCGTCGGCGACGCCACCTCGCTCACCGCGCGCGTCTCGTCCGGCGGAGCGGGCGGCACCCTGGAGGTCCGTACCGGATCACCGGACGGCCGGCTCATCGGCTCCACCGTGGTCCCCGTGACCGGCGGCTGGGACGTCTTCCAGAACGTCACCACCACCATCAAGCGGCCCCCGGCCGGGACGACCACTCTCTACCTGGTCTTCAAAGGCGGCGCCGGAGCCCTCTACGACGTCGACGACTTCACCTTCTCCACGGCGAAGTCCGACGCGATCCCCAAGAAGCGGGTCCTGGTCTTCTCCAAGACCGCCGGATTCCGCCACGACTCCATCGGCACCGGCGTCACCGCGCTCAAGGAGCTCGGTGCCGAGCGCGGAATCGTCGTCGACGCCACCGAAGAGGCGAAGCAGTTCACCCGCGAGAACCTGGCGCGTTACGACGCGGTGGCGTTCCTCTCCACGACGGGTGACGTGCTCAACGCCGATCAGCAGACGGTCTTCGAGCAGTACGTCGCCGACGGCGGCGGCTACATGGGCATCCATGCCGCCGCCGACACCGAGTACGACTGGAAGTTCTACGGCGGACTCGTCGGCGCGTACTTCGACTCGCACCCGCAGATCCAGCCCGCGACCGTGCGCGTCGAGGACCACGACCACCCCGCCACCGCGCATCTCGGCTCCACCTGGCAGCGCACCGACGAGTGGTACAACTACCGCACCAACCCGCGTGAGCAGGCCCGCGTCCTGGCCACCCTCGACGAGACCAGTTACACCGGCGGGAACATGAAGGGCGACCATCCGATCGCCTGGTGCCAGCCGTACGAAGGCGGGCGTTCCTTCTACACCGGCGGCGGCCACACCAAGGAGTCGTACGCCGAACCGGCCTTCCGCAAGCACCTGCTGGGCGGAATGCTGTACGCCGCCGGGATCACCAAGGCCGACTGCACGCCCTCGAAGGACTACCGGCCGATCTTCAACGGCGAGACCCTCGACGGATGGAAGCAGGCGGGCCCCGGATCCTTCGAAATCAAGGACGACCGCACGCTGAACTCCGTCGGCGGCATGGGCATGCTCTGGTACCAGGCCAAGGAGCTCACGTCCTACTCCCTCAAGCTCGACTGGAAGACGGCCGGTGACGACAACTCCGGGATCTTCGTGGGCTTCCCGGCCTCCGACGACCCGTGGTCGGCCGTCAACAAGGGATACGAGATCCAGATCGACGCATCCGACGCCCCCGACCGCACCACCGGCTCGGTCTACGGCTTCAAGGCGGCGGACATCGCCGCACGCGACGCCGCGCTCAACCCGCCAGGGGAGTGGAACTCCTACGAGATCAAGGTCGAGGGAGAACGGCTCCGCATCTACCTCAACGGCGTGAAGATCAACGACTTCACGAACACCGATCCCGCGCGCAGCCTGGCCCAGGGCCACATCGGCATCCAGAACCACGGCGCCGACGACCAGGTCGCCTTCCGCAACATCAAGGTCAAGGAGCTCGCCGCGAGGAGTGGCTCCTAGACCGGCAAACCCAGGACCGGCGGCGGGCGGGAGCACGCCGAGCCCCCGCCCGCCGTCCCTCACTCCAGTTCACCCATCTCTCTGGCAGGGAGGCAGCCCGTGACCACCCAATCCGACGGGACAGCAGCGGCCGCGACGCACACGGCACGGACCGGAGTGTGGTTCGTCGGAGCACGTGGCTCCGTTGCCACGACCGCCGTCGCGGGGTGCGCGGCCCTCGCAGCGGGGCTCCACGCGGCGCACGGCATGGTCACCGAGAGCCCGCCGTTCGAGGAAAGCGGCCTCGCTCCGCTGTCCTCGCTCGTCTTCGGCGGACACGACACGGTGAGCTGCCCGCTGCCCAAACGGGCCGAGGAACTGGAGGCGGGCGGCGTCCTGCCGTACGGGCTGGCCTCGGCGGTACGCAGTGAACTGGCGGCGGCGGAGCGGGAGGTAAGGACGGGTGGCCCGCTTCCCGGCGACACGCGTGGCGAAGCGGAACTCATCGACACCTTCGCCGCGCACCTGCTCGACTTCGCGCACAGGCAGTGCCTGGACCGGGTGGTCGTGGTCAACGTCGCCTCGACGGAGCCGGCGCCGGCGGCGGGCGACCTCTCCCTCCCGCCCAGCTCCCTGTACGCGGCCGCCGCGCTCCGGGCCGGCTGCCCGTACGTCAACTTCACCCCCTCCACCGGGCTGCACGCCGCAGCCCTCCAGGATGCTGTCGCGGCCGGCGGACTTCCCCACGCGGGCCGCGACGGCAAGACGGGCCAGACGCTGCTCCGTTCCGTACTCGCCCCGATGTTCGTGCAGCGTGCCCTGTGCGTACGGGCGTGGTCCGGCACGAACCTGCTGGGCGGCGGCGACGGAGCGGCGCTGGCCGACCCGGCCGCGGCGGCGGCCAAGAACGCGGGCAAGAACCGCGTCCTGACCGACACTCTGGGCGCCCTTCCCGAGGGCAACGTCCACATCGACGACGTACCGGCGCTGGGTGACTGGAAGACGGCCTGGGACCACATCGCCTTCGAGGGCTTCCTCGGCTCGCGGATGACGCTCCAGACGACGTGGCAGGGCTGCGACTCGGCGCTGGCGGCGCCGCTGGTCCTGGACCTGGCCCGGCTGCTGGCCCGTGCCCATGAGGTGGGCATCTCGGGCCCGCTCCCGGAGCTGGGCTTCTACTTCAAGGACCCGGACGGCGGTGCACCGGCGGCGCTGGCGGAACAGTACGAGGCGCTGCTCGGCTTCGCGGCCCGCCTGCGGGAGGCCCGGTGACGCCCTCCTCCACGCTCGGCGCATGGGCGGAACTCCTGCGCGTCTCGGCCCTGTTCACCGTCCCGGGGGACGCTATGGCGGGTGCGGCCTCCATCGGCGTACGGCCCGACCGGGGCACCGCACTGGCCGTCGGGGCTTCGCTGTGCCTGTACGAGGCGGGCATGGCCCTGAACGACTGGGCGGACCGCGAGGAGGACGCGGTGGACCGCCCGCACCGCCCGATCCCCTCGGGCCGCATCACCCCGCCGGCCGCCCTTGCGGCGTCCGCAGCCCTGACCGCGACGGGCCTGATGCTGGCGGCGGGTGCGGGCCGCCCTGCGCTGGCGGTGGCAAGCACACTGGCGGCCACGGTCTGGGCGTACGACCTGGGCCTGAAGCACACCCCGGCGGCCTCGGCCACGATGGCCACGGCGCGGGCCCTGGACCTGCTCCTGGGCGCGGCGGCCACGGGAAGGGGGCGCGGTCCGCTGAAGGCCCCACCCCAACCCGCTCCTTCCCGAACCGTGGCGCCGCCCCGGCCCCCGGCCGTCAACCGCCGGACGGTCTGGTCGGCCGCAGGTTACGGCGGCGGGGCGCGGAAGGCAGTGGCTGCGGCCGGCGTCGGCCTTGGCCTTGGCCTTGGCCTGGTACCGGCCCACCAGGGGTTGAGGGACGCGGGGTGCTCCGCGACACCCGCCGTTGACGGCGGCGGGGCGGCACTCGCGCTGCGCCGCCTCACGTCACCCGGCACGCTGGCCGCCGCCGCGATGCTCGGCGCGCACACCTACGCCGTTACGGAAGTCTCGCGCCGCGAGGCGCACGGCGGCTCGACGGCGGCACCCCTTGCCGCTCTGGCAGCGGCCACGGTGCTGGCCGCCCTGGCCGCCCGCCAACGCACTCCTGAGGCTGCCCCGACCCTGCGGCGCGAAGCTGCCGCGCCCGGGGGCACGGGGCCGTCGGCCCCCACGTTCACTCCCGCCAGGTGTGGGGGGCCTGAGGGGCCTGGGGGCTTGCGCCCAGTTCCGGGAAGGGCAGGGTCAGGGGAAATTCCGCACCCACAGCCCGACCCCGCGAACCAACGCTGGTGGCCCCGGGTTGGCGCGGGGTCCGCACCCGTTCCTGAACCGTCCTGCCCCTGGCCACTGGTCGACCTTGCGCGCGGCCCCGGTGTGGTGGTGCCCGGGGGTGCCGGTTGGTGGCCCCGGGTTGGCGCAAGGTCCGCGCCCGTTCCCGATCCGTCCTGCCCCCGGCCACTGGCCGACCTTGCGCGCGGCCCCGGTGCGGTGGTGCCCGGGGGTGCCGGTTGGTGGCCCCGGGTTGGCGCAAGGTCCGCGCCCGTTCCCGATCCGTCCTGCCCCTGGCCACTGGTCGACCTTGCGCGCGGCCCAGGTGCGGTGGTGCGCCGGGGCGCGGGTTGGGGGCCCCGGGTTGGCACAGGGGTCACACTCACCCCCGCACCCAACCCCTCCCCGCACAAAGCGATCCGCATCGCCGCCCGCATCGCCGCCCGCCTCGCAACCCCTGCCGCCCTCGCGGCCGCCGCCTATTTCCGCACCGCCGCCAGACCCCTCCTCCACGCCGCGCTCAATCCCTCCCCACCCCTCACCCAGCGCGCCGTGGGCGGCGGGATCCGGGCCATGATCCCGTTGCAGGCCGCCCTCGCGGCCCGCAGCGGCGCGGTCGGTACCGGGGCGGCGGTCATGGGGCTCGTACCCCTCGCCCGGAAGCTCTCGCGAAAGGTGAGCCCCACATGACCGGCGCCATCGCCCCGATCCGCTTCGGCTACGGCACCAACGGCCTCACCGACCTCCGCCTCGACGACGCCCTCGCCCTCCTCGCCGACCTCGGCTACGACGGCGTCGGACTGACCCTCGACCACATGCACCTCGACCCCCTCGCCCCCGAACTTGCCGCCCGCACCGGCCGAGTGGCGCGCAGACTGGCGCAACTCGGCCTGGGCGTCACCGTCGAGACCGGCGCACGGTACGTCCTCGACCCCCGCCGCAAGCACGGCCCGTCCCTGCTCGACCCGGACCCCGAAGGCCGCGCCGCCCGCGTCGGCTTGCTCGTCACCGCCGTACGGGTCGCCGCAGACCTGGGGGCCCACGCCGTTCACTGCTTCAGCGGTGTCACCCCCGAGGGGACCCCGGCCGACACCGCCTGGCAGCGGCTGACGGAGGCCATGGCCCCGGTCATCGATGCCGCCGCCACCGTCGGCGTACCGCTCGCCGTCGAGCCCGAACCCGGCCACCTCCTCTCCACCCTCGCCGACTTCCATCACCTGCGCCGCGCCCTGGGCGACCCGGCTCCCCTCGGCCTCACTCTCGACATCGGCCACTGCCAGTGCCTGGAACCGGCCCCGCCCGCCGACTGCGTACGCGAAGCCGCCCCCTGGCTTCGGCACGTCCAGATCGAGGACATGCGCCGGGGGGTCCACGAGCATCTGCCTTTCGGCGAGGGCGAGATCGACTTCCCGCCCGTCCTGGACGCACTGGCCGCCACCGGCTACCAGGGCCTGACGGTCGTCGAACTGCCCCGCCACTCACACGCGGGACCCGACCTGGCCGAGCGCTCCATCCGTTTCCTGCGCGCGGCGGAGTCCCGGGTGTGCGACCGCCACGCCGCACGGGCAGGAGGCGAGCGATGCTGACCGAGCTGATCAACAGTGCACCTACACCCGCCCTGCAAGCCGCACTCGAAGCCCGCCTCGCAGGCGCGAGCCGGGCATGGCTCCACGAGGCGCTCGCGGAGGCCGAAGCAGCGGCAGCGGCAGTGGCGGAGGCCGAAGCGGAGGCCGAGGCCGAGGCCGTCTCGCCCCGCCCGGCCGACCAGTGGGGCCTCCCCACCTGGGAGCGCCGCTTCGCCGAGGCAGGCCGCCACTGCCGTACGGTCCTGGTGGGCCAGGAAGGCGAGGACCTCGCCGACGCCGCCCGCGTCCTCCTCCTGCACGCCGTACAGCCCGACCACGCCACCACCACCCGCCTCTACTCCCACGGCACCGCCGCCGAGCGCCGCGCTGTGCTTCTCGCTCTGCCCCACCTGGGCGGACTCGGCGACCGGGCCCTGCCGTTGGTCGAAGACGCCCTGCGCACCAACGACACCCGTCTCGTCGCCGCCGCGGTCGGCCCGTACGCCGCCGAGCACCTCGACCAGCACGCGTGGCGGCACGCCGTACTCAAGTGCCTCTTCACCGGCGTACCGGTCGACGCCGTCGACGGCCTCCCCCTGCGCGCCCGGCACGACGCCGAGCTCGCCCGGATGCTCCGCGACTACGCCGCCGAACGCACCGCCGCAAGCCGCCCAGTGCCGGACGATCTCCACCGCGTCCTCGTCCTCACGGCCGGCCCGGACCTCACGGCCGCCGCCCCCACAGAGGAGTCCTGATGCGCATCTTCGACCCCCACATCCACATGATCTCCCGCACCACGGACGACTACGAGGCGATGTACGCCGCCGGTGTGCGCGCCGTCGTGGAGCCGTCCTTCTGGTTGGGCCAGCCCCGCACCTCGCCCGCCAGCTTCTTCGACTACTTCGACGCACTCCTCGGCTGGGAGCCGTTCCGAGCCTCCCAGTACGGCATCGCCCACCACTGCACGCTCGCCCTCAACCCCAAAGAGGCGAACGACCCCCGCTGCACCCCCGTTCTCGACGAACTGCCCCGCTACCTCGTCAAGGACTCCGTCGTAGCCGTCGGCGAGATCGGCTACGACTCCATGACCCCCGCCGAGGACACCGCCCTTGCCGCCCAGCTCCAACTCGCCGCCGACCACGGCCTGCCCGCCCTCGTCCACACCCCGCACCGGGACAAACTCGCCGGTCTCCACCGCACCATCGACGTCATCCGCGAATCGAACCTCCCCCCGGGCCGCGTCCTCCTCGATCACCTCAATGAAACAACCGTAAAGGCCGCCACTGACAGCGGCTGCTGGCTCGGCTTCTCCATCTACCCCGACACGAAGATGGACGAGGACCGCATGGTCGCGGTCATCAAGGACCACGGCACCGAAAAGGTACTGGTCAACTCGGCCGCGGACTGGGGAAAGAGCGACCCGCTCAAGACCCGCAAGGTCGGCGACGCCCTGCTCGCCGCCGGCTTCACCGAGGACGACGTCGACCAGGTCCTCTGGCGCAACCCCGTCGCTTTCTACGGCCTCAGCGGTCGCCTCCGCCTCGACGTGTCCGAAGCCCCGGAGCCCCTCCACGAGGGCAATTCCATCCTTCGCGGCGGAGAATGAGGAGGGAGGGCCGGCATGCGCTTCCGTCACCCCGACGGCTCCACCGTCCACCTCGCGTACTGCACCAACGTCCACCCCGCCGAAACCCTCGACGGCGTACTCGCCCAGCTCCGCGACCACTGCGAGCCCGTACGCCGACGCCTCGGCCGGGACCGCATTGGCATCGGCCTGTGGCTGGCGAAGGACGCCGCGCACGCCCTGATCACCGACCCGGCGGCGCTGCGCGGCCTGCGCGCCGAGCTGGACCGGCGCGGCCTCGAAGTCGTCACCCTCAACGGCTTCCCGTACGAAGGATTCGGCGCCGAAGAGGTCAAGTACCGCGTGTACAAGCCGGACTGGACCGACCCCGAGCGCCTCGCCCACACCACCGACCTCGCCCGACTGCTGGCCGCCCTGCTCGCCGACGACGTCACCGAAGGCACCATCTCCACCCTCCCGCTCGCCTGGCGCACCCACTTCGACGCGACCGGTGCCGACACCGCCCGCGCGGCCCTCACCACGCTCGCCGAACGCCTCGACACCCTGGAGGAGCTGACAGGCAAGTCCATCCGCATCGGCCTGGAACCCGAACCCGGCTGCACCGTCGAGACCACCGCCGACGCCATCGGCCCGCTCACCGCGCTCGCGTCCCGCCGCATCGGCATCTGCATCGACACCTGCCACCTCGCCACCTCCTTCGAGGACCCCGCGACCGCCCTCGACGCGCTCACCGCCGCCGGCGTCACCATCCCCAAGGCCCAGCTGTCCGCCGCCCTGCACGCCGAACACCCCCACCTGCCCGAAGTACGCGAAGCCCTCGCCGCCTTCGCCGAGCCCCGCTTCCTCCACCAGACCCGCACCGCCACAGCCGCCGGCCTGCGCGGCACCGACGACCTCGACGAGGCGCTCGCCGGTACGGCGCTCCCCGACGGCGCCCCCTGGCGTGCCCACTTCCACGTCCCCCTTCATGCCCCGCCCGCCCCACCGCTCACCTCCACCCTGCCCGTACTCCAGGACACGCTCGCCCGCCTCGTCGGCGGCCCGGCCCCGCTCACCCGTCACCTGGAGGTGGAGACGTACACCTGGCAGGCACTCCCGCCCGAGCTGCGCCCCCGTACCCGGGCCCAGCTCGCGGACGGCATCGCCGCCGAACTCACCCTCGCCCGCGACCTCCTGGTCGACCTCGGACTCAAGGAGCTGCCGTGACAGAGAGAGAACGAGCAGAACAAGCACAGCAGGCGGAACGAGCAGAACAGCCAGAGCTCCCCACCCCGCTCCTCGTCCTCGACGTCGTCGGCCTCACCCCCCGCCTCCTCGACCACATGCCCCACCTCAAACGGCTCGCCCAGTCCGGCTCCCACGCCCCCCTCGGCACCGTCCTGCCCGCCGTCACCTGCGCCGCCCAGTCGACCTTCCTCACCGGCACCACCCCCGCCGAGCATGGCATCGTCGGCAATGGCTGGTACTTCCGCGACCTCGGCGAAGTGCTCCTCTGGCGCCAGCACAACGGCCTCGTCTCCGGCGACAAGATCTGGGACGCCGCCCGCCGCGCGCACCCCGGCTACACCGTCGCCAACATCTGCTGGTGGTACGCGATGGGCGCCGACACCGACATCACCGTCACACCCCGCCCCGTCTACTACGCCGACGGCCGCAAGGAACCCGACTGCTACACCCGGCCGCCCTCCCTCCACGACGAACTCACCGACAAGTTCGGTACGTTCCCCCTCTTCCACTTCTGGGGCCCGGGCGCCGACATCGTCTCCTCCCAGTGGATCGTCGACGTCACCCGTCACATCCTGCGCACCAGCCACCCCGACCTGGCCCTCTGCTACCTCCCGCACCTCGACTACGACCTCCAGCGCTACGGCCCCGACGACCCCCGCGCATTCCGGGCCGCGGCCGAACTGGACGCGGTGGTCGCCCCACTGCTCGCCGACGCGAAAGCCGAGGGCCGTACCGTCGTCGCGCTCTCCGAGTACGGCATCACCCAGGTATCCCGCGCCGTCGACATCAACCGGGCGCTGCGCCGTGCGGGACTCGTCGAGGTCCACACCCAGGACGGCATGGAGTACCTCGATCCCATGACGTCACGGGCGTTCGCCGTCGCCGACCACCAGCTCGCGCACGTCTACGTACGCCACCCCGAGAACCCCGAGAACATGGCAGCGGCCCGCGCCGCACTCGCCGACGTCGAAGGCATCGCCGAACTCCTCGACGACGAGGGCAAGAAGAGCCACGGACTCGACCACCCCCGCTCCGGCGAACTCGTCGCCGTAGCCGAACCGGACGCATGGTTCACGTACTACTACTGGCTCGACGACACCAGAGCGCCCGACTTCGCCCAGCTCGTCGAGATCCACCGCAAGCCCGGCTACGACCCCGTCGAGCTCTTCATGGACCCCCTCGACCCGTACGTACGCCTCAAGGCGGCCAAGGCCCTCGCCCGCAAGAAGCTGGGCATGCGCTACCGCATGGCGGTCGTACCGCTCGACCCCTCGCCTATTTGCGGCAGCCACGGCCGCCTCCCCGAGAGCGACGAAGAAGGTCCGCTCATCCTGTGCTCCACCCCCCGCGCTGTCACTGGCCGCGTCGCGGCCACCGATGTGAAAGCTCTGCTCCTTCAGCTTGCCGGACTGCACTGACAAAGGAGTTCCACGCATGAGTCCCCAGAGTCCCCAGAGTCCCCAGAGCCGCCCGAGCCGCAAGACCACGACCGACCCCGAACTCGCCGACAAGCTCTCCAGACGCGGCATGCTCGGCGTAGCCGCGGGCGCCACCGCTGCCGCCCTCCTCGGCGCGACCGCACCGACCGCCGCCGCAGCACCGACCGCAGCCGCAGCCCAGGCACCGGGCCGCGGCCGCCCCGTCCTTCCCCCCGGCCGCCTCGGCATCCAGCTCTACTCCCTCCGCGACAAGGTGAGCACCCTCGGTTTCGCCAAGGTCTTCGCCGAGCTGGAGCGCTTCGGTTACGACGAGGTCGAGTACGCCGGCTACACCCAGGGCTCGGCGGGCCCCATCACCCTCGCCCGGCTCCGGCAGCTCACCCGCGACCACGGTCTGCGCGGCATCGGCAGCCACGTCGGCTACTACGCCGACGGCAACCCGAACGCGTACACCTTCGCCCAGAACCTGACCAAGGTCCTGGACGACGCGCAGGCCCTCGGCCTCAAGCACATCGGTACGGCATCCGGACCCTGGCGCTACGGCGCGACCGTCGACGGCTGGAAGCGGGCCGCCCAGGACTTCAACACGTACGGCGCCGCCGCCAAGGCGCGCGGCATGAAGTTCTACCAGCACAACCACGCGGAGGAGTTCTCCTTCGCCACCGACAAGCCGGACGTCCGCCTCTACGACGTACTCCTCGCCGAGACCGACCCCGACCTGGTCTACCTGGAGATGGACATCTACTGGGCCTACGCCGCCCAGTTCCGCTTCTCCAAGCGGGTCGACGGCACCCCGGCCCCGTTCGACCCGCTGCGCTACGTCCTGAAGCAGCCCGACCGTTACCCGCTTTTCCATGTCAAGGACGGCGAACACGACGCATCCGCCCGCGACGGCTACCGAATGGTGGACGTCGGGGACGGAGACATCGACTACAAGCGCTTCATTTCGGCGGTCTCCAAGACTCACGGCGGGCGCCGTGACCACCACTGGCAGGCGGAACACGACAACCCGGCCGAGTCGTTCGCCTTCGCCCGCAAGTCCAGCGCGCACCTGCACTCACTGCGCGAGAACGACTGCTAAGACTCGATCCGCAATTCACCAGAGGGTGAGCTGCGGGTTGCAGCCGGGGCGGTGTCCGGGCTTTCCGGCGTGGTCACGCTTGGGGCGTGTCTCATCCGGGGTGGCTCGGGACCGCTGTCCGGCGGTTCGGGGAGCAGAGGTTCCACGGCGTTGCCGTGGGACTGCCGCATGGCCAGCACCGCGAACGGTGATCTGGCTCGGTGCGGTTGACTCCCGCAGCGCTTCTTCTAGCGCTTCTGCATAGGTGTTCTGTGCATGCCGGGACGCGGTGGTGTCCAGGTATGCGGTCTTGGGGTCGTCCACGTCTGCGAAGCGGACGAAGGCGGCCAGCGCGGCGGATACGAGGTCCCGCTTTCCGGTGAGGCCGCACGCGATGCACTTGTGTTCGCGGTCGCGCAGGGTCTTGGAGACCCGCTCTCCGCACAGGCAGTGCTGTGACAGAGCGGTGGACCAGGTGGAGGCCCGTACGAGACGGCCGCCCGAAGCCTGGCACTCACGGTCGAGTGCCGAGATCAGCAGGCCGGGGGTGGTCTGGGAGAGGCGCTTGCCCCACAGCCGGTACCAGGTGCGGATGTCGCAGTCCTCAACCACGAGCACGGGGCCGTGGGCAGCGATGACCTGTCGGGCGATCAGGCGGGCGCGGTGGCTGCGGTGCTCGGCGGCCGAGGCTGCGGCTTCGGCCTGGCGGGCGCGCAGATCCCGGTAGCGGGTGGAGAGCCGGTCGCGGCGGAACGCCTGCTTCGGCACCCCATCGACGCGGGCGGCACGGGCACCGCCGGGAACGGTGACCTGCTTGGGCGTCAGGCCCTTGGCGGCCCGGCTCTCGGCACGCCGGGCCTGCTTCTTCGACAGCCCGTACTGCGCGGCGTTCGTCGCACGACGCGACCGTTCCAGCGCCCGCGCCCGGCCGCGCCGCTTCTTCGCTTCCCGCTCCAGAAGCGCCTGTTCCTGGGGGCTGAGGGTGATCTCGGTGGAGGCCGGTACGCCGTCGGCGGGGTTGAGGCCGGCGGGGAGGGAAACGACGGAGACGTTGGAGACGTTGCCGTCCACCCCGCCGATGCGGTTCAGGGCGGCGGCCTGTTGGCGCATCTGCCGTACGGCGGGGGCGGTGTATCCGGGGCCGAGGATCATCAGGTGCGCCTCGTACACCCAGCCGCCCGGCGCGGACGCCTTGCGGCGGCGTACGAGATCGACCTTGTGCCAGCGGCCAGGGTTGGTCAGGAAGTGTTCGACACGTGCCCACTGGCCCGGCTGCTGCGGGATGCGCACGGGCAGCACGAGGTCACCACGGCCACTGTCGGGGCCTCCCGCGAACACGACGGCGAGTGGGCCGGTTTGGTCCCACCATGTCGCCTTCCGAGTGCCGGGCTTTCCTGACAGCGCGGCCGGCACTGGCATCCGGCGCGGCTGCTGAACGGTGTGCTGGCCGCCGTCGGTGTACGCCATGACGTGGCCGTGGAGAGTGCCGACCAGGCGGAAGGTCTCCCACTTGCGTTCGGTGGTGTGGGAGCGGGCGCGGTCGGGGATGCGGGTGAAGTCATGCCAGCGGCCCGTCTTCGGCCGCCCGAACCGGTGGCCCGTCGAGTCGGGGAACAGGTGGCGCTGGACGCTGTTCCACACCACATCGGCCATGTGCATGGCCAGGGCCTTGGAGGCGTGGTGCTTGAGGTGCCCGGAGTCTTCGAGGTGCTTGTACGCGCACCGTTCCAGGGCCTCACGGGACAGTCCGAGGCGCTGCCGGACGGCCTTCGCCCCGTGCTCTTCGCGCACATGCTTCGCCGCCCAGTAGGCATCGATCTTGGCGCGGGCATCCCGCTGGACGGCCCGCTTGATCGACCACATGGAGCCGAACAGCTTCTCCAGCCGGGCCAGTTCGGCGGGGTCGGTGACGGCCAGCGGCAGCACCATCACCGACACCTGCCCGTCGTCGGGCTTCTTCCACTTCGGGGCTTTGTTCTTGCCCCGGAACTTCCGCTGGGCCTGGGCAGCCTGCATGACCGTCACCTCCCGTCATAAATTAGCTGACCTACGACACGCTACGTGAGTAGTTCACCTATGACAAGCGAGGTAGAATGGGCCTATGACCGTAACAATTCCTGGATATGAAGACGCCAAGCAGGCAGCGGCACGACTCAAGGTCACCGTCCAGCACGTCTACAACCTCAACAGCAGCCGCGCCGACTTCCCCGTCCCCGTCTACGTCGGTCGAACCCCGCTGTGGCCCGTGGACCAGCTCGACGCCTGGCGGGAAGCCCACCCGAAGCGCGGAGATTAAGTGACGTATTCAAGAACGGGAAGTATTGACCTAATACGTCGTTGTGTCCGGCCATGTCGAAGATCAACGTCACCAGCCTGCGGCCCCGCTCCCTGCTGCGCTGGACCGGACTGACCGTCAAAGTATTCATCGTGCTGGTTGGCCGCGTCGCCGCCCTCCTGCCGAAGCCGGGGCGCGGGCACCCCTGGGTGCTCCTGCTGGACAACCGCGTTCTCCTGGCCGCTATCGCCTGGCGCACCAACCTCACACACCCCCAGCTCGCCGACCTGCTCGGCGTCGGCATCGCCACTGTCCACCGCGTGATCGACCGCATCACCCCCTGGTCGCCCGGCTCCTCGAACCCCGAGGAAAGCCGGGCGGATCTATGGGTCGTGGACGGCACACTCATCCCCGTCGAGGAACACGCGGTGACCGCCTGCTCCAAGAACTACCGGCGCAGCGTCCACATCCAGCTCACCTTCCGGGCCCGCGACCGGCGCGTCATTGCCGTCGGCGACTCCTGGCCCGGCAACCGCAAGGACATCGTGGTTTCCGCGCCACCAGGCCGAGCAGGTCGCCGGGCACCGCCTGCTGATCGGAGACGGCGCCTACCGCAGCGCCCCCGAGGTCATCACCAGCCGCAACAAGAGCAAGGCATTCGCTAAGCGCAGGGCGCGGGCCGGACACGGAATCGCCCGCCTCAAGGACCACAAGTCCTACGCCAGCACCGCCGTCGCGGCGACACGATCAACGACACCCCGTGCTGTCGCCGTACTCCACAACCTCAAGATCGACTATCCCTGAATCGCGGAACACCTCCTAGCCGATGCCTTGATGGTCGGGCAGCAGGGCGAACTCCCGCTCGGCGGCCTCCGGCGCCGTACGTTCCACAGCCTGAACGAGGAGCGTACGGTGCCGCACGAGCGGCTCCCGCCTGTCCTGCGGGGCGAGCAGCAGCAGATCATCGATCCCGGCGAGCAGCCGCCGCGACACCTGCGGACTGGCGACCGCACACCCCCTGATCTCGGTCAGCCCGAGATCCACCAGATGGGCCCACTCCGGTACGTCCTGCACCAGCCGCACCGCGCCCCGGCCGTCCCGGTGATGCACGGCCCCGAGCGGCTGCTCCACCACCGCCGCCAGAAACTGCACGATCCGGTCCAGGCACTGCACGGCGGTCGTCGGGTCATTGACGGCGGGCGAAAGCGCCCGCAGCCCGATGTCCGAGAGCTGACGCAGCCCGAACCCGAGATCCTGATGCGAGGTGCGCTCCACCCCGACGAACACGGTGTACCGCAGCGCCCGCCGCGACGGCGTCCCGACACCGTGAACGGCCAGCACAGGAGTCCCGGGCACAACAAAATCCCCGATCCGGGGAATGAGCCGCAGCACGACACCTTCCCGCCGTGCCGCCCGTACCAGCCGCGCCACATTCACGTCCAGCAGCACGCCCGCCCGTCCCCGGTGCGCGATCCGCGCGGTCTCGGGCGCGAGCGGCCCCGGGTCGGGCTCCCCGCCCGGCTGCTTCGCCAGCACGCGGAAGGCGTCCCGCGTGATGCGGTCGACGACGGGCCCCACCTGCATCAGCCGCAGCGTGGACGACACATACGCGATGAACAGCAGCAGGCTCAGCACGACCATGATCATGACCAGAATGCTCTGCACGAGCGGCACCGTGGTCACCAGCCGCGGATCGCGCTTGCTGTCGTACTGGGTCAGCACCAGCAGCGAAAACAGAAACGTGGCCAGAAAGACCGTGAGCGTCAGCTTGGTGATCCGGCTCCGGACGAAGATCCGCACGACCCGGGGCGTGAAACCCCCGCTCGCCATCTGCACGGCCACCAGCGAGATGCTGAAGACCACACCGATGAAGGTCATCATCGCCGAGCTGATCGTCGTGACGATCGTCCTGGCGTCCTCGGCGATCCCGATCAGATCGCTGACCTCGTCGTACGCCTCCTCGCTCTGCAGATACTCGACGATCTCCGCATCAACCGCCGACGCCACCCACCACAGCGCGAACGCGCACAGCAGCCCCAGGGTCGGAGCGAACCAGAAGGTGTCCCGCAGATGCTCGCGCAACGGCGACAGCGCGCGCGGCCGACGGCAGCCACGGCGTCCCGGTCCGCCCGGCCCGAATCCGTATCCGAAACTCATCCCGCGAACGCTAGGTCGGCCCGCCCTCCACTGCGCGTACACGGACGGCGACACGCTGTACGCCCGGGAACGGGGCGACGGCCCGTCCACCTCCGAGAGGGCCGCCGCAGGCCACTGACCACGGGATACGCAGGTGAAAGGCGCTGCCAACCCCTGGTATTGTTTTCCATGTCGCCGCGGGAAACCGGGGCCGACCACCTGGTCCGGGTGGCGGAATGGCAGACGCGCTAGCTTGAGGTGCTAGTGCCCTTTATCGGGCGTGGGGGTTCAAGTCCCCCCTCGGACACAAAAGCTACAAAAGATTGATCACGCGAAATGCCGGCCGGGATTCGTCCCGGCCGGCATTTCGCGTTGTGCGTGCCGCAGAAGGTCCGGGGCCCGCCCGTAGACGACGGGCCCCGGGGTTGTGCCGGGCGACGTCAGTTCACGAAACCGCCGACTGTACGGTCCGCACCCGGTCCACCGTGCCGAGGACCGCCGCGATGCCCCGTGCGAGGTAGGGGATCCGGTGTGCCGAGATCCCCGCGATGTTGATCCGCCCCGAGGCCGTGCCGTAGATGGCGAACTCCTCGCGCAGCTCTCGCATCTGATCCGGCGTGAGCGGGAGCGTGGAGAACATGCCCTTCTGCCGCGAGAGCGGCCGAGCCTGGTCGGCGCACCCCAGGCCGTCCAAGTGGGCGACCAGATCAGCCCGGTTTGCCGTGATCCTGCCGCGCATGACGTCGAGTTCCGACCGCCACATGGCTCGTAGCCCCTCGTCTTCGAGAATGGTGGTCACCACGGCGGCACCGTGCTCCGGCGGCATGGAGTACAGCGTCCGGGCGATGTTCTGCAGCGAAGTCTCGGCGTGCCGCAGTGCCTGCCCTGACGGGCCGAGGACTACAGCGCAGCCGGTACGGTCGCTGTAGAGGCCGAAGTTCTTCGAACAGCTGACGG
Organism: Streptomyces spiramyceticus; assembly: GCF_028807635.1. Lineage (NCBI taxonomy): Bacteria > Bacillati > Actinomycetota > Actinomycetes > Kitasatosporales > Streptomycetaceae > Streptomyces > Streptomyces spiramyceticus. The sequence continues at coordinate 893,217 of NZ_JARBAX010000002.1, forward strand.
CGATCAGCATCTCCGGAACCCGCATCGCCAGCATGCGGGTGGCCCGCAGGTCCGCCTCCAGGCCGTCACCGAGCCCGTGGTACGCGAGGTCGATGAACGGGACCCAGCCGTTGTGCTCGGCCAGTTCGGCCAGGGCCTCCCAGGCTTCGAAGGACAGCTCGACCCCAGAGGGGTTGTGGCAGCACCCCTGAAGCAGGACGACGTCGTCGCGCCGCGCGTCCCGCAGGTCTCGCAGCATGCCCGCCGTGTCCGAGCACCCCTCGGCGTCGAGCCAGCTGTACGTCCGTACGGTCAGCCCGGCGGCTTCGAGAATGGGGCGGTGGTTGACGTACGCAGGGTCGCTGATCCACACCGTTGCGCCCGGCCGCGTCCGGCGCACCAGGTCGGCCAGCAGCCGCAGCGCTCCGGTGCCCGCGACGGTCTGGACCGCGGCTGCCCGGCCGGCCCCGCCCGTGGCGCCCAGGACCATGGACAGCATCGCGCGGTTGAAGGCGGCGTTGCCCGACAGCCCCCGGTACTCCTTGGACGCGGAACGCTCCGCCAGGCGTATCTCGGCCTCACGGACGGCCGCCATGACGGGGGTGACCCCGGTGTGGTCACGGTAGACGCCGAGTACGAGGTTCAGGCGTTCGGGACGCGTATCGGTGCCGAACTCGGCAGCCAGGTCCCACAGCGGGTCGGCAGGCGGGGGAGGGAGAAGCTCAAACATCGGCGGGAACCTTGTGTCGGGGGCGTCGGTTGGAGAGCACGACGCCGGTGGTGAGGACGGGCACGCCGATCAGCACGGCGAGCGTCGGTGACTCGTCCAGCAGCGGGATGGCGAGGAGAACAACGGCGACAGGGCTGAGGCTGCCTATGACGGAACTGCGCTCCGCGCCCAGCCTGCGGATCGCGAACGCGTACAGCAGCCCGGCGCACAGGCCGACCCCCAGCCCCTGTACGCCGAAGAACAGCGCGATGTCGCTTCCCGCCGCGTGCGCGAAGCCGGTGGGAAGTACCCCGGTCACGACCAGCAGCGCCATCACGGCGAACGACGGCAGGCACAGCAGCCCGATCGAGCCGACGGGATCGAGGTCCACCTCCCGCAGTCCCACCGTGTACAGGGCCCACAGCCCGCTTGCGACGAGGAGCACCCCGCAGCCGACCAGCACGTCCGCGTCCAGCGCAACCGTGTAGCGCCAGACCAGGGTGACGACGCCGACCGCGATCAGGACGAGCCCGGCCGCCTGCGTCCCGCGAGGAGCGCCGCGCCCGCTCGCGACCATGAGTGCGGAGACGAAGAGCGGGACCATTCCCGGGATGAGCGAGCCGACGAACGCGGCAGACGTGAGGGAACCGCCGTACATGGCCGCCAGGAAGAACGGCACCCCGGCACCGCAGATGATCTTCATGGCGGTGCCCGGACGCACGGCGGCCAGTCGCCGTCGGCGCCGCCACAGCGCGGGCGCCAGGATGACCAGGGGTGTGCCGAACCGCAGCAGAGCCGCGTCGGCGGGCAGCAGAGTGGAGGCGCTCAGCGCCCGGGCACTGAGCGCGAACGCGGCCCAGATCGCCACGGTCAGCAGCAGCGCGAGCCCGGCCACCGCATTGGGGGAGAGCCGTGGGCCCGCGGTCCGGGCCCTGTCGGCCTCCGGGCTCGCCCCGGAGGGCGCTGCCGCCCCCATGGTGTTCGTCGCGACCAACGAAGTCCTCCAGCCTCTGACCTTTTCGATGGGCACGAAACGGCCACGCCGTACCTGGCCGAAAATCGGCCCCGCCCCGCTGAGCAACGCTAGGCCAATCAACGAGGCAGCCGATTGCTTCTTCTGCCTCTCAGGCCTACGTTCAGGGCAGGATCTGCCAAGGAGTGAACGATGGACGCTGTCGACCTACTGATCATCCGTGAGTTGCAGGCGGACGGACGGCTGTCCAACCAGGACCTCGCCGACCGTGTGCGCCTGTCTCCCTCTCCCTGTCTGCGGCGGGTGCGCCGGCTCGAACAGGCCGGGCTCATCCGCGGCTACACGGCCATGGTCGACCAGGTGGCCTTCGGGCTCCCGATCACCGTCTTCGTACGGGTCCGCCTGGAACGCCACACCGCCGAGGCCGTCAACGTGTTCGAGGAACACGTCGGGCTCATCGAGCACATCCAGGACTGCTACCTGATGGCCGGAAGCAGTGACTACCTGCTCAGAGTCGTCATCGAGAGCCTCGAAGCGTACGAAGTCCTGGTGCGCACCCGGATCCACGCCATCCCCGGCATTGCCTCGATCGAATCGAGTTTCGCGTTCGGCAGCGTGAAGCAGTCCAGGACCTACCCCAGCCCCGCCACGCGACCTGTCTGAGCGGTCGTAGCTTTTCAGCCCCGTTTGATGAGTGCACCTCAATGCCCTGTCCCCGTCGCTAGCGTCGTACTCGACCACTCGACGTACGCCATCAACTCCCGTCGTGCAGGCGCCGCGCAGCGGGAAGGCCACTCGTTACAGGGGAGAAACAGTGATCATCCGCACAGCAATGCGACGGGCGGCGATCGCCGCAGTCGTCACGGGGTTAGCCGTATCCGTCCTCGGGAACAGCCCGGCGCAGGCCGCGCAGCCCGCGCCCGCCGAGGACAAGGCACTGATCGAAGCCGCCAGGACCTACTTCGCCGGTGAGAACGCGATCACGGTGGAGGGCGGTGCTACGGCCGCCAACGCGACCCGCAAGGCCGAGGGCCTCAAGGTGGCCGACGCGTTCCGCGCCGTACGGGACGACCGGATGGAGGCCCGCCAGCAGCTGCTCGGCATCAACGAACTGGCCGGCGTGCGCTACTCGGCCGTCGATACGGACGTGACTCCGGTCGGCTCGGTCCGCACCCAGGGGGACACCGCACGCCTCAGCGTGCGCGAGCACACGGAGTACACCTTCGCGGGCAGCAAGGACGATCCGTACAGCTACACCGTGCGGCACAACCTGTCCTTCGTCCGGACCGACGGTGACTGGGTCCTCTCCAAGATCTCCACGCTGGACGGCCCGGCGAACCTCTCCACGCCGGAGAAGCTCGACCCGGCCGAACTGAGCGCAGCCCGCAAGGCTGCCAAGGAGCTTCGCGCCCAGGCAGCCAAGGGAGAGGGGAAGATCACCGACCCGGCGAAGAAGGCGTCCGCAGGGACCGGCGTCCGCCCCGCCGCTGCGTATGACTACAGGGCGATGGTGGCTTTCGCCACGAAGTACGCCGAACCGGAGCCGGAGGACAACGTCCCCTACGACCGGGACGAGAACGACTGCACCAACTTCATCTCGCACGCCCTCAAGGCCGGCGGCTGGGAGCGGGTCCTCGGCTGGTACCGGAGCGACTCGGTCTGGTGGTACACGGGCAACCCGTGGCCGCTCCCGCCGCACAGCTACACCTGGGGCGGGGCTCCCAACTGGCAGCGTTTCGCGCGGGACGAGTCGGAGCGGGTGTACGAGCTGTCCGGCCCCTCCAGCCTCGCGATCGCGGACGTGGTCCAGTTCGAGATCTTCGGCTACAGCGACCCCGGACAGCCGGGCCACACCATGATGGTCACGGACTTCACGGACGACTGGATGCCGAAGATGAGCTACCACTCCACGGACACGCTCAACAGGCCGCTCAGCGAGATCATCGCGGAGCACAGCGACGGTGAGAAGTTCTGGTACTTCCGCACCTGAGCCCGGCGTTGCGTGCGTCGCGGTGGCCGCTGCTACGGCTCGGTCACCGCGGCGCGCAGCCGCTCCCGCTCCACCGCGCCCTTCCCGCCGTCGGCGCACTCCAGCGTCACCCGGCCGTCGTCGCCGAGCGGCAGCGCCTGCTCCGGGGCGAAGTGGAAGAGGTCGCCTCCCTCTTTGGCGGGGCGTTCCGCCGGGTCGAGCAGCAGAACGTAGCGGCCGGGACCGGGGAGCTGGACCTCAGCCGTCGGATACCACACGGTGACCCGGCCGGAGGACGGAACACCGGCGCCGTCCGCCAGCGCACCGTCGACGTCGAACCGGAAGCCGGAGCTTCTGGTGACCCCGTCGTCCACGGAGATACGTCCGGCGCGCAGCGTCCCGTACACCGGCCGGTAGCCCTGCTCCTGACGGTCCCTGATCTTCTGCGCCGCCGTCCGCAGGCAGTCGGCCGAGGCGGTCGGGGCCGGTTCGTCGTCCCCGAAGAGGCCTCCGAGCACCGTGGGAATCATGACTGCGGCGGCGACGATCGCTGCGACGGCTGTCGCCACGGCAAGGCGGCGGCGCAGCAGCCCCCGACGGGCGCGGGCGGTGAAGGCCGTACCCGGAACGGTGGTGGCCCGGCCCTCCGGCTCCGCGGCGGCCATCAGCAGCAGCCGCACCTGCTCTTCCTCCGGAAGCTGCTGGTCAGTCATCGGCGGAACCCCTCTCCCGGTCGGGTACGGACGTGGTGACGAACCCCTTGTCGCGCAGGGCGGCCAGGGCGCGGGCGGCACGGCTCTTCACCGTGCCCGGCGAGCAGCCCAGCACGTCGGCGATCTCCCGCTCGGTCAGCTGGTGGTAGAAGCGCAGCACGATGACGGCGCGCTGGGCGGGAGAAAGCGTCTGCAAGAGCTCGCGTACGGCGACCGCGGTCGTCACTTGCTCCTCGTGGCCCGGGCGAGGGGCCTCCGGCAGTCGCTCGGCCGGGATCTCCGCGTGCCAGTGCCTGCGGCGGTCCTTGATCAGCAGCCGGACCATCGTGGTGCGGGTGTACGCCTCGGCCGCGTCGAGGCGCCCGATCCGGTGCCAGGCGCGGTACGTACGCAACAGCGCCTCCTGCGCCAGGTCCTCGGCCCGCGAACGGCCGCCGCCGGTCAGCAGCGTGGCCGTACGCAGGAGCGAGCCGTAGCGCGCGGCCATGAAGGCCGTGAACGCCTCATCCCTGCCGTTCCGCATCCCTTCGCCTCTCACTCGCCGCCACAGGCCACCCTCACCATGTCAGAGGCCCCGGGGGTGCGACGAGGTTCCATGGCGTCCACGACGCCGCGGCAGCGGTCCGGCCAACAGGCGTGCGGAATAGGCCATTTGTCAACCACCCGGGCGCACTCGGCACGTCCTGCGCCGGTCCCCAGGCCCCCGCGGCCCCGGAGCCGCCCTCGGTCGGGTCCGCCGAACTCCTCGTCGGCGTACGGGAGATCCCTGGCACGCCGTCCCCGCAGATCCTGCGCGCCCTGCCCCGGCTGTCGCTCTACGGAGACGGGCGGGCGATCACGCCTTCCGGCCGCACGGGCGCACTGCAGACGGCCACGGTCCGCCGCCTGACGGGCGAGCGGGTACGAGACCTTTACAGGGGCGCGTATGCGACGGCCCGTACTCCCGTCGAATCGCCGGAGGTGGTGGACGGGGGAGTGCTTGCGCTCACGGTTGCGGAAGCGCGACGTACCGGCGCGTCACGGCCGGAGCCCGAAGCAGCCGAACTGCCCCTCCAGGCGGACGAGATCGCGGAATTCCGCGCGCGGACCGACCCGGCGAAATGGCCGGACACGGCCTTCGAGAGCGGACCGCGCCCCTACACGCGGGCCTCGCTGGCCGTTTTCGCGACGCCGGCCGAGGCCGGGGGTGCGGAGCCCGTCGTCTGGCCGTATGACGATCCGGGCCTCACCGGCATGCCCACCCGTGAGGGCCAGTGCACGGCCCTCGCCCCGGATTGTCAGCCGCGCCGCCCAGCGCCTGGCTCGCGCCGCCACCCCGGAAACGCTGTGGCGTACCCCGGGCGGCCGCACGTACCACCTCGACTTCCGCCCGCTGCTGCCGGACGAGACGGAGATCTGGGAGATCTTGGCGCCTGAGCTCCTCACCGCGGCTCACGGAACACTGCCGGATCCCTTGACGCGCCCTCCAGGCCCTCACATACTGGCGGCCAAATCGATTTGGCCGAATCGATTTGGTCCCCCGTCCAGGGCCGGATCTCGGCTGAAACCGGAGCGAGCCGAACGGAGCTCGAACGTGTCCAGTCCCCGCCCCATGCCCACCAGCGCCACCCACCCGGTAGACGAATCCCGCCCGCTCAGCAGGATTCTGCTCTTCGGCATCCAGCATGTCCTCGTCATGGCCGCGACCCCCATCTCGGCGATCTTCCTGATGAGCGCCACGCTCCATCTGGACCCCGGCCTCACCGTCAACCTGCTCTCGGCGGCCTTTGTGCTCTCCGGAGCCGGCTCGCTGATCCAGTCGCTGGGGCCGTGGAAATTCGGGCCCAAGCTGCCGTTCGTCATGCTGCCCGGCGGCGCCCCGCTCATCCTCTTCATGGCCATCGCCGAGCAGCACGGCCTCCGGACCGCGAGCGGCGCGGTGATCATCACGGCCGCCTTCTACTTCATCGTGCTGCCCGTCTTCTCGCGGCTGCTCAAGTTCTTCCCCGCCCTCGTCATCGGCACGATGATCGTCATCGTCGGCGTGAATCTGGTGAAGGTCGGTGCGGTACTGGTCACCGGACGGCCGGGGGAGCCCGGCTTCGCCGACACCACCAACCTCATGCTCGGCATGGCGACGATCGGTTTCACCGTCGCGTTCTACCTGGTGTTCACCGGTGTCCTGCGGCAACTCGCGGTCATGCTCGGCCTGATGGCAGGCACCGCCCTTGCCTTCGTGCTCGGCAGCGTCGACTTCGGGCGGGCCGCCGAGGGCGGACTCGTCAACGTCCCGCAGCTGATGCCGTTCGGCTCGCCCGAGTTCAACCTGATCGCCGCGCTGCCGCTGATGCTGTACAGCCTCGCCTCGATGGCGGAGGCCACCGGACAGACCGTGATCAACGCCGAAGCCGTCGGCAAGGACATCGACAAGCGCACCGATGTGCCCAAGACCATCCGCGGCGACGCCGCCACGTCCCTCTTCGGCGGGTTCTTCGGGCTGCCGCTGATGGTGACGAGCGGCGAGAACATCGGGATCGTACGAGTCACCGGTGTACGCAGCCGCTACGTCACCGCCGCCGCGGGCGTCGTGCTCATCGTCATCGGCTTCCTCGCGCCGGTCACGCGCGCCATCAGCGTGGTCCCGTCGGCCGTCGTCGGCGGAACGGCCATGGTCGTCTTTGCCGTGATCACCGTGCTCGGCGTGCAGATGCTCGGGCGGTCCGACCTCGACCGGCACACCAGCACCTTCATCTGCGCTGTCGCGCTGGCCCTGGGGCTACTGCCCATCCTGATCCCCGGCGTGTACGGCGGCTTCCCGCCGAACGCCCGCATCCTCCTCGAAAGCGGCGTCGCCGTCGGAGCCTTCGTCGCTGCCTTCCTCAACGTCCTCTTCCACCACGTGCGGCCGCGGCTGTCCCGCACACCACCCACCCGGTCCGCCGAACACGCCACCGCCCCTGTCGACGAGGGCGAACCCCGCGACGCCGTCCCGCATGCCTGATCCGGCACGAGACGTGCCGCGAGACGTGCCGCGAACCTGTCGCGAAACCTGTAACGAAAGAGAGCGATGACCGACCTGAACCCCGACCTTCTCGGGGCCGATGTGCTGCTCCTCGTACCCGATGCGGTACTGACGCCCGACGGCCTGATGGACGGATACGCGGCCGTGGTCGCCGAAGGTGCCTTCGCCTCCGTCGGACCGGCCGAACGGCTGGAGCGGGCCTACCCGCACCTGGTGCCCGTCCGGCTGCCCGGTCACGTACTGATGCCCGGATTCGTCGATGCCCACCACCACCTGACGCAGAGCTTCGGCTCGGCGCTGGCCTTCGGTGAGCCCTCCGAGATCTTCCGCCGGGTGTGGGTGCCCCTGGAGGGCGCCCTCGACGAGGAGTCGGCGTACGCGGCGGCGAAACTGGCGGCGCTGGAGTCGCTGCGCGGCGGATTCACCACCGTCGCCGACGCGGGCACCCGTGCGGCCGTCGACCTGGAGGCGGTGGCCTCGGCCACCCGTGACGCCGGGATCCGCTGCGTGCTCGGGCTCGTCTGCAACGACGCCGGCACCGGCACCGCTTCTGCTCTGCCGAATGCCGAGAAGCACCTTGCCCGTTACGCCGACGACGACCTGGTCCACCCGTCGCTCGCGATCTCCATACCGGAGGCCGCGACTGCGGACACCCTGCGCGACACCGCCCGGCTGGCCGCCGAGGCGGGGGCCGTCGTCCAGATCCATGTCAACGAGCATCTCGCGGGCGTGGAGCGTTCCCTCGTCGGGCAAGGGATGCGCCCCTTGGAGTATCTGCATCAAGTGGGCGCCCTGGGACCGCAGTTGCTGGCCGCGCACGCCACCCTCCTCACTCCCGCCGAACTCACCCTGCTCGCCGACACCGGAACCGCCGTGAGCTACAACCCCGTGGCCAGTGCCTGGAAGGGCAATGCCGTGGCCCCGGCGACCACCATGGCCGAACGCGGGATCCGCTTCGGACTGGGTACGGACGGCACCCGCGGCGACGCGTTCCGCCTGGTCGAGGCCGCCGAGTTCGCCCAGCGCATCACGTACGGTCTGGCCACCGGCGACTCGTCCTGCGGCGCTGGCTGGACCTGGCTGGAGCACGCAGGCCCGGGAGGCTCCGACGCCGTCGGCCTCGGAGCCCGTACCGGCAGGATCGCCGACGGACTGGCCGCCGACTTCCTCCTCGTCGACGTGAGCGGCCCGGAAATGCAGCCGACCTGGGACCTGCCGTGGGAGCTCGTACGGCGCGGCAACCGCGACCAGATCAGCGCCGTGTTCGTCGCCGGGCGGCTGCGTCTGTGGCGCGGATGGCCGGTCGACTGGGACGGCCCGGCTTTCGTACGGCGGGCGGCCGAACTGGGCAGGGAGGCGGTACGGCGGGCCTCGGTGACCCGCGTCCACCCGACATCCACCGAGGCGCGGACACAGGCACAGGCGCGGAGCGCGGCACGATGAGCACCGAAACGGTGGCCGTCCTCGCCGTCGTAGTGGCGACCGCCGCGTTCGTCCAGGGAACCAGCGGGCTCGGATTCGCACTGATCGTCGCGCCGGTGGCCGGACTCCTCGATCCCGGCCTGCTCCCGGTGTTCGTCCTCGCGTCGATGATTCCGCTCAATATGTACGTCGCCTGGCGCGAGCGCCACTCCCTCGATCTGCGCGGAGCGGGCTGGATCACCGCGGCGCGGCTGGCGGCGACCCCGGGCGGTCTGCTCCTCCTCTGGGCGGTGCCGGACGACAGCCTTGGCCTCGTCGTCGGGGCGGCGACCGTGCTGGCGGCGGCCGTGAGCCTGGCGGCGCCCGCCTTCACGCCCGGCCGGGCGGCGTATCTGGGGGCCGGGGTCGTCACCGGGCTCACGGAGACCGCGACGGGCGTGGGCGGCCCGCCGCTGGCCCTGGTCTACCAGCACCGCCCGCCGGCGGAACTGCGGTCCACGGTCGCGGTGTGCTTCCTCGTCGGGGAAGTCGCCTCGCTCGCGCTGCTGTTCGCGACGGGGGAGGGCAGTCCGGCGCAGCTGGGCTGGGCCGCGCTGCTGCTGCCCGCCCTTGCCGCCGGGGCGTGGCTGAGCCGGCTCGTGCACCACCGGATCAACGCCGCGAAGATGCGCCCGCTCGTCCTGGTCTTCGCCCTCGTCTCCGGGGCGGTGCTCATCCTTGCTCCGTGACACCGGCCCGCAGCGACGAGGCCCGGGCGACGATGCGCGGCGCGGGCGCGGACACCGAGTCCGCGGTGGCGGCGGTGGGCTCGGTCAGGCGGTGGAGCAGCAGCTCCACCGCCTCGGCGGCTGCCCGGTCCAGTTGCAGGTCGACCGCGGTGAGCGGCGGCTCGCAGGTCCGGGCCCGCAGCCCGTCGTACCGGGTGACCACCATGACGTCGTCCGGGATCCTCCGGCCGCTGTCGTGGATCGCGCGTACGGCGCCCACCGCGAAGGCGTCCACGAGCGCGCAGACGGCGTCGACCTCCGGGTGCTCGGCCAGCAGGGTCGCGCAGCGGTCGTACCCGGCCTGTTCGCCGCCCTCCTCCGGGGCGGTGACGGTGAGCGGCGCCCAGCCGTGCTCGGCGGCGGTGCGCTCGAACGCGGCGCGGGCGTCCACGGCGGAGTGGCGGGCGCCCGCGCCGATGAGCAGCGCGGGGTGGCGGGCGCCCTGCTCGTGCAGGTGGGCCAGGAGCAGCTCGGCGACCGGCCCGCCGTGCAGGTCGACGTACGGGGCGTCGTCGCCGGGCGACGGTGACACCTGCCTGCCGAGTGCGACGTACGGGAGACCGCGCTCGCGCAACTGCGCCACGGCCACGTCGTTCTCGTCGGGCTCGACGACGATCGCGCCGTCGATGTCCACGGAGTACAGGGCCGAGCCGGACTGGACCGGCGGTACGAGGACGAGTGCGTAGTCGTGCAGCAGGGCCGTCTCGGCGGCCGCGGCGGCGACCTCCATGTAGAAGCCGAGCCGGGAGGGCCCACCGGCCACCGCGAACGGCATGGAGGAGGCCAGCGCGATCGCCTTCGCCTGGCCGCGGCGCAGACGCTGGGCGCGCAGATTCGGCCGGTAACCGAGCTCGGCGGCGGCCTTCTTGATACGTTCGCGGGTCCGGGGATCGACCTTGCCGAGCCCGTTGAGCGCGTGGGACACGGTCGTCCGCGACACCGATGCGGCCCTGGCGACGTCGGAAATCGTCGGCGGCCGGGTGGGGGAACCGGGACTGGCCATCGGGCAGACGCTCCTCGCGCACTCACGCACTCATGACGGGACGGGTGACAGTCACATCTTCGCCGACCTGTGCCGTCTGCCTCCAGTCTTCACCTTCTTGCTCCCTACGGCAGCCATTACGCCTTCATATCGAAGGGAAGTTGGCGCTTCGCACCACTGGACCATCTGTTAATCTGCCCGCTCCTGGATGTTCGGCCACCAGTCCCTCTCCCCCAAGCGCCCTGTGTACGCCGGGTGCAGCGAGGTGTCTCGTACGTGTACAGCACTCCGTTTTCCCCCGTAGAGGCCAGATCCGCCCGGGCCCGCATGGGCCTGACCACGGCTCAGGTCGCCCACTCCATGGCCGCATGCGGCGCCCCCGTCCACCCGGACCTGATCGCCGCCTGGGAGCAGGGCACCCATGTGCCGTCGGAGCCCCAGCTCTTCGCCCTGGCCGATGTCCTGTGGTGCACCTCCGCGACGCTGATGGGCGTCGAACCACGGACGCTCGCCGAGCACCGGCTGGCCCGGCAGCTGAGCGTGGAGCGGGTCGCGTACCGGATCGGCATGGACGCGGCCGAGTACCGGGCGGCGGAGGCTCAGCAGCAATGGGCAGGAGACCCCCGGCAGACCCGGGCTCTGGTGGAGATCCTGGGGCTGTCCCTGCGGCATCTGGTCGGGATCATGGGACGGGTCGACGAGTTGGCCGGGCATCTGCGCGCGGCGATCGACGGACGCTGGAAGGTGTACGTCGTACCGGTCGCGGAGATCGTCGCGGTCAACGAGACCCGGGTCGGCGACGCGCTGCGCGAGATGCACGCGGAGTTCGCGGAGTTCTCCGAGCGCTACATGGGGCACCTGGTGGGCCGCAACGACGACGCCCGGCTCAAGGAGGTCGCGGCCGAGCGCTCGGCGTATCTGAGGCGGCTGGTGGACCACTTCTGGGAGCTGATCGGCGAGGCGGGGGACGTGCCGCCGTTCAACGCGGTGGGCGACTGAGCGTACGGCGCGCAGCCCCCCGGCGCCCGGCGCCCGGCGGATGCGGGCCGGTGAGGGAGTGGATGCCCCTCCCGGCCCCGCAACAGCCACCGGCGCGGCTCAGCGGGCGGCCGCACCGGTGTACGGATCCGCCGAACCGTCTTCCTCGATGTCGTCCCAGTCGATCTCCGTCGTCTTGCGGCGCGTGAAGACGTTGAAGAAGAGATTCAGGATGATGGCGGTCAGGCCGCCCAGCGTGATCCCGCTGTCGAGAACCGCCCGGACGTCGTCCGGCATCCCGTCGAAGAACGGCGCGACCGTGGTCGGCAGCAGCGCGGCGCCGAGGCTCACCGCCAGGATCAGAGCGTTGCGCTCCTCGCGCAGATCGACCTTGCCCAGGATCTGGATGCCGACCGCCGCCACCATGCCGAACATCGAGATCGCCGCGCCGCCGAGCACCGGGTGCGGAATGGCGGCGACCAGGCTGCCCGCTTTCGGCAGCACACCCAGGACGATCATGAAGACGCCGGCCGCGACGACGACGTAGCGGCTCATGATTCTCGACATCCGTACGAGGCCGATGTTCTCCGCGAATGCCACATATGGGAATGAATTGAGGACGCCGCCGAGTACGGTGGCGGCGCCGTCGGCGCGCAGGGCCCTGGCCACCGTGTCGCTGTCGACCTTCTTGCGGGTGATCTCCCCGATGGCGTAGACGTCGCCGGTGGTCTCCACCATCGTGATCAGCATGACGACGGTCATGGCGATGATCGGCAGCAGCTCGAACTCGGGCATGCCGTAGTGGAACGGTGTGGTGACCCCGAACCAGTCGGCGTCCTGCACCGCGCCGAAATGCGCGTCGCCGAACATCCAGGCCACCGCCGTACCCAGAACCAGTCCCATCAGCACGGCCAGGCTGCTCAGGAACGGCTTGCCGACCCGGACCACGGCCAGGATGAAGACCAGAGTGCCGAGGGCGTACGCGAGGTTCTTCGGATCCCCGTACGCGGGCTCGCCGATGAGATGCGCCCCGCCGGCAGCGTCCTGCAGGCCCACCGGGATCAGGGTGAGGCCGATGATGGTCAGAATCGTGCCGATGACGACCGGCGGGAAGTACTTCACCAGCTTGCTGAAGAACGGTGCGAGCAGGAACGTCGCTATACCGGCCGTGATCACCGCACCGTAGACGACGAGCAGCCCGGCGGTGCCGCCGCCCGCCCCCAGGCCGATGGCGACCATGGGCGAAACCGCGGTGAAGGTGACGCCCTGGACCAGCGGCAGTCTGGCGCCCACCTTCCATATGCCGAGGGCCTGGATGATCGTGGCGACGCCGCACGTCAGCAGGTCCGCGTTGATCAGATAGACGAGCTCCTGCTCGGACAGGCCCAGGGCGTTTCCGAGGAGAACGGGGACGATCACAGCTGCCGCGTAGAACGCGAGGATGTGCTGGAATCCGTAGAGGGTGAGCTTGGGGAGAGGGAGCAGCTCGTCGACGGGATGGGGCCGCTGTCGGGGGAGCTGCCGGGAGGACTGCCGGGAATCTCGTGCCATCTCTGCCTTGCCTTCGCGCGAGGTAGGTGATTGAGAGGAGACCGCCGCCTTCGAGTCCCGGATGACGGGACGAGGGGCCGATCGGCTCGTACGGAGCCGACGTCTGGCGGAGTTGCCGACACCACGTCGCCCTGCACTGATTATTTGTGTCCTGGATTGGCAGGACATCCTTCGATCGGCACAGCGAAGCCCCATTTATTCATGGGATACGCAGGTATGGTCGATCGGAGCGTTCACCTTAGAGCAACCTCGTCGTTCCTCGCGAGTAACCTGCGGCCCTGGCTTCGCGCGAAGCGGAGCGGATTCCGACTTCCACCGTGGCGACAGTGCGTACGACCACTACTGCACGGACCCCGGAATCCACCCCAGCTCATGCCTGGCTCCGCTGTGGCTGGCTCCCTTCTACGCGTTCAAGATCGTCCCTGGTGACCTCGGAACCAAGGGCGGAATGCGCACCGACGCCCGCGCCAGGGTGCTGCGGGCCGACGGCACTGTCATCCCGGGGCTCTACGCCGCCGGAAATGCCGGCGCCGCCGTGATGGGCCGCACCTATGCGGGCGCGGGTTCGACGATCGGGCCTGCCATGACCTTCGGCTACATCGCGGCCCAGGACCTGGCGGCTCAGTAGGCGCGGCTCAGATGCGGCTCAGTAGAGGGAGACCCGGTACTTGGCGAGGGCTTCCGGCACCGGCTGGTAGAACGTCGTACCGCCGACCGAGCAGTTGCCGCTGCCGCCGGAGGTGATGCCGAGTGCCTTCGTGCCGTCGTACAGGGCGCCGCCGGAGTCGCCCGGCTCGGCGCACACATTGGTCTGGATCATGCCGCGGACGGTGCCGCCGCCGCTGTAGCGGACGGTGACATTGAGCGCGGTGACCGTTCCGCTCTTGGTGCCGGTGGTGGAACCGCTGCGCCTGACCGACTCGCCTACGAAGGCGTTGGCGGCGGTGAATCCGCCGGGGTGGCTCAGCGAGGCATTGTCGTAGCGGACCAGCGCGTAGTCGTTGCCGGGGAAGCTGGAGCCCACGGTGGGGCCGATCAGCGTGCTCTGGGCGGAGTTGGCGTACCAGGTCCTGACGACGTTGCCGCAGTGACCGGCGGTGAGGAAGTAATGGGTGCTGCCGCTGACGACGTTGAAACCGAGCGAACAGCGGTAGCCGCTGCCGTAGATGGCGTCGCCGGGCCCGAGGAGCCGGGTGAACTTCCCGGCGGTGCGCTCGATCCGCAGCGCGTCCGCGTCGGCGCCCGCCGCCTTCCTGAGCTTCGAGAGTCCGGCCGCGGACACGGTGCTGTCGGCGGTCACGACGACCCGGCCGCTCTCCCGGTCCACGTGCCATGCGGTGCCGCCGACATCGGCGTTGAGTACGGCCCGGTCGACCTCGGCGAGCTGGGTGGCGCTGAAGGTGCGGGGGGCTGCTGCCTGGGCCTGCGGCAGGGTGACGGCGGTGGCCATCAGCAGGCCGGCGGCGGCGGCGAGAGTGGCGAGCGGGGTGCGTCTCGCTGTGCCGGTGCGGGAAGTGGTGCGCGTGATCCTCACTGGTCTCCTCCTAGGAGCGTCGGGGCCCGGGGGGTGAGGGCCCTGTGAGGCGCGTCAGGGAATTGCGGTGGCGTGTCCCTGACAGGCACTGTTCGTGAGTATTGAGGAGGCGGCTTGGTGTGCACAAGACCGGCGGCGGTCTCTCAAGTGGGCGGTGCACAGGCCTGGTCCGGCCGGCTCCGGGCGTACCCGAGGTACTCTGCGCCGATGTCAACGATCAAGGTTTTGATGCTGTGCGGCAGCGTCCGGGCGGGTTCGGTCAATGAGGCGACGCTGAGGACCGCGACGGCCGTCGCACCCGAGGGCATAACGGCCATTCTGTACAAGGGACTTGGCGCATTGCCCCACTTCAACCCTGACGACGACCACGAGCCACTGCACCCCGCCGTCGCCGACCTGCGCGCGCGGATCGGGGCCGCGGACGCGCTGCTGTTCTGCACGCCGGAGTACGCGGGCGCCCTGCCCGGTTCGTTCAAGAACCTGCTCGACTGGACGGTCGGCGGCGTGGAGATCGGCGAAAAGCCGTGTGCGTGGATCAACGCCTCCAGCGCGCCCACCGGCGCGGTCTTCGCGCACGAATCACTGCGTCGGGTGCTCGGTTACACCGGCGCCCGCATTGTCGAGGACGCCTGCGCTCGCATTCCCGTGCCCCGCCAGGCGGTCGGCGCCGACGGGCTCGTACATGATCCGGAACTGCGCGCTGAAATTCTGACGAAGCTCACCGCGCTGACACAGCACGCCACTTCCCCTGAACTCCACTGAACTCGGCTGCCCTACGCCGCCGCGTGGAACAGCGCCGCCGCCTCGCCTCGCGACCCGACCCCCAGCTTGGTCAGGATCTTCGCGACATGGAACTTCACCGTCGACTCGCTGATGTGCAGTTCCTGCGCGATCCCCCGGTTGCGGTGGCCGAGCGCGAGCCGTGTCAGGACCTCCAGCTCGCGCGCCCCCAGTGAGCTGAGCGGATCGGTGGACGCGGGGGCATCGGGCGTCGTCAGCGGGATGACCGCGGTGACCGTCGTCCCCCAGCCCGGCACCGCGTCCAGGTCGAGCCGGCCGCCGAGCACGTCCAGCCGGTCGGTGATCCGCGCCGGACCCAGCGTGCACATCGACAGCGCGCCGGGACCGTCGTCCCGTACGGTCGCACGCAACTCCTGCTCGGTCACCTGCCAGCCCACATGAACCCGGGTCATCGGCTCCTGCTCCAGCGCGGTCAGCAGCACCGCGCGTACGATCGCCCGCGCCGCGTGCGCCACATCGGCCGCGACCCTGCGGACGGAGTCGGGCGGGCCGAGTTCCAGGCGTACGGGGCTGTGGCGCAGCAGCGGTCGCAGCGAGTCCGCGAGCCGGGCGAACGCCTCGTCGGCCCGTTCCTCCGCGACCGCCTTGTCCCGGTCGGCCTCGGCGCGCAGTTCGATCAGCGCGGACACGGCCAGCTCGGTGGCGGTGGCCCGCGCGGCCGCGTCGTCGAGGCTGCGGCTGCGCAGGACTCCCAACAGCCCGGTCAGCGCGGCCGAGTGCGTCTCGCCCAGCTCCGCGATCACCCGGGCCCGGGTGTCGGCCGCGGCGCGTGAGCGGGCCAGGGCGCCGGGGGTCGCCTCCGACGCGAACCGTTCGAAGTGACTGGTCACCAGGGACCACAGAGCCTGCGCGACGGCGAGGGCGCTGCCGTCGACCGGCGGAGCGCCGTCGTCACGTACGAGCACGAGGAGCGCACCCCTTGCCGTCGCGTCGGTCATCACGGCGACCACGGACCGCGCGGCCCCTGCGATCCTCGCCGTGCCCTGCCAAGCCTGTCCGGGGACGCCGGCGACGAACAGCGGTTCCAGATCCGCGGCGCTGATCCGCGCGGCGAACTCCGGCTCGCCGACCGCCTTGAACGGCGAATGCGCGCAGTGGGTGGACAGTTCGGCGGCGGCCAGGTGCGGAACCAGCTCCGCCAGGGTCGCGGACAGCCGGGGCAGGATCTCGCCCAGCGGCTGCCGGATGACGTCGTAACCGGCCGTCAGGGCGGCCAGGGTGCCGGCGCCGGGCGTGAGGGCCCGGGCCGGGGCGGCGGCAGGGGCGGCGGCCTGCGAGGGCAGGAAGGTCACGGACCTCGCGGCCCCGGTCAGTGTCAGCTCCATTCGGCCAGCGTAACGAGGGCTGCCCCGCCCGCGGCTGGTCTTTCGGCCAGGTCGGACTGTCCCAAAGACGGGCCGGAGCCGGCGCCCCGCCCGCCGAGGCTTGAGCCGTCAACCGATCCGTATCAGCGGGGAGTCAGTCATGGAAGCGATCGTCTACGAGACGTTCGGCGGCCCGGAAGTACTGCGCCACGGCCAGGCCGTGAAGCCGGAGCCCGGCTCGGGCGAAGTCCGGGTCAAGGTGGTGACGGCCGGCGTGAACCCGGTCGACTACAAGATCCGGTACGGCACGATGGAACAGTTCTTCCCGACGACGTTCCCGGCGATACCCGGGCTGGAGTTCGCCGGGATCGTGGACGCGGTCGGCGAAGGCGTCACCCACGCGGCAGTCGGCGACGAGGTCCTCGGCTGGACGACGACGGGTGCGTACGCCGAATACGCGCTGGCCGGTCACATCGCAGCCAAGCCCGCCGCACTGACCTGGGAGCGGGCGGCGGCCCTCCCCGTGGCGGGCGAGACGGCCCAACGCGTCCTCGACCAGCTGCGGGTGAAGACCGGCGAGACCCTGCTGCTGCACGGCGCGGCGGGCGTAGTCGGCTCGGTCGCGGTGCAGCTTGCGGTGGACGCGGGCATCACCGTCGTCGGCACGGCGTCCGAAGCCAACCACGCGTACCTGCGCTCGCTCGGCGCGATCCCCGTCGTCTACGGCAACGGTCTCGGCGCGCGCGTTCGGGCCGCCGCTCCTCAGGGCGTGGACGCGGTGTTCGACGCGGCGGGCCAGGGCGTGCTGCCGCTCTCGGTCGAGCTGCTCGGCGGCGCGGCGGACCGCGTCGTCACCATCGCGGACCCGAACGCCGCCGACCACGGAGTCGCCTTCTCGGCGGGCGGCACGGCCCCGGAGGCCATCCGCGCGGGCCTGGCCGAGCACGCCCGGCTTGCCGCCGAGGGCCGGCTGGACGTCCGGATCGCCGAGGTCTTCCCGCTGGCGGACGCGGCGAAGGCGCTGGAGCTGAGCGAGGCGGGACACGCACGGGGCAAGCTGATCATCAGGCCCTGAGGACGTGACGCGCAGAGGCACCTCCGCCGGTGGGGTCCGGCGGGGGTGCCCGCCGCGTCTTCACCCATTCGGCACAGCGCGTGTCGCGGGCAGCCCCGGGCGGGCCGAGAGTGTCACCATGCGCGTCTTCCGCGTGGCGCTGTGCTGTGCGCCCGGGGCGAGTGCCCTGGGGCTCCTGCTGCTGTGCGCGACGGGGGTCGAGCCTGCGGTGTCCGGCGTACGGGCCGGCGATCAGCACTCGTCCCTGATGCCGGCGGCCGCTGCCCCGGTACGCCGCATATCGCCGCACCTCGCCCCGTATCCGAGCATCGTGCCCCGGTCGAAGTGGCTCGCCCGGGATACGTACCGTCGCCCGCCCGCCCGCTTTGCCGACCGCATCGAGGCGGTCTTCGTCCACCACACCAACTCGCCGAACGGCTACGACTGCGCCGACGTCCCGCGCATCATCCGCACCGTGTACCGCGGCCAGGCCGGTGCCAGGCACTGGGACGACATCGGCTACAACTTCCTCGTCGACCGCTGCGGCACCATCTACGAGGGCCGTGCCGGAGGCGTCGACCAGCCCGTCGTCGGGGCGCACGCCCAGGGCTTCAACCGGCGCACGGTGGGCATAGCAGCCATCGGCAGGTACACCGAGGGCATGCCGGTCCCGCAGCGCATGATCGATGCCATCGCGGCGATCGTCGCCTGGAAGCTCGGCGTTTCGGACATCGACCCGCGCTCCAGGGTGCGGCTGGAGTCTTCGAACAGCCTGAGCAAGTACCGGAAAGGGACGACTCCGCTGTTCTACGCCGTGTCGGGGCACAGCGACGGCTACCGGACGATCTGCCCGGGCAGTGCGCTGATGGCCGAACTGCCCGCGATCAGGGAGATCGCTGCCCGCCTCCAGGGCAGGTAGCAGGAAGCGAGCGATGAGTTCCGGTGCCGCGGCAGGTCCACCCTTCAGACGCATTCGCCCGCGTGCATCCGCTCGCGCCCAGCCAGGAGGACCCCATGCAGAAGATCACCACGTTCCTGTGGTTCGACGACCAGGCGGAGGAGGCCGCGGAGTTCTACACATCCGTCTTCGGCAACTCCCGAGTGCTGGAGGTGCAGCGCTACGGGGACACGGGACCGGGCAAGCCGGGCTCCGTCATGCTCGTGACGTTCGAACTGGAGGGCCAGAGCTTCATGGCGCTCAACGGCGGTCCCGAGTTCTCCTTCACCGAAGCCGTCTCGCTGTACGTCGACTGCGTGTCGCAGGAGGAGGTCGACGACCTCTGGGCCAAGCTCACGGCCGACGGCGGTTCGGAAGGGCCGTGCGGCTGGCTCAAGGACAAGTACGGCCTGTCCTGGCAGATCATTCCCCGGGCGCTGACGGAGATGCTGAGCGACCCGGACTCCGAAAAGGCCGGCCGGGCCATGCAGGCCATGCTCGGGATGAAGAAGATCGACGTCCAGGCGCTGCGGCACGCCGCGGGAGAGTGACCCGGGCAACCAGGCTCCGGAGGCTCCGGATTCGGCCATTCATCACGGCCGACATGATGATGTTGGCGCTTCCCAAATTCTGCTTATGATTCCGAGGTGTTCGACTCACGGCACATCAAGACATTCCATGAAGTGGTCAAGACCGGTTCGTACTCGGCGGCCGCTCGTGCCCTGGGCTACACACAGCCCGCGATCACCCAGCAGATGAAGGCCCTCGAACGGGACGTCGGCACGCCCCTGTTCACCCGCATCGGCCGCGGCATGCGCCTCACCGAGGCCGGAGAGGCCCTTTCGCGGCACGCGGCCATCATCCTCGACACCATGTCAGCGGCCCAGCAGCAGATGAGCGCCCTCACCCGCCTGCACACCGGGCGCGTGAGGGTCTGCGCCTTCCCCAGCGCCAGCGCCACCCTCATACCCGAGGCCATGGCCCGCCTGGCCGCCGGTCACCCCGGGGTACGTGTGGAGCTGCTGGAGAACGAGCCGCCCGAGTCGCTGCGGCGGCTGGTGCGTGGCGAATGCGACATCACGCTCGCCTTCACCTATCCGGGCCTGCACGACGACGTGCCCGATGTGCCGGACGAGATGGTGGAAATCCCGCTGCTGGAAGACCAGTTGACGGTCGTGCTGCCGACCGCGCACCCGCTCGCCCGGCGCCGGGCGGTGAAACTGGCGGACCTGGCGGAGGAACGCTGGATCGCGGGCTGCCGGCGCTGCCGCGTCAACTTCCTGCACGAATGCGCGGAACAGGGCTTCGCGCCCGACATCGCGTTCACGACCGATGACAACCTGGTGGTGCAGAGTCTCGTCGCCGAGGGCCTCGGCGTCGCCATGATGCCGGGGCTCGTCCTCAACTTCCTGCGCCACCCGAAGGTCACCGGACGGGCTCTGGAGCCTGCCTCCCGGCGGCAGGTCTCGGCGTACGTGCTGCGCGAGCATCTGAGGATTCCGGCCACCGGGCTGGTACTCGAAGAGCTCCGGGCGGTGGCCGCGAACAAGATCGGCTGCTAGGCAGCGCGAATCAGCGCGAATCATAAGGAGAGTTTGGGCGGCGGCGTACAAACGCTCCTTGGACGTCCTCGATCGAGCGGCGCCAGTCTGCTCGTATGACCACTTCGACCGCATTAACGGCTGCCCGTACGACCGCTCGCCTCGACGCGCTGGTCGGCGAAATCCGCGAGGCCGTAGGTCAGGGCCTGCCGCCCGACCCGACGGCGTACCTGGTCGGCGAGCGGCTCGCGCCGCACCTCGGCGCGGACGACCTCCTCACCCCGGAACAGCGCGAGGGCGACCCCGAGCGCTACCGCCAGCACCTGCTGCACGCGGAGGGCGACGGCAGCTTCTCGATCGTCGCCCTCGTCTGGCGGCCGGGTCAGCGCACCAGCGTGCACGACCATGTCGCGTGGTGTGCGACCGGTGTCCACGAGGGCGAGGAGCACGAGCGGCGCTACCGGCTCGTCCCGTCCTGCGACGGCTCGGCGGCTCGCCTCGTCGCCACGCAGGACGTCGTCAACCCGCAGGGCGCCGTCTGCGGTTTCGCGCCGCCCGGCGACATCCACCGGGTCTGGAACGCGGGCACGTCAAAAGCGATATCCCTGCATGTGTACGGCGCCGACATATCCAAGCTCGGCACGAGCGTCCGCCGGGTGTACGAGCTGACGGCCGACCGCTGATGGCGCTCCTGAGGGAACGGGTCAAGGAGTCGGGGCGGGAGACACCCGCGCCCGGCAGGTCGCCGGGGCTCGCGCTCGCCACCGCCGGTGTGGGCGTCGCCTGGGCCGTGCACCAACTCCTCCCGAACGTCCCGATGCTGACCGCCGCCGTGGTACTCGGCGTCGCGGCCTCGCATCTGCCGGGAACGCGTGCGCTCGTACGGGGCAGGGCGCGGCCGGGACTCTCGTACGCCGGGAAACGGCTGATGCGCCTCGGGATCGTCCTGCTCGGCCTGAAACTGGGCCTGGACGACGTACTGGGCATCGGATGGGCCACCGTCGCGATGGTGCTCGGCGTGGTCACAGCCACCTTCTTCGGCACATGGTGGCTGGGCCGCCGCATGGGGCTGCGCGGCGACCAGCCGCTGCTCGTCGCCACCGGCTACTCGATCTGCGGGGCGTCCGCGATCGGCGCGGTGAGCGAGGCGACGGACAGCGACGAACGGGACACCGCGACGTCGGTGGCGCTCGTGACGCTGTGCGGGACCCTCGCCATCGCGGTACTGCCCCTGTTGCAGCAGCCGTTGGGGCTGACCGATGCGGAGTTCGGCCGCTGGGCCGGCGCGAGCGTGCACGACGTGGGGCAGGTCGTGGCCACCGCGCAGACCGCCGGGGCGGACGCGCTCGGCGAAGCGGTCCTGGTCAAGCTGATGCGGGTCGCGCTGCTTGCGCCGCTCGTCGCGGCGGTGGCCGTGTCCGTACGCCGGCGAAGGCGCACCGCCGCTTCGAGCGCGGGCACGAAGCGGCCGCCGCTCGTGCCGCTCTTCGTCGTCGGCTTCCTGGTGATGGTCGCCGTGCGCAGCACGGGCCTGCTGCCCGGCGGCGCGCTCGACGTGGCGCAGACGGCGCAGGAACTCCTGCTCGCGACCGCCCTGTTCGGGCTCGGCAGCGCGGTGCACCTGCCGTCCCTGAGCCGAACGGGCGAGCGCAGCGAGATGGGGGTCCCCCCGGCCGGAGGCTGGGGGAGGGTCGCGGCGCTGGGACTGTGCGCGTGGGTGGTCGTGGCCGGAGTCTCGTACGCGGGAGTGCTGCTCACGACGGCCTGACCACTCGTACCTCGCCGAAACCTGACGGTAACTCCCCGTGCGCAGGCCGCTCTGGGCTCGGACGGGGAGCTCCTCGGGAGGTGAGCGGCGGTGACCGTCCCAGGACCGCACGCGTCGGGCAGGAACCGGCTTCGTTCCGTGAGCGAATGGCACGCCGGGGCAATCGCGGAGCAGACGGCGGCGCGGCGGCCGCGACAGTAACGGCCTGAGGCCTTGAATTCGCGGACATTCCCCTTCCCGGCCGGGCGTCTGCCTTACGCCCGTCTTGTGCCGGGGAATGTCCGCGCACCGGTTCCGGACAATCCCGTTGAGATTGCGGCCGTAAGCTTTCGGCCACCCTCGCTTCGGAATTCCAGGGTGAGTTGCCTATGCTCGGCGGGTGAACGGAACGGCGATGCATGTACCCATGACTCCGGTTCTCGGAGAACCCGCCGGGCGCACGGACCTGCCGAAGGCCGGCGAAGCTCCCGTGCTGTGGAGCGTCGACGCGGAGCGGCAGGGTCGCGTCGCCGCGCGGCTCGCCCCCGAGGTCCTCGACGACACGGAGAAGGAGCGCGCGGCGTCCTTCGTACGGGACCTCGACCGCCGGTGTTACATCACCGCGCACGTGGCGCTGCGCGTCATGCTCGGCTCCTGTCTGGGGATCGAGCCCGGCGCCGTGCGGCTGCACCGCGAGCCGTGCCTGTCCTGCGGCGGCCCCCACGGGAAGCCGGCCACCACCGACGGGCCGGTCCACTTCTCGCTCTCGCACAGCGGCAGCCTGGCACTGCTCGCCTGCGCGGCGGTGCCGGTCGGGGTCGATGTCGAGGCGGTACCGGCACTGGCCGTCGTACGGGAGATATCGGGCGAACTGCATCCCGACGAGACGGCGGAGCTGGCCGAGGCACCGGAGGCCGGTCGGCCTGCCGCCTTCGCCCGGACGTGGGCGCGCAAGGAGGCGTACCTCAAGGGCATCGGCACCGGCCTCGCCCGCAGCCCCTCGCTCGACTACCTCGGCACGGCCCGGACGGCGGTGCGCCATCCGGCGGGGTGGGTGATCAGCGACGTGGCGGCGCCGCACGGGTACGCCGCCGCTGTCGCGACAGCGGATCAGTCCGCACCGGCCGCACCGTCCCCTTCCAGCAGCCCCGAAGCCGCCAGCAGGTAGCCGAGTTGGGCCCGGCTGCTGCTCTCCAGCCGGAGCGACACCTTGCGGATGTGCTCGGCGACGCTGCGGCGGCTCATGCCGAGGCGGCGCGCGATGGAGTCGTCGGTCTCGCCGGACACGACAGCCAGCAGGATCGTGCGCTGCACGTCGGACGTGATGCTGGGCGGGCGCAGTGGTGAGGTGTCCGGATGGACCGGGATCGACCTCGCCCAGGCGTTGTTGAAGGACTGGGCCAGGAAGCGGACCAGGGCGGGATGGCGGATCTCCAGCGCGGCGCTGCCGCGCTCCTCCGACACCGGAATGAAGGCGACCTTCTGGTCGCAGATGATGAACCGCTCGAACACCTCGGCCAGTGTGCGGACTTCGGCACCCGCCGCCGTGACCTGCTCGATGTAGGACAGCGTCGCCCGGTGCGAGCGCACGGTGTGCTGATAGATCGTCCGCTGCCGTACGTCGCGCGACAGCAGACGCAGATCGCGCTCCAGCGCTTCACTGAGCATCTGCGGTGCGCGCCCGCCGCCCGGCTGGGCCGTCAGCAGCTCGTGCCGGCACCCGTCCACGGCCGCCGTCAGTGCCTTGCTGATCAGCTCACCTCCGGTGAGCAGGGTCAGCGGAGGCTGCTCTGCGCTGCGTGCGTCGGTGTACACCTCCCCAAAGGCCGACAGGGCCGCGCGTGTTGCGCGAAGGGTCTGCCGCTGCTGGGAAATGGCGTTCTCGATCGGGGCCAGTACGGCAAAGGCCGCGGCCTCCGCGGGTACAGCTATGACAAATTCGGGCGAATAAGGGTCTTCGAGTACAAGGTGAAATCTCCATAGACAGTCCGGCGCCTCGTTCCGAGGAAGCCTTCCTTCCGTGAGCGCACGCCGGTAGGTCGCGAGCGCGGTGGCGCACGGCCCTTCCAGCGGCGAATTGTCGCAATCGAACGCCATCGAGGTGGAATGGTCATCGTTCACAACTGTGCAGATTACATTTGTGCGTTGGCCGTTCCCGGGTGACGCCGCGCAATTCGGCAAGCATGATCGGGAGCGGGACCGGCCCGCTCACTCCCGCACCGAGCGCCCGCCGAGGAAGAGGGAACATGCCTGCTGCCGTGACGGCCGACTGGCGCTACCGGATCCTCGTCGGGGGCTACTCGGTCTCTTCGTACGGCACCTTCCTCAACATGGTGGCGCTCAGCCTCTTCGTCTACGCCACGACGGACAGTGCCCTGGCCATGGGCCTGTTCATGGCCGTACGGCTCGGCGCCGGATTCCTCACGGGGCTCACCGCCGGATCCCTGCTGGCCCGGGTCGCCGTCAAGCCGGTCATGCTCTGGATGAACCTGGCGCAGGCGGCCGCCATGCTGGTGCTGGCGTTCGTACCGGACGGGCTGCGCACGGTCGCGCTGTTCGTCGCCTCCGCCACGATCGGCGCCTGCAGCACGGTATTCATGGTGGCGCTGCGCAGCTCGATTCCCGATCTGGTGGGGGAGGAGCGGCGCAGCTGGGCCAACTCGCTGATGGTGGGCGGCCGTTCGATGGCCATGGTGGCGGGCTTCGCCTCCGCCGGAATCGTCGTCTCGCAGCTCGGATTCACCGCCGCGTTCCTGCTCGACGCGGCGAGCTTCCTGGTGTGCGCGGCGACGGTCATCTGGCTGCCGGACAAGGTCGGGCGTACGGCGGAGACCGGGCGTACGGCGGAGGCCGATCGTACGGCCGACGGGGCAGGCACTGTCGAGAAGGCCAAGGCGGGCCGAGACTCCGGGCGCAAGCTGTCGGTGGCGGTGACCGCGCTCGCGGCCGTGCCCGCGATGGGGCTCATGGTGATCCTGCGCGGCGTCGACGCCCTCGGCTCGTCCTCGCACAACGCGGCCCTCCCGGTGTACTCCAGCGCGCTCGACCCCGGCGACCCGGCGGCGTTCGTCAGCCGCTTCTGGCTCTTCTGGGCCCTCGGGAACGTCCTGGCCCAACAAGTCATCCAGCGGTGGGTCAAACACACCGGACGGTCCGTCGGTGCCGTCGGATTCGGCCTGGGTACGGTCGCCATGTCCAGCGCCTTCATCCTGGGCTTCGCCGGGTTCCCGATCGCCGCCACGCTGATGATCGCACTCGTCGCCGGAGCCGCGGACGGGCTCACCGAGGTGTCGTACACCTCGCATCTCCAGACACTGCCGGAGACCCTGCGCGGCCACGCGTTCGGGATCTCGGCCACAGTCGAGAACCTCGGCTTCGGCGTCGGCATGATCGCCGTCGCCGCCGCGCTGGAGGCGTTCTCACCGTTCTCCGTCGTCGCCTGGTCCCACGGCGTCGCCGTCGTCGTCGCGCTGGTCTTCCTGATCCGGCTCATGGGCGGGCGGGGCTGGTCGGGCCGGTGGGTCCGGCGGGACAAGAGGTCGTCCGTAGAGGGAGGGAATACCGATGCGGGAGACCCGCACAGCGGTCGTCGGGATGGCGCTGAGGTTTCCGGGGGCTGACAGCCCCCGGCAGTACTGGGAAGACATCCGCTCCGGGACGTCGCACGTACGCCGCTTCACGGATGCGGAGTTCGCCGCCGCCGGGATCCCCGAGGAGGCGTACCGGGCACCGGACTTCGTGGGTGCCAGTGCGCCGCTCCGGGACATCGACGGCTTCGACGCGGGCTTCTTCCGGATGAGCGGCAGGGAGGCCGCCGTCACCGACCCGCAGCAGCGGCTCTTCCTGGAGTGCGCCTATCACGCGCTGGAGGACGGCGGATACGCGCGGCCCGACCCCGACGTCCGTATCGGCGTCTATGCGAGCAGCGGGTACCGCCTCTACTCCCTCCACAGCTACCTCGCCAACAACCTTGATCAGGAGGCCCGTTCGGCCGACTGGCACGCCGTGAAGCAGGTGCAGGTCGGAAACTACCCGGACTTCACCGCCACTCGGGCGGCCTTCAGGCTCGGCCTGACCGGGCCCGCCGTCAACGTCGCCACAGCCTGCTCCAGCTCACTCGTCTCCGTACACCTCGCCCGCCAGGCACTGGCATCCGGCGACGCGGACCTGATGGTCGTCGGATCGGCCGCGCTGCACCTGCCCCAGGTGACCGGACACCTGCACGTCAAGGGCTCGACGCTCTCGCGGACCGGTACGGTACGGGCCTTCGACGCGGCGGCAGACGGCACGGTCGGCGGCAACGGGGTGGCCGCCGTACTGCTCAAGCCACTCGACCGCGCGCTCGCCGACGGCGACACGGTGCACGCCGTGATCCTCGGCTCGGCGGTCACCAACGACGGTGCGGACAAGGGAGGTTTCGCCGCGCCCGGGGTCGAGGGGCAGCGGGACGCCGTGCTCGGGGCGCTGCGGGCAGCCGGGGTCCCGGCCGACACGATCGGCTATCTGGAGGCGCACGGCACGGGCACGCTCAAGGGCGACCCGATCGAATTCGCCGCGCTGAGCGAGGCGTTCGCCCGCCACACGGACCGGACCGGCTTCTGCGCGCTCGGCTCCACCAAGCCCGCCATCGGCCACCTCGACAGCTGCGCGGGACTGGCCGGACTCATCAAGGCGATCCTCGTGCTCCGGCACGGCGAAATACCGCCGTTGGTGAATTACTCCCGCCCCAACCCGGCCCTCGATGTCGCAGGCAGCCCGTTCGTCCTGCCGGACCGGCTTCGCGAGTGGCCCGCGCCCGGGGGTGGCGTACCGCGCCGGGCGGGCGTGCACTCCATCGGCATGGGAGGCACCAACGCCCATGTGATTCTCGAAGAGGCACCGCCAATGGCGGCGGGCCTGCCGCCGGCGGTGGACCGGGCCGCCACCGTACCCGGCCTGCTGCCGCTGTCGGCGCACGACGGGCAGGCGCTGGTCGAGTACGCGCGAGCCTTCCGCGACCACCTCGTACGCCACCCGGGGACGGCGCCCGCCGATCTGCTCACCGGCGCGGTACTGGGCCGTCGTCATCTACGGCACCGGCTCGTCGTCACGGCGGAACCGGACGGCCTGCTGAGCGCGCTCGACGACTACCTCGACAGTCCGCTGGAGGCCGGACGGGACGCGCCGTACGTGCTGGGCGAGGTCCCGGAAGATGCGGTCCCCGAGGCGGTGTTCCTCTTCAGCGGGCAGGGCGGTGGGAGCCCGGGGACGGCGGCCACCGTCGCCGCTCGCTTCCCCGTGGTCGCGGAGACGCTCGACGCGTGCGCGCGAATTCATCGGGACGAGACGGGTGAGGACACGTTCCTCGAACGTCTCCTGACCGGCACGGGACCCGAACAGTGGGACACGGAGTTCGCCCAGCCCGCGATCTTCGCCCTCCAGGTCGCCCAGGCGCGGCTGTGGCGCCGGCTCGGTGTCGAGCCGGCGGTCGTCGCGGGACACAGCGTCGGCGAGTACGCGGCCCTGTGCGTCGCGGGAGCTCTGACGCTGGAGGACGGGATGCGGCTGGTGTGCCGGCGCGGGCGGCTGATGCAGCGCCACACGGAACCCGGCGGCATGATCGCCGTACTCGCGTCGGAGGAGCGCGTACGTCGGCTCCTCGCCGACGTCGACGGCGTCGAGCTCGCCGCGGTCAACGGCCCGGCCCACCATGTCGTGGCCGGCCCCCGGCGGGCGGTGGCGGCAGCCCGCGCGTGGCTCACGGAACACGGCGAGGCGGGGCTGGCGCTGGTGGTGGACCGGGCGTTTCATACGTCGCTGATCGACCCCGTGCTCGACGACCTCCGTATCGCGGCGGAGAAGACCGAACTCAGGCCGACGCGGACAGCGCTGGTCAGTGGCCTGGACGGCGTGCTGCGTCCGGCGGGCTGGCTGCCGGACGCGGACGATCTCGTACGGCAGGCACGCGAGCCCGTCGACTTCCACGCGATCCTGCGCACACTGGCCCCGCGAAGGCCGCTGCTCGTGGAACTCGGCCCCGACGCGCCGCTGACCGGGATGGCCCGCCGGGTCCTGCCGGACACGGTCGCGGTGGCGACGCAGCGCCGGAACACCACCACGCTCCAGCCGCTGTGGGCCGCCGTCGCGCGCCTGCACTGCGCGGGCCACGCCATCGACTGGGCGGCGCTGCTCGACGGCTGCGGCGGCCGCCGGGTGCCGTTGCCCACGTATCCGTTCCAGCACGAGTCGCACTGGACGGGGCCAGCCGCGTTCTTCAAGGGCCCGGCCGGGCCCGGGCCCCGGAATTCCTCCGAAGACGACGACCATCGAGCCACCACGGAGAACGCCATGACTGAACAGTCCGTACTGGACCGGGTGCTGGAGCTGACCGCCGGCCACTTGGGCTACGAGCCGTCTCAGGTCGGAGCCGACCGGACGTTCGTGGGCCTCGGTGCGGATTCGCTCCAACTGGTCGGGATGTTACGGCAGTTGGAGGGGGAGTTCGGCATAGAGATAGCGATGCGAGAGATGCTGGAGGAAGCGGGCACACCACGCCTGACAGCAACGTTGATCAACGCCCGCCGGGCCACGGGTGCGACTGGGGCAACGGCACCGGCACCGGCAACGTCAGCGGTTGGCGCCGCGCCCGGTGCAGCGACACCGGTCGGCGCTGTGTCGCCCTCCGTCGTGTCGGCTGCTGCTGCACAGGCCGGCTCCGTGTCGGTCCCTCCCGCACCGGATGCCGCCGCGTCGGCTGCTCCCGCATCGGCCGGCGCCGCACCGGGTGCGGCTGCATCGGCTGTCTCCATGCTGGCTGGCTCCCCGTCGGCGGCTTCTGCACCGGCTGGGTCCGTGTCGGCCCCTCCCGCACCGGGTGCCGCCGCGTCGGCCGTTCCCGCACTGGGCGACCTCCCGGCGCCTGCCCTCCCCAACCCGGACGAGGCCACGCCGGTTGCCGGGGCGCCCGCGGCCCCCGCCCCCGCCCCCGCGCCGCCAACCGCCGGCGACGGCTCCCTGGGCGCGAGTCCCGTAGCCATGCCATCGGCCGCCGACGACAGCTCGTCGGCGTACGCGACGCGCGCCGAGGTCGAGGAGCTTTCCCGGCAGATACGGCAGCTCGCCGCGACTCAGGCGGAGATGCTCACCCAGCTCTCCGAAGCTGTCGCGCTCCTGACCGAGGACCCCCGGGCGGCGGCCCGATGAGTACTCCAGGCGTATCCGTCACAGCCGCCGCCGACGAGGTGGCGAAGGCAGCCGAGCTCTCCCGGCAGCTCACAGCACGCCTGGCCGCAGCCAAGCAACGCCGTGCAGCGCCGGCACCCGCGTTTCTGTCGACAGCCGAGGCTGCGATCGCTCCTGCAGTTTCATCGGTGTCCGCACCGGCCACGCCGACGCCCGCAACCGCGCTTCCGTCCGCCCCCGAGGCCGGGATCGCACCCGCACGCTCCTCGGCGCCCGCGCCCGCACTCCCAACCTTCCCCGAAACCTCTCCCGAACCCCAGCTCACTGATCAGCACGGCCCCCGAGTCACCGTCCCCCAAGGCTCCGGCATGGCCGGGGACCGGGCAGATCGGCGCCAACTGGCGCACGCCGCCGACCTCGTGCGGCGGTTCACCGGGCGCACCCGTACCTCGAAGGAACTGGCCCAGCGGCACCGGTCCGTGCTCGCCGACAGTCGCGCCGTAGTGGGCTTCCGGCGGGCCACCAAGGAGATGCTGTACCCGATCGCCGCCCGCTCCGCGCGCGGTGCCCGGCTCACCGACGTCGACGGCAACGACTACACGGACATCACCATGGGCTTCGGCGCCCTGCTCTTCGGCCACGAACCGGATTTCGTCGCCGATGCCGTACGCCGCCACCTCGCCGACGGGCTGCGCCTCGGCCCGCGCTCGGCCGACACCGGTGAAGTGGCCGAGCTGCTCGCCGAGACGACCGGAATGGAGCGGGTGGCCTTCGCCAACTCCGGCACCGAGGCCAACTCCGCCGCCGTCCGCCTAGCCCGCGCCGCCACCGACCGCGACCGCATCGTCATGTTCCGCGGCTCGTACCACGGCCATGTGGACTCCGTGCTCGGGCGCCCGGGCCCCGAAGGGCACCACGCCGTCCCGGTGTCCCGCGGCATCCCGCGCAGCGCCGTGTCCGAACTGCTCGTACTCGAATACGGCGCCCAGGAGAGCCTGGAGACCATCGAGTCGCTCGGCGACACCATCGCCGCGGTACTCGTCGAGCCCGTCCAGTGCCGCAACCCCGCTCTCAGGCCGGTCGAGTTCCTCCGCTCGCTGCGCGAACTCAACACCCGCCGCGGCATCGTGCTCCTCTTCGACGAGATGCTCACCGGTCTGCGTCCCCACCCGCGCGGCGCCCAGCACCACTTCGGCGTCGTCCCCGACCTCGCGACGTACGGCAAGGCCCTCGGCAGCGGCTTCCCCATCGGCGCCATCGCCGGCCGCGCCGACATCATGGACGGCATCGACGGCGGCTTCTGGCAGTACGGCGACGACAGCCGCCCGATGCGCGACACCACCTTCTTCGGCGGTACGTACATCCAGCACCCCGTCTCCATGGCGGCGGCCAGAGCGGTCCTCACGCACATCAAGGAGCAGGGGCCAGGCCTCCAGGAGCGCCTGAACGCACGCACGGACGCACTCGCCGACGACCTCAACCACTTCTTCAGCGAAGAGGAATTCCCCCTGGAACTGGCCCACTTCGGGTCGATGTTCCGCTTCACACACCGCGCCGACATGGAGCTGCTCTACCACCACCTGATGCTGCGCGGCATCCATGTGTGGGAGTGGCGCAGCTTCTACCTCTCCACCGCCCACACCGACTCCGACATCCAGCGGATCACCGACGCGGTGAAGGACTCCCTGCGCGAACTGCGCCGCCAGGGCGGCTACTTTCCCGAGAAGGCCAAATCAAAGGCCCGTCCCACCAACGCCCCTCGCGAGCGCCCCGCCCCCGACTTCGGCGTCTACTTCTTCGGCAACTACCCGGAAGAGACCACGGACGACGACGCCGCCACAGGCGACAAGTACGAGCAGCTCATCGAGACGGCCCGGTTTGCCGACACACACGACTTCAGCAGCCTCTGGCTGCCCGAACGCCACTTCCACTCCTTCGGCGGCCTGTTCCCCAACCCGGCCGTCCTGGCCGCCGCTCTCGCCCGCGAAACCCACAACATCAGGCTGAACGCCGGATCCGTCGTCCTGCCCCTGCACGACCCCGTCCGCGTCGCCGAGGAGTGGTCGGTGGCCGACAACCTCTCCGGCGGCCGCGTCGGTATCGGCTGCGCCACCGGCTGGCACGCCAACGACTTCGTTCTCCACCCGTACCGCTTCCAGGACCGCAAGGAAATCGCCTTCGCCCATCTCGACGACGTACGCCGGCTGTGGCGCGGCGACGCGGTGCGCCGCCGTACAGGCGAGGGCCGCGACATCGACGTACGGATCCAGCCGCGCCCCGTCCAGGACATGCCGCCCATGTTCCTCGCGACCTCCGGGCAGCGTGCGTCGTACGCCGAGGCGGCGAGCCGCGACCTCGGCATCGTCACGAACCTGATGAACCAGAGCGTTGCGCAACTGGCCGAGAACATCCGCCACTACCGCCAGGTCCGCGCCGAACACGGCCTGGACCCCGACGCCGGCCGCGTGACCGTCCTGATCCACACCTACCTCGCCGAGGACCACGCGAAGGCGCGGGCCGACGCGCTGGAGCCGATGAGCGGCTACCTGCGCTCGTCGCTGCTGATGCGCTCCGCCGCGACGGCGCTCGGCCGCAGCCCCGAGGACGTGGCCGCCGCGAGCGAGGAGGACCTCGACTACCTGTTCCGCCGGGCGTACGACCGTTACTGCGACCAGCGCGCCCTGATCGGCACGCCCGACACCTGCGCCCCCGTCGTCGACGCCCTGCACGCCGCCGGGGCCGACGAGATCGCGGCGCTCGTCGACTTCGGCATGCCGACCCAGCTGATGCGGTCGGGTCTTGAGCAGCTGGACGTACTGCGCAGGCGGTACCACGACCGCGATACGCCGACGGCCCTGGCGCCGACGGCCCTGGCGCCGACGGCCCCGGCGACCACGCCCCCGGCGGCGACAGACCAGGCGGTCACCGCCCCCGCCACCCCCGCCCAGCAGCGCCTCTGGCTGGCCTCCCGGCTGATCGGCAACCCGGCGGCGTACAACGAGATACAGGCCGTGCGCCTGCGCGGGCGCCTGGATCCGGTCGCCCTGCGCGCCGCCGTCACCGGCCTCGTCGAGCGGCACGCGGCGCTGCGCACCGTCTTCCGTGCCGGGCGCGGGGACGAGACCGTGGTCCAGGTCGTACGTCCCGGCCTGTGGCCCGAGCTGGTGGTCACCGACGCCCGTGGGCAGGACGCCGACAAGGCGATCGCCGAGGCACTGAGCGAGGAGAGCGAGCGCCCGTACGACCTGGCCGAAGGGCCGCTGTTCACGCCCAGGCTGCTCATGCTCGGCCCCGGCGATCACGCGCTGCTGCTCGGCATGCACCACATCCTCACGGACGGCCACTCGGCCGAGATTCTCGCCTCCGACCTCCAGGAGCTGTACCGGGCGGCCGTGAAGGGCCGCGAACCCGCCTTCGCCCGCCCCGCCGGTACGACGCTCGAACCGGCCGCCGCCCCGACCGGCAGCCCGGACGACGACGACCTCACGTGGTGGCGCGACCACCTCGGCGACAAGCCGCCCGTGCTCCTGATGCCGGCCGACCGCCCGCGCGGACGCACCGTCGCGGGCCGCGGAGCCGCCGTGGCCGTCAGGCTCGGGCCCGAGCGCACCGCACAGCTTCAGGACTGGGCCGGGCGGCAAGGCGTCACACTGTTCGCGACGCTGCTCACAGGCTGGCAGATCGTGCTCCGCCAGTACGCCGGTCAAGACGACTTCGTCGTCGGCAGCACCTTCGGGCGCAGAGCGCCGGACCAGCGCGACACGGTGGGCTTCCATGTCGCGCTGCTCCCGCTGCGTACGTCGCTCACGGACCGCACCGGTCTGACCGACGCCGTACGGGCCACCAGGGACACACTGTTCGACGCCGACGCGCATCGTGACGTGGACCTCGACGCGTTGTCGGCCGCCGGGCATCCCGACCCGGGCAACCCGCGTCCGCTGGTCACCGTCTCGGCTGACCTCGACACTGAACCCCTCGCCCGTATCGAACTGCCCGGCCTGCGCGTCGAGGGGCTCGACGGCGGTACCGAGTCCGCGCCCCTCGAACTGGCCTTGATGGCCACCCGCAGCGCCGCCGGGCTGGGGCTCCGTATCCGCTACGACGCGGATCTCTTCGACGAGGCCACCGTGCGCGGCTGCCTGGACCAGCTCGACCGGGTGCTCGCGGCGATGGCCGAGGGGACCGCCGAGCGCGTGGGCGAGCTGCCGGCGTACCCGGGGGACACGGCAGAAGACTCGACCGCTGCAACCCTGCGCGCGGTGTGGGAGGCGGTTCTCGGGACCGAGGGCTTCCCCGCCGACAACAATTTCTTCGACCTCGGCGGCAATTCGATCAGCGCGATCAGGCTCGTCAACCGGGTGCGCGACGCGCTGGGGACCGACTACCCCATGGCGGACTTCTTCCAGGACGCCACCCTGCGGGCCATGCAGGACCAGCTGGCCGGACCCGGCCAGGACGCGCCGCGCGTACAGGGGGAACTGTGACCGCACCCGACCACATCGACACACTGCTCGTCCGGCTGGAAGCGCTCGACGTGCGGCTGCTGGCGACGCCAGGGGGCGCACTGCGCTACGACGCGCCCCGGCACGCGCTCACCGACGACCTCCTCGCCGAACTGCGCGTACACAAGGCCGAGTTGATCGCCAGGATCTCCGACATGACGTACGAGGTGACCGACCGGGCCCCGGTGAGCGACCAGCAGGCCCGCATGATCGCCGGCCACTATTCCGTACCGCACGCCGAGGTCTGGAACATACCGACCCGGATCCGCTTCAGCGGCGCCCTGGACCCGGACGCGCTCCGGGCGGCCCTGGCCGAGCTGATCGGCCGCCACCACGGCCTGCGCACGCGCTTCGTGCAGCAAGCCGACGGCGCCTGGTGGCAGGAGGTCGTCGCACCTCCGCCGCTCGACCTGCCGGTCGAGGATCTCACGCACCTCCCGGCCGCCGCCGAACGCCGCAAACACGGCGAGGAGTTGTGCCACGAGGCAGCCGCAGCGAGCTTCGACCTCACCCGCCCCGTCCTGCCCCGCCTCCGCCTGATCCGGACCGAGGAGGACGAGTGGGCGCTGATGTTCGTACTGCACCACATCTGTGTGGATGGCTGGTCCCTGTCCTTGCTCCTCGCGGAAATCGCCGAGCTGTACGCCGCGTACGCCGCAGGCACCGCCCACACCCTCTCCGCCCCCGCGTCCCAGTCCACCGACTATGCACGCTGGCAGCGCGCGCAGGACGACCCGGCCACCGAGGCCCGCAGGGCCGCGCACTGCGCGGCGTACCTGGACGGCGTACCGGCCGCCCTCGACGTGCCCACCGCACTCCCGAGACCCGAAAAGCTCAGCGGACGCGGCGGTACGATCCGGGGCCTGGCGTCCGGTGAACTCCGCGCCGCCGTGGAAGGGTTCGCCGCAGCCCGGCACACCACACCCTTCGCCGTGGCCGCCGCCGCCCTCGGCGTCTTCCTGGCCAGGCTCTCGGGCGAGCGGGACATCCTCCTCGCCGTTCCCTACGCCAACCGCGAGGCCACCGCCTTCGAATCCCTGGTCGCCATGACATCGACGGCGATCATGGTCCGTGTACGCCCCGATCCGGACGAGAGCTGCGCCGCCCTGGTCACCCGCACCGGCACCGGCGCGATGGAAGCCATGGCCAATGTGCTGCCCACGGCACGGATCATGCAGGCGATGCGGGACGCGGGCGCGACCGACGTCCCCGACCGCGTCCCGTACGTCCTCGCCTTCCAGAACTCCGTCGACACCGACATCGAGATCCCGTATCTCGGCGTCGAGGTGGACGACCTGGCGCCGCCGCTCGCCCGCAGCGAACTCTGCTTCGGCCTGGCACCGCGCAGGGACCCCGCGACGGGCTACCGGACGTTCCTCGAATACTCCGCCGACCTGTGGGACGCGGAAGCCGCCGAGGCACTGCTCACCGAATACACCACCCTCCTGAGCGAGCTGTGCTCCCGGCCCGAAGAGCCGGTCGGACCTCTGCTGCAGGCCAACGGAAAGGCACGGACCGCATGACGCTGACCCACGACCGGAGTCACAGCGACGACCTGATCTCCTTCATCCGCGCCAGCCCGTCCCCGTACCACGCGGTGGCGAGCGCGGCCCAGCGGCTGGAGAAGGCCGGTTTCCGGGAGCTGGCCGAGACCGACAGCTGGTCCGGTGAGAGCGGCGGCTGTTACGTCGTACGCGGCGGCGCCCTCATCGCCTGGTACGTCCCCGAGGGCGCATCCGCGCACACCCCCTTCCGGATCGTCGGAGCACACACCGACTCGCCGAACCTCCGCGTCAAGCCCTCGCCCGACACCAGCTCGGTGGGCTGGCGGCAGGTCGCCGTCGAGGTGTACGGCGGAGTGCCGCTCAACACCTGGCTCGACCGTGACCTGGGCATCTCGGGGCGGGTCACGATGCGCGACGGGACGAACCGGCTGGTGTGCATCGACCTGCCGCTGCTACGGGTTCCGCAGCTCGCCATCCATCTCGACCGTACGGTCAACGAGGGCCTCGCCCTCGACCGGCAGCGGCACACCGCCCCGATCTGGGGTCTCGGCGGGGCCGAACAGGGCGCGCTGCTCAGCCGGGTGGCGGAGGAGGCCGACGCGGACTTCTACGAGATCCTCGGCTGGGACCTGATGTTCCACGACGTACAGGCGCCCGCGTATCTCGGAGCGGACGAGGAGTTCCTGGTCTCCTCCCGCCTCGACAACCTCGTGTCGGTCCACGCGGGCGTCACCGCACTGGCCGCCGCCACGGGCCGGGAGAGCGCGTACGTACCGGTGCTGGCCGCCTTCGACCACGAGGAGGTCGGCAGCGCGTCGGAGAGCGGCGCCCAGAGCCCCCTCCTCGAACGTGTACTGAACCGGTCGGTCGCCGCGCGCGGCGGTACGCAGGAGGACCGGGAGCGGGCTTTCGCGGGCTCGTTCTGCGTATCGGCCGACATGACGCACGCCGTACACCCGAACTACCCGGAGCGCCATGACCAGGACCACCGTCCGCTGCCCAACGGTGGGCCGGTGGTGAAGGTCAACGTCAACCAGCGCTACGCCACCGACGGGCAGGGCATCGCGGTCATCGCCGCGGCGTGCGAAAGGGCCGGGACTCCGTGGCAGTCGTTCGTCTCGAACAACGCCATGCCCTGCGGTACGTCGATCGGCCCGCTCACGGCGGCCCGTACGGGCATTCCCACGGTCGATGTGGGGGTGCCGGGCCTCTCCATGCACTCGGCGCGTGAGCTGTGCGGAACGCAGGACCCGTGGCTGCTGGCCCAGGTGCTCACCGAATTCGTCACGGCGGGCTAGGCGATGACCGATAACAAGTCCCGTAAGGAATGGACGGCCGTACTGCGCCCCGCACGCGGCGCCGGGCCGCACGGCCGGGTCGTCGCCGTGCCCAACGCGGGCGCCGGCCCCAACTCCCTCCTGCCCCTGCTGAAGCGCCTGCCCGACAGCATCGAAGTCGTCGGCGTCACCCTGCCGGGGCGCGAACGGCGGTACGCGGAGACCTTCGTCGACATGCCCGACGACCCGCCGGCCGTGGTGCGCGCCGTCCTCGGTGAACTGCGGCGGATGCCCGCGCTGCCCACCGTGTACTTCGGCCACAGCATGGGGTCGGTGCTCGCGGCGGCCCTCGCCCTGGAGGCGCCGGACCTGTGCGCGGGACTGGTGCTCAGCGCACCGCCGGACGTGGGCGCCGGCGTCCCTGGGGACGCCGGGATTGCCGGTTACGCCGGGGACCTGACACTGGGCCGACGGCTGGCCCGGCTCAACGCGGGGCGGGCGCTGCCCGTGCCGGTGACGGTGCTGACGGGCGAGGACGACGCACTCGTCACAGGCCCGGAACCGGCCGCCTGGACGACGTACGCCCCTGCCGGACGCCGCCAACGCTCCTTCCCCGGCGGGCACTTCTACCTACTGGACCCCATCAACGGCGACGCTGTGGCCGCCGAGATCAGCGCGGCCTTCCCCAGGAACGGAGCCACACCACCCGTGGAAGAGACCTTCCTCATCTGCCTGCCCTTCGCCGGAGCGGGGGCTTCGTTCTTCACGCCGTGGCAGGACCTGGCACCCGAGGGCCTGCGCATCCTCCCCGTGCAGCTTCCCGGCCGCGAGCAGCGCTTCGTCGAGCCCCCGCACACCGACGCCACCGCGGCGGTGGACGAGGCGTACGCCCTGACGACCGCTCAGCTCGGCGAAGGCGCCCGGGTGGCCGTGTTCGGCCACAGCCTGGGGGCGGTGCTGGCATATGAACTCGCGCACCGGCTCGAAGCGACGCCCGGCGTGCGTCTCGACGGTCTGGTCGTCAGCGGCTCGCCGGGCCCGTGGACCCGCCGCGCCGACCATGCGAACGACCTGCCCGACGACGAGTTCGTGGCCCGGGTCCGTACCTTCGCGGGCTACTCCCACGTGGCACTGGAGGACCCCGAGATGCGAGCGCTGCTGCTGCCGACGCTCCGTGCCGACGTACGGATGCACGAGACGTACGTTCCCACCTCGGACCGCCCGCTCTCGGCTCCCATTACCTCGGTCCGGGGCCGCGACGACGAACTGGTCAGCGCTGTGGAGGCCGCGCAGTGGGCGTGGGCGACCACCGGCAGGCTCACGACGGCCGAACTCGACGGCGGACACATGTACGTGACCGAGCGGGCGGAAGCTCTGCTGCGGCTGGCAGCGGGCGAACTCCGCACGGCCCGGGCACGATGACGTCGATGGGGACGCGGCTGTCCGGCAAGACCGCGCTCATCACGGGAGCGGCGAGGGGACTGGGCCGCGCCTGCGCGGTCGCCTTCGCCCGTGAGGGCGCGGACCTGATGCTGGTCGACGTGGCCGGGGACCTGCCGGGCGTCCCCTACCCGCTCGGTTCCGCGAGCCAGCTCGCGTACACCGCCGACCTCTGCCGGGACGAAGGCGCAGCCGTGCTCACGCGTCCCGTCGATGTGCGCGACCTGGGGCAGGTGGAGGCCGCGGTGGCCGACACGGTCGCCCGCTTCGGATGCGTCGACGTACTCGTCAACAATGCGGGAATCGCGGCCCCTTCGGGCAAGGCCGCACACGAGATCGAAGAGCACGAATGGCAGCTCATGCTGGACGTCGACCTCTCCGGTGCCTGGCGGACGATCCGGGCGGTGGGCGGCCTGATGGCGGCCCAGGGCTCGGGCAGCATCATCAACATCGCCTCGACCGCTGGCCTCGTGGGCTACCGCCACTTCGCGGGTTACGTGGCGGCGAAGCACGGACTGGTCGGCCTGACCAAGGCCGTCGCGCTGGACTACGCTCCGCGCAAGGTCCGCGTCAACGCGCTGTGCCCGGGCTCCGTACGGGACGAACTGCAAGTCGAGGGCCGGATGCTCTCCGAGATCGCCCGGTCCCTGGACGTACCGGTCGACGAGCACGAGGAGACGTTCGTCCAGGCCCAGCCGATGAATGCCCTGATCGAGCCCGAGGACGTCGCCGGGGCGGCCGTCTGGCTGGCGTCGGACGAGTCCCGGCAAGTGACCGGAAGCGTGCTCACCGTAGACGGCGGCTTCACCGCCCGCTGACCCCCGGAGAACCCCCAGTGCCACACATCCCTGCCCCGGCCGCCCTCTCCCGGATCGTCCCGGCGGACTGCCCGCCGTCGGCCCACTGCCACGCCCTGTCCGTACGCCTGCCCGACGGTGGTGACGCCGACGGTTTCGGCCGGGCCCTGGACGCCGCTGTCCGGCTGTGGTGGCCCGAAGCGGCGGAGCGGTGGCCGGTGCTGTGGCGGGAGACGGTCCGTGCGGTGGCGTCCAGTGACGCGGCTGAACGGCGGCTGTACGCCGAGACGCACCGCCCGGTGAGCATCGCTTCGGGACTGATGCTGCGTGCCGTGCTGCTGGAGTACGCCGACGGGCCCGCCGACCTGGTCCTGACCGCCCACCGGCAGCGCCTTGACGCCCGCTCGCTGGCCGGGGTCGCGGACGTGGTGCTGGGGCGGGTGCCGGCCGGGGAGTTCCATGTGGCTCAGGGAGCCCCGGCCGACACCTCGCCGGTGCGGTCCGGACCCGGCGGCCGGATCGAGTGGGCGGGGACGGGCGTGGTGGTGAGTACGGCACTTGACGGTACGTCCAATGATCCGCTGGCGTGTGTGGTCGCTGCTGCGGCTTTGGTGGCGGGGCGGTACGAGGGGCGGGCGGCGACGGAGGTCGGCGTACTGGCGGCGGGGGCGGACCGGTCCGGGGAGACTCTTGGTGCGTTTGACGAGGCGTGGGTCCAGGCTGTCGACCTCTCTGAGGGGTGCACGGCGGGACAGCTGCTGGACGCGGTCCGGGCGGCGTGGCCAGGCTCGTACGAGGGGGGCCGCCCTGTCGTCGGCGTGTTGGGCGACGGGGGCCTCAGTGGGGGAACTGCGCCGCAGGCAACCCGCACCCCCACCCCCGATGCCCCGCACCACCTCCCCTGCCAAACTGCCCCCTTTCCCCTCACACTGACCCTCCGCACCACCACCAGCCCCGACGGCGGCCTCGCCCTCGACCTGCACCATCAGCTCCGACACGTCGACGACGCCACCGCGCGTGCCTTCGTCCGCCACGTGGCCCGCGCCTACCAGCAGTTGACCGCATCCCCCGACCAACCCGTCGCCGACATCGCCCTGCTCGACGCCGCCGAAGCTGAAACCCGGCTCGCCCTCGGCCGCCCCGCACGCGACCCGCACCCGCGCCGCCCGCGCCCCCGCCGCATCGACGCCCTCTTCGACGAACAGGCAGACCTGCGCCCCACCGCGACCGCCCTCACCCACGACGGCCGCACCCTGACCTACGCGCACCTTCGCGAACGGGCGGAGCTCCGTGCCGCCGGGCTGCGCGCCGCCGGGGTGCGGGCGGGGGAGCGGGTCGGTATCTGCCTGGAGCGGTCCGCCGACCTCGTGGTGGTCATGCTCGCGGTACTGAAGGCCGATGCGGTGTACGTACCGCTGGACCCGGCGCACCCACCGGCCCGGCTGACGTACACCGCACAGGACGCGGGCCTGCGCCTGATCGTGACGGACCTCGACGCCTTCCCCCGCGACGACACGGACGTCCGCACCCTCAGCCCCGCAGACCTGGCCGTCGCAGGCACGGAAGCCATGGCGGCCACGCAAGCCAAGGCAGCCCGCACCCACCCCGCCCGCGCCCCGCAGGAAGCCGCGTACGTCATCTACACCTCGGGCTCCACCGGCCGCCCCAAGGGCGTCGTCGTGCCGCACGCCAACGTGGCCGCGCTGTTGGACGCCACCCGCGACGACTTCGGCCTCGGCGCCGACGACACCTGGACGCTCTTCCACTCCAGCGCGTTCGACTTCTCCGTCTGGGAAATCTGGGGCGCACTGCTGACCGGCGCGAGGCTGGTCGTAGTGGACTACTGGGTGTCCCGGTCACCCGCCGAGTTCCGCGAACTGCTCATGCGCGAACGCGTGACAGTGCTCAACCAGACCCCCTCGGCATTCGGCCAGCTCATGGAGGCCGACCGGCCCCACCGGCCCGAACTGCCGCTGCGGCTCGTCGTCTTCGGCGGCGAGCCGCTCGACACGCGCCCGCTGCTCGGCTGGTTCGACCGCTACCCGGAGAACCGGTGCCGGCTGGTGAACATGTTCGGCATCACCGAGACCACCGTCCACGTCACGGCGCAGACGGTGACCCGCCGCGAGGCGATGGCCGGTTCACGCTCCGTGGGCCGTCCGCTGCCCGGCTGGTACCTGTACGTGCTCGACGCGCAGGGCAGGCCCGTGCCGACCGGAACGGCGGGCGAGATCTGGGTCGGCGGCGCGGGCGTCGCACTGGAGTACCTGGGGCGCCCGGAGCTGACCGCCGAACGCTTCGTGCCCGATCCCTACCGGCAGGAGGGCCGCGTCTACCGCAGCGGCGACCTCGGCAGACTCCGCCCCGACGGCACCCTGGAACATCTCGGGCGGCTCGACAGCCAGGTCAAGATACGCGGCTTCCGGATCGAACTGGACGAGATCCGCAGCGTCCTCCTCGACGACCCGGCGGTCACCTCCGCCGCCGTAGTGCTCGGCGGCGATGCGCTGAAGGACGCGGCGGGCGTACGAATCGACGCGTACGTGGTGCTGCTCGAAGGGCAGTTCGCCGAAGCGGCCGCGGCCGCGGTACGGCGGCGAGCCGCGAAACTGCTGCCCGACTACATGGTGCCGACGACGGTGACGCCTCTGCCCGCGCTCCCGCTCACAGCGAACGGGAAGCTGGACGTACGCGAACTTCCCGAGCCGAAGCCCGAGCCCCAGCCCGAGGCCCAGCCCCAGCCCGAGGACGAACCCGCGCCCGCGCCCGCGTCCACCGTCCAGGCCAGCAATCCCCTGGCCGAGGTCTGGGAATCCGTACTCGGCGTACCCGTCGGCCCCGACGACAACTTCTTCGACCTGGGCGGCAACTCGCTCTACGCCGTCCGAGTAGCCGCAGCACTCCGGGAACGCGGGCTGCCGCCCGTCTCGCTCCGCCAGCTGTATACAACCCCGACCGTCCGTGAGTTGACGGTAGCTCAGACTTCCGGAACCCTCCCCGGAGCCCATGATTCCGGGGCTGTGGCGGGCCATTGACGATCTACGCCCCTACCAGCCCGTCACCCGTCCAGGACCAAAGTGCGCGGATCGATTCCGTCGGCGGTCCCACCGGGCTACGCTCGAGATCCGCCACCGTTGGGGAGGGATGATGGTGCCCCGTCAGGAGCACCCGGTCACCGTCCCGCTGCTGGAACGCGAGACGGAACTCGCCGCCGCCGCGCACGCCGTAGAAGCGTTGTGCGCCGACACACCCGGCGGTGGGGTTCTCGTCTACAGCGGCGAGGCCGGACTGGGCAAGACAGCAATGTTGTCCGAGGTACGCCGTATGGCCGCCGGACGCTGCACCGTATGGTCCGCACGAGGTGGCGAGACCGTCACATCCGTGCCCTTCCATGTCGTACGACAACTGCTGCAACCCGCGCTCACACTGCCCGGCACCGTAGACACCCGTGGCCTGCTCGGCGACGGCTACGAGATCATCGGCCCCGCCCTCGGCGTGGCGCCGCCGGACGGGCAGGCCGACCCGCAGGGCGTCCGTGACGGCCTGGACACTCT
Organism: Streptomyces spiramyceticus; assembly: GCF_028807635.1. Classification (NCBI taxonomy): domain Bacteria; kingdom Bacillati; phylum Actinomycetota; class Actinomycetes; order Kitasatosporales; family Streptomycetaceae; genus Streptomyces; species Streptomyces spiramyceticus. The sequence goes on from NZ_JARBAX010000002.1 coordinate 935,415, forward strand.
CGTCGTACGACTGGCGGCGGCGTACCGTCCGCTCGTCCTGATCGTGGACGACGCGCACTGGTGCGACCTGGAGACCCTCGGCTGGCTGGCCTCGTTCGTCCAGCGGAGCGAGCTTCCCGTCCTCGTCGTCATGGCGTACCGCACCGAGGAACCCGTCGGCGACACAGCGGAGTTCATCCGCGTGATCGAGGCGGCAGCGCGCGAGTGCGTTTCAATGCGGGCGCTCACCCCCGCCGCCGCGGCCGGGCTCGTACGGGCCGAGCTCGGCGAGCACGCCGACGATCCGTTCTGCCGCGAGGTGTGGGCGGTCACCGGCGGCAATCTGTACGAGACCGTGGAACTCATCGCCAAGTGCGCGACGAGGGCTTGGACCCCGTCGAGTGCTCCGCGGGCGCTCTGCGCGCCCTCGGCGCGTCGGCGCGCGGCACCGGGCTGATCAACAGGCTCGAAAGGCTCGGCACCGTGACCACCCGGTTCGCCTGGGCGGCCGCGATCCTGGGCACCGAGATCTCCCTGGACCTCGCCGCATCGCTCGCCGTCCTCGGGCGTGCCGAGGCCGCCGACTGTGCCGAACGGCTGCGCGCGGCCCGCATCCTCGAAGGGACGGACCCGATGGAGTTCGTCCACCCGCTCATCGCGGGCGGCGTCTACCGCGCCATCCCGTCCGCGATGCGCACCGCCATGCACGGAAGGGCCGCCTGGGCGGTCACCCGGGCGGGCCGGGGCGCGGCAGCCGCCGCCAGGCACCTCCTCGAAGTCCACCCGGACGACGATCCCGAACTGGTCGCACAGCTGCGTGCCGCGGCCGCCGAGCATCTCGCGGTGGGAGCACCGGACGCCGCGAGGCGCTGCCTGGAGCGTGCCCTCCAGGAGCCGCCGCTGCCCGAGCACCACGCCCAGGTCCTGTACGAACTGGGCTGCGCCACGCTGTTGACCTCACCCGCCACCACGGCCGGCCACCTGCGGGCCGCCCTCGACATGCCGGGGCTCGACGCCGGCCAGCGCGTGGACGTGGTGTTCCGGCTGTCCCAGGCCCTCACCCACAACAACCAGACACGGGAAGCCGCGCAGGTCGTGGCCGCCGAGGTGGCAAGGACCGCACCGGGGCCCGCCAGGATGCGGCTCCAGGCCGTGCACTTCCTGTGGGAGGGAGTGCAGGCGGCCGAGGACGACGGGCCCGCCCGCTCCCGCCGCCTCGCCGCGATGACCGAAGGACTCACGGGCCGTGACAACACGGAACGGGTCCTGCTGATACTGAGGGCCTTCGACGGCACGGCACGTGGCGAGAACGCGGAAGAGATCGTCCAGATCTGCGACCGCGCCCTGCAGGACGGCCAGCTCGCGACCGGACTCGGCTGGACCAACACCGTGTGGGGCTTCGAGCCCCCGTCCCTCCTCGGACTCTCCTACGCCTTCGCGGACCGGCTCGACCAGGCCGAAAGACTCTTCGACGAGGCGCTGCACGACTTCGAGCTCTCCGGCTGGAGCGGCGGCCACCTCGCCTTCGCCCACGTCAGCGTCGGCTATCTCCAGCGCAGGCGCGGCAACCTCGCGGAGGCCGAGATGTATCTGCGCGAGAGCCTGCGCCTCGCCGAGCGCGTCGGGAACGGCCTGCCGATGCACTGGGACGCCGCGTGCATGCTCATCGACACACTGCTCGCCAGGGGCAGGATCGACGCCGCCCAGGAGGCCGCCGATCGCTATGCGTTCGCCCCTCCGTACCCGTCCTCGATGGTGATCCCCGACGCGCAGTGCGTACGCGGAAGGCTGCTGCTCGCCCAGGGCCGCACCAAGGAAGCCGTCGCCGAACTCGAAGCAGCGGGCGATGCGTTGACCGCTCGCGGCCGTCACAACGGGATCATGGCCCCATGGGCGAGCGACCTCGCCCGTGCGGTGGCCGCCGAGGAACCCGAGCGTGCGGCTGCCCTCGCCGCCTACGTCCGTGACCGCGCCGAGCGCTTCGGCACGGACACGGCCATCGGCGAGTCACTGCGCTGCGAGGCGGCACTGGCGGAGGGCGAGCGTGCGGTGGAACTGCTGTCCAAGGCGGTCGCGTTCCTCGAAGCGTCCCCGTGCGCGTACGAGCATGCGCTGGCCCGGGTCGAGTACGGCATCGCGGCCGGGTCCGCCGGGGAAGTGACCCGGGGCCTGGCGCTCGCGGAGTCGTGCAGCGCGGACGGCCTGGTGGCACGGGCGAAGCAGGCACTGCGGTCCCTCGAACCGGACCGGAATGCCCGCCCCGCCCGAGGGGCCCACAGCTACTGATGCCTTGAGCAGCGCAGGCTCTTCAGATCGACGGTGTCGCTCATCGTCCGCATCCCCGCGTCATTGGGGTGGAGATGGTCTCCGCTGTTGTACGCCGGAAGGATCCGGGACGGTGCGGCCGGGTCCCTGACCGCTTTGTCGAAGTCGACCACCGCGTCGAAGGCGCCGCTGTCGCGGATGAAGGCATTGACCTCCTGGCGCACGGCTTCCCCGCCCGGCGTCCATTCCCGCCAGCCTTCGTACGGCATGACGGTCGCGCCGACCACGCATACGCCGGCTGCGTGCGACCTGGCGATGAGCTGCCGGTAGCCGGCGATCACCTCGGCGGCGGTGGGCGCGGGGACGCCCTTGATGTCGTTGACCCCTTCGAGCAGGACCATGGTGCGCACGCCCCGCTGGGACAGGACGTCCCGGTCGAGCCGCTTGAGCGCGCTCTCGCCCGACCCGTCCTTGAGGACCTTGTTGCCGGAGATCCCCTCGTTCGCGACGCCCTTGATGCGCGAGCCGGGATCGGCGTCCAGCCTGCGGGCGAGGAAGTCCGGCCAGCGGCGGTTGGTGTCCCGGGTCGAGATGGCTCCGTCGGTGATGGAGTCGCCGAGCGTGGCCACGGCGCCGGTGCCGCGCCGGGCGCCGACCGTCACCGCGTCGAGGTAGAACCAGGAGGTGATCCGCTGGGTGTAGGGCGTGGCGGAGTCGCCGGAGGCGTGGTCGCCGACGGGGGCGATGTACGACGTCTGGAGGGCCATCTTGTGCCCGGTCGCGACGCCGCCGGCGCTGCGTACGTACAGACTGACGGCGAGATCGGACTGTGGCGGCAGCGTCCCGGGCAGCTGGTCGCTGTAGACGGATCCGCCGGGCGGGACGGTGACCGAGGGCGACCCGCCGAAGGACAGCGGGCGGTTGGTGCCGGGCACCAGGGAGGCGCCCGAGGAGCGGAGTCCGGCGAAGGCGCGGCCGAATGTCACCGGCTGGTCGCCGAAGGCGTTGGAGAGCCGGATCCGCATCCCGGTGCCGCCCGCGCTGGTGCGCACGACGAGCCGGTACGTACGATCCGGGAAGGCGCCGGCGGTGGTCAGCCGGTCGGTGCTGGCGGCCCAGGTGACGACGGGGGTGGTGCCCCGGGCGGCGGATGCGGGGGATGCGCCGGACTCGGTCGTCCGGTCGGCGGCGGACGTGGGGCCGGCGGCGAGGACTGTCCCGATGGCGAGGACGGCGGCGGTCATGGTGTGCACGGCGCGGCTGCGTAACTTGGGTCTGTTCATGGCGCGGAGATTCCTCTCCCGGGCAGCATGGACATGCCAGAACTGGCACTGAGGGAATTGACTCCCGGTACGGCATGTGTTGTCCAGAGCGCCCCAACCGAAACTACGCCTTCCGGGTGGTCGGACGGCGGTGGTCGGAGGCCTGTGGTCAGGGGCCGGTCGTCAGAGGCCGGTGGTCACGGCAGCTGTTGCGGCGGCGCAGACGCGGCCGACCAGGCGGGCGCGGTCCCGGCCACGCGGCACGCCATCAGGTAGAGCGGAATCGGCGGCGTGTACGGCGCGCTGCCGTCCGGCCAGTGGATCAGGCGCGGACGTGTCGCCGGTACGTACGCCCCGGCGACGTATCGCGCGGGCTGCGGCCAGGTCAGTCCGAGGTCCGACCCTGACGGCACGATCCACCACCACCAGTCGGCGTCGGCGAACACACAGCCCGGCCGCGACAGGTGTGCCATGAGCCGGAATCCGTGCCGCGCGGGCAGTCCCACCGCGTCGCAGCCGAGCGGGGCGGACAGCTCGGGCGGTACGGGCAGGAGCACCCGGCCGCCGGTCCTGCCGGCGCCGCGGCGGGCGCGGGAGAGGCGACCGGCCGGCAGGCTGGTCACCACGGACCTCAGCAAGGAAGCTCCGCCCAGACGACGCGACCGGGCCCGTCCTCGGCGTCGCGCGTTCCCCAGAAGCTGCTCATGGCGTCGACGAGCTGGAGCCCGCGCCCGTGCTCCTCCTCGGCGGCCTGGCGCAGTTGCGGTCCGGTCGGACGCAGCCCCTGATCCTTCACCGCGACACGCAACCGCCCGTCGCTGTCGCGCAGTTCGCACACGATGTGCTCGCTCGCGGTGTGCAGCAGGGCATTGGTGAACAGCTCGGAGACGACCAGTACCGCCGTGTCACAGGCGTCGTCGTCGACGCCCCACCGGGTCAGCTGATCTCTCGTCAGGCGCCGGGCGGCGGCGACACATTCGGCTCGTGCAGGCAAATCGAAGCCGTACCGCCGTATGTCCGTCCCCTGGCACCGGTCCATGAGCCGGGGGGCGAGCGTATTGCCTGGTGCCACGAGCGCTTCCTCACGGTGTGGGTGAACGGTAGTTCACAGTACAACTCTCCCTCCGGTGGCCACACTTGGCAAGAGGCACTGTGAAAATGACAGAGTGTCGTTTCTTTGGTCGCGGCTGCGTGGCACACTGCTCGCAACAGCCCATGGGGAGGTCTGAAGTGAGTGAACCGAGGTCCGCCCCGACGGTGGGTCAGGTCGTGCTCGGCAAGCGCCTGCAGGACCTGCGCGAGCGGTCCGGGCTGAGCCGCGAGGAGGCCGCCAAGGTCCTGCGCGTCGCCCCGGCGACGATCCGCCGGATGGAGACCGCGGAGGTCGCGCTCAAAATCCCTTACGTACAGCTGCTCCTCAAGGCGTACGGGAACTCCGAGGAAGACACCGAAGCCTTCGTCGAGCTGGCCGAGGAGGCCAACAAGCCCGGCTGGTGGCAGCGGTTCCACGGGATCCTTCCCGACTGGTTCAGCATGTACGTCAGCCTGGAGGGCTCGGCGTCGCTCATCAGGGCGTACGAACCGCAATTCGTCCCGGGGCTGCTCCAGACCGAGAGCTACGCCCGCGCGATCATGCGCAGCGGGGCGGTCGGCCAGAGCAGACCCGGGGACATCGACCGGCACGTGGCTCTGCGCATGGAGCGCCAGAGCCTCCTCACAAGATCCGACGCCCCGAAGCTGTGGGTCGTGATGGACGAAACGGTCCTGCGTCGTCCCGTCGGCAGTCCGGACGTACTGGGGGAGCAGCTCGACCGGCTGATCGAGGCCGCCGAGATGCCCAACGTGACGCTGCAGATCGCGGAGTTCGCGACGGGACACCACGCGGGCACCTATGGCCCCTTCGTCCTCTTCCGCTTCGCCGTACCGGAGCTCCCGGACATGGTCTACAGCGAGTACCTGACCGGCGCCGTCTATCTCGACGCGCGGCCCGAGGTGGCGGCCCACCTGGAAGTCATGGACCGCATGGCGGCTCAGGCCGCAACTGCACAACGCACAAAGGAGATCCTGAAAGATCTCCGCAAGGAGCTGTGATGGACTGGATATACAACGGAATGCCCGCGACCGACCTCCCCGCCGAAGGCTGGTACAAGCCGTGGAGCGGCGGCAACGGCGGCAACTGCATCGAGGCGATGAAGCTGGCCGACGGCAGAGTCGCGGTCCGCCAGTCCGCCGACCCCGAAGGTCCCGCGCTGATCTACACCCCCGGCGAGATCGCCGCGTTCATCCGGGGAGCGAAGGCCGGCCAGGCCGACTTCCTGCTCACCTGACGCACCTGATTTGCCTGCCTCACCTGCCTGACCTGCCTCACCTGTCCACGTTGTTCACTGCCACCCCCCATGGAGCTCCGTATGACCGGGCAAGACCGCACCCCCGTCGAGATCGACACCAGCAAGCCGCACCCGGCGCGCATGTACGACTGGTTCTTGGGAGGCAAGGACAACTACCCGGTCGACGAGGAGATGGCCCGCCAGCTCCTCACCATCGACTCCCGGGGGCGGGACATGGCGCGCGTCAACCGCGCGTTCATGCATCGCGCCACGCGCTGGCTCGCCGAGAACGGCGTACGTCAGTTCCTCGACATCGGCACGGGCATACCGACCGAGCCCAACCTCCACCAGATCGCCCAGCAGACCGCGCCCGACGCGCGCATTGTCTACTGCGACAACGACCCGATCGTGCTGGCCCACGCCGAGGCGCTGCTGCGCTCGACGCCGCAGGGCGCCACGGAGTACATCCAGGCCGACGCGCGTGAGCCCGACGCCATCCTCGAACAGGCGGGCAAGGTACTCGACTTCGGCCGACCGGTCGCACTGTCCCTTGTCGCGCTGCTGCACTTCGTGGGCGACGAGGACGGCGCTCACGCACTGGTGAGCCGCCTCATGGACCGGCTGCCGTCGGGCAGCTACCTGGTGCTGTCGCACGTCACCGGGGACTTCGACCCCGAGGGCGCGGCGAAGGCGTCCGCGCTGTACAAGGCGCGGGGCCTGACGCTGCGACCGCGCTCACGCGAGGAGTTCGCCGAGTTCTTCAAGGGCTTCGAGCTCGTCGACCCCGGTGTCTCGCTGACGGCGGAGTGGCACCCGGAGCTGGGCGAAGCGGTACCGGTGGCGGGCGACGACCCGATCCCGGCGTACACGGGAGTTGCTCGCAAGGTTTGACGCGGGGTGGCGGGGCCGGGGGTGCGGTGCGGGTCGCCTGCGGCACAGTTCCCCTACCCGCCCCTTTCCCGAAGCTGGGGCTCCGCCCCAGACCCCGCTCCTCAAACGCCGGAGGGGCTGGTATTTCAGCTCCGCCTCGCTTCCCACCGCACCCGCGCTACGCGTACGCCACCGGATCCGCCAGCACGTCCCGTACCACCAGCGCCGCCGCCCCCCGCGCCGCGTCCCCCGTCAGGGACCGTGAGCGCCTGTGCGAAGAGGCCCTCCGCCGCGACGCGGGTCCGGCCAAGGTTGGGCGCCTGCCGGACCGTGCCGCCGGACACCAGGCCCGGCAGCGCCAGCTGCACGCCCACGGGCCGCAACTCGTGCTCCTCGGCGGAGAGCAGGGCCCGCGAGGCGATTCCGGCGGATCATGCCTGGGCCGCGGGGCCTGGCACGCACATCTGCGGCGAGAACGCGCCGCACCCTGAAGCTGGCCTGTTCCGCCGGACACGCCCTAATCCCCGCTCCCCGACCGCACCAGCGTCACCAGGAACCTCTTCCCCGCGCTCGCATTGCCCGCCGAGTCGATCGTCCGGTACTCGACCGTGTGCGTGCCGTACTCCGGTGTCGCGTCGTCCCACGGCACCACGCGCGGCGTGCCGAGCTTGCCGTAGACGAGGTCGTCGATGACGGTGCCGCTCGGGGTGAAGCGGAACGGGGCGTCGGCGTCGGTCGGCCAGCCGAAGTAGGTGTACCAGCCGTCGCCGTCGACCCTGAACTGCGAGACGACGTACCCCTTCTGGTCGTCGCGAGCGGTGAGCTTCATCGTGAACGGACCGTCGTAGACGTACTCCACCGGCTCGCCGGGCCGCCGCACCGTGCTCAGCGGGTCCGACAGTTCGTACGCCGCCTTTGCGGGCGTGGCGTCGACCGTCCAGGTCAGCGTGCGGTCCGTACCGGCGATGCGGGCGCTCAGGGTGTGGCGGCTGCCCGCGCTCACCCGCAGCGCGCCGAGGTCGAGGTCGCGGTCGTTGCCGGGGTTCAGCACCGGCCGCCCGTCCAGTGTCCAGTGCACCTTCGGGGCCGGGCCCGTGGAGTGCGAAGTGTCGGCGTACACCACGGACTCGGCGCCTACGGGAGCACCGGTGTCGGTGTGGGTGGTGAACTCCGGGGCGGGGAAGGACGGTTCAGTCGTCAGGGACGGGTCCACGGTCCACGTGACGGTGCGGGTCAGTGCCTGTGACTCGCGGATCTTCGGATCACGTACGAAGGGAGTCGGGTCGGTGACCGTCGCGGTGAGCGTATGACGACGCCCACTGTCGAGGTCGAGCCGCCGCAGGTCGAGGCTGCGCGCGCCCGAATTGCCCTCGACGCGGCGGCCGTCCAGCCGCCAGACGGTGTCGAGTTCACCGCCGACCGGGTGAAGCGTGTCGACCCACACGCTCCGGTCGTCGCCGATGGCCGTGGCGTTCGGCGCGTGCCCCTGCACGAGGTTCACCTTGGCCGAGATGGCCTGGGTCATGATCTCGCGCTCGACCTGGTCGAAGGCGTATCCGAGGGTCTTCATCATTGAGTGCTTGCTCGGCCGCCAGACCCCCTTCGTCTGGTACATGCCGCCCTCGTGCCGTCCGATGCGCCCGCCGGAATCGCTCCGCTCGCCCAGCCAGCGCCACCACTTCCGCTGCTTGTCGCGCATCTCCGCCTCGGTGAGGAGCGTGTGATGGGCGGAGGCCGGTTCGCCGCCCTGGTAGGTGCCGCCGGGGACGCCGCGTGCGTAGTAGTCGTACTCGTCCTGGAGCTTGCCCAGGGAATGGCCGATCTCGTGCGGTGTGATGAGCGAGGAGAGTGCGTTGCCGCCCGACGCGGTGGCGAAGGTGCCGCCCGCGCCGCCGTACGTATCGCTGTTGGCGAGGCCGACGATCTGCCGGTTGGTGCTCTGCGAACCGGGGATCAGGTCGGCCAGCGCGGCGGCTGCCGCCGAGTCGATGGAGAGCAGCCGCTGAACCCCGGCCGGGTTGCAGCCGCCCCAGAAGCCCATGTTCAGGGGGGTGTCGCGGCGGGGCGCGTCAAGACCGGGATCGCAGTCGACACCGGACTCGGCGGAGGGCAGCTCCACTGCCCAGACGTTGATGTACGAGCGGTAGGAGGCGAACGGCTCCATGCTCCACAGCACATTGAGGTGCTTGTCGACGTCGGCGCGGAAGCCCGGCATCTCGTCGGCGGTGTAGCCGTCACCGAGGAGGACGAGATTGAAGCGCTTGTCGGCAGGCCCCGTCTGCTGCAACGGCACCACCCTCGCGTCCGCCGTCACCGGACGCGGCGCCGCCGCCGCAGACAGGGACGGTGTGGTGCCCACGGCGCAGGCGGCGATCAGGGCGCCCGCCACGGCGAGAAGCGCGGGTCTGTTGCGAAGTCTCATGGTCGTGCACCCTCCGTCTGCCGTCACGTCCGGTGATCACGCGGTGGCGGGAGCGTACGGGTGCCCTCAACCTGCCGTAAAGAGGCGGGGGTTGATCGTCAGCTCGATCGGGACGGTCGTGGCCGGTTCCGGCAGGCGCAGGCCGCGACCGCCCGGAGTCACCGAGCCGAGGACGCTCGGGTGGCGGGCGCCGGAGCACGAAGGCTCCGTGCCCGGCAGGCCGTGCGCGGTCAGCCAGCCCAGGACCGCGAAGGCGTACGCCTCCTTGGCGGCCGACGGCAGCCCGAGCTCGTCCGACGTCAGCAGCCGTACGCCGCCGAGCTCCTCGCGCAGCTGCGCCATCAGGACCGGGTTGCGGGTGCCGCCGCCCGAGGCGATCACTTCGGTCGTCCCGAACGGCCGCACCGCTTCGGCGACAGTCCTGGCCGTGAGCCGGGTGAGGGTAGCCACGACGTCCTCGGCCGGCAGCGGCCCGAAGCCGGCCAGCGCGGCGCGCAGGTACGGCAGGTTGAACAGTTCCTTGCCCGTCGTCTTCGGTGCGGGCTTCGCGTAGTACGGCTCGTCCAGAAGCCGTCGCAGCAGCGGCTGGTGGACGGTGCCGCGCGCGGCGAGGGCGCCGTCCGTGTCGATGGAGGCGCCGGAGTACGCTGCCGTCCCGCCGCCCGCGTAGCTCTGGACCGCCGCGTCGATCAGCGCATTGGCGGGCCCGGTGTCGAAGGCGAGCGGACCACCGCCACCAGAACCTCCGTCCACCACCGTGATATTGGCGATGCCGCCCAGATTCAATGCCACCGGGACGCCCGTCCGCCCCCGCAGCCACATGACGTCGACCATGCTCACCAGAGGTGCGCCCTGGCCCCCGGCGGCGACATCGCGGGGCCGGAATCCGGACACGACGGGGCGGCCCGTCGCCTCGGCGATCCAGGCGGGCTCGCCGATCTGGAGCGTGCCGTGCACGCGGCCGTCCTCGGCCCAGTGGTAGACGGTCTGACCGTGCGACGCGATCAAGTCCGCCCGGCCCTCGCACAGTTCCCGATCGGCCAGGACCGCGGCCTCCGCGAAGGCCTGTCCGATACGCGTGTCGAGTCTGCACACCGCCGCCATGGTGGTCGCCGCGGGCGGCATCGCCGCGCGCAGCTCCGCCCGCAGATCGTCGGCGTACACCGTGCTGACCATCCCCAGCGGGGTCAGTACCAGGGTGTCCCCTTCGAGCGTCAGGTCGGCGACGGCCGCGTCGATCGCGTCGTACGACGTGCCCGACATCAGCCCGATCACCCTCATAGCAGCGCCCTCATCCCAGCCCCTTCATCGCAGCGCCCTCTTGTGGTCGTCGCCGCGCAGCGTGAGCAGGGCGATCACGCTGACCGCGCAGGTCGCCGCCGCGTAGTACGCCGGGATGTCGACGTTGCCCGTCCGCTTGATCACTTCGGTGATGATGAGCCCCGCGCAGCCCGAGAAGACGGCGTTGGAGAGCGAGTACGAAAGGCCCAGTCCCGTATAGCGGACGGTCGTCGGGAACATCTCGGCCAGCATCGCGGGACCCGGCCCCGCCATCAGCCCGACAGCCGCCCCCGCACCGAACAGCGCCGCCCCCTTGGCGTACGTCGACACGTCCGGGTCCTGCACCAGGTTCAGCAGCGGCAGCGCGAGCGCGACGACCAGGACCGCACCGGCCAGCATCACCTTCCGCCGCCCGATGCGGTCACTGACGATGCCTGCGGGCAGGATCGAGGCCGCGAAGCCCAGGTTGGCCAGGACGGTGGCGACGAGTGCCTCCTGGAATGTGGCGTTCAGGGTGCTCTGGAGGTACGAGGGGAGGACGACCAGGAAGGTGTACCCGGACGCGGACCAGCCCATGACGCGCCCGGCGCCCAGCGCGACGGCCCTGACCGTCTCGCCGACGGGTGGCCGCACCGGCTCGTGCTTCTCGCGCGTCTCACGCGTGAAGGCGGGTGTCTCGTCCAGGCGCAGCCGAAGCCAGAGCGCGACCAGTCCGAGCGGCAGGGTCAGCAGGAACGGCAGCCGCCATCCCCACCCGTTCAGCTGAGACTCGGTCAGTACGGTCGCGAGCAGCGCCGCCGCCCCCGCGCCCCCGAGCAGCCCGAGCGCCACCGTGAACGACTGCCAGGCCCCGTACCGGCCGCGCCGTCCCGGCGGGGCGAACTCCGTCATGATCGACACCGCGCCGCCGAACTCCCCGCCCGCCGAGAGGCCCTGCAGAACCCGCAGCAACGTGAGCAGCCAGGGCGCGGCCGCACCGATCGTGGCGTACGTGGGCAGGACACCGATCAGCGCCGTCGCGCCGGTCATCAGGCAGACCACCAGGATCAGGGTGGGCCGCCGCCCGATACGGTCACCCAGTCGGCCGAAGACCGCGGCCCCGATGGGGCGGAAGAAGAACGCCAGGGCGAAGGACGCGTACGTCTTGACGAGTCCCTCGACGTCGCTGCCGCCCTCGGGGGTGAAGAAGTGCGACGCGATGATGGTGGCGAAGTAGCCGTAGACGCCGAATTCGTACCACTCGATGAAGTTGCCTACGGATCCCGCCACCAGCGCTCGACGCGATCGTGACGGCTGGGTCTGCACAGGGGCGGGTGCGGCGGCCATGGCGGAAAGTTTCAGTTTCCCTGCCGGTGATTGTCAATAACTTTCACCGGGTCGGTCGTACGGGCCGACGGCAGCGGTCGCCGTCGGCCCGTCGGCCCGTCAGATGCCGGGTGTCAGATGCCCGGCGGCACCCGCGACGGGCGGCCGGAGCCGCGCGTCAGGCTGTATCCGGCGATGGCCGCGATCGCCCCGAGGACGCCCCCGCCCACCGTCCAGAGCCAGCGGTCCGACCACCGGCTCGACGCCGACTGCGTCGCCTCGGCCACCTTCGGGTCGGAGATTCCGGCCACCAGCGGTACGGACAGCGCGCCGTCCACCGCGCGGGAACCGCCCGCGTCCTTCGTCGTCGCCCCGACCTCCGCGTGCACTGGCAGACCGAGGTCCTCCTGAGGCAGGTCGACGACCGTCAGCCGTACGTAGTAACTCCCGTGCAGCGGATCGTTGGCCCACGGCTCCGCCCAGGCCCGGACCGTGCGCAGGGTGCAGGACAGGTCGACCGAGGCGGCGTCCTTCGGTGCCGCCTTGGCCTGGCTGCCGTAGACGCAGGCCTGACGTCGGCGCAGTCCGTCGTAGACGTCGATCCGCCAGGTCGCCGCGCCGTGCCGCGCGGCGGGCTCGGGCAGCTTCACCGTGGCCTTCACGGTGGCGGTACTCCCCGCGTCGGCCTCGAACACCCAGTACAGGTAGTCACCGGTGGACGCGTCGGCCGTGGCCCGCTGGTCCTGCCGGATCTTCGTCGCCGTACGGAACGTGGTGCCCGCCTCGGTCGGCGCGGCCTCGGCATCGGTCCGGGTCGGGCTCGGGGTGGGGGAGTCCGCCAGTGCGGCGGGCGCCCCGGCAGCGAAGAGGGCCGCGGCGGTCAGCAGTACACCCGTGAACACGCGTGTCGTACGCATCAGTTGGTCCTCCAGACCGCAAAGCGCCAGCGTGAGATCCAGCCCCACAGCAGACCGGCGACCAGACCGGTCAGCGCCAGCACGCCGAGCAGCCACCAGCCCCGCCCGAGACCGAACGACGCCACGTCCGACGAGGCGTCAGGTCCGTCCACCAGGTCGATGGTGAGCTCGACCGGCAGGCCGGGGGTGGTCTTCACCGAGGCGAGAGCGGAGAAGGAGTTGCTGACCTGGAGGCATACGCTCTCCGCGGCCGGCTTGACCTCCCCGTCCAAGTCGTCGTCGAGCGGAGCCTTCGGATAGCGCAGTCCGGTCGAGATCACATCCGTACGGCCGTCACCGGCCTCCGAACCGCGCACGATCTCCCGCCCGCGCTCGGTGACCGCCCGCAGCAGTACGCCGTAGTCACGGTCGACCGCACGGTCGGCGCCGATGCTGACCGAGGCCCGCAGTTCCTGCCCGGGCAGGACGTCGACCCGGTACCAGCGGTGCTCGGAGAACTTCTCGCGGTCGGCGTAGAGGCCCGCCTTGAGCAGCGGCGCGCCCGCGCACGCGGCCGCGCCCTCGGTCGCCACCGGATTGACGACGGGTTCGGCGGCGCGGTCCACCAACTGGCTGACGCGCTCGGACAGTTCGTCCTTGTGCTGCACGGCGGTGTACGTACCGCCGGTGGCCTCCGCGATGCAGGTCAGCTGCTGGCGGATCTTCGCGTTCGGGACCAGCCCGAGCGTGTCCACGACCAGCTGCGTGCCCTTCGCGGCGATCTCGCGCGCGACCTCGCACGGGTCGAGCGGGCCGCAGGTGTCCTCGCCGTCCGTGATGAGCACGATCCGGCGGGAGCCGCCGCCCTCCAGATCGTCGGCCGCCCCGAGGAGGGCGGGCCCGATCGGCGTCCAGCCGGTGGGCGCGAGCGTCGCGACGGCGGTCTTCGCCTCGGTCCTGTCCAACGGGCCGACCGGATACAGCTGCTTGGTGTCCTTGCAGCCGGTCTTCCTGTCGTCACCCGGATAGTTGGCGCCGAGCGTGCGTATGCCGAGCTGCACTTCGGCGGGAACCGCGTCGAGCACCTCGTTGAACGCCTGCTTGGCGGCAGCCATCCGGGACTGGCCGTCGATGTCCTTGGCCCGCATCGAACCGCTGACGTCGAGCACCAGCTCGACCTTGGGGGACTCTTGTGCGCCCGGTTCGTCGGCGGCAGTGGCTGTGCCGGCCGGGACGAGCCCGGCGGACAGGGCGACGAGCAGGCCGAATGCCCCGGCCGCCAGCCGTTTTCTTGTGATCATCGCCGGATCTTATTGAAGTTCGTCTCCCGCTCCCAAACCCCGGTGGCCGGGGGCCTTCGGACAACTCCCCAGCTCGCCGGATTCGGACTGCGCCTCGCGACAGCCGACTGACCGGCAGAGGACCGGACCGGCAGCAGACTGTGCTGTCAGAGCGCGTGCCCCGTCGTGGCGTCCACGTGCGCCGGTACGGGGTCGTGGCGGTCGCCCACGGTGGAGGTGCCCGACGGCTCGAACAGCAGCAGCGAGGCGCCGTCCGCCGAGGACGGCTTGTGCCAGGTGCCGCGCGGGACGACGTACACCGAACCGGTGGGGAGGACGACGGACCGCTCGGCGCCGTCCTCCCGCCCGTCCGCCCGCAGGGCGATGGTCAGTTCGCCGTCCAGGACCTGGAAGAACTCGTCGGTGTCCTCGTGGACGTGCCAGACGTGCTCGCCCGCGACCTTGGCGACGCGTACGTCGTAGTCGTTGACGCGCGTCACGATGCGCGGGCTCCACAGTGCGTCGAAGGAATCCAAAGCGTGGGCGAGTGAGGTCGGTTCGTTCTGCTTGCTCAGTTCGTACGTCGTCATGTCCTCATCGTCGTCCCTGGCCCGGGGCAGTCGTGAGTGATAGGAATCGCACATGACGCAAGGATCCTCGCACGCGCTCCATCGGGTCGTCGTCATCGTCGACGAGAACTCGAACCCCTTCGAGCTCAGCTGCGCCACCGAAGTGTTCGGACTGCGGCGCACATCCGAACTCGGCCGTGAGCTCTACGACTTCACGCTGTGCGCCCCGGAGCCCCGCACGCTGATGAGGGACGGGCTCTTCACACTCAGCGGGGTCGCCGGACTGGAGGCGGCCGACACCGCGGACACGCTGATCGTGCCCAACCGGCCGGACACCCACGTGCCGCGCCGCCCGGCGGTGCTGGACGCCGTACGGCGGGCGCACGCACGAGGTGCGCGGCTGGTGGGCTTCTGCAGCGGCGCCTTCACCCTTGCCGAGGCGGGCGTGCTCGACGGGCGCCGAGCCACCGCGCACTGGCGGTGGGCGGACTCCTTCCGGGCGCGTTTCCCCGCTGTGCGGCTCGAACCGGACGTGCTGTTCGTGGACGACGGCGACATCCTCACCGCGGCGGGCAGTGCCGCCGCCCTCGACCTCGGGCTGCACCTGGTCCGCCGCGACCACGGCGCGGAGGCCGCCGCGGCCGTGAGCCGCCGCCTGGTCTTCGCCGTCCACCGCGACGGCGGCCAGCGCCAGTTCATCGAGCAACCGCTGCCCGCCGCCCGCGACACCTCCCTCGGCCCGCTGCTCGACTGGGCCAGAGAACGGCTCGGTACGCCGCTGACCGTGACCGGCATGGCCGCGCAGGCCGCGGTCAGCCCGGCCACGCTGCACCGCCGCTTCCGCGCACAGCTGGGCACCACACCGCTGGCCTGGCTCACCGCGGAGCGCGTCGTACTGGCCTGCCGCCTGATGGAGCGCGGCGAGCCCGCCATCGAATCGGTGGCGCGTGCGAGCGGCCTCGGTACGGCCGCGAACCTCCGCGCCCAGTTCCGTCGCCGTACGGGGCTCACCCCGAGCGCGTACCGCGAGCGGTTCGGCCCCAGTGCCCCCAGTGCCCCCAGTGCCCCCAGTGAACCCAGCGAAGCCGACGAACGCAGCGCCTCCCGTGCCTGACCCGGCCAGAATTCACCGTCTCGCAATACATTCCAGGATGCGGACGATTCCCCATGTGACCTGGACAAACGCCCTCGCGCACTGCAACTCTCCCGCCATGCGCCCTGCCAGCCTGCCCCGCCGCCGCCCGACCAAGGCCGCCGCCCTCGCACTCGCCGTCACGGCCGTCGCCGCCGTTGCCGCCGCGGGCTGCGCCCCGCAACCCGGGACTTCGGACGCCGCACCCGACGCCAAGGCGAGCTGCGCGCCTGGCAAACTGGCCACCGAAGTCCCCGGCAAGCTGACCATCGGGACCGACAAGCCCGCGTACGCACCGTGGTTCCAGGACGACGACCCGGCCAACGGCAAGGGCTTCGAGTCGGCCGTCGCGCACGCCGTCGCGAAGAAACTCGGCTACGGCAAGGACCAAGTGGTCTGGCAGACCGTGCCGTTCAACACCGCCTTCGCGCCCGGCGAGAAGAAGTTCGACTTCGACCTCAACCAGATCTCCATCAGCGAACGGCGCAAGAAGGCCGTTGCCTTCTCCTCCGGCTATTACGACGTCCGGCAGGCCGTCATCGCTCTGAAGTCCTCCAAGGCGGCGAAGGTCACAAGCCTCGCAGGCCTGAAGGACGTCAAGCTGGGCGCCCAGGTCGGCTCCACCAGCCTCGATGTCGTCAACGACGTCATCAGGCCGAAGCAGCAGGCCGCCGTCTTCCAGAAGAACGACTTCGCCAAGACCGCCCTGAAGAACGGCCAGGTCGCAGCGATCGTCCTCGACCTCCCCACGGCCTTCTACATCACCTCGGCCGAGGTCCCCGAGGCAAAGATCGTCGGCCAGCTGGAGAACACAGGTGGCGCCGCCGAACAGTTCGGCCTCGTACTCGACAAGGACAGCAGGCTCACGTCCTGCGTGACCGGCGCCGTCGACGCCCTGCGCGCGGACGGCACACTCGCGGCGCTGGAGAAGCGCTGGCTGTCCGATGCGGCGGACGCCCCGGTGCTCAAGTGACCATCGAGAAGACCGTGACGGAGGCGGAGGACGAGTACGTCCCGTCCGCGCGGCGCATCGAGCGCGAGCGCCACAAGCGCGTCCGTACCCGCCGCGCCACCGCGATCGCCGCCCTCAGCACTCTCGTCACGGCCACCGTTCTCTTCCTCGTCGTCACCAACTCCCCGGGCTGGCCGCGCACCCGCGAGACCTTCTTCAGCGCCGAGTACGCCCGCGAGGCCCTGCCCAAGGTCATCGACGGCCTCTGGCTCAACCTCCGGCTGCTCGTGGTCTGCGGCGCGGCCGTCCTGGTCCTCGGTCTGCTGCTCGCCGTCGCCCGCACCCTGCGCGGCCCGGTCTTCTTCCCGCTGCGCGCGCTGGCGGCGGCGTACACCGACTTCTTCCGCGGACTGCCGCTGATCATCTGCCTGTTGCTGGTCGTCTTCGGCGTCCCGGCCCTGCGCCTGACCGGTGTCACCACCGACCCGGTGCTGCTCGGCGGGGCCGCACTGACGCTGACCTATTCGGCGTACGTCGCCGAGGTCTTCAGGGCCGGCATCGAATCCGTCCACCCCTCGCAGCGCGCGGCGGCCCGCTCGCTCGGCCTCTCCAGCGGCCAGGCGCTGCGCTTCGTGGTGCTTCCGCAGGCCGTGCGCCGTGTGGTGCCGCCGCTCCTCAACGACCTGGTCTCGCTCCAGAAGGACACCGGCCTCGTGTCGATCGCGGGCGCTGTCGACGCGGTGTACGCGGCGCAGATCATCGCCAGCAAGGACTTCAACTACACGCCGTACGTCGTCGCCGGCCTCGTCTTCGTCGCGCTGACCATCCCGATGACGCGCTTCACGGACTGGGTCACGGCCCGGATGGACCGGCAGCGAGCCCAGGGAGGCACGACATGACGCCCGCCAGTACGCCGCCCGTCCTGCGGTTGGAGAACGTACGCAAGACCTTCGGCCGGGACTCGGTCGTCCTGCGCGACGTGAACCTCGACGTCGCCCCGCACACCGTGACCGCCCTCATCGGCGCATCGGGCTCCGGCAAGTCGACGCTCCTGCGCTGCGCGAACCTCCTGGAGGAGATCGACGACGGCGCGATCTTCCTCGACGGGGAGGACATCACCGACCCGCGGGCGGACGCGGATGCCGTACGCCGCCGGATCGGCGTCGTATTCCAGGCGTACAACCTCTTCCCGCACATGACGGTGCTCGACAACATCACCCTCGCGCCGAGACGCGTACACGGCACGTCGCGCACGGAAGCGGAGGCACAGGCCCGCGAACTCCTCGACCGGCTGGGCCTCGGCGACAAGGCGAGCGCCTACCCCGACCGGCTCAGCGGCGGCCAGCAGCAGCGCGTCGCGATCGCCCGCGCCCTTGCGGTACGCCCGCGCCTGCTGCTGCTCGACGAGATCACGGCGGCGCTCGACCCGGAACTGGTGGGCGAGGTGCTCAGCGTCGTACGCGACCTCAAGGGCGACGGCATGACGATGGTCATCGCCACCCACGAGATGGGCTTCGCGCGCGAAGTCGCCGACCAGGTGTGCTTCCTGGACGGGGGAGTGGTGCTGGAGCGCGGAAGCGCAGGGCAGATCTTCGGCGATCCGCAGGAGGAGCGGACGCAGCGCTTTCTGCGGCGGATTGTGGAAGCCGGACGTCTCTGACCGCTTCTGGTGATAGACCGGAACGGTGCGGGGGCGACGACTTCTCAGTTACAGCGACGCGGTGGCGATTCTCGGCGGCGACAGCGCGGCACTGGCGGCAGCCGACCAGGCGCTGGGCGGAGTGCTGTCGATGGCGACGGGCGGCGTCAGCGATGCGGTGCTCAACGTCTTCGACGCGCAGGGACGGGTGCTGCGGCTCGGGCGTGATCTGACGGCTGGGTTACGGGAGCGGCTGGGGTCGGCCGAGCGTGCGGAGCGTACGGAACGGATCGCTGCGGCGCATGCGGTGATCGTGATCACGGCGTATTTTGAGGCTCTGGGTGAGGCGGAACTGCCCTTTGAGCTGGCCGAGTTGCGGCTTACGCGGCGCGAGCAGATCGGCTTGGCCGGAGGGTCGGATGCGGCGCAGTCTTTCATTCACGCTCTCGTCGCCGCGGGCGCTCCGCAGCCCGCCCCGCATGCGCCTTACGAGCTGATCTGCGTCCAGTTGAAACACTGGTACCGGGAGCTCTCGTATCGTCTGATGCAATTTGCCAGCGGGCTGGCCGTCTGGGACCGACTGGACGAGACGGAGCGGGACGCGACCGTGGAAGCGCTGGGTCGTCGGCTGGTTGAGGCAGCAATCCGGCGCTACGAGGAGCTGTACGCCCAACTGGCCCTGGAAGTCCCCGAATTCGGCTTCTGGTCCGGCCAGATCGAGCACCAGGCAACCCGCGCCGGCATCCGCCAGGCCCTCACCGGCATCGAGACCGCACTGGCGGGTCTGACCCCGGTACGCCCGTTCACCTACGCCGCCGCCTCCCTCGCCACCGGCTACCGTGCGGCCCTGCCCCGCCCCATCCTGGCCGAGGGCGACGCACCGACCGGCGTCTGCCTGCCCACCCTCGGCGAGGGCTACGTCGACCCCGACTTCCGGGTCCGGGCCGTGGTCGAAGGCCCCCACGGGCCCGCCGAAGAGGAGTGGTGGGAGACCGCGCCCGTACGGTCCGACCTCACCGAGTACCTCGCGGGTGCCCTTACCTCCATCGCATCCACCACCGCACCCCTCGTCGTCCTCGGCCAGCCCGGCGCGGGGAAGTCCGTACTGACCAAGATCCTCGCGGCCCGGCTGCCCGAGGCGGGCTTCCTGCCCGTACGGATCGTCCTGCGCGAAGTGCCCGCCGACGACGACGTACAGGACCAGATCGAACACGCCGTACGGGCCGCGACCGGCGAGCGGGCGTCGTGGCCGGATCTGATCCGGGCGGCCGAAGGAGCCGTACCTGTCCTGCTCTTCGACGGCTTCGACGAGCTGCTCCAGGCCACCGGCGTCAGCCAGTCCGACTACCTGGTGCGGGTGGCGCGCTTCCAACAGCGTGAGGCGGACCAGGGGAGGCCGGTGCTGGCCGTCGTCACCAGTCGCACCGCCGTCGCCGACCGCGCGCGCTATCCGGAAGGCGCCGTGGCGCTGCGCCTCGAACCCTTCAGGGAGCAGCAGGTCGAGCGCTGGCTCGACCTGTGGAACCGCCTCAACGAGCCGTACCTCACCGCGAACGGCCTGCGCCCCCTGCCCGCCGCCGTCGCGGCCCGGCATCAGGCCCTCGCCTCCCAGCCGCTGCTCCTTCTGATGCTCGCCCTGTACGACGCCACAGGCAACGCCCTCCAATGCGGCGCGGAGGACGAGCCGTTGGGAGAGGCCGAGCTGTACGAGGAGCTGCTGGCGTCCTTCGCCGTGCGTGAGGTGGGCAAGTCCGCCACGGCACTGACAAAACACCAGCTGGCTCACCGGGTCGAGCAGGAGCTCCAGCGGCTGTCCCTGATCTCCTTCGGCATGCTCAACCGGCACCGGCAGTGGATCACCACCACCGAGCTGGAGCAGGACCTGACCGCGCTGCTCGGCCGCCCGGACTCAGCTCAGGCAGGTTTCCGCGCGCCGCTCGACCAGGCCGAGATCGCGCTCGGCCGGTTCTTCTTTGTCCAGCGGGCGCAGGCGCTCCGCGACGACCAGCGACTGGCGACGTACGAATTCCTGCACGCCACCTTCGGCGAGTACCTCGCCGCCCGTCTTGCCGTACAGCTCCTCCACGCGCTGCTCGACCAGCGCCCGGCGCTCTCCCTCGGCCGGGCGGGCGTTGACGACGACCTGCTGTACGTCCTGCTGTCCTACGCGCCACTCTCCTCCCGCCAGATGCTCCGCTTCGTCGGCGCCCGCATCGGCCGCATCGCGCCGGAGGACCGGGAGCGGCTCGGTGAGCTCCTCGTCACGGTGATGGCCGACCACCGCAACCGCACCGAGCACCGCTTCGCCGAATACCGGCCGACGGTCCGGGCGACGTCCTCGCGCCACGGCCTGTACGGCGCGAACCTCATGATGCTGACGGTCTTGGTCAGGGACGGAGTCAAGGCGAGCGAAGTGTTCCCCGGCGACGTCAATCCGGCGGGGACCTGGCACCGCTATGTACTGCTGTGGCGTTCGGCCTTCACCGAACCGGAGTGGACGGACTTCGCGATCGCCCTCGACCTCCGCCATATCTGGAGCGACGACCGGCGGGACTTGGCCATCCTGCCGTCGGATGACACTCTCGTCCACGAACCGGTCGACACCTACTGGCTGTACGGCCGTCCTCCCGGCCACGGGGACCGCACCAGCAGTATCTGCTGGTCCCGCCCCTACCCGGACCAGATCCGGCACAAGATGGCGGTGTCCGGAGGGACGAACGACGCCGTCGTCCTCCACGCCGTCGACCCCGTATTCCGCCGGCTGGGGTCCGCCGTCACCACCTTCGTCGGCACGCCGGATGGCACTGCCACCTCGGTCGCCCACAGCTTGACGGACCTGTGGCTGGCGAGCCACCTCGGTGCCCCGGACGGCGAACTGGCCGTCCTGTACGAGCGCTGCGGCACGTTCCTGGAACCATCCTCCGGTCTCGATTTCGACACCCGACGCGGCGCGATCCAGCTCGTCCTGGGGCAACTGGCCAACGACGCGGCCCGCCTCCCGGCCTCTGTGGTGGCGGGTGTACTGGACGCGCTGATGCCGGAGCTTCCCGGCACTGACGTGCTGGAGCTGATGGCGCGGTCGGCGATGGCGGCACTGGAGTCGGGTGCCATCGGCGCGGACCGCGCCGCGCTCCGGCAGTACTGGGAGTTGGCCGTCGACGCGCTCCTGGGGAACGGCGCCTTCGGCCGAGTGCTGAACCTTTGGGCCAGGACCAGCGAACGGGAGTGGGCAAGCGGGTGGTTCCGCGACGCTGCCCGTCAGGTGTTGGACCGGATGACCGACCACCAGTTGAGCGACGTCCCGCCGGAGACCCTGGCCCGGGTGCGTCGCCGCCTGGTCGCCGCGTATGACCAGGGCCTACCCGACACGCCCTGACCAGCCGTCACCCCACATCGAGCGCATTCCGCAGCCCCAACCGGTACCGCGCCCGGTCGTGACGCTTCAGGAACTCGATCTCCGGCGGCCGGAACAGCGGCGTCACCGTGCACCGCGGCGCCGTCGAACCGACCCGGTCGAGCAGTGCGTTGACCGCCGCGCGGGCCGACGCGTTGGCGCCCTCCATCGTGGCCAGGTCGATGTCGACAGACACGTAGTCGCCCGCCAGGAAGAAGTTGGGGATCTTCGTCGTCGCCGACGGGCGGTTGTGGAGCGTACCCACGGGGTGGATCAGCAGCTCGTCCTCGTTCGTCGGGTTCGGCGTGCCGATGCCGTCCACGCCCGGGTCGAGGAACCACGAGTGCAGCGTGCAGTCGCGCAGCACCGTCTTGCCTGTGTCGTTGAGTGCCGCCTTGAGCTGGGCCCACACCTCGCGCGCGACCTCCTCGCGGGTGCACTGCTTGGCCGTCTTGCCGTACAGGATCCCGGGCTTGTCCCATTCCGAGATGTCCACGGACAGGCAGTCCGCCGAGGTCCCGTCGCCGTAGTCGGCGGGGAAGTCGCGGTCCGGCCAGTGCTGGGCCTGGGCGATCGCGGTCAGTGACCAGGGGGAGTCGACGCAGTTCAGGTGGCCGTGCAGAATCGGCGTCCGCTCCGTCAGATAGAACTGGATGCCCGTCATCCAATCCGTCCGCAGCCTGTCGCAGCGCGCCAACTGCGGGTCCGCAGCGCGCATTTCGGCGCTCCAGGTCCGCCGTGCGTGTTCCACCGGCAGGGCCGAGACGTAGTGGTCGGCGATCACGGTCTGCCGTACGCCTCCGGGGTCCTCGATCATCGCCGCCGAGATCTTCCCCGAGGCCGGGGCGTACTTCATCTCCCGTACGGTCCAGCCGACCCGGAAGTCGACGCCGAGGCCCCGCAGGTGGTCCACCCACGGGTCGATCCACGCCTCATTGGTCGGGGCATTGAGCAGCCGGTCCGGCGGCCCGTCCGCGCCCCGGCCGAGGGCGTTCAGGACGAAGGCTTCGCCGAGTGTGCCGACCGTGCGGGTGCTGGCCTCCTCCGCTTTCGTCGCGACGATGTTGCGGGTGACGCCGATGGCGAGGAGGCGCTGGTAGTCCCTGGACATCCGCTCGGCGCGCACGAACTCCCACCAGGGTGTGCGCTCCCATGTGGTGTCGCGCCGCTCGTCGCAGCTGGTGAGGAAGACGAGGACGCGGTTCACGAAGTACGCGGTCTCGTACGCCGGCAGACCGGCGGCCGTTTCGAGGATGGCGGTCAGCGCGCGGCGGATGTCGTCGAGGGTGAGGTCGGCCGGCTGGTGGCCGGGCCAGGGGATCGGTATCCGGATGTTTTCGCGGCCCGTGCGCGCCATCATCATTTCCCTCGGCGCGACGAGGTTGTCGTGGACACCGTTGGGGTTGCCGGGGAAGGGGATACGGCGCATCGTGTCCGGCAGGTTGTGGTAGATGCCGGGGATGAAACGGAAGCCGTGCTCGGCGGGCAGCGGTTTTCGGCCGCCCTTCGCGCTGTTTGGTACGTCCATACTGCGGGCCTTGCCGCCGAGCGCGCGCCGCTCGTACAGCGTGACCGCGAAGCCCCGCTCGGCGAGCTCGTGCGCTGCGGTAAGGCCCGCGACCCCGCCACCGAGGACGGCGACCGACGGACCTGCGGTACGCCGACGAGTGGCCGCGAGCGCGGGCGCGGGAGCCCCGCCGATGGCCACCGCTCCGCCGGCCGCCACCGCTCCGGCCACGAACGTACGTCTGGAACTGCCCATGCCCCATCCCCCTTACGGAATCGCCGACTTACCGTCGGTAACGTGCGCGTCAGGCGCTGGAGCATACGGACGCCACCTTGGACCCGGAAGGCGCGTGCGGGCCCACCCGTACATTGGCGCGAAAGGGCCGCAGTGGCCGCAGGCACAATAAGGACATGTCCCGACGCACCTCACGCCCCGCCCGCCGCCCGCAGCGCCCGTCCCTTGCCGCGGCAGCGCTCTGCCCCTGTGGCCTCCCCGCCACCTACGGTCAGTGCTGCGGACGCTTCCACTCCGGCGCCTCCGCCGCGCCCACCGCCGAGCTCCTCATGCGCTCCCGCTACAGCGCCTTCGTCGTCCAGGACGCGGCGTACCTGCTCCGCACCTGGCACCCCGACACCCGGCCGCCGGCCGTCGACTTCGATACGGACATGCAGTGGCAGGGCCTGGACATCCTCGCCACCACCGACGGCACCGCCTTCCACACCACAGGCACCGTCACCTTCCGCGCCCACTACGCCCACCAGGGTGAGCCCGGGGAACTCCACGAGCAGAGCCGTTTCGTACGGCACGAGGGGGCCTGGGTCTACCTGGACGCGGTCTTCGCGCGCTGAGATGCCCCCTTCCTCCGCTCCTTGGGTGTTTCGTACCGCATTGGGAGGGGTACCGCCGACGAGGACCACCCCCTGAACCACCTGGGAGGCACATCATGGACGGCATCAGCGACCCGGAACTCGAAGCGCTCTGGGACGAATTCCACCGTGTGGTGAACATGACGTCGCAGGAGCTGAGCACCTGGCTGCGGACCAGCGACGCGGAAGAGGACAGCGAGCCGCTGCCCGAGCACGCCGGCACCGAGACCGGACGGCATGTCCTCTCGATCCTCGGCAAGCGGCGTATGGATCTGACCGAAGGCGACATCGAGGTCATGCGGCAGGTCGTGGACACGGTCACCGCGCAGCGGCGCGACGATCTCGAACCGACAGCCGGGGACTCCGCGTGGCGGTTCCGGCTGATGCGGCTGGGTCACGACCCGCTCAAGCGGGCGTGACCCCGGGCATCTTCAGCCCGTCCGGCGTGAGCGCTGCAGGCAACCCGCCCCCCAACCCCCGCCCGCGGAGCGCCCAAGGCACCCTAGGGGCGTGACGTCACTTCCTCATCAGGGTCAACACGCCCCCCGCCAGCACCACATGATCGTAAGTGGCGACGACGCGCTCGCTCACCGCCTGGCCGCCGAACTGCGCGAGGTGTACGGGGAGCAGGTGACCCTCGTCGTGCCGCCCGCCCGCGACTCGCGCCGCCCTCCGGAGCCCCTCGCGGGCCGAGGTCCCGGCCGGGCGTCCGCCCTGTTAGGGCGGGTGTCCGCCGTCATGAACCGCAACGCCACCGCCACGGCCAACGCCACCACTCCCGCCGACCCGCACATTGACGACGGCCCGGCGGACCTCGTACGCGTCCTGGAGGCGTCGGAGCTCGACGACGTCGCCCTCGCCGAGGCGGGCGTCGAGCAGGCCGCCGCGCTCGCCCTCGTCCACGACGACGACGAGATCAACATCCGCGCCGCGCTGACCGCCCGTCGGCTCAATCCCCATCTGCGGCTGGTGATCCGCCTCTACAACCGCAAGCTCGGCCAGCATCTCGAAGAGCTCCTCGACCAGGCCTCGGCCGTCGCCACGCCGGGACTGAGCGCCGCCGACCTGGACGCCGCGACCACCGTCCTCTCGGACGCCGACACGGCGGCGCCCGCCCTGGCCGCCACCGCCGTCGCGGGCACCAGCAAGGTCGTACAGGCCGACGGCCTGCTCCTGCGCGCCGTCGAACGCAACCCGCCCGCACGCGGCGAAGTCGCCGACCCCGGGCTCTGCACGCTCGCGCTGCTCTCCTCCACCACCACCAACCCCGCCGGCGCGGAGGGTTCGGACCGCAGCGGCGAGGAGGCGCCGCGCCTGCTGCCCGACGACCGCACAGTCGCCGCCGCCACGGGCCGGGGCACCATCGTGCTCGAAGCCCTCTCCTACACGAGTACGACGCCACCGCCCGGCAGACTCGCGGGCCGCGGCGTGCCGCTCGCGGAACTCTTCTCCCGCCGCCTCCTGTGGGCCGTCGCCGGACTCGCGTCCGCCGTCCTCGGCCTCGCGGTCGCCTCCTGGCTCACCACCGGCGACCACCCGCTGCACGCCGCCTACGTCACGCTGCTCGACCTCTTCGCGATCAACGACCCCGCGGTGGACGAAGAGCTCGACCGCCAGATCCTCCAACTCCTCGCCGGACTCGCCGGGATGCTCCTCCTCCCCGTGCTCGTCGCGGCCGTACTCCAGGCCCTCGGCGCCCTCCGCAGCGCCTCCGGGCTGCGCCGCCCGCCGCGCGGGCTCTCCGGCCATGTCGTGCTGCTCGGGCTCGGCAAGGTCGGCACCCGCGTGCTGGCCAGACTGCGCGAACTCGACATCCCCGTCGTATGCGTGGAGGAGGACCCGGAGGCCCGCGGCATTCCGCTCGCCCGCCGCCTGCGCGTACCGACCGTGATCGGCGACGTGACGCAGGAAGGCGTCCTGGAGGCGGCCAAGATCCACCGTGCGCACGCCATGCTCGCCCTCACCAGTGCCGACACGACGAACCTCGAAGCCGCCCTGTACGGCCGCTCCGTCAAGCCCGACCTGCGCGTGGCCCTGCGCCTGTACGACGACGACTTCGCCACCGCGGTCTACCGCACCCTGCGCGCCGCCCACCCCCGCGCCCTGACCCGCAGCCGCAGCGTGTCCCACCTGGCCGCGCCCGCCTTCGCCGGGGCCATGATGGGGCGTCAGATCCTGGGTGCCATACCGGTCGAGCGTACGGTGCTGCTCTTCGCCGCGATCGACGTGGCGGGCCAGCCGCTGCTCGAAGGGCGTAAGGTCGCCGACGCCTTCAGCTCCGGCGCGTGGCGTCTGCTGGCCCTGGACAGCGCCACCCCGGCCGACCGCCTTAGCGATCTGAGCGCCGCACCCGTGGACGACGGCGAAGGCAAAGGCAACGGCACACGGCGTCCGCCGCGCCTGATCTGGGACCTGGACCCCGGCTACGTCCTGCGCCCGGAGGACCGTGTCGTACTCGCCGCCACCCGCCGGGGCCTCGCCGAACTCCTCGGCAGGCGGCCGGTCCCGCGCGCAGGGCCCGACGGGCGGACGGTCTGACCGCGCGCATCAGCGCCTCAACGGCCGGTTCATTGCCGGTTTCCGGCAATCCTTATGCTGGAACGCGTGACGGAGCGAGCGGTGTCCCGAGAGCTGTCCCGAGAGGTGTCCGAGGAGCATTCCGAGGAGTATCTGGACGGCTATGCCCGGATCCTGGCGGACGTCTCCGCCACCGGCCGCCGTCTGACCCGCAGCGAACTCGACTCGCGCCGCGCCCTCGGGGAACGCGCCGCCGAAGCCGGGCACGGCCTGCGCGCCCTCGTCGGCCGGCACCTGGCAGCCACCCGCGCCGCCTGGCCGCATGCCACCGCCTCCCACGACAGGGTCCTCGCCGCCGTGGAGCAGGCCGTCGACGCCTTCGCCGAGGGGCGTCAGCTGCTTGCCGGGGAGCGTGCACGAGGGTGGTTTAACTCGATCGTGTGATGGTCGGCTTCCGGGCTTGCGGCGTCCTGGGCCGTCCGGGTTAACGTGATCGTGCGATCTGGGGCGCCGGGTACGGTGCCAGCGTGCGGGGCCCCTGCTCCACCGGAGTGATGGTTCAGGGCCTCCCCGTCGCCTCTGGCCGTGCCCACATGGCCAGGTCGTACAGGGAACTGGCCTCCCGGGCCCGGACCACGCACAGGATGTGTGTCGCCGCCCCGGGGTTGAGTACGTCGGGGACCAGTGCGCCCAAGACCGTTCGGGGCGTGCGGCTGAGCGGACTCACTCCTGCTCAGTCCAGAGGAACGGTACGAGAGGGCCCAGCATCTGGCCGGCCGTACGCCAGGAGGAGGCGGCCAGGCGCGAGTTCATCGACGACCTCCTCCACGGGCGAAGCGACCTGGGCCGCCTCTCCGCGCGCGCCGAGTGCTTCGGCCTGCGGCTCTCGCAGGCCCCCTCAGGCAGGCCCGCGGCGGCGCCGGGCCACTGCTGGAGACGCTCAGCGTGTACTTCGACTCCGGCTGTGTGGCCGCCGAGGCGGCCCGGCGGCTCAGCCTGAGCGTGCGGGCGCTGACGTACCGGCTGGAGCGCATTCAGCAGCTGACCGGATCCGACCCGGCGGACCCGATGCACCGCTACACCCTCCAGACCGCCGTGATCGGCGCGCGGCTGCTCGACTGGCCCGCCAAGGACATCTGAGCCGCCGGATACCCTGGGCCCCGTTGTGATTCATGGGCACCATGAGGAGAAACCGCCGTGGCCGAGTCCGCCATACCGCCGCCCGACCCACTTGCCCCCACAGGCATGCCTCTTGGGGCTGCGCGGCGCAGGCTCGTCCGGATCTTTGCGGCATTTGTCGCGCTGATCGCACTGATTCACTCCAGCATGCTGCTGCTCTACGTCGCCACGGACTTCCCGCTCTCCAAGACCTACACAAAACAGGTCAATGGGTGGATGCGGCCGCTATTCCCGCAGGACTGGAGCATTTTCGCCCCGGAGCCTTCGAAGTTCAATCAGCATCTTGAAGTGCGTGCCAACGTCGACGGAAAATTCGGCCGGTGGATCGACCTCACCGCACACGACAACGCGGCGTACCGAGGAGAAGTGCTCCCCAGCATCGAAGACCAGCTCGTGCTGCGCCGCGCCATTTCCCAGTACCGGACGAATGCGGCGCGCGGGAATGCGACCGAGGCCACCGGCCGCTCGGCGCGCTATCTGCTCAACGTCATTCTGGTCAGGCTCGACGACATGGGGGAGAAGCCGGGCCAGGCCGTCCAACTCCGCCTGAAAAGCACCCGGATACCGCCACCCGGATACCAGGGTTCCGTCATGCGCCCGCAGTATCGGCCTCTCGGATACTGGAAGGTCCGCTCATGACCGTACGTGCAGCCCTCGCCCTCGGACGCGAATCCGCGGGAGGCCTCGGCCGCCAAGTCGCAGGCAGGGCCAGGAACCTGACCCTCCAGCCGCTCGCCCTCTACAGCGCGGCCGCGATCCGTATCGGCCTCGCCGGGCTCTACCTGATCCACCTGCTCCGCGAATCGGTACGCGCCGACCGGCTCTGGGGGCCGGGATCCCCGTTCACGCCGGAGCTCTTCGACCAGACGATGAAGGCCCGGGGCTGGGACGGCGCGTTCTCCTGGTGGTACTCCCTCCTCGCCACGGACAGCCCGCTCGTCTTCTGGTCCTGGTACGCGCTGGCCGTCGTGGTGAGCGCGCTGCTGATGCTCGGCTGGCACACCCGCGCGATGGCCCCCGCCTTCTGCTTCCTCGTGGTGGCCTTCTACATCCGCGGATCCATGGCCAACAGCGGCTGGGCACTGCTGAGTCTGCTGTTCGCCAATTTCCTGGTCTTCGTCGCCTCGGGCCGCCACTGGTCACTGGACGCGCGCCGCCGGGCCCGCCGCAAGGGAGCCTCGAAGTTCGTGTTCTGGGGCGCGGAGACCGAGGAACTGCGCCGGCGCATGGTCACCGTTCTGCACAACGGCGGCATGGCGATGATCGCCCTCCAGGTGATGGTCATCTACGGTTCCGCGGCCATGTACAAAATCCAGGGCGAGTCATGGCGCAATGGCACGGCCCTCTATTACTCGATGATGTACGACGACTTCTCGACCTGGCCCGAACTCTCGGCCTGGGTGGCGAGTTACGGGACGTTCGCGGCCGTCATGGCGTACGTCACCGTCTTCTCCCAGATGCTGTTCCCCGCGCTCGTATTCAACCGGCGCCTCAAGTACTGCATCCTCGTCGTCATGCTGGCCACGCATATCGGAATCGGCATTCTGATGGCGTTGCCGATGTTCTCCGCGATCACCATTGTCGGCGACCTGGTCTTTCTGCCGACCACGTTCTGGCTGGCCGCGACGCGCCTGGTCCGGACGCTGCGGGTGCGGGAGGAGAAGCCTGCGGAGACAGTCCGGCCACCCCGTGAAGCGGAGGTCGAGGCCGAGGTCAGCACCTCGGCGTAGGCGGTGGCGGGGGAAGAAACACCTCCGCCACGACCGCGCCGGATCGATCTCCGCCCCGCTGGGCAGACTGCAATGACAGCTACCGGTCAGAGGGGGCGGCATGGCGGACTTCGCGGTGATCGGCGGCGGCATCGGCGGCCTCGCGGCGGCGCTCCTCACCGCCCGGCGCGGCCACCGGGTGACCGTCTTCGAGCGGGACAGCCGCGCGCCGGGCCACGACCTCGACCAGGACTTCTTCGACTGGCGGCGCCCCGGCGTACCGCAGGCCGCCCAGCCCCACCACCTGCTCGGCGCCGCCCGCGCCGTGCTCCTGGCCGAGGCTCCCGATGTGTACGAAAGCGTCCTGAGGCTCGGCGCCCGCGAACGGCACGAACTGGACTGGTTCGACGAACGCCCCCCGTACCGCCCCGGCGACGAGAACCTGGTCGTACTCCAGTCCCGCCGCATCGTCCTGGAGACCGCGCTCACCGATGCACTCCGGGCCGAGCCGCGAGCCCACGTGCGGTACGGCGAACCGGTCACCGGGCTGCTCGTCGACCCGTCCGCGAGCCCCCCGCGCGTGCGCGGCGTACGCACTCAACTCGGTGCGTACGAAGCCGAGTTGGTGATCGACGCGGGCGGCCGCCGGTGCGGTACGGGGGACTGGCTGACGGGGGCGGGCTGTCGGCCCCCGGTGGTGGAGCGGCACCGTACCGGCATCGCGTACTTCTGCCGCTGGTACCGCCTGCCCGACGGGCGGCTCGACGGCCCCACCCGGCCCTGGACCGTGACCGGCGGGACCTTCGCGGGCTGCGCCGTCTTCCCCGCCGACAACGGGCTGTTCGCCGTCACCCTCTTCGTCCACACCGAGGACCCGTCGCGCGGCTCGCTGCGCGACCCGGCCGTCTTCGAGGCGGCGGCCCGTATGTTCGCGCCCGGGGCGGCCTGGCTGGAGCTGGGGGCCGAGCCGCTCTGCCCGGTCCTGGCAACGGCCGGGCTCGACAACCGGTGGAGTGCGCTCGTCGACGAACAGGGCCCGGTCGCCGCGGGAATCATCGGCATCGGCGACTCCATCACCCACACCAACCCGACGATGGCGCAGGGCGCATCGCTCGCACTGTGGGCGGCGCGCAGGCTCGCGTGCGAAGTGGACGGGGAGCGGGGCCGGGACCCCGGTTCGCCGGACTTCGCCGCCGACCACCACGACTGGGCGGTGCGGACCCTCAAGCCCTGGTTCGACTTCCAGGTCATCACCGACCGCGCGATCGGCGAGCGCTTCGCCAACCGGGAGTTCCGTGCCGGGCCGGCCCGCGAGATGGCGGCTCTCTTCGAGTGCGCACTGGTGGAACCGGAGGTGATGCGGGCGCGCGCCAGGGTCCGGCACCTGGCGGCGACTCCGGACGAGGCGTACGGAACCCCGGAGATCCGGGAACGGGTTGAGTCGTGGCTCGCCGCGCATCCGGACTACGTGCCGAACGCGCTGGGCCCCGACCGAAAGGAGTGGGAGAAGATCACCGCGACCTGAGGACGTCCGCGAGGTCGTAGCTGACCGGCTCCTCCAACTGGGCGTACGTACAGCTCTCGGGCGTACGGTCCTCACGCCACCGGCGGAACCGGGCGGTGTGCCGGAAACGGTCGCCCTCCATGTGGTCGTACGCCACCTCGCACACGGCCTCCGGCCGCAACGGCACCCACGACAGGTCCTTCTTGCCCGACCAGCGGCTCGGGGCGCCGGGCATCCGGCTCTGCTCATGGGCGGACTCGTCCGACCAGGTGGCCCACGGGTGGCCCTCGGCCTCGGGCGACTCCATGCGCAGCGGCCCCAGTTCGGCCACCAGTTCCTCGCGGCGGCGCATCGGGAACGCCGCGGACACCCCTACGTGCTGGAGTGTGCCCGCATCGTCGTACAGGCCGAGGAGCAGCGAGCCGACGACGGGGCCGCTCTTGTGGAACCGGTATCCGGCGACGACACAGTCCGCGGTGCGCTCGTGCTTGATCTTGTACATCAGGCGGGTGTCCTGGCGGTACGGCATGGCCTGCGGCTTGGCCACCACACCGTCGAGACCGGCGCCCTCGTAGTGCTGAAACCACTCCCGGGCCACCTCGATGTCGGTGGTCGCGGGCGCCAGATGGACCGGGGCGGGGGCGCCGCCGAGTGCGCCGGTGAGGGTGGCGCGACGGTCCTTGAACGGGGCGTCGATCAGCGAGTCGTTGCCGATAGCCAGCAGGTCGAACGCGACGAAGCTGGCCGGTGTCCGCTCGGCGAGCAGCCTCACGCGGGAATCCGCCGGGTGGATGCGCTCGCTGAGACGGTCGAAGTCGAGCCTGCCCTCGTAGGCGATCACGATCTCGCCGTCCACGACACAGCGGTCGGGCAGCGCCGCGAGCAGCGAGTCGACGAGCTCGGGAAAGTAGCGGGTCAGTGGCTTGCCCGACCTGCTGCCGATCTCCACCTCGTCGCCGTCGCGATAGACGATCGCCCGGAAGCCGTCCCACTTGGCCTCGTAGTGCATGCCGGGGCCCGGCGGGATCTCGGCCACGGACTTGGCCAGCATGGGTTTCACGGGTGGCATCACCGGCAGATCCATACACCGATTCTGCGGGCATTTGCCATGAAATGCTCGGTATGCGCCCCCGTATGCTCCCGGTATGCGTTACGTCTCCGTCCGGCTTAGCGTGGCGGACATGGGTGATGCGGTGGAGCTGACAGCCGGCGGGCGGACCGTACGGCTGTCGAGCCCCGACAAGATCTACTTCCCGGAGCGCGGCTACACCAAGTGGGACGTGGCCCAGTACTTCCTTGCCGTCGGCGACGGAATCACCCGCGCCCTGCGCGACCGCCCGACCACGCTCCAGCGCTTCATCGAGGGCATCGAGGGCGAGTTCTTCTACCAGAAACGCGCCCCCAAGAACCTGCCCGACTGGATCCCCACCGCCCGCATCGCCTTCCCCAGCGGCCGCGAGGCGCACGAGATCTGCCCCACCGAACCGGCCGCGGTCATCTGGGCGGCGAACCTGGGCTGCCTCACCTTCCACCCCTGGCCGGTACGCCGCGACCGCACAGAACACCCCGACGAACTGCGCATCGACCTCGACCCGCAGCCGGGCACGGACTTCGCGGACGCCGTCAGAGCCGCCCACGAACTCCACACGCTCCTCGACGAGCAGGGCCTGCGCGGCTGGCCCAAGACCTCCGGCGGACGCGGCCTCCACGTCTTCGTCCCGATCGAGCCCCGCTGGACGTTCTCCCAGGTACGCCGCGCCGCGATCGCCGTCGGCCGCGAACTGGAACGGCGCATGCCGGGCCGGGTGACCACCGCCTGGTGGAAGGAGGAGCGCGGCGAGCGGATCTTCGTGGACTACAACCAGACAGCCCGCGACCGTACGATCGCCTCCGCCTACTCCGTGCGGCCGTACCCCCACGCACCCGTCTCGGCGCCGCTGACCTGGGACGAACTCGACGAGGCCGAGCCCCAGGACTTCGACCTGGTCACCATGCCGACGCGCTTCGCCGAACTGGGCGACATCCACGCCGACATGGACGACCACGCCTTCGGCCTGGAGGGCCTCCTGGAACTCGCCGCCCGCGACGAACGCGACCACGGCCTCGGCGAGCTGCCGTACCCGCCGGACTACCCGAAGATGCCGGGCGAGCCCAAGCGCGTCCAGCCGAGCCGGGCGAAAGAGAAGAAGGAAGAATGAGCCGCTAAGGCTTGAGCAGTGTCTTGATCATGCCGTCCTCCTTGGCCTGGAACATCTCGTACGCCCTCGGCCCGTCCGCCAGCGGCATGGTGTGCGTGGCGAAACCCTCCACTCCCAGCGGATCCGTGTCGTCGAGGAGCGGCAGGATGTCGTCCACCCACCGCTTGACGTTGGCCTGGCCCATCCGCAGCTGGATCTGCTTGTCGAAGAGGGTCAGCATCGGCATCGGGTCCGCCGCGCCGCCGTACACACCTGCCAGGGAGATCGTGCCACCCCGGCGTACCACGTCGATCGCGGTGTACAGGGCGTGCAGCCGGTCCACTCCCGCGTGTTCCATCAGCGGCTTGGCGACGGCATCGGGCAGCAGGCCGGTGATCCACTGCGCGGCCTTGGCGACGGGGGCGCCATGGGCCTCCATGCCGACGGCATCGATCACGGAGTCGGTGCCCCTGCCGTTGGTCCGGTCGCGGATGGCATCGGGGAGCTCCTTCCCGTAATTGCGCAGGTCGAGCGTCTTGACGCCGTGGGCGCTCGCACGGGCCAGCCGCTCCGGCACCAGGTCGACGCCGATCACCAGGCCGGCGCCCCGGTGCAGGGCGACACGGGCGGCCATCTCGCCGATCGGCCCCAGACCGAGGACGGTCAGGCTGCCGCCGGGCGGAACCGCCGCGTACTCGACGGCCTGCCAGGCGGTGGGCAGCACGTCGGAGAGATAGACGTACCGCTCGTCGGGCGGCCCCTCGGGCACCTTGACCGGCAGATTGTCACCGAACGGCACCCGCAGGAACTCGGCCTGCCCACCCGGGACTTGGCCGTACAGCTTGGTGTATCCGAACAGCGACGCACCCGTGCCGCGCTCCCGTACCTGGGTGGTCTCGCATTGGGAGTGGAGTCCCTGGTCGCACATGAAGCAGTTGCCGCAGGAGACATTGAAGGGGATCACGACCCGGTCGCCCGGCGCGAGCGTGGACACACCGGCGCCCACTTCCTCGACGATGCCCATGGGCTCGTGTCCGAGGATGTCCCCCGGATCCAGATAGGGGCCGAGCACCTCGTACAGGTGCAGGTCGGAACCGCAGATGCCGGTCGACGTGACCCGGACGATCACATCGGTCGGTTCTTTGAGCTGCGGGTCGGGCACCGTCTCCACCCGTACGTCCCGCTTGCCGTGCCAGGTCAGTGCGCGCACCGTTCTCACCTCGTCACATGGTCTCTGTCCCGGGCGTCTCGTCCCGCGGTTTCTGTCCCCCAGCGCGTCCCCACTGAGGTCGCAGCCATGCGCCAGGCACCGGATGCGATCACCGCTTCCTTGGGGTGCTATGAGAGAAGCGGGCCGGAGCGGCCGATTCCGGGCTGCTCACACCGCCACTTTGCACCTTGCACGACGCCCACAGCGAAGCAGCAGGAGGAGGTGGTTGGTGATGCGCGTGGCAGTCGTCGGACAGGGTTACGTCGGCTTGACGGGCGCAGTCGCGCTGGCCCTGCAGGGGCACGGCGTCACCGGGGTCGAGCAGGACCACAGCCGGTTGCGCACACTGAATTCGGGCGAAGCACCCGTCTTCGAACCCGGCCTCCCCCAGCAGCTGGCTGCCGCTCTGGCCACCGGGCGACTGCGATTCGCCGACGGGCTGGCGGAGTGCCACCGGAGGGCCCCCTTCGACATCGTGCTGATCACCGTGGGGACACCGCCGCAGTCGGACGGATCCGCGGACCTGTCCCAGGTGACGAGCGTGCTGGAGCAGATCGGGAATCTGCTGCCCGTGCCCCGGGTGGTGCTCAAGTCCACCGTTCCGCCGGGCACCAGCAGCAGACTCGCCGATGCCCACCCCTGGCTTCGCGAGCGTTACGCGTACAACCCCGAATTCCTCAACCAGGGCAGTGCCCTGGAGGACTGGGCCGTGCCCGCCCGTGTCATCGCCGGCACCTGGAGCCGGGAGAACACCCTGGCACTGCGTGAGCTGTACGCGGGAGTGTCCGGCCCATGGGTGTCGACGACTCCCACCAGCGCAGAGATGATCAAGTACGCGAGCAACGCCTTCCTTGCTATGAAGATCAGCTTCTCGAACGAGATCGCCCAGATGTGCAGCGGGCCCGACATCGACGTCGACCACGTCATGCAGGGCGTCGGTTACGACCCCCGGATCGGGCACGCGTTCCTCCAGCCCGGCCTGGGCTACGGCGACTCCTGCCTCCCCAAGGACACCGCCGCGCTGGCGCACTGGGCGAGCAGCGTGGGGATGTCGGCGCCCCTGCTGCGGGCGACGATCGCCGTCAACGACGCACAGACCGGTGTGGCTCTGCAGATATTGCGCACCGAACTCGGCGCCGCCCTGCGCGAAGCGACGATCGCCGTACTCGGAGTGCGGTACGAACCGTGGAGCGACGACCTGCGAGCCGCCCCCAGCCTCGCCGTCGTCCCGGCGATCCTTGCCGAAGCGGCCGACGTACGGGTCTGGGACCCGGCCACCGATGCCGCGACCATAGCCGGGCTCTTCCCGTCCGCGAATCCCGTCGCGGAGCTGCCCGACGCGGTCGACGGCGCCCACGCCGTCGTCCTGCTCACCGAATGGCCGCAGGCCATCGAAGCGCACTGGCCGACGCTGGCCGCCCGGCTCGTCGCGCCGCGCCTGCTCATCGACGGCAAGAACTGCCTGCCTCCCGAGCTGATGGCCGGCCTTCCCATCCACTACCGGAGCATCGGCACCAGGATGCCCACCACGACCGTGACCGCGGAGCCTCAGCTGGAGGCGTGACGCAGATGGTGAGGAGAGCGTTCAGGTGAAGCATGCGCCTGCGACGCAGGACTGGGGCCCGGAGCCCTCGGCGTGGGCACCCATGCGCCGACCGGTGTTCCGCGCTCTGTGGATCGCCCAACTGGCGGCCAACATGGGCACCTGGATGCAGACAGTGGGAGCCCAGTGGCTGATGGGCGACCTCGGCGGCGGCGCGCTGGAGGTCGCACTCGTCCAGACGGCGACAACACTGCCGGTCTTCGTACTGGTGGTGCCCGCCGGGGCCTTGGGGGACATCCTCGACCAGCGGCGATTGCTGATCGGCGGCCAACTCCTGATGTTCCTCGGCGCGGCCGGCCTGGCCGGCGTCACCGCCGCGGGCGCGGAGACCCAGTCTCTGCTGCTCGGACTGACCGCCCTGATGGGTGTGGGCGAGGCGTTCTGCATCTCCTCCTTCCAGGCCATCCAGCCCGAGCTGGTCAGCCGTGAGGAGATCCCGCAGGCCGCCCTGCTCAACAGCGCGAACGGCAATGTGGCGCGGGCAGCCGGCCCGGCTTTCGGCGGCGCCCTGATCCACGCCGCGGGCCCCGAGGCCACCTTCGCCCTCAACGCCCTGTCCTTCCTCGGCGTTCTGGTGGTCCTCTACGCCTGGAAGCGGCCACCGACGCACAGGCCGCTCGGCTCCGAGCACATCCGTGATGCGATCCGGGCGGGCGCCCGGTATGTGCGCAGCGCGCCGCTGCTCGGCGCGGTCATCGGCCGCTCGGGCCTCTTCATGCTCTTCGCCGGAGGGATGTGGGCGCTCCTGCCCACGGTCGCCCGCGGGCCGCTGGGTCTCGACGCCGGCGGGTACGGCCTGCTGCTCGGCAGCGTGGGTCTCGGCGCGGTCATCGGCGCGGTACTGCTGCCTTCGATGCGGGGGCACCTGAGGACGAACGTACTGGTCACGGGCGCCATGGTGATCTATGCGGGGACGATGGCGGCGATCGGCCTGGTGCCGTACGCCGTCGGAGTCGCCGCCGCCCTGATCGTGTCCGGTCTGGCGTGGGTGGCGGTCTTGTCGACCCTCTCAGCCTCCGCGCAGGTGCTGCTGCCCGCGTGGGCCCGTACCCGCGGACTCGCCTACTACCAGCTGGTCTTCATGGGCGGGCAGGCACTGGGCGGAGTCGGGTGGGGCGCCGTCGCCGACTGGCTGGGCGTACGGACCACCTTCGTGGTGTCGGCCATCGGCCTCTTCGTGACGACCGTCGTGGGCATGCGGACACTGCCGATGCCTTCCGGTCCTGTCGACGTACGCCCCGCTCAGCTCTGGGCGGAGCCGCCGTCGATCCAGATGCCGGGGCGTCGCGATGCGGGCCCTGTTCTGGTCACGGTCGAGTGGCGGGTGGACCGGGCGAACGCCGAGGCGTTCATCGCGGCGATGCAGCCGGTGGGCATGTCACGCCGGCGTACGGGTGCCTCGCTGTGGGGCCTGTTCGAAGACATGGCGGACCCGACGCTCTTCCTGGAGACGTTCACCGTCGGCTCGGAGCGGGAGCATCTGCGTCAGATCATGGAACGGGGAACCAAGCTGGACCAGGAGCTGGAAGCCCGCGCCATGGCCTTGACCCGACCCGGCCACAAACCGCAGGTACGCCACCTGATCTTCGCCTACGCCTCCGGGCGCGACGAGGAGCTGTCCTCCTTCCCGCCGTGACACCGCGACACGGTGTGACACGGCGGGAAGGAGCCCTTTCCGCTAGAGCTGTTTGATGCGGATGTCGCGGTACGAGATCACATCCGTGGTCCCGTGGACCTGGAGCCCGACGTGGCCGGAGGCGTACCGCCGCCCGTCCGTCCCCGGATCGTCGCCGCGCGGCGGATAGAAGTCCTGCCCGCCGTTGTTGTCGAACTCGTTGATCAGGACACCGTTGCGGAAGACCGAGTAGTGCTGGCCCTCCATCCGGATCTCGTAGTCGTTCCAGGTGCCCTTGGGTGTGACGCCCGCACTGCCCAGCCCCACACGGTCGAAGCCGTAGACCGAGCCCGTTTTGTACATGTCGCCGTCAGGACGGTCGAGGATCTGCACTTCGTGCCCGTACTTGATCGCGACCCACTCCGGGCGCGGCTCCTCCGGGTGGTCGTGGACCTGCGGGAAGCGCACGAAGACACCGGCGTTGGCATGGCCCGTACCCGGTGCGTCGTCGCGCCACCGCAGCTTCAGCGAGAAGTCCTCGTACTTCCGCTCCGGGAACCACAGCATGCCCATGCCCGGGACCGTACTGCTGCTGGTCATCGAGCCGTCCGTGTTCAGGCCGAACGAGCCGCCGCCCACCTGCTGCCACTTGGCGAAGGAGGACTGCGTACCGTCGAACAGATCGCGGTATCCGGCCGTCTGCCCCGGCCTGCCGATGCCGGACTGCTTGGCCGCCCTGTAGATCTTCTTGTGCTCACGCCCGTCGATGACACCGTCGTGCAGCAGCTTGTCGACGACGGCGTCGACGTGCTTGAGGAAGAGGGCGTGGGAGGTCCACTCCTTCTCGTCCTCGATCAGCTCGTTGATGGTGCAACGACTGCGCGTGATGCGGTTCGGCACGCCGGTGTCGACCGTGCCGACGATGACGGTCAACCGCTCGTCGTGTTCCGGACAGTTGGGCGCCGGTACGCCGCCGCCCTCTGCGACCGTGAAGGCCACCTGCTTCGCGGCGGACGTGTTGCCCGCCTTGTCGGTCGCGCGGTGGCCGACCGTGTGCCGTCCGACGCGGTCGACGATCACCGGCACGGTGTACGCGAGATACGGGCCGCCGTCGAGCGAGTACTCGACCTTGTCCACGCCCGAGCCGCCCGCGTCCGTCGCCGCGAGCGTCACCTTGGCGCTGGTGATGTACGCGCCGTCGGAGTTCTTGTCACCGCTGAGCGTCGCCGTGGTCTCCGGCGGCGTCTTGTCCTCGGTCGGCGGTGCGACGACGGTGAAGTCGACGGCCTTCTCGGCGGCCATGTTCCCGGCCCGGTCGGTCGCCCGGTAGCGGACCTTGTGCGTGCCTGTCTCGTGGACCATGACCGGCCCGGTGTACGCCTTCCAGGCGCCGTCCGCCCCGAGTGCGTACTCGATGGTGTTGACGCCGGAGCCCGTGTCGGACGCCGTCACCGTGACCGTCGCCATGCCCAGGTAGTGCCCCTCCGGATTCTTCTCGCCGCTCACCGTCGCCGACGTCTCCGGCGGTGTCTTGTCGTCCGTCGGCGGTGCGACGACGGTGAAGTCGACGGCCTTCTCGGCGGCGGCGTTCCCCGCCTTGTCGGTGG
Organism: Streptomyces spiramyceticus; assembly: GCF_028807635.1. Lineage (NCBI taxonomy): Bacteria > Bacillati > Actinomycetota > Actinomycetes > Kitasatosporales > Streptomycetaceae > Streptomyces > Streptomyces spiramyceticus. The sequence continues at coordinate 974,482 of NZ_JARBAX010000002.1, forward strand.
CCCGGTAACGGATCTTGTGCGTACCGACCTCGTGGACCATGACGGGCGCGGTGTACGGCTGCCAGGCGCCGGCCGCGCCGACCGCGTACTCGATCCTGTCCACGCCGGAGCCCGCGTCGGTGGCCTCGACGGTCACCGACGCGTGCCCGATGTAGGCCCCGTCGGCGTTTTTCTCGCCCTCCACCTTCGCCGAGGTCTCGGGCGCCGTGGTGTCCTCACCGCCGCCCCCTTCGGTGACGGTGAGGATGCCCTGCATCGCCCCGTGGCCCGGGATGGTGCAGTGGTAGAAGTACCGGCCGGGTGTGAGGGTGACGGTGGCGGTGTGCTTGCCGCCCCGGTCGTCGCTGGGGTTGGCGAGCAGGTTCAGCTGTACGTCGTTGTTGTACTCGGGGTCGGACACGTCGAACGTCAGCGTGTGCGGCATCCCGGTGGTGTTGCCGGTCGCGGTGCTGTTCTCGAAGACGATCGTCGTCTGCCCCGCCACCGCGGTCTTGGGGAACGTCAGATAGCGGTCGATGGGGTCGCCGGCCGTCCAGGTCAGCGTCTGTTCCGCAGCGGAAGCCGACCCGCCGTCCTCGCGCCCGTACGCCGCCGTCGACGTCAGCCCGAGGACCATGAGCAGGGCAGCGGCAAGTGCCGCCCAGAGATTCGGAGTTCTTCGCTTCACCGGCTACTCCGCCTTCCTGGCGAGATCCTTGGCGGCCGGTGTCGGCTCGCCGCCCTTGTACGTCACGCGCCACAGCGCGGACTTGGAGTCCGAGGTGAAGAAACCGCGCCCGTAGTCGAGGACGTAGAGCGAGCCGTCCGGCGCGAACTTCCAGTCCATGAGGTTGCGGATGCCGTCCGCGCCCACCGGGATGATCTTCTTGAGGGACTCGGCGTGCGTGGGCAGCCCTCCGTTGCCGACGGTCTTGGGGTCGGTCAGCACCGCGTGGCGCGGCTGGTCGCCGTCGTAGAAGTCACCGACGAACCACTTGCCGTCCCAGTACGAGGGCCACTTGCCTTCCCCGGCGCTCGTCTCGTCGTACCGGTAGACCGGCCCGTTCATCGTCGCCTGGCCGCCGCCCTTGAGCCACGGCAGCAGCACTTTCTGCTCCTCCTGCTTGTAGCTCGGCACACCGTTGGCATCGCGCGGATAGTCCACGCCGCCGCCCTGCGGCGAGTACCAGATGGTGTTCGGTGTGACCGGCGGCAGGTTCACCAGACCGTCGTTGTTCGGCGACTCGTTCTTCGGCTTGTCGCAGTCGTACCAGCCGAGCGGCTTGCTCGGGTCGGGCAGATTGCGGTCGCGGTACGGCTGGTTGTTGCCCATGCAGTACGGCCAGCCGTGGTTGCCCGGCTTCGTGATCGCGGCGAAGGTGTCGTACTTCGCCGGGCCCCAGGTGGTGCTGGGCGCCCCCGCGTCGGGGCCGACCCATCCGGCGTACAGGATGTCGGTCTTCGGGTCGACGGCGATACGGGCCGGATTGCGCACGCCCATCACGTAGATCTCGCCGCGCGTCTTGCCGCCGCCCTCGTCCGGCTCCTTGCCGGTGAAGAGATTCCCGGCGGGCAGGGTGTACGTACCGTCGTCCTCGGGGTGGATCCGCAGGATCTTGCCGTTGAGGTTGTTGGTGTTGCCCGCGGTGCGGCGGGCGTCCGCGAAGGGCACGCCCTTGAAGTTCGGCTCCGGGTTGTTGCCGGAGTAACCGTCGGTGAACCGCGAGGAGTTGTTGTCGCCCGTCGCGATGTACAGATTCTCCTTGGAGTCCCAGGCCAGACCGCCGCCCGCGTGACAGCAACTGTGGATCTGGACGGGCCACTTGAGCAGGACCTTCTCGGACGCGAGATCCAGCTTGTTGGTCGCGAGGTCGAGCGTGAAGCGGGAGACACGGCGCTCCGCCATGTGCGTGTCCCGGTTGATCTCCGAGTGGGGTGTGTAGTGCAGATACACCCACCCATTGCTGAGGAAGTCCGGGTCGGTCTCGACGCCGAGCAGTCCCTCCTCGTTCTTGACCAGTTCGTCGCCGCCGCCCTTGTTGCCGAAGACGGTCAGGGCGCCCGCGAGCGTCACTTTCTTCGTCTTGGGGTCGTAGACGTGAATCTGGCCCTGGCCCTTGCCGATGTCGGGGTTGTTCCAGTCGGTGACGACGGGCGCGTCGTTGTCGGCGCCTCCCCGTCCGATGTAGATGACCCGGCCGTCCTTGGCCGTCACCAGGCCGTGCGGCTCGCCGATCTGGTCGGACCGGCCGGGCTGGTTGGGCGCGGTGAGGCGCTCGGCCTTGTAGTTGGCGTCGACACCCGCCCGGCAGTCGGCGCGGGCGAGCCGTGTCGTCCACTGGAGGGCGCCGCGCAGGTGGTCGCGGAAGTCCGTCTCCTGGAAGGACTCGGCCGTACCGCCCATGCCGGTGTAGAAGGACCGGCCGCCGTCGTAGTCGCGGCACCAGGAGACCGGGTGGTCCCAGCCGTTGGCGCTCGTGCCGGGCTTGTACGTCGCTTCCCGGACCCGCGCCACGGTGTGCACATCACCGGACGGATTCTTCGTCCAGTTCAGCCACTTGTCCGGACGCTTCCACTGGAGGGGCAGGCCTGTTGAAGCCGGGTGCTGCCGGTCGCCGACTTCCACCGTCGCGCGCTGCACGTTCGTGGGTCCGCCGACGGCGGCCCGCGCGCCGATCAGGCCGCCGAACCAGTCGGAGTACGGCTCGGTGCGCGCCGCGTCATGGATGCCCAGGAAGCCGCCGCCCGCCTCCATGTACGCCTCAAGTCCGGCCTCCTGCTCCGGATCGAGCACGTCGCCGCCGCCGGTCAGGAAGACGACGGCGTTGAACTTGCCGAGCTTCGCCGTGGTGAAGACGGAGGCGTCGTCCGTGGCCTCCACGCGGAAGCGCTGCGCGGCGGTGCCCGACTGGCCGATTTTCTCGATGGCTTCAATGCCGGCGTTGACGGTGGGCGGCTCGTCGCCGCCCGTCGCAGAGCCGTGGAAGACGAGCACCCGGACATTGGTGCCACCGGGCGGCGACGGCAGGTCGGGCAGGGACAACGTTGTCGCGGGTGGGGGTTCCGGGTACGGTTTGGCGGAGGCCGCGGTACCGCCGAGCAGGCCGGATGCGACAACCCCGGCCGCCAGGGCCGCTGTCAGCCCGCGTCGGGATCTTGACCGGTGATGTGGTGCGCGCTGCATGTGTTCACCCATCCCTCAGTGGTCACAGGAACAGCCGATGAAGCTAGACCTCTTTTCGCGACCCGCCAAGAGGAACGACCGGAATGCCGCGAACTTTGTCCTGAGTGTGGATGAACGGAGCCCGCACCGCTACGGTATGGCCGTCAGTCTCCGGACAGTGATGGGGAGTCAGGCATGGACCGACGAAGCTTCAACCGACGCCTCCTGGCGGGTGGTGCGGTCGCGGCGACCGGCATGACATCGTTGTCGCTCGCCGAATCCGCCTCGTCCGCCGCCCCGTTGGGGAACCCGCCGAAGACGGCACCGGCCGGTGGCCAGGTCCGCCACCTGAAGATGTACGCCGAGAAGCTGGCCGACGGCTCGATGGGGTACGGCTTCGAAAAGGGCAAGGCATCGATCCCCGGCCCGCTGATCGAGCTGGTGGAGGGCGACACCGTGCACATCGAATTCGAGAACACGATGGACGTCCCCGCCAGCCTCCATGTGCACGGCGTGGACTACGACGTGGCCAGCGACGGTACGAAACTCAACAAGAGCCATGTCGAACCCGGCGGCACCCGCACGTACACCTGGCGCACCCACACCCCCGGCAAGCGCAAGGACGGCACTTGGAGGGCGGGGAGCGCGGGTTACTGGCATTACCACGACCATGTGGTGGGCACGGACCACGGAACGGGCGGCATCCGCAAGGGCCTGTACGGCCCGGTGATCGTGCGCCGCAAGGGCGACATCCTGCCGGACAAGACCTTCACCATCGTCTTCAACGACATGACGATCAACAACAAACCCGGACACCAGAGCCCCAATTTCGGGGCCACGGTGGGCGACCGGGTCGAGATCGTGATGATCACGCACGGCGAGTACTACCACACGTTCCACATCCACGGTCACCGCTGGGCGGACAACAGGACCGGCCTCCTGGAGGGCCCCGACGACCCCAGCCGCATCGTCGACAACAAGATCACCGGCCCGGCCGACTCCTTCGGCTTCCAGATCATCGCGGGCGAACATGTCGGCGCGGGCGCCTGGATGTACCACTGCCACGTCCAGAGCCACTCCGACATGGGGATGGCGGGCCTGTTCCTGGTCGCCAAACCGGACGGCACGATCCCCGGTTACGAACCGCACCATCCGCAGGGCGCAGCCGCACACGACCACCATTGACGCGGCGTTGTCGAGCCGGCGTTGATCGGTCATTGATCGGACGTTGATCCGTACCGGGCAGGGTGTGCCGCATGCCGATCAACATCACCACCACCGAACGCGAACTCTCCTGGCAGGAGACAGCATTGTGCGCCCAGGCCGGGCCCGAGTTCTTCTTCCCGGCCGCCGGCAGCTCCACCCGCGAGGCCAAGCAGCTCTGCGGCGCCTGCGAAGGGCGTGTGGCCTGTCTGGAGTACGCACTCACGAACGACGAGCGGTTCGGCGTCTGGGGCGGACTCTCCGAGAAGGAGAGACTGCGCCTCAGGCGCGGCACCCACTGACAAGCCGTCCCGCCCAACGCCCCCTGGTACGGCGGCCCCGAGCCGACCATGCTGAGGTCCGCACCGTCCGCGAACCGCCAAGGGAGCCGTGTTGAGCAGCAGGCAGGCAACGACCGAGTACGACTACATCGTCGTCGGAGCGGGCTCGGCGGGCTGTGTGCTCGCCGCGCGCCTCTCCGAGGACCCCACGGTGCGCGTCGCACTCGTCGAGTCGGGCGGCCGCGACCGCAAGACCGAGATACGCATTCCGGCGGCCTTCCCGAAGCTCTTCAAGACCGCGTACGACTGGGACTTCAGCACCGCCAAGCAGCCCGAGCTCGGCGGCCGTGAACTGTACTGGCCGCGCGGCCACACGCTGGGCGGCTGTTCCTCGATCAACGCCATGATGTGGGTCCGCGGCCACCGCGACGACTACGACGCGTGGGGCGAAGCGGCGGGCCCCGAGTGGTCGCACGACGAGTTCGTACGCTACTTCCGGCGCGCGGAGCGATGGACGGGCGGCGCGGCGGACCCGGCAGGCGCCTCGGTGTACGGGACGGAAGGGCCGCTGTCCATTTCGCCGCCCCGCGACCCGAACCGGACGACGGCGGCGTTCCTCGACGCCTGCCGCGCCGCCGGCCTCCAGGAGCTTGCCGAACTCAACGTCCCCGACCCCAGCGGCTTCGCCCCGACCCCGGTCAACCAGCGCGGCGGACGCCGCTGGAGCACCGCCGACGGCTACCTCAGGCCCGCCGGGCGCCGCAGGAACCTGGACGTCATCACGGATGCCCGGGTACGGCGGCTGGCCTTCGAAGGCACCCGCGTGACGGGTGTCGTGGCGGACGCGGGGAAGGTGCTGAGCGCCCGCCGCGAGGTCATCCTCAGCGCGGGCGCGATCGGCTCCCCGCACTTGCTGATGCTCTCCGGCATCGGAGATCCGGAGCACCTGCGCGAGACCGGCATCGACGTGCGCGCCGCCTCGCCCGACGTCGGCCGCCACCTCCAGGACCACCTGTCGACGGCGGTGACCATGCGCTGCCCGCTGCCGGTCACACTGACCGGCGCGGACACGCTCGCCAACGTGGGCCGGTTCCTGCTGTCCGGGCGCGGACCGCTCACCTCGAACGTCGGCGAAGCCGTCGCCTTCGTCCGCAGTACGCCCGAACTCGCCGCGCCCGACGTCGAGCTGATCTACGCTCCGGTGCCGTTCGTGAAGCACGGTCTGACGCCGCCGGACGAGCACGGCGTGACCATCGGCGTCATCCTGCTCCAGCCCGCGAGCGAGGGCCGCATCACCCTGACGGACACGAACGTTTCCACGGCCCCGCACATCGACCCCGCCTACCTGACGGACGCGACCGACCTGCGCCGCCTGATCGCGGGCGTGCGCCAGGCCGAAGCCCTCTTCGCGGACCGGGCCTTCGCGCCGTACACAGCCGGGCCGATGGCGCCGTACCCGGGAGAGGTCGACGACGAGGAGCTGGGGCAGGCGATCAGGGAGTCCTCCGAGACGCTCTACCACCCGGTAGGCACCTGCCGCATGGGCACCGACGACGCGTCGGTGACCGACCCCAGGCTCCGCGTCAGGGGAGTGGAGGGCCTGCGGGTCGTGGACGCTTCGGTGATGCCGCGGATCACGCGGGGGCATACGCAGGCCCCCACGGTGGCGATCGCCGAGAAGGCGGCGGAGCTGATCCGGGAGGACGCGCGGGCGTAGGGCGTGTCCGGCGGATCAGGCCTGGGCCGCGGGGTCTGGTGCGCACATCTGCGGCGTTGTCGTCGGTCGCTGACTCCCCCAAGTTCTCGACTGCGCTCGAACAGGGGGGACCCCCATCGCGTCGCCTCCCTCCTCCGCCTTGCAGCTGCACGCACCAGACCCCGCTCACCAGAACCGAGAACGCGCCGCACCTTGAAGCCGGCCTGATCCGCCGGACACGCCCTAGCGGCGGAGAACGGGCGCGCGGCTCAGGAAGCCGGGATGCGGAAGGTCTCGCCGTACATCTGCCACACCAGCGGAGTCCTCAGTTCCAGATTGCCGTTCCGCAGGAACACGCGCTGCGCGGTGTCGATGCGCGAGGTGTCCTGGTGGGCCTTCTTCACCTTCATCACCGCACGCCCGGCGTCGAGGAAGGCATCCAGGTACGCCTGCTCCTTGCCGCCCTCGGCCGCCGTGGGGGCGGTCCTCATGGCAGCCTTGCGGATGCCGTAGAAGCCCTTGGGGTCGATGCCGGGGCCGTGCAGCACCATCGCGTCGTAGTAGATGAACTGGCCGAGTGTGCCGAGGCCGTCCATCTTCGCCATCCGGACCGCCGGCTGGAAATAGATCCTGTCCCGCGCCTTGTCCTGTGCCGTGCGGAACGCCGGACTCTCGGCGGCCTTCGCCCACGCCGCCTTGAACCCGGGGTCGAGACCCTCGTGCGACGCGGTGCCGTCCACCGTGCGGAGGGCGGGCAGGTAGGCGGCGAGCGGGTTGTCGGGATGGTCCTTCGTGTACGCCTCGACCAGCTGGAGCATGTCGTTGGTGCCTGAGCAGAAGCCGATGACACCGGCGGTGTAGCCGCAGCCGTCGTCGATGTCCTCGATGGAGCCGTACTGGCCACGCCAGTTCAGGGTCGAGTTCTCGGCACTCGACACGATCTGCGAGGCGATCTCCTTCATCCGGGGAGCCGCGAGGCCGGGCGGCATCTTGGCGATGCGCGCCTCCAGCTTCTTGTCCGCGTCTGTCAGCTGCTTCGGCTTCTGCTGGTTCTTCGGCTGCTCTGCGTTCAGGACCCGGCCCTTGGCCGGGGCGTCGGAAACAAGAACATCCGAGCCGCCGCCACCGAAAACGATGGCGGCGGCGATGGCGAGCGGTGCGCCCACGAGCGCGAGACGGGTCAGTGGCTTCACGCCGCACAGCGTACGGGCCGCCCGTTCGGGCCTTGCGAGGTACTGGCTCCGAACTCGCTCAGCCCCACAGCTACGCCGCCCCCCGGATCCAGGTGGCGGCGTATGCGTACGAGCTGCTGTGGGTGATCCGCGTCAGGAGGCGGCGCGGGCCGCCATGCGGGCCTTGCGGGCGGCCAGCTTCTCGTCGAACTTGCTCGCCTCCGAGTCGAGGCCGTTCATGTAGAGGCCGAGCTCTTCCTGCGCCTTGAGACCCTCGGGGCCGAGCCCGTCGATCTCCAGGACCTTCAGGTAGCGAAGCACCGGCTGGAGCACGTCGTCGTGGTGGATCCGCATGTTGTAGATCTCGCCGATCGCCATCTGCGCGGCGGCGCGCTCGAAGCCGGGCATGCCGTGTCCGGGCATCCGGAAGTTCACGACGACGTCGCGCACCGACTGCATGGTCAGGTCGGGGGCGAGCTCGAAGGCCGCGCCGAGCAGGTTGCGGTAGAAGACCATGTGCAGGTTCTCGTCGGTCGCGATCCGCGCCAGCATCCGGTCGCAGACGGGGTCGCCCGACTGGTGGCCGGTGTTGCGGTGCGAGACGCGGGTGGCGAGCTCCTGGAAGGCGACGTACGCCACGGAGTGCAGCATCGAGTGGCGGTTGTCCGACTCGAAGCCCTCCGCCATGTGCGCCATGCGGAACTGCTCCAGCTTGTCCGGGTCCACGGCGCGCGAGGTCAGCAGGTAGTCGCGCATCACGATGCCGTGCCGGCCCTCCTCCGCCGTCCAGCGGTGCACCCAGGTGCCCCAGGCGCCGTCGCGGCCGAAGAGGGAGGCGATCTCGTGGTGGTAGCTGGGGAGGTTGTCCTCGGTCAGCAGGTTGACGACGAGAGCGATCTTGCCGAGGTCGGTGACCTTGGACTGCTCGGGGTCCCAGGCCTGGCCGTCCTCGAAGAAGCCGGGGAAGTTCCGGCCGTCGGAGAACGGGACGTACTCGTGCGGCATCCAGTCCTTGGCGACCTTGAGATGGCGGTTGAGTTCCTTCTCCACCACCTCTTCCAGCGCGTACAGCAGTCGGGCGTCGGTCCACGCGTCCGAACTGCCGAGTTGGGGAGAGGTGATCGTCACGAGTGTGCTCCTGGGGACTGGGGCTACGGGGAAATACCTACGCCCTCGTAGGTTACGAGACCGTAGGTTAAGGGGGTCGTAAGAGCTGAGCCAAGTCCGGCTGGGTAATGTCCCGTTACGTTCGGTTATGAATACAGGTCACGGAGGCGAACCGAGAGGCAAGTCACGCACCCTTCGAGCTTCTCGAACTCGCCGATGTCCACCGGAACAGGTTCATAACCAAGATCGTTGAAGAGTTCCGCCGTCTTCGGTGCGCTCGCCGCCATCAGCAGCTTCCCGCCGCCCAGCAGCACCACATGCGCCCCGGACTCCTCCGGCACCGGCAGGAAGCGCGGGAAGACGGAGGGTGCGTCCACCAGCGGCTCGAAGCCGATGAACGTGCCGTCGGGCAGCGCCGTGACCGCCGATTTCAGGTGCAGCACCTTGCTGACGGGCACGGCGACGATCCGTGCCCCGAGCGGCTCGAAGGCGGCCCGCAGCTGCTGCACCCCCGCCGCGTTGGTCCGTCCCCCGCGCCCCACGTAGATCGTGTCGCCCATCTTGAGGACGTCGCCGCCGTCCAGGGTGCCCGGCTCCCACACCCAGTTCACCGAGCACCCGAGCCGCGCCACCGCCTCCTCCACGCCCACCGTCTCCGACCTGCGCGTTTCGGCCCCCGGCCGCGCGATCAGGGCCACATTCCGGTACATCACCACCGCGTCCTCGACGAACACCGCATCCGGGCAGTCGTCGGCCGGCGCCACCTCGACGGTCGCCCAGCCGTGCGCGCGCAGCGCCTCGGTGTACGCCTCCCACTGCGCGACGGCCAGTCCCGGATCGACGGGGCTCCGCTCGATGTGCGTGACGAGGCCTTCGGCGAGGCGCGGGCCGGGGCGGCGGACGAGGGCTTTTCTGCTGGGCATGGGCAGTCTCTCCAGAATCAGAGCGGGTGACCGGCATCACGAGCCTTCCCCATGAAGACGAACGCACGCACGACGCCTCCGGTGCCCGTTTTACGGCACTGTCACCTCTTACGTCACTCTACGTCGCTGTCGCCTCCTCGCCCCCGAGCTCCAGCCGCCGGGTGATGCCGATCGACTCCAGGAACGGCTCGTCGTGGCTCGCCACGATCAGCGCACCCTCGTACGACTCCAGGGCCTGAGTCAGCCGGCGCACACTCGCGATGTCCAGGTTGTTCGTCGGCTCGTCGAGCATCAGCAACTGCGGCGCGGGCTCCGCGAGCAGCAGCGCCGCCAAAGTGGCGCGGAACCGCTCGCCGCCCGACAGGGTCCCGGCCGCCTGATCGGCACGCGCCCCCTTGAACAGGAAGCGCGCGAGCCGCGCCCTGATGACGTTGTTGGTCGCCGAAGGCGCGAACCGCGCCACGTTCTCGGCCACGCTCAGCGCGTCGTCCAGTACGTCGAGCCGCTGGGGCAGAAAGCGCAGCGGGACGTGGGCGACGGCCTCGCCCGACACCGGTTCCAGATCGCCGGTGATCGTCCGCAGCAGCGTCGTCTTGCCCGCCCCGTTGCGCCCGACCAGCGCGATTCGCTCCGGGCCGCGCAGCTCGAACCCGCCGTCGATTCCCGCCCCGTGCCGCAATGCGAGATCGCGCAGCGTCAGCACCCTGCGGCCCGGATGCACTGTGGTGTGCGGCAGTACGACGTTGATCTCGTCGTCGTCGCGCACCGCATCGGCGGCCTCGCTCAGCCGGTCCCTGGCCTCCGCCAGTTTCTCGGTGTGCATGATGCGGTGCTTGCCCGCCGACTCCTGGGCGGCGCGCTTGCGGGCCCCCATGACGATCTTCGGCTCGCGCTTGTTGTCGTTCATCTTCTGCCCGTACCGCTTCCGGCGGGCCAACTTGACGTGCGCGTCGGCCAGTTCCTTCTTCTGCCGGTGCACGTCGGCCTCGGCGGCCCGCACCATGCGTTCGGCCGCCTCCTGCTCGACGGCCAGCGCCCCCTCGTACGCCGAGAAGTTGCCGCCGTACCAACGGACTTCGCCCTCGCGCAGTTCGGCGATCCGGTCCACGCGCTCCAGCAGTTCACGGTCGTGGCTGACCACGACCATCACACCGGGCCAGGCCTCGACCGCCGCGTACAGGTGCTCCCGCGCGTGCCGGTCCAGATTGTTCGTCGGCTCGTCGAGCAGGAGTACGTCCGGGCGGCGCAGCAGCAGCGCGGCCAGCCGCAGCAGCACGGACTCGCCGCCGGACACCTCGCCGATGGTCCGGTCGAGGCCGATCCGGGCGAGCCCGAGCTGATCGAGGGTGGCGCGGGCGCGCTCCTCGACGTCCCAGTCGTCGCCGACGGCGGTGAAGTGCTCCTCCGTCGCCTCGCCCGCCTCGATGGCGTGCAGCGCGGCGCGGGCACCGGCGATGCCCAGGGCTTCGTCGACGCGCAGCCCGGTGTCGAGGACCAGGTTCTGGGGGAGATAGCCGACCTCTCCGGCCACCTGGATCTTGCCGCTGGTCGGCGTGAGTTCACGGGCCGCCAGCCGCAACAGGGTCGATTTGCCGGAGCCGTTGAGTCCGATCAGGCCGGTTCTGCCGGGCCCGACAGCCAGCTGGAAGTCGTCGAACACGGGTGTCCCGTCCGGCCAGCCGAATGACAGCGCGGAGCAGGTGAGATGGGTGGGGAAGGTAGACAAGGGGTGCCTCCCGGTTGCTGGGAACAAACAGGGCAACGGGTGGAGACACCGGGGCGGCGACGACTTGTGGGTCTGTGGCAGGAGGGCCTCGCCAGGACGGCGAAATGGCCCCGGTCCGGGGTGGACGGCTCAAGTGCCGAGGTCGCACGCGGGGCGCACAGACGGAAGCTGTGCGACGCGGTGTCTCAGGACCTCAGACGAGCAACGTCCATCTCCGATCGACGACAACAGGGCCACGACCAAAGTACGACGCCCTCTTGCCGACCGCCAACCGATTTATCGCGGGGCCGGGCGCAGAGGCGGCTGCGCCCTAGAGCGCGTCGCGCAGCAGCTCTGCCAGGTCGTGGTCGACGTCGAGGTGCAGGTGTTCGCCGCCGACGGGGACCAGTTCGTCCGTGCGCTTGAGGAAGCGGCGCAGGTCGGCGGTGCGGATGTGCACCATCGCGGTGCCCTCCAGTGCATGGAATTCCAGCACCGTGCGCCCGTACCCGTACGGCCGCACCTGTACGTCGCCCAGACCGGCCCGCCTGTCGACGCCTGTCAGCAGCAGCTCACGGGCGAACGCCCACGAGACCTCGACGCCCTCCAGCGTCGCTGTGGGCGGGAAGGCCATGCGTACGGCGAAGGGATCGGCGCGGTCGTACCGCAGGACGGCGCTGACGATCTCCATCCGGGGCGTGGACGAGACCAGACGGGCCTGCACGGATTGCTCAATCACGGGGGCCATGGCCTGATCCCTCTCACGACTCGGTGCTGCTGCGGTGTGTCACAGGGACAGACGTAGAAACTCGCCATTCCGTGCATGCGGAGGTGGCGTGACCTGCGTCACCGTCAGTCTGAGACTTTGCTGGTGCTTTGGTGGAGGAGGTCCTGGTATTCGGGGTGCCGGGCGATGTAGCCGCGCCCGTGGGTCCTGATGTACTGCGTGAACCCCGCGACGGCGTCCGAGCCGTCCACCCGGGCCTCGTAGCGGTCTGCTCCTGGGGCGTCAGTGACCGTGACTGCCATGACGGTTGCTCCCTCGGTACGTCGTTTCTCCGGCCCATCCCCCGGCCAACCTCAGGAAGATGGGCCGGGGGTCGCACCCTGGACGGGACTGGTGCGTTGGGCTAGCTTCCAGCGCCATGAGGGGCATGGGGAAGACGAGACGAATGGTGTCGCTGGGACTGTGCGGGGCGGCGCTGGCCGCCGCTCTGGCCGCACCGGCGCAGGCGGACGTGCCGGCAGAGGAGGCCCAGGGGCGGGGGCTCGGCTGGCACCTGAAGGACACCGGCACGGACGTACGGTTCCGGGGCCTCGCCGCGGTCAGCAGGAAGACGGCGTGGGTGGCCGGGTCCAAGGGCACGGTCCTGCGCACCGCCGACGGCGGCCGGAGCTGGCGAAATGTTTCGCCGCCGGGCGCGGGGGAGCTGGAATTCCGCGACATCGAGGCCTTCGGTGCGCGCCGGGCGGTAGTGCTGGCCATCGGCGAGGGCGAGGCGTCCCGGGTCTTTCGCACCGAGGACGGCGGCGCGACCTGGACCGAGAGCTTCCGCAACACCGACCCGAAGGCGTTCTACGACTGCGTCACCTTCTTCGACAGCCGTAACGGCCTGGCGATGAGCGACCCGGTCGACGGCAAGTACCGCATCCTGTCCACCGGCGACGGCGGCAAGTCCTGGAAGGTCCTGCCGACCGACGGAATGCCGGCCGCGCAGACCGGCGAGGCGGGCTTCGCAGCGAGCGGCCAGTGCCTGGTCAGCGCCGGGGCGCGGGACGTGTGGCTGGCGACGGGCGGGGGCGCGACCGGCCGGGTGCTGCACTCCGCCGATCGCGGCCTGACCTGGACCGCCGCCGAATCGACGATCCCGGCGGGTGACTCGGCGCGGGGCGTCTTCGGGCTCGCCTTCCGTGACCGGACCCACCGGAACCACGGCATCGCGGTCGGCGGCGACTACCGCAAGGACCAGCCGTCCCCACGGGCGGCGGCGGTGACCGCGGACGGCGGACGCAGCTGGCGGCAGTCGACGACGCCGCCGCCGGCGTACCGTTCCGGGGTCGCATGGCTGCCGCACACGAAGTCTGCGGCGCTGGCGGTCGGTCCCACGGGTACGGACATCACGCTGGACGGCGGGCGGAGCTGGCGCACGGTCGATACGGGGTCGTACGACACAGTGGACTGTGCTCGGGACGGGGGCTGCTGGGCGTCGGGGGAGAAGGGGCGAGTGGCGGCCCTGGGCTGACAGTGCGGGTTGCCTGCGGCGCTGTTCCCCAGGGGAACAGCGCCGCAGGCACCGCTTACGCCGACGGCAACTGCTGCCTGAACGGGGCCAGTTCCGGCGCCGTCTTCGTCGCGATGAACTCAGTGATCCGGTACGAGCACACGCCCCCCACCGTAAAAGGATCCGCCGCCGCGATCTTCTCGATCTGCGTGCGGTCGTCCCCGACGGCCAGGATCACCCCGCCGTCACGCGGCTGCTTGCGTCCCGAGGCGATGAAGACTCCCGCCTCGTACTGCGCGTCCAGCCAGGCCACGTGCGCTTCGAGCAGCTCCTCGACGCGCTCAAGGGGTGCGGTGTAGGTCAACTCCAGTACGAACATGAGCGCCAGGCTACCCCGTACCCTCTGACCACTATGGACGAGACCGAAGCCCGCGCCATCCAGGACGAACTGCGCACCCGAGTCGTGCTCGACGAGCCCGGCCCCCCGCCCGGCACCGGCCTGGTGACCGGCGTCGACGTGGCGTACGACGACGAGCGTGACGTCGTCGCGGCGGCAGCGGTCGTCCTCGACGCCGCAACCCTCGCCGTCGTCGAGGAGGCCACCGCCGTCGGCCACGTCACCTTCCCCTACGTGCCCGGCCTGCTGGCCTTCCGGGAGCTCCCGACGGTGCTGGCCGCCCTTGAGTCCCTCTCCTCCGACCCCGGCCTCGTGGTCTGCGACGGCTACGGACGCGCCCACCCTCGCCGCTTCGGTCTGGCCAGTCACCTCGGCGTCGTCACGGGTCTCGCGACGATCGGCGTCGCCAAGAACCCCTTCACCTTCACCTACGAACAGCCGGGCTTCCGGCGCGGATCCGCGTCCCCGCTGCTGGACGAGGCGGGGGAGGAAGTCGGCCGGGCGCTGCGTACCCAGGACGGTGTGAAGCCGGTGTTCGTTTCCGTCGGCCACCGGGTGAGCCTGGACAACGCCTGCGCCCACACCTTGCACCTGGCCCCCGGCTACCGCCTTCCGGAGTCGACGCGCAGGTCGGACGCCCTGTGCCGCCGTGCGCTGCGGGAAGCCACCGGTTTTGGAACAACCGCGTAACTGAGTACGTGTACGGATGTTCGGGGAACTGGGATGCGGCAGGGTGATCGTATGACCACGCACTCCGAACATCCCACGCACCCCAGGCCGTCCGAGGCGCTCGAATCCGTCACCCTCCACCGCGCGGGCCGGCGTATGACGATGGGCATTCTGGTCGGTGGTCTGGCCGCGCTGGGGTGGACGGGCGGGATGATCTACACCATCGCGGGGTGGGTGACCGGCCCCTGAGCCCGGCAGGCCGGGCCGATCACCCCGGCACATCGGCTCAGCGCACGGCCGCGACCCGGAACCCGATCCCCGCCGCCTGCAGCCGCTCAAGCAGCGCGTCACCCATCGCCACCGCCGTCGTGACCTGCCCCGACGTCGGAGGCAGTGTGTCGAAGGCCAGGCACAGCGCGGACTCGGCGAGCATCTTCGCCGTCTCGCCGTAGCCGGGATCGCCGCCCGACACCTCGGTGAACACCCGGCGCCCGCCGCCCTCGCCCACGAAGCGCACCGTGAACCAGCTCCTGGCCCTGCGCTCCTCGTCAGGGCCCGAGCCCGCCGCGTACTTGCTCATCAGCCACTCGCGCGCCGCCGGAAGCTGGGCGAGTGCGAAGAGCGCGCCCGCCGCGACCGTCCCGCCCGCAGCGATCGGCAGCCGCTTCACCGCCGCGTAATGGCGGTACCGGAAATCCGGGCCGTACCGGGCGAGCGCGGCCGCCGAACGGGCCACGACCTGCGGATCGATGGTCGCCAGCGGCAGCGCCCAGGTGCCCGTCTCGCGGCTTCGCCGAGGCGCACTCAGCGGCGCCCGAGCCCGCCTCCCCATGAGCCGCGGTTCGTGCAGCCGCCGCTCCTTGGCGGCCTGAAGCGTCTGCCTGCTGCGCCCGAAGGCGGTGAGCGCGGAGGCGAAGGTGCCGCCCGAGAACATCGCGTTGGAGCGTACGAATCCATCGATCCGCAGGGGTACGTCCTCCGGCAGCTGCTGGACCGTGAAGTACACCCCGAGGTCGTGCGGGATCGAGTCGAAGCCGCAGGCGTGGACGATGCGCGCCCCGGTCTCCCTGGCCCGCGCGTCGTACCCGAGGTACATCCGGTCGGCGAACTCCGGCTCACCCGACAGGTCCGCGTAGTCCGTCCCCGCCTCGGCGCAGGCGGCGACCAGGCCCTCGCCGTACAGGATGTACGGGCCGACGGTCGTGGCGACGACGCGCGTGCTCTCGGCGAGTTCGCGCAGGGAGTCCGGGTCGGACGCGTCGGCGCGCAGGACGGGGAGCTTCGCGCATGCGGGGTTGATGGCGGTGAGCCGTTCGCGGAGTTGCTCCAGCTTCGCGGGGGTACGTCCGGCGAGCGCCCAGCGGCACTCGGCGGGGGCGTGCGCGGCGAGGTACTCCGCGGTCAGTTGCCCGACGAAGCCTGTCGCACCGAAGAGCACGATGTCGTATGCGTGCTCCGCCCCGTTCCGTCTGCTCATCGAGCCCTCCGCCGTTCGTCCCGTTGTCCCGCGCCGTTGTCGGTGGCCGAGGCTAGCGTGGGGCGCAAGAGAGTGCGACCAGGGAGGCATGCATGGTTGCGGTACCGAAGGGCGCCTTGACGAAGAGGGAAAAGGTGCGGGAGTTCGCCCTTACGCTGCCGGGCGCGGTGGAGGAGTTCCCCTGGGGGGAGACCGTCGTCAAGGTGAACAAGAAGATCTTCGTCTTTCTGGGGGTCGACGACGGCAGCTGTCCGCCGGGCGTCGGCGTCAAGCTGAAGGACCAGGCGATCCACGCCCATGCCATGTCGTCGCCCGGCGCGGAGCCTTCGGGGTACGGGCTCGGCAAGGCGGGGTGGGTGCAGATTCCCCTGGCGGAGAAGGGGGCGCCGTCCGCCGAACTGCTCTGCGACTGGGTGGAGGAGAGCTACCGAACCATCGCAACGAAGAAGCTGGTCGCGGAGCTCGACGCGCGCTGAGATCCCGACGGCAGTCCACCAGGGATCGCGGTGACAAGAATCGCGGTGAGGTGACAAGAGGGGACAAGCGGCGACAAGAGATGGCAGAAATCTAAGCGCTTGCTCGGCCCAGGGTCTTGTGCAGAGTGGAACACGTTCTTAGCATCACTGATGTTACATCAGTTGTGTCACAGTGCTGGGGGCTTGATGACAGGGACAGCGAACGGCCCGCTCGCCGGTGTGCGCGTGGTGGAACTGGCGGGAATCGGACCCGGCCCGTTCGCCGCCATGCTCCTCGCCGACCTGGGCGCCGACGTGGTCCGAGTGGACCGCCCCGGCGGCGCCGGACTCAGTATCAATCCGGCATACGACCTCACCAACCGCAACAAACGCTCCGTCCTCATCGACCTCAAGTCGGCGGAAGGACCGGCCCAGGTCCTCGACCTCGTCGAGCGCGCCGACATCCTCGTCGAGGGCTACCGGCCGGGCGTCGCCGAACGCCTCGGCGTCGGCCCCGACACCTGCCTCGCCCGCAATCCGCAGCTCGTGTACGGGCGAATGACCGGTTGGGGACAGGACGGCCCGCTCGCGCAGCGCGCCGGGCACGACATCGCGTACATCGCGCTCACCGGCACGCTCGGCATGTTCGGCAAGCCCGACGAGCCGCCCACCGTCCCGGCGAACCTGGTCGGCGACTACGCGGGCGGCTCGCTCTACCTCGTCGTCGGCGTCCTCGCCGCGCTCCAGCACGCCCGTACGGAGGGCGGCGCCGGCCAGGTCGTCGACGCCGCGATCGTGGACGGCGCGGCCCACCTCGCCACGATGATCCACGGGATGCTCGCGGCCGGTGGGTGGCAGGACCGGCGCGCGTCGAACCTTCTCGACGGCGGATGCCCCTTCTACGGCAATTACGAGACCTCGGACGGCCAGTACATGGCGGTCGGGGCCCTGGAGCCGCAGTTCTACGCCGAGTTCATCGAGCTGCTCGGCATCAAGGACGAGGCCCCGGAGCGTAAGGACTTCGCCCGGTGGGACGAACTGCGGGATCTGATCACCGCCCGCTTCAGGGCCAGGTCCCGGGACGAGTGGACCGCCGTCTTCGAGGGCTCCGACGCATGCGTTGCACCCGTCCTGTCGCTGCGCGAGGCCCCCGCCCACCCGCACCTCGCGGCCCGCGCCACCTTCGTCGACCACGGCGGAATCACCCAGCCCGCGCCCGCGCCGCGCTTCTCGGCCACGCCGGGGGCGGTACGCCGACCACCCGCGCAGCCCGGCGCGGACACGGCCGAAGTGGCCCGCGACTGGGGCGTACCGAGCCTGGAAAGGGATGACGTCGGCTGATGGAACTCTCCATCCCCTTGAGCTACGCGGGCGACCCGCGCGAGGCCTGCGACCAGGTCGCCGCTCTGGAATCGGCCGGCCTGGACGCCGTCTGGGTCGCGGAGGCGTACGGCTTCGACTCGCCCACGATCATGGGCTACCTCGCCGCCCGCACCACACGCATGAAGATCGGCGCCGCGATACTCAACGTCTACTCGCGCATGCCCGCGCTCATCGCCCAGACCGCCGCCGGACTCGACGCCGTCTCCGGCGGCCGCGCGCTCCTGGGGCTCGGCGCCTCGGGCCCGCAGGTCGTCGAGGGATGGCACGGCAAGCCGTACGACAGGCCGCTCGGCCGCACCCGCGAGACCGTCGAACTGTGCCGCCGCATCTGGAAGCGCGAGGTCATCGACCACCACGGCATCACCGACATGCCGCTGCCCAGGGAGAAGGGCGGCACGCTCGGCAAGCCGCTGAAGATCCTCACCAAGCCGGTGCGCGACGAGATCCCGGTGTACGTCGCCTCGCTCGGCCCGGCCAATGTGAAGCTGACCGCCGAGATCGCCGACGGCTGGCTACCGACTCTCTTCCTGCCGGAGAAGGCGCGGCAGGTGTGGGGAAGTGCCCTTGCCGAGGGCGCGGCCGGGCGCGACCCCTCGCTCGGCCCGCTCCAGACCGTGGCGGGCGGCCTGCTCGCCATCGGCGACGACGCGGCCGCCGTACGGGACCTCGCACGCCCGCAGATCGCGCTGTACGTCGGCGGGATGGGCGCGAAGGGCAAGAACTTCTACAACGACCTCGCCGTCGCGTACGGCTACGAGGCGCAGGCCGCGAAGATCCAGGACCTGTACCTCTCCGGGAAGAAGAAGGAGGCGGAGGCCGCCGTCCCCGACGAGTTCTGCGAACTCGTGTCGCTGTGCGGTCCCGAGAGTTACGTACGTGAGCGTGTCGAGGCGTTCCGCGAGGCGGGCGTCACCATGCTCAACGTCATTCCCGTCGGCCCCGAGCCGGCCAAGTTGATCGAAACCGTCAAGGGCTGGCTGTAGGGGGCAGAGTTGAAGCGTCAGATCTTCACCGCGGAGCATGAGGCATTCCGGGAGACCGTGCGTACCTTCCTCGCGAAGGAAGTCACGCCGTACTACGACCAGTGGGAGAAGGACGGCATCGTCAGCCGCGAGGCGTGGCTGGCGGCCGGAAGGCAGGGGCTGCTCGGCCTCGCCGTACCGGAGGAGTACGGGGGCGGCGGCAATGCCGACTTCCGCTACAGCGCCGTACTGGCCGAGGAGTTCACCCGGGCCGGCGCGGCCGGGCTCGCGCTCGGCCTGCACAACGACATCATCGGCCCCTATCTCACCGGGCTCGCCACCGAAGAGCAGAAGCGGCGCTGGCTGCCCGGCTTCTGCACCGGCGAGACGATCACCGCCATCGCGATGACGGAGCCGGGCGCGGGATCCGACCTCCAGGGCATCCGTACGACCGCCGAGGACCGGGGCGACCACTGGGTGCTCAACGGCTCCAAGACCTTCATCTCCAACGGCATCCTCGCCGACCTGGTGATCGTCGTCGCCAAGACGTCACCGGAGGGCGGCGCCAAGGGGCTGTCGCTGCTGGTGGTGGAGCGCGGCGCGGAAGGCTTCGAGCGCGGGCGGAACCTCGACAAGATCGGCCAGAAGTCCCAGGACACCGCCGAGCTGTTCTTCAACGACGTACGCGTCCCCAAGGAGAACCTGCTCGGTGAGCTCAACGGCGCTTTCATCCACCTGATGACCAACCTGGCGCAGGAGCGCATGGGCATCGCGGTCGCCGGGATCGCCGCCGCCGAGTACCTGCTGGAGATCACCACGCGGTACGTCAAGGAGCGCGAGGCGTTCGGACGCCCGCTGTCCAAGCTCCAGCACATCCGCTTCGAGATCGCGGAGATGGCCACCGAGTGCGCCGTCACCCGTACGTTCCTCGACCGCTGCATCGTCGATCACTCGAACGGGGAACTCGACGCGGTGCACGCGTCGATGGCCAAGTGGTGGGCCACCGAACTCCAGAAGCGCGTCGCCGACCGCTGCCTGCAACTGCACGGAGGCTACGGCTACATGACCGAATACCGCGTCGCCAGGGCCTTCACCGACGGCCGTATCCAGACGATCTACGGCGGAACGACCGAGATCATGAAGGAAATCATTGGCCGCTCGCTCCTCGCCTGATCCCGCCGCCTGACCCGCCGGAACCTCCCTCGCTGTTACGTAACCCCCGAAAGGCTGCTGTCTTGAGTACCGAAGCGTTTGTGTACGACGCGATCCGCACCCCGCGCGGGCGCGGCAAGGCCAATGGCGCCCTGCACGGCACCAAGCCGATCGATCTGGTGGTCGGTCTCATCCACGAGATCCGCAGCCGCTTTCCCGGCCTCGACCCGGCGGCGATCGACGACATCGTGCTCGGCGTCGTCGGCCCGGTCGGCGACCAGGGATCGGACATCGCCCGGATCGCGGCCATCGCGGCCGGGCTGCCCGACACCGTCGCCGGCGTACAGGAGAACCGCTTCTGCGCGTCCGGTCTCGAAGCGGTCAACATGGCGGCGATGAAGGTCCGTTCGGGCTGGGAGGACCTGGTCCTGGCGGGTGGCGTGGAGTCGATGTCGCGCGTCCCGATGGCCTCCGACGGGGGCGCCTGGTTCGCCGACCCCATGACCAACTACGAGACGGGCTTCGTCCCGCAGGGCATCGGCGCCGACCTCATCGCCACCCTCGGGGGCTATTCGCGGCGCGATGTCGACGAGTACGCGGCGCTCTCGCAGGAGCGGGCCGCCGAGGCGTGGAAGGACGGCCGCTTCAACCGCTCCGTCGTCCCCGTGAAGGACCGCAACGGCCTGACCGTCCTCGACCACGACGAGCACATGCGCCCGGGCACCACCGCGGACTCCCTCGCCGCGCTCAAGCCGTCCTTCGAGATGATCGGCGAGCACGGCGGCTTCGACGCGGTGGCGCTGCAGAAGTACCACTGGGTCGAGAAGATCGACCACGTCCACCACGCGGGCAACTCCTCCGGCATCGTGGACGGCGCCTCACTCGTGGCCATCGGCTCCCGGGCCGTCGGCGAGCGCTACGGCCTGACACCGCGCGCCCGTATCGTCTCGGCCGCGGTCTCCGGCTCCGAGCCCACGATCATGTTGACGGGCCCCGCACCCGCCACCCGCAAGGCTCTCGCCAAGGCCGGCCTGACCATCGACGACATCGACCTCGTCGAGATCAACGAGGCGTTCGCCGGCGTCGTCCTGCGCTTCGTCAAGGACATGGGCATCTCCCTCGACAAGGTCAACGTCAACGGCGGCGCCATCGCCATGGGCCACCCCCTGGGCGCGACCGGCGCGATGATCCTCGGCACCCTCATCGACGAACTGGAGCGCCAGGACAAGCGGTACGGCCTCGCCACGCTCTGCGTGGGCGGCGGCATGGGCACCGCCACCGTCATCGAACGTCTCTGACCGTCCCGTCCCCATCCCCTTACGGAGAAAAAAGCAATGAGCGAGAGCACCACGATCCGCTGGGAACAGGACGAGACCGGTGTCGTCACCCTCGTCCTCGACGATCCCAATCAGTCCGCGAACACGATGAACCAGGCCTTCAAGGACTCCATCGCGGCGATCGCCGACCGCGCGGTGGCCGAGAAGGACTCCATCCGCGGCATCATCTTCACCTCCGCCAAGAAGACGTTCTTCGCGGGCGGCGACCTCAAGGACATGATCAAGGTCGGTCCGGTCCACGCCCAGCAGGCCTTCGACACCGGTACGGCCATCAAGAGCTCGCTGCGCCGGATCGAGACCCTCGGAAAGCCCGTCGTCGCCGCGATCAACGGCGCGGCCCTCGGCGGCGGTTACGAGATCGCCCTCGCCTGCCACCACCGCGTCGCGCTCGACGCGCCCGGCTCCAAGATCGGCCTGCCCGAGGTCACCCTCGGTCTCCTCCCGGCGGGCGGCGGTGTCACGCGTACCGTACGGCTGATGGGCATCGCGGACGCACTCCTCAAGGTCCTGCTCCAGGGCACCCAGTACAACCCGCAGCGCGCACTGGAGAACGGCCTGGTCCACGAAGTGGCCGCCACCCAGGACGAGATGATCGCCAAGGCCCGCGCCTTCATCGACGCCAACCCGGAGTCGCAGCAGCCCTGGGACGTCAAGGGCTACAAGATCCCCGGCGGTACGCCCTCCAACCCGCGCTTCGCCGCGAACCTCCCCGCCTTCCCGGCCAATCTCAAGAAGCAGACGGCAGGCGCTCCTTACCCCGCCCCGCGCAACATCCTCGCTGCGGCCGTCGAGGGGTCCCAGGTCGACTTCGAGACCGCGCTGACCATCGAAGCGCGGTACTTCACCGAGCTGGTCACCGGCCAGATCGCCAAGAACATGATCCAGGCGTTCTTCTTCGACCTCCAGGCCGTCAACTCCGGCGCCAACCGCCCCAAGGGCATCGAGCCCCGCCCCGTCCGCAAGGTCGCCGTCCTCGGCGCCGGGATGATGGGCGCGGGCATCGCGTACTCCTGCGCCCGCGCGAGCATCGAGGTCGTCCTCAAGGACGTGACGGCGGAGGCCGCCGCCAAGGGCAAGGCGTACTCGGAAAAGCTGCTCGCGAAGGCGCTCTCGCGCGGCCGTACGACCGAGGCCGAGCGGGACGCGCTCCTCGCCCGCATCACCCCGACCGCCGAGGCCGCCGACCTGGCGGGCTGCGACGCCGTGATCGAGGCGGTCTTCGAGGACACAGCGCTCAAGCACAAGGTGTTCCAGGAGATCCAGGACGTCATCGAGCCGGACGCCCTGCTCTGCTCCAACACCTCCACCCTGCCCATCACCGGCCTCGCCGAGGGCGTCTCCCGCCCCGCCGACTTCATCGGTCTGCACTTCTTCTCGCCCGTCGACAAGATGCCTCTCGTCGAGATCATCAAGGGCGAGCGGACGGGCGACGAGGCCCTGGCGCGCGCCTTCGACCTCGTACGCCGGATCAAGAAGACGCCGATCGTCGTCAACGACTCGCGCGGCTTCTTCACCTCGCGCGTCATCGGCCAGTTCATCAACGAGGGCGTCGCGATGGTCGGCGAGGGCATCGAGCCCGCGTCGATCGAGCAGGCGGCGGCCCAGGCCGGCTACCCCGCCAAGGTCCTCTCGCTCATGGACGAACTGACTCTCACCCTCCCGCGCAAGATCCGCAACGAGACCAAGCGGGCGGTCGAGGAGGCGGGCGGCAGCTGGCCCGGGCACCCGTCGGACGCGGTCATCGACCGCATGGTCGACGAGTTCGGGCGGACGGGCCGCAGCGGCGGTGCGGGCTTCTACGAGTACGACGAGGACGGCAAGCGCACCCGCCTGTGGCCGGGCCTGCGCGAGCACTTCACGAAGCCGGGAGTGGAGATCCCCTTCGAAGACATGAAGGAGCGGATGCTGTTCTCGGAGGCGCTGGACACGGTCCGCTGCTTCGACGAGGGCGTGCTGACGTCGGTCGCCGACGCCAACATCGGCTCCATCATGGGCATCGGCTTCCCCGCCTGGACCGGCGGCGCGATCCAGTACATCAACGGCTACGAGGGCGGCCTGCCCGGGTTCGTGGCACGGGCACGCGAACTCGCCGAGAGCTACGGCGAGCGGTTCGCACCGCCCGCGCTGCTGGTCGAGAAGGCCGAGCGGGGCGAGATCTTCACGGACGCGTGACCGGACGAGTCCCGGTGGCGGACGGGCCCTGCCTGCGGGCGGGGCCCGTCCACTGCCCCTGAGCCTGCCGTCGGAGTCGGTCCACAGAGAGGTACGCCGGGCACGCAGCGCCCCGGCTAATCCGCCTCCGCGCTGAAGGCGGTGCGCAGCTCCTCGCGCAGCGAGCGCTGGAACGCCGTCACCAGGGCCTGGATCACCATCGGCTGCATATGGGCCGACAGCGACTTCATCGCCGCCACATGATCCGGGTCGGACTCGCGTTCCCGGTACGGGTTCCACACCTCGTCACGGAACAGCCGCGACAGCTCGTGCGCCGCGGCCCTGGCGTGCTCCAGCAGGACCGTACGCGAGGCGAGGATCGTCTCGTGCGCGATGGGTACGTCGAGGAGTTCGACGCCGAGCCGCAGCGTGCCGCCGTCCAGCCGGAACACATCCGGGTCGGCTCCCCGGTCCAGTACGCCCATCGCCGCCAGCCGGTCGATGTCCTGGTCCGACAGCGCCCGCCCGGCCCGGCGCTCCAGCTCCCTGCGGGTGATCTCCTCGGCCGACTCGGGCGCCCACGAGGCCACCAGCGCACGGTGGATGGCCAGATCGTGGGCGCTCAGATCGGGTGGCAGCTGTTCCAGATAGCGTTCGATCGCGGCGAGCGTCATGCCCTGGCGCTGCAACTCCTCGATCAGGGCGAGCCGGGAGAGATGACCGGAGCCGTAGCGCCCGACCCGGCGCGGGCCGATCGCGGGCGGCGGGAGCAGGCCGCGCGTGCTGTAGAAGCGGACCGTACGCACCGTGACCCCGGCCCGTGCGGCCAGTTCGTCGACCGTGAGCGTCGGCTCTTCGGTGTCCGTCGGTGTCATGACTGCGCCTCGCTTCCCACTGCCTGCCCCGTTGCCGTGCTGCAATTCAGTGCAACAGTATTGCTGTCTCACCACTGTTGTGAAAGCGTCCGGCCATTCCATGGCGACAGGAGGCGGTCATGACCAAGATCCTGCGACTACCCGCGGACCCGGCGGAACTCACCCTCCCCGCGCTGCTGCTCCGCAACGCGGAGGACCACGGCGACCTTCCGGCCCTGTCCTGGCGCACCGGGGACGGCGCCGGATGGACCACTCTCACCTGGAGCGAGGTCCGGCGGAAGACCGCCGTACTGGCCGCCGGTTACGCCGCCTTAGGGGTGGAGCGCGGCGAACACGTCCTGCTGATGATGGGCAACAGGCCGGAGCACTGGCTCACCGATCTCGCACTCACCCACCTCGGCGCCGTACCGGTGAGCGTATACGGGACAGCAGCGCCGGAGCAGATCGCACACATCGCCCGGCACAGCCGCGCCCGCTTCGCCGTCGTTGAGGGCAGGCGCGAGCTGGAACGCTGGGAGCCGCTGCTGGCGGGCGCCGAGACGCAGCTCGAAAAGCTGGTGGTCGTCGAGGCGGCCGATGCCGGCGGCCACCGTACGTACGGCTCGCTGCACGCCACCGGCGCCCGCCTCCACCGCGCCGACGCCTTCGAGAAGGGCTGGCGCGAGACGCGGCCCGAGGACGCGCTGACCGTCGTCTACACCTCGGGCACGACGGGGGATCCCAAGGGCGTACCGATCACGCACCGCAAGGTCGTCGCCAACGCCCTCTCCCTGGACCGCGTCGTCGAACTGCCCGACCACGTCGAGCACATCTGCTACCTCCCTTTCGCGCACATCGCGGAGCGGATGCTCGGCATCTACCTCCCGGTCTTCCGTGCCTCCCACGTCCACCTGTGCGCGGAACCGGCCGCCGTCGCGGCGACGGCGCGCGAGCTCCACCCCGCGCAGTTCTTCGGCGTGCCGAGGGTGTGGGAGAAGCTCGCCGCCGCCGTACGGGCCGCACTCGCGGTGCTGCCCGAGGAGCAGCGGGCGGCGATCGAGGCCGCGGGGGAGACGGCGCGCGAGCATGTGGCGTACCGGGAGCGCGGCGAGGAGCCGCCGGCCGCGCTCGACACCGCGTACCGGCAGGTGAAGGGGGAGATCCTCGATCCGCTGCTGGCGATGGCGGGCTTCGACCGGCTGGCCTGGACGGCGAGCGCGTCGGCGCCGATGCCGCTCGACGTGGTCAGGTTCTGGGCGGGCTTCGGCATCGTCATCATGGACGCGTGGGGCCTGACCGAGACGGTCGGCGTATGCACGGCCAACAGCCCGTCCGCCTTCCGGCTGGGCTCGGTGGGCCGCCCGATCGACGGCCTGGAGCTCCGTGTCGCCGAGGACGGCGAGATCCTGGTGCGCGGGGAGACCGTCTTCGCCGGCTATCTGCGGGCAGACGGCTCGGTGGACGGGGCCCTGGACGCGGAAGGCTGGTTCGCGACGGGCGACATCGGCCGTGTCGACGACGACGGATTTCTCTGGCTCACCGACCGCAAGAAGGAAATGATCGTCACCTCGACCGGCAAGAACGTCTCCCCGGCGCTGGTCGAGAACACGCTCAAGGAACACCCCCTGATCGGCCAGGCGCTCGTCCACGGCGACGGCCACTCCTATCTGGTCGCGCTGCTGGTCCTCGATGCGGAGATGGCCCCGGCCTGGGCGGCGGGACAGGGCATCCAGGGCGAACTCCGGGCGACGGCGGAGCATCCCGCCGTACGCGAGGAGATCGCCCGCGCGGTCGAGGCCGCCAATGCCCGGCTCAACCGCACCGAGCAGATCAAACGCTACCGGCTGCTCACGGAGGAATGGGGCCCGGAAACGGGCGAGTTGACGCCGTCGCTGAAGCTGCGCCGCCGGGTGATCCGTGACAAGTACGCACTGGAAATCCAGGCCCTGTACGACCAGGACTGATCGCCGATTCGCCATTGCGGTACGAGGCGATCGACGCGGCACTTGGTCTAGTGGCGGGGAAGGCGGCCGAGCTGGCGGCGTCGGTCCACATGCCGCGCATCGGCTGCGGGCTCGCGGGAGGGAAGTGGTCGCGCGTCGAGCCGTTGATAGCGGAGCGGCTGGTGGGCCGGGGCATAGCGGTCACGGTCTACGACCACGACTGAGCGCGCGCCGCGACGGGGCGGTTCGGTGCTCCGGGCGGTTGCCGCGGGAGTGTGCGGCGTAGCTCTTGGGCAGCTCCGCCGGACACGCCCTAGGCGAAGTGGTGGTCCAGGGGCGCGTGTGGATCCTGGGCCGGGGGCTGCGGCGCGTGGTCGACGTGGATCGTGGCCCCGGCCAGCCGCCCCACCGCATGCAGCAGCGCGTGCTCCGCCGCGACCGCCACCGCGTGCGCCTGCACCACCGTCAGCTCCGGGTCGACCACCACGGAGGTCTCGGCCCGCAGACTGTGGCCGATCCATCGCAGGCGGAGGGCGCCCACGGCCCGTACGCCCTCGACATGGGAGAGCGCGTGCTCGGCCTCGTCCACCAGCGCCGGATCCACCGCGTCCATCAGCCGGTGCCAGATCTCCCGGGCCGCACCGCGCAGCACCAGCACGATCGCGGCCGTGATCAGAAGCCCGATCAGGGGGTCGGCGTAGCGCCATCCGAGCGCCGAGCCGCCCGCGCCCAGCAGCACGGCCAGGGAGGTGAATCCATCGGTACGGGCATGGAGGCCGTCGGCGACAAGCGCTGCCGAGCCGATCTTCCTGCCGGTACGGATACGGGCCCGCGCCACCCACTCGTTGCCCGCGAAGCCGACCAGCCCGGCTGCCGCGACGGCGGGCAGGTGGCTGACGTCCTGGGGCTCGACGAGGCGCCGCAGTGCCTCGTACCCGGCGAACACCGCCGAGGCGGCGATCACCAGCACCACGAACACGCCCGCGAGGTCCTCGGCGCGGCCGAACCCGTAGGTGTAGCGGCGGGTCGCCGCGCGCCGGCCGAGGAGGAAGGCGACGGCGAGGGGCAGGGCGGTCAGCGCGTCGGTGGCGTTGTGGACGGTGTCGCCGAGCAGCGCCACCGAACCGGACAGTACGGCGACGACAGCCTGGGCGGCGGTGGTGGCCGCGAGGACGGCGAAGGAGAACCACAGGGTGCGCAGCCCGGCGGTGGATCCTTCGAGTGCGGAGTCGATGCGGTCGTGAGGATGGTGGTGGTGATGGTGTCCGTGCCGGTGTCCGTGACCCGTCATGTACAACACCGTGGCATACCGGACCCCTTGCAGCCACTGTCGAAAAACAGCCGCTGACCAGGTGCGAAGCGCTTGCGATTACGCCGGCTCCGCACCCGGCCGCAGAGGTGGTGACGAGGTCAGCTACCGATCACCGGGTAGTGGTCGGACAGGTTGGTGTACGTGTACTGCTTGCCCCAGCTGGACACGGTCCAGGGCGCGCTCTGCTCCTTGATCACGTCGTTGGTCCAGCCGGCCGGCTTGGCGTGGCCCGCCCGGTGCAGGACGTAGTCGAGGTCCTCGCGAGGGTCGTCCGGGTAGCGCTCGGAGGCGATCGAGTTGTCGGCGGTGTCGAAGGAGTACGGGTGACCGGTGCGCGAGTCCGCGCCGGCCAGGCCGCCGTCGGCGAGCATCGAGGCGTACTCGGCGCTGTGCGAGTCGACGTTGAAGTCGCCCGCGACGATGACCTGCTCGGAGGCGGGGATGTTCTTGGCGTCGAGGAAGGCGTCGATCGCCTTGAACTGGCGGCTGCGCATCTGGGCGGCCTCGCCCGCGTCGCAGCCCGGGTCGGTCGACTGGGCGTGCGTGCCGACGACGTGGACCTTGGTGCCGTTGACGTCCAGGACGGAGTACACGAAGCCCTTGTTGGAGTACCAGTCCGCGCCGCACGCGTCCTTGTAGACGTACTGCTCCTTGCGGACGATCGGCCACTTGCTGAGCACCGCGACACCGCCGTCCTCGGGCGTCGTGGAGGAGTACGACCCGCCGGTCGCGTCCCAGCCGTCCTTGCTGCGGCCCATCACCGGCGTCTGGTGCGGGTACTGCGCGGCGGCATTGCGCTTCAGCGTGTCGGAGGCGCCGTTGTCGAAGGCCTCCTGGACGACGACGACGTCATTGCCCTGGAAGAAGGAGGTCGCCGGTATCGCGTTCGCCCGGTGGTCCTGGCCCCAGTTGGGGTAGAGCGTCTTGCTGAAGAGGAAGGTGTTGTACGACAGCACCTTCAGCGACGGCACATCGGCGGTGGCCGGGGCCGCTGAGGCGGACGGAACAGTCGCAGCCATGGTGATGGCTGCGAGCGCGGTGGCCAGGGCTGCGCCAGGGACACGGCGGAGTGCGGAGTGCGGCACTGGAACTCCCGTTGAGGTGGGGGGTGAAGATCTGGCGCCGATCATCAAACCAGCCGGAGTTACCTCGCGGTAGCTATTTGGGGGCGATTGGTTTGCCGTATGTCCACGATCAGCCCAACTTGCCTGCGCAGGCCCGTTGGTGCACATGTGCGAATGGGGAGGTCCCGGACATGAATCCACAATTGCTGCGTAGGAGCTGGCCTGTCGCATTCTCGGAGAGCCCGTCCATGTGCAGCCCAACAGTGCCTGAACTGGGGGGAGTTACAAAGTGATTGGGTTAGTGTCTGTGTAGCTGTGGTTCAGTGGGAGTGAGCGAACGGGGGGACGCCTCATGGCCGTACGGAGCGAGGGTGCGGGCGTGGACGCGACGCTGCTGGTCAGGGCTCTGGGCGACTCGTCGCAGCCCGGGGACGCGCTCGCTGAGCAGATACTCGACGCTGCGCGCGAGCAGTTCATGACGTTCGGGCTGCGGCGTTCGACGGTCGACGACGTGGCCAAACGGGCCAGGGTCTCCCGGGTCACCGTCTACCGGCGGATCGGCAACAAGGACAGCCTTGTCTCGGCCTGTCTGCTGCGTGAGTACCGCCAGTTCGTCGCCGAGGTCGACGATGCGGTGGCTGCGCTGCCGACGATGGAGGAGCGGCTGGTCGAGGGGTTCGTGGTGGTGCTGCGGCACATTCGCGAACATCCGCTCATCGGCGGGCTGTTGCGGCTCGAACCGGAGACGATGCTTCCGTTCCTGACGCTGGAGAGCGGGCCCGCGTTCCTGGCGATGCGCGGATATCTCGCGGACCGGTTGCGGCGGGCGCGGTGGGCGGAGGGCAAGCCGGAGAACGATCCGACGCCGGTGGCTGAGCTCATGGTGCGGATTACGGTTTCCTTCCTGCTCAACCCGGTCAGTTGCTTTGAGCTTGAGGAGGATGAGCAGGTGCGGGAGTTCGCGCGGCGGTATTTGTTGCCTTTGCTGGGTGGGTAGTTGGGGGCAAGTCCCCGGCTCTCCGTTTGTCCTCGAACTCCCCCAAGGACTTCGTCCAGGGGGGACCCCAACGGGCTGAAGACGCCCGCCTCGCGTACCGCCCCTACCGCCGCGCGTGCCACCGGCGTCCCAGCTCGACCGCCCTCTCCGCCTTCTCCCGCGGCGTCCCGAACGACGTCAGATCGGCGTACGGCGAAAACCGCTTCACGGTGATCGACCGAGGCGCAGCGAACGCCCGCAACCCCTCCGCCCCATGGATCCGCCCGTACCCGGACTCGCCCGCGCCGCCGAACGGCAGCGCCGGCACCGCCGCGAAGCCCAGCACCGAGTCGACCGAGACCGTGCCCGTCTCCAGCCGCTCCGCGACCGCGAGGCCCGCCCGCCTCGATCCCGTGAAGACCGCCGCGCCCAGCGAGTACGCCGACGCGTTCGTACGCTCCACCGCTTCGTCGAGATCTCGCACCGCGTTCACCACGACGACAGGGCCGAACGTCTCCTCCCTCATCGCGGGCGAATCCTCCGGTACGTCGACGAGTACCACCGGATGGACGTACGGCGGCCGCAGCGACTCCGGCCCGCCCAGCGGTGCCCGCGCCCCCGCCGCCAGCGCTTCCTTCATGTGGCGCTCCACAACCCCCAGTTGACCCGGCAGCGTGAGCGGACCGTACGCCTCGTCCGGAGCCAGCTCGCGTGCCTTCTGTACGATCCGCTCGCACAGCGCGGCGTGCGCCGATTCGACCACGTACACCCGCTCCACGCCCGCGCAGGTCTGCCCGGCGTTCGACATCGCGCCCCAAACGATCGCCTCCGCCGCCGCATCCAGGTCGGCGTCCGCCCCCACCAGCACCGCGTCCTTGCCGCCGCACTCCGCGAGCAACGGCGTCAGCGTCTTCGCGCACTGCGCCGCGACCTTGCGGGCGGTGCCGGGCGAGCCCGTGAAAGCGACCTTGTCGACCTTGGCGGCCTTGGCGACACCGGCTCCGCCCACGCCGCCCGCCCCGGCCAGCGCAGCGCCCGTCGCACCGGGCCCGGTCACGGCCTGGAGCAGGTCGGTGTGCTCGGGCACCGCGTCGCCGAAGCTCGAAGCGAGCAACAACCCGACTCCGGGGGTGAGTTCGGAGGGCTTGAAGACCACCGCGTTGCCGGCGGCCAGGGCGTACCCGATCGAGCCCATCGGAGTGTGTACGGGGTAGTTCCACGGCCCGATCACCCCGACGACACCGAGCGGCCGGTACGCGAGCAGCGAGCGCTGATGGACCGACAGCATCCCCGAAGCCACCCGCCGCCGCCCCAGCACCCGCCGGGCGTTGCGCGCCGCCCAGTCCAAGTGCACCAGCGCGAGAAGGACTTCGGCGCGCGCGTCGTGCACCGGCTTGCCCGTCTCCGCGACGACGATCTCCGCGAACTCGTCCATGCGGCGGGCGATCGAACGCTTCCAGGCGAGCAGCGCCGCCCGCCGGCCCGTCCAGCCGGCGGCCGCCCAGTGGCGTGCGGCGCCCCGTGCCCGTACGACAGCGGCCTGGACTTCGGCGGGCCCGTGCACGGGATGTTCGCCGAGCACCTCGCCCGTCGCGGGGGAGCGCGAGCTGAAGGTCTCGGTGCTGGTGGCCGTCGGCGGGGTCGTCGGCGCGGTCGTTGGTTCGGTCGTTGGTTCGGTCGTCGGATCGGTCATGGGCGCTCCAAAGCGGTTTCGTCGGGCAGCGGCTCCAGCGGACGGCCGTGCGCCCAGTGCGGGCCGAGGTCGTCGAGTGTGTAACCGAAGGGGTACGAGCGGGGTTCCGGCAGCGCGGGCCACCGGTCGGGGCGGGCGGGCAGCAGCCGTACGAAATGGGACCGCGCCCGGATCGTACGTACGGCCACAGCCTGCACCCAGCGCGGCTGCGGGCGGAAGCCGAGTGCCCGCAGGAGCGGCTCGTCCAGCAACGCCAGGGACAGGCGGGCCACAAGGGGACGCAGAGGCGCGGGATACCAGGCGGCGGTGACCCGGAAGGTGGCGTTCGCGACCCGCCGGTTCGCCGGGTCGTACGCGAACATCTCCCGCTCGTAGTCGACGAGCAGCTTCTCGAATCCGTCGTACGTCGACGGGGCGCCCTCGATCCCCATCATCGCGGCCATCTTGTGGCCGACCAGCGCCAGCGCCTCCGCCTCGTTGGCGCACAGCGGACGCCAGCCGAAGCGGTCGATCCAGCGCTTCGGCCCGACGACGGTCGTCGCGAGGACGTACAGGAAGTCCTCGTTCGGAATGCGGTACTTGCCGTGTATCCGGTTGAGGTGACGGGCGGCGGCGCGGCCGCGCTCCGAGTCGAAGCCCTCCTGCGCCATCTCGAAGCCGAACAGCACGGTGTCGTCGTACCGCTTCTGGCCGGCCCGCTCGAATTCCTGCGTCCTGTCGAGGAGCCGGGAGATCCGTGGCACGCCGTAGTCGCGGAGGAACGCAATGCTCACGCCCTGGGCGTAGTCCCAGGGGAACTCGTACTGGGAGATCAGCCGGTGGATTTGCTCGAAGTCCCTGACGGGGTCCATCCGGCGTATTTCGCGCAGTCGGCTGTAACGGCCCATGGCGAGACTCCTTCACTCAATTCGAGGTACGGGTGGTCAGTCCCGAGAAGCGGACGTCTGCGGCATCGACGAGGACCTGCCCCGCCTCGACCGACTCGACGGTCAGGCGAGGGAGTTGCACGGCGACGGGCAGATTGGCCGGGACGACGTCGGCGCCGATGCAGATGCGCGGGGTGTTCACTTTCAGGAACGGAATCTCGATCGAGCCGGTCAGCTCGGTCGCGTACACGTCGACATTGCGGATGTCGAGCTGGACATCGATGGTCTGCGGCGTGCCGTCGGGGCCGGTGACTTCGAAGTGGTAGTCCTTCGCGACGAGCCGCTCGGCGTGCACCCACAGCACTTTGACGCGGCCGCCGCCGATGGTCGGCAGATACGTCGCGCCGTGGATGACGGCGTCGTACGCGTCCAGGCGCGTCGCGCCGACCTCGGGGTGGTACGGGCTGACGGGGTACGTCGCCCGGCCCGGCCCCGGCTGCTTGCCGACCACCAGCGGCGGCTTGAGCGCGCTCAGATCCCCGGGCCGGCCGACCTTGCCGGGCTCGGCGGTCTGCCGGGACGGCGGGTCGCCCGCGGCGGGGGGATTGTCGCGGCCGCCGGTGTCGACGCCGGTGAGACAGGGCAGAGTGACGTTCCCGCCGTCGCCCGAAGCCTGCGGCTCTTCCTCGGTATGCCCGGCCGCCTCGGGGCACTCGGCAGGCGGCCGGGGCAGCACCTCCCGCTCAGGCTCCCCACACCGCTCGGCGGCGCCGCTCCGCCCGGGGGACACGCCGAGGACCCCCACGGCGAGGGTCAGCGCGAGCGGCACCGCGAGAAGCCGCCGTACGAGAGCCGCGCAGTCCCCGCCCGGTACGCCCGGTACGGCAGAGGACCGACGCACGGCGCGACTCTCACGGCCTTTTGGGTCACGGCCCTCGACACCCCAGGCGGCGGGAACGAACGGCTGCGACCCAGTCCGCCCCCGACGGCCGCCCCGAGCGGGTGACCCGTCGCACTCCGGTGCGCCGGGCACCTCGCTGTCCCCGCCGGCCGTGCGTGGCGACCGCCTCCCCATGCCGGCCGCAGCATCGGACCGTACCCACCCGCGTCCCGAACCCGGCACCTCCGGCGCCCCCGGCAGCCAGCCGAAGGCCATGGAGGAGCCGAGCAGGCCCAGGCCCACCCCGATCCCGAATCCGCCAAGATTCGTCGTAGCCAGCGAGACCAGTGACGCGATCGCCGTCATCACCGACACGAACATCCGCTGCGCCGGCGCGAAGACGAAGAACAGTCCGCCCGCGATCAGCACCAGGCCCACCCCCAGCGCGGACATCGCCCCGACCCCCACCTTGAGCATCAGCGGCAGCGGGGCCAGTGGCAGGAAGATCATTTCCAGGCCGGCGAGTGCCGTCCACAGCCCCGCCCAGAACGGCCGCCGCCTGCGCCAGGACCGGGCCCTCGCGCGCAGCCGTGGCGCGGGTAAGAGCCGGTCGAGCCATGTGGCGGTCTCCTTCGCCAGTTCGGCGCCGAAGCCGAGTATCAGCGTGATCACAGCCCGGCCCCCTCAGTAGCACTCTCTGCCGTCGTGGCCGATCTCGATCTCGACCTTGTCGAGGGTCAGGGAGCCGCCGTTGGAGGCCCATGCGGTGCTCTTCACGTTCCGCGCGACCGCCGTCGACGCCTGTACGCCGAAGAGTCCAGGCGGACCGTTCACCCCGGGCGCCGCGTCCAGCGTCGACGCGTCCCGCCCGGCCTGTACGCCGGTGACGCGGCCGCCCGCCGTGGTGAGCGCGTCCGCGTTGACGACGAGGTTCTCGCCCTTGACCGGCTTGTCGCCGCCGGACCTGACGATCAGCGAAACCTCGCCCACCATCGGCAGGTCCTGTTTCATCGACAGGCAGACGCCCTTTGCCGTGCCGCTCTTGATCCCGGCGAGCAGCACCGCGTGCCCCTTGCCGTCCTTGCTGCCGATGGACGAGGGGAAGCTCGATATCCCCTGGCCGGTTATCTCCTCGGCCGACACCTTGAAGTTCTTGCCGGAGACCGCGAAGGAGGCGGCCATCGCGCCCTGTGCGAGCGCGATGACCACCGCGCCGACCGCGACGACGCCGGGCACGAACATCACTGCCGTTCTCCTCCAGTGCGTACGCCCTTTCGGGCTCAACTCCCGTTCGACACCAGCCATTTGACGGTTCCTCTCTTCCGGAGAGTCAAAGTTACAAAGACTATTGACTTGTTTCACGAGCCCCGTCAACACTGCTGACACGGATTCAAAGAAGGGAGCCCCCATGACTTCCGGGACATCCGAGGTACGGGCCCCGCGCCGAGGCGGCCCCGCCTGGCGGTACTTCGGGGACATCCGCAACTTCCTGATCTCGCCCCAGCTGCTCCTCCTCCAGGTCGCCCACCCCGTCGTCGGCGCCGGCGTCCAGCAGCACTCCGATTTCCGGGCCGAACCCTGGCAGCGCCTCTGGCGCACCGTGTCCTCGCTCGGCACGGTCGTCTACGGAGGCCAGGCCGCCGCCACCGCAGAGGCCGAGCGGCTCATCGGCGTACACAGCGCGATGAAGGGCACCGACGACCGGGGCCGCCGCTACCACGCGCTCCATCCCGCCGCGTACCACTGGGTGCACGCCACGCTCGTACGCGGCGGACACGACGGGCACCGGATCTTCGGCAAGGGCCTGAGCGGGGCCGAGACCGAGGCGTACTACCAGGAGATGCGCGACGTCGGCCGCGTCTGGGGGCTCAAGGACCACCATCTTCCGCCCGACTGGGCCGCCTTCTGCGCGTATTACGACGCCATGGTCCGCGACACCCTGGAACTCAACCGGTCCGTCCTTGACGTACTCGACGAGCTGCGCCGCCCCCAGAAGCCGCCGGCCCGCTGGATCCCGGCACTCCTCTGGCGCCCCTTCGCCGCCGTCGCCGCGCACTACGCGCTGCTGGTCACCATCGGCACCCTGCCACCCGTCCTGCGCGAGCGCCTCGGGCTGACCTGGACCGGGAGGCAGGAGCGCGCCCTGCGCCGCTTCGTACGCCTCGTCCGCGTCCTGACGGCGCTCGTACCACCACCCCTGCGCATCGCAGGCACCCTGGCGATCGCATACTGGAATACGCACAAGCCCGGCACGGACCCACGTGCCCGCCGACCCCTGGGAGCCGCAGCATGAAGGCCAGCGGACCTGACCGGCAGGACCCCGCCCCGCCCCCGCCCGGCGGCGTCCTGTGGTCGCTCGCCGGTGACGTGCGGGCGCTGCTGATGCTGCCCGCCGCACTGACCATGCAGGTCGCGCACCCCGCCGTGGGCGCGGGAGTCGACGAGCACTCCGTCTTCCGTACGGACCCATGGGGCCGCGGAGAGCGTTCGCTGCACTCCGTGCAGCTGTGGGTGTACGGCGGAGAAGCGGCCGCCGAGGAAGGCCGCAGGCTCCGGCAGCTGCACAGGACCATCCAGGGCACCGACGCCCACGGCCGCCGCTACCACGCGCTGAACCCGGCCTACTACTCCTGGGTGCACGCCACCGGCTTCCCCTGTTACCAGCACTCGATGCGC
The DNA here is from genome assembly GCF_028807635.1 of Streptomyces spiramyceticus. NCBI lineage: Bacteria > Bacillati > Actinomycetota > Actinomycetes > Kitasatosporales > Streptomycetaceae > Streptomyces > Streptomyces spiramyceticus. Next base: position 1,010,180 of record NZ_JARBAX010000002.1, read on the forward strand.
TACCTCGGCCGGGCGCTGACCGAGGCGCAGGAGCGGCAGCTGTACGCCGAGTGGCTCCAGGTCGGCCGGATCCTCGGCATAAGCGACCGGGACATGCCGCAGACCCTGGAGGAGTTCTGGCCGTACTACCGCAAGGTGCTCGCCGACGAGCTCGAAGCGACCGTGGTGGTGCGTGAGCTGATCGCTGCCGACAAGCCGGTGCCCGCCCCCGACCGGGGCCCGCTGCCGGTGCGGCTGCTGCTGCGCGCCCTGTGGCCGGTCCTCCTCCCGCCGTTCGCCCGCTTCCGGGCCTTCGTCACCGTCGGCTACATGCCGCCGGACGCTCGCGAAGCGATCGGTCTGCCGTGGAGCGACGCGCAGGAGCGCAGGCTGCGCCGGTTCAGCCGCGTCGTGCGGACCGTGGTGCCGCTGCTGCCCGAGCGGCTGCGCTATCTGCCACTGGCGCGCGAGGCCAGGACCCGGCACCGGGCGCGGCTCAGGGCCGCACAGGCCGCCGCACACAGCAACTGAGAGCGCTCTCAGTAATTCGCTCAGAGCATGCTCCCGAATGCGTCACGCCGTCAACACTCGAACGCGCGGCGGCCCGATGCGGCCCCAACTGCCGTCTCTGTCATATGTGTTGACACTTCCAATTCAGGAGTTTTACGTTCCATGACATCTGAGAGCGCTCTCGGACGCCCTTCCCCCATGATTCCGAGGTGCTGTCCATGCCGGCTCCCCACTTCAGATCCGCCTCCGCACTGATCGTCGTATCGGCCCTGGCCCTGGCCGCACTCGGCCTCGGTTCCGCCGCCGCTCCGGCGGCGGCCGCCACCGTCCCCGTCGGATCGGGCAGTTACTCCGACGTACGGCCCGCCGGAACATCCGGCCCCACCACCAACACCGGCGCCCCCGTCACCCCCAAGCTCACACCGGCCGCCAAGGACAAACCACTCCCCACCAACGACTGGTGGTCCTCCCTCGCCTTCCAGCGATACGGCGACAACCCGCACTCCACACCCATGTACGGGCACCCGCTCACCTACCAGGCCACCGCCGCCGGCCTCGAAGTCGGCTACCCGACCACCCCCGCCGTCGTCGGCGAGGGCAGGCAGTACGAGTACGCCCACAAGCGCGACCTCACCCTCGGCCTGACCGGCCTCAACTCCCCGGACACCAAGGCCGACGACTGGTCCGACTGGACCGTCACCCCGTACTGGTCCGACGGCGCCCGCACCCTGCGCACCACCATCGGCCACGGCCTGCCCTTCGTGTACGCCAAGGGCTCGGGCGGCAGCGCCCGGATCACCACGGCCGCCGCGCCCACCGTCTTCGCCGACCAGGGCAACGTCCTGGGCATCACCGTCGCGGGCCACCACTACGCCCTCTTCGCGCCCGGCGGCAGCGACTGGAACGTCTCCGGGTCCACCGTCACCGCGGGCCTCGGCGCCAAGGACTACTTCTCGCTCGCCGTACTGCCCTCCACCGGCGCACTCGCGACGTACAAGAAGTACGCGTACAGCTTCGTCACCGGTTCCAAGGCGAGCTGGAGCTCCACCGGCGGCACGGTCAGGGCGACGTACACCCTCACCACCGAGGCCAAGGAGGGCAGCGAAACAGGCACGCTCCAGGCCCTCTACCGCCACCAGTGGCTGAACACCTCCGACCCGCTCACCGCCTACACGTACGTCTCGCCGCGCGGCACCATGAAGGTCCGCGAGGGGACCTCCTTCACCACCAGTCAGCGGGCCTCGGGCGTGCTGCCGGGACTGCCGAAGTCGAGCGGCGTCGACAGGGCACGGCTCAAGGGCTATCTCGACGAGGCCGCGAACGCCGCCGACCCGTTCTCCGGCGCCACCGACACCTACTGGACGGGCAAGGCGCTCGGCCGCCTCGCCCAGCTCGTGCCTGTCGCCGACCAGATCGGTGAGACGGCCATCCGCGACAAGCTTCTCGGCCTGATGAAGGGCCGCCTCCAGGACTGGTTCACGGCGGGCGGGGCGAATGAGTTCTCGTACGACAAGACCTGGAAGACGCTGACCGGCTACCCCGCGTCGTACGGCAGCGACACCGAACTCAACGACCACCACTTCCACTACAGCTACTACGTCTACGCGGCCGCGATCGTCGCCCAGTACGACCAGGCCTGGGCCGCCGACTCCGCATGGGGCGGCATGGTCAAGACACTCGTACGGGACGCCGCCAACCCCAGCCGCACCGACACCGCGTTCCCCTTCCTGCGCGGCTTCGACGTGTACGCCGGACACAGCTGGGCGTCGGGCCACCAGGGCTTCGCGGCCGGCAACAACCAGGAATCGTCGTCTGAGTCCACCAACCTCAGCGCGGGTCTTGTGCTCTGGGGCTCGGCGACCGGGGACACCGCACTGCGCGACCTCGGCACGTACCTCCTGACCACCGAGTCCGAGGCGATCGCCCAGTACTGGTTCGACGCCGATCAGCAGGTCTACCCGTCCTCCTTCGGTCACGACACGGCCGGCATGGTGTGGGGCAGCGGCGCGGCGTACGCCACCTGGTGGACGGCCAACCCCGAGGAGATCCACGGCATCAACGTCCTCCCCGTGACGGGCGGTTCGCTGCACCTGGGCGGCGAGAAGGCCGCCATCCGGCGCAACATCGCCGAGATGGAACGCGAGAACGGCGGCCCGGCCGTCGAATGGCGCGACATCCTCTGGGAGTTCCAGTCGATCGCCGACCCGGCCGTCGCCAAGGCCAAGTGGGATGCGGGCCACGGCTCGTACACCCCCGAGCAGGGCGAGTCCAAGGCGCACACCTACCACTGGATCAGCACGCTCGACACGCTCGGGGCCCCGGACGCTACGGTGAGCGGTGACATCCCGACGTCCGCCGTCTTCACCAAGGGCACGGTACGGACGTACGCCGCCCACAACCACGGCGCCACCGCCCGCACCGTGACCTTCTCGGACGGCAAGAAGCTCGACGTGCCCGCCCGCTCGACCGCGACGGGCACCGGCCCCGGAGGTGGCGACCCGGACCCCGGCCCCGATCCTGAACCGCCCACCGGCAATGCCTTCCAGCTGCGGACCGGCGGCGCCCTCACCACCGCCACAGGAACCACCGCCGCCACCGACACGATCGCCTCAGCGGGCGGCGCCAACCACGACGGCACCCCGCACCAGCCCCTGACATACGTGGCCAAGGGGGTCAACGGCACGCTGAAGTCCGGTACGCCGACGGCCTTCCGCCTCCAGGTCGACGCGGGCACGACGGTCGGCCTCGGGCAGCAGGCCCGGGTCAGTTACGACCTGACGGGCGACGGCACCTACGACCGGACGGAGACCTACCAGTACTTCGCGACCGACCCGGTGGCGGGCTGGGAGGAGTACACCCAGGCCCGCGGCCTCAAGTCGGCGACCGGCGCACTCGGGGACCTCAAGGGCGGCACCGTACGCCTCGAAGTGTGGAGCGCGATCGGCAACGGCACGTCCAAGCTGCGCACCGGCACCGGCGATTCGGTGCTGGTGATCCCCTACCAGTGACCCGAGCACGCTTCGGCGCGGCGGGCCCCGGCGTCAGGCCGAGGCCCGCCGCACCAGCTCGGTCGGCATGATCACCGAGGCGCGGGCGCCCGCTTCCCGGCTGCCCTCGCTCAGCACCTTCATGAGCAGCCTGACCATCAACCGCCCCATCCCCTCGATGTCCTGACGCACCGTCGTGAGCGGCGGAGTCACGGACTCGGAGAGCGGCACCATGTCGTCGAACCCGACGAGCGCGACCTCGTCCGGCACCCGCCGCCCCGCCTCCTGCAAGACGCGCAGCGCGCCCGTTGCCATCAGGTCGTTGGCGGCGAACACGGCATCCAGGTCCGGTCTGCGCTCCAGCAGCTCCGCCATGGCACGGGCACCGCTGTCCACGGTGAAGTCGCCCTGCGCGGTCAGGGCCGGGTCGGCGTCGAACAGTACGTCGCGGTAGCCGTCGGCGCGGTCGATCGCGGAGGTCTGGTCGCGGGGGCCCGCGATGTGCGCGATGTGTCTGCGGCCGAGGGCGGCGAGATGGCGTACGGCGGTACGGGCGCCGCCCCGGTTGTCGCAGTCCACGTACGGGACGCCCGTACCGGCTCCGGCCCAGCCGGGGCGGCCGCCGAAGACGGTCGGGACCTTCACCCGGTCTATGACGGCGGGCAGTTCGTCGTCGTTGTGCAGCGAGAAGGCGAGCGCACCGTCGACGTGCCCGCCGCCGAGATAGCGGGAGATGCGGTCGTAGTCGCCGGGCCCCTCGGCCCACAGCAGCACCAACTGGGAGTCGAACGCCGTCAGTTCTCTGCTGATGCCGCGCACCTGCTGCTCGAAGAAGGGATCCGAGAAGATCCTGAACTCGGGCTCGGCGATGATCACGGCGACCGCGCCGTTGCGCCGCGTGACGAGGGATCGCGCGGCGTGGTTCGGAACGTATCCCAGCTCCTCGACCGCCTGCCGCACCCGGTCGGCCAGCGCCTGCCGCACGCCCTCACCGCCGTTGACGACCCGGGAGGCCGTGGCCCGGGAGACACCGGCGCGGGCCGCGACGGTTTCCAGAGTGGGGCGGGACTCGGCGGACTGCTCGGGCAAGGCGGGCGCTCCTCGGCTCCTCGGGGCGGCTCCAACGGGGACAGAGCCGCAGGGAGGGAGGATATCGGCCGCGCCGCCGCCCCTCTCAGGAGCGGCGGCGCGGCGTACCGCTGTCAGTGGTCGTGACCGTGCTTGTGGATGGTGTTCGTCGCGGCGATCTTCTTCCACGACTTCGGCTGTGCCGGCTCGGCACCGGCGTCCGAGCGCGCGATCCGGGACTCGGCCGCGGCCGGGGCGCCGGGCTTCGACGGCTCGTACAGCCAGGTGTCGAAGAGCCCGGCGAGCGGCTTGCCCGAAACGCTCTCGGCGTACTGCACGAAGTCGCCCACGTCGGCGTTGCCGTAGGCGAACTTGGCTGTCCAGCCCTTGAGGATCTTGAAGAAGTCCTCGTCGCCGACCTCGTTGCGCAGTGCCTGCACGGCGAGCGCGCCACGGTCGTACACGGCGATGTCGAACTGCTTGTCCGGCCCCGGGTCGCCCGGCTTGACCGTCCAGAAAGCATCGTCGGCGGCACGCGTCTGATAGACGTAGTCGGCGAGCTCCTGCGTGGTGCCCTCGCCCTCCTTCTCCGACCACAGCCACTGGCTGTAGCGGGCGAAGCCTTCGTTGATCCAGATGTCCTTCCAGCCCTTGACGGAGACGCTGTCGCCGTACCACTGGTGGGCCAGCTCATGCACGACGACCGAGACGTTGGACCCGTGCGCGAACTGGCGCGGGCTGTAGAACGGCCGGGTCTGCGTCTCCAGCGCGTAGCCGCTCTTCACGTTCGGGACGTAGCCGCCGAGCGCGTTGAAGGGGTACGGGCCGAAGATCTCGGTCAGATACTCGGCGACCTCGGTGGTCCGCTCGATGCTCGCGCGCGCCGCGCCCGCCTGGTCACCGAGGTCCTGGCTGTACGCGTTGAGGACCGGCAGCCCGTCGGCGGTCTTGTCCGTGGTGATGTCGAACTTGCCGACCGCGAGCGTGGCGAGATAGCTCGCCTGCGGCTTGTTCGAGCGCCAGTTGTAGCGGGTCCAGCCGAGCCTCGAGCTCTGCGACTGGAGTACGCCGTTGCTGATGGCCTGGGTGCCGTCGGGCACCGAGACGGAGACGTCGTACGTCGCCTTGTCCAGCGGGTGGTCGTTGCTCGGGAACCACCACACGGCCGAGTCGGGCTCCTGGGCGGCGACACCGCCGTCCGGGGTGCGGTGCCACGCCGTGTAGCCGCCGATGCTGAGCTCGGAGGGCTTGCCGGCGTAACGGACGACGACCGAGGCCGCCTTTCCCTTCGCCAGCGGCGACGCCGGGGTGACGACCAGCTCCTGGTGACCCTCCTTGACGAACTTCGCCCTCGCTCCGTTGACGCGCACCTCGCTGACGCCCAGTCCGAAGTCGAGATTGAAGCGCGAGAGGTCCTGCGTGGCGGTGGCGAGGATCGTCGCCGTGCCCTCCAGCAGGTCGGTCTTGGGCTGGTACTTCAGGCGGAGGTCGTAATGGGATACGTCGTATCCGCCGTTGCCGCTGGCCGGGTAGTAGGCGTCGCCGATGCCCGGGGCGCCCGGCGAGAAGGTTGCGGCCGATGCCGGGATCGCCAGCACAAGTGAGGCCGTCAGCACGCTCGGGGCGATGAGTCTGCGGTGCACGGATGCTCCAAGTGGTCAGTCCGAAGGATCGGTTCGAAGCCTATTCAGCCTCTGTGCCACCAGTCATGTCCACAGTCACTCCTGTCACACGACTGACATCCGGCCGATACGCGGTTCCCGGTGAGCCCACTCCTGCCCTCTTTTGCACGGGAGTTGACCGGGGTACCTTCCGCCCCATGCCGATAACTGCGCGGGGATCCCGCATGAAGTGGCGAAGGCTCATACCGGCGGTTACGGCCGCCCTGACAGCGGTCCTGCTGACCCCGGCGGGCGCCCAGGCCGGTCCGACGGAGAGCAGACCCGTCTACTCCTACGACAACGCGATCCGCGAAGCCGTATGGGTGGACACCAGAATCGACGGCGACGCGGACGGGAAGACCGACCGGGTCGCCGTCGACATCGTCCGGCCCAGGGAACCGGCCCAGCAGGGCCGGAAGATCCCGGTCGTCATGGACGCCAGCCCCTACTACTCCTGCTGCGGCCGGGGCAACGAGAGCCAGAAGAAGACGTACGACGCGAACGGCAACCCGGTCCAGTTCCCGCTCTACTACGACAACTACTTCGTGCCGCGCGGCTACGCCTTCGTCGCCGTGGATCTCGCCGGAACCAACCGCTCCGACGGCTGTGTCGACGTGGGCGGCCGCTCCGACATCCAGTCCGCCAAGGCGGTCGTCGACTGGCTGAACGGCCGCGGCAAGGCGTACACCACCCGCACCGGCGCCCAGCGCGCGAAGGCCGGCTGGTCCACCGGAAACACCGGCATGATCGGCAAGAGCTACGACGGCACCATCGCCAACGGCGTCGCGGCGACCGGCGTCGAGGGCCTCAAGACCATCGTCCCGATCGGCGCCATCTCCTCCTGGTACGACTATTACTTCTCCCAGGGCGCCCCGCTCTTCGACAGCGGCCCCGACTGGCTCTCCGGTTACGTCGAGAGCCCGGAAGCCCGCACCCGCTGCCAGGCCGTACAGAAACGCCTGGTCGACGAGGCCCCGCGCAACGGCGACTTCACCCGCCTGTGGGCCGAGCGCGACTACGTACCGGACACGGACGACGTCGAGGCCAGCGTCTTCGTCGTACACGGCATGCAGGACCTCAACGTCCGCACCAAGCACTTCGGCCAGTGGTGGGACGCCCTCGCCGCCGCCGGCGTGGACCGCAAGATCTGGCTCTCGCAGACCGGCCACGTCGACCCCTTCGATTTCCGCCGAGGCGACTGGGTGAAGACCCTGCACCGGTGGTTCGACCATGAACTCCTCGGCTACGACAACGGCATCGACCGCGAGCCGATGGCCGACATCGAGCGCGCCCCCGACCAGTGGTCCACCGACCAGGTATGGCCGCCCCGCTCGACCGACGCCACCAGCCTGCGCCCCGGCAAGGGAACGGCGCCCGGCGTCGGCACGCTGTCGCTGAAGCCGGCCGCGCCCGGCACCACCGAAACCTTCACGGACGACCCGAACCTGAGCGAGAGCGACTGGGCCGCGCAGATCGACAAGTCCACACCGTCGAAGGCCGGATTCACCACCAAGCCGCTCACCCGCGACCTGCGCCTGTCCGGCTCCTCCGAGGTGACCATCACCGCGACCCCCTCGACATCGACCGCGCATCTCTCGGCCGTCCTCGTCGACCTGGGCCCCGACACGATCCGCGACTACGAGGCCTCGGGCGAAGGCATCAGCACCCTCCCCGAGCGCACCTGCTGGGGTGCGAGCACCACGGGTGACAGCTCCTGCTTCAAGGAGACCAAGGCCCGTACCGCGAACGTCGACTACACCGTCTTCAGCCGTGGCTGGGCCGACCTCGGCACGTACGCCGACCCGGCCAAGGGCCGCCCGCTCACACCCGGCAAGCAGTACACGATCACCCTCGACCTCGCCGCGAGCGACCACGTCGTCCCCGCGGGCCACCGGCTCGCCCTGATCGTCGGCGGCACGGACGCGGGCCTCATCGAGCCTCCGTCCACCACTCCGACACTCGGCATCGACCTCTCCCGTACGGGCGCGCAGTTGCCCGTAGTCGGCGGCCCGGAGGCCTTCGCACGCGCCACCGCAGGTTCGCGCTACTCCGCACCGTCAGACGCCCGCCTCGACGGTGTGGCCGAGCCGCGCGCGATCCGTCCGATCCCGGGAGGCACCCGCTGATGCGCACCCGTACACGCGCGCTCGTCATCGGCTTCGCCGCCGCGGCCCTGGCCGCACCCGTCGTCGCGGCGCCCGCCCAGGCGGCATCGGCCCCGCCCCGTACCGGCTTCGAAACGACCAACGGCGCGCGCTGGACCACCCAGCCGGAGGAGCAGGACTTCCTGTCAGCGGTGGACCGCGACAGCAGTCGCGTCGCGATGTCCGCCATAGGGACCACCGCACAAGGCCGCCCGCTCCAGCTCGTACAGATCGGAACGCACCGCACGTCCACCACCATGCTGCTGATCTGCTCGCAGCACGGTGACGAGCCGTCAGGACGCGAAGCCTGCCTGACCACCGTCCGAGACCTTGCGTACGCCAAGGACAAAGAGACCCTCGACTTCCTCGCCCGCACCACGGTCCTCGTCGTCCCCACCGCCAATCCCGACGGCCGCGCCGCCAATACCCGTACCAACTCCGACGGCGTGGACATCAACCGCGACCACATCGCGCTGAAGACCGCAGAGGCCCGGGCGACGGCTGCCGTGATCCGTGACCACAAGCCCGAAATCATCTACGACCTGCACGAGTACGGCGGCACCTCGCCGTACTACGACAAGGACCTGCTGGCCCTCTGGCCCCGCAACCTGAACACGGACAACCGGGTGCACGCGGAGGCGCACACCCTCTCCGAGTCGTACGTACGTCCCGGCGCCGAGGACGCCGGATTCAGCAGTGGCGTCTACGGCATCTGGACCGACCCGGTGACGGGCGAGCCGCTCAAGCAGGTCGCGGGCGACGGCCAGGAGCGGATCCTGCGCAACACGGCGGGCGTCAAGCACTCAGTGGGCCTGCTGGTGGAAACCCGAGTAGACCCACTCACACCAGCAGAGAAGAAAGACCCGGCCTCAACAACAGACGCCGAGCAGAATCCCAACTCACGGCCCTCCGCGGGGCTTTCGGCTTCGCGGACGAACGGAGAGGCAGCATCAAGCGGGCAACCACACAGGCACGTCTGACGGGCTTCGCGGACAGAGGCCCCGTCTACCTCGGCGGCGCAGACAACGACCCGCCGGAGCCCACCGAAGTCATCCAGGACCCGCCCTGTGGCTACTACCTTTCCTCGGCTCAGTACGCGGACGTGGAGGACGAACTGGCGCTGCACGGCGTCGTCTCCCACCCGCGCGCCGAGGGTGCGTACGTACCGCTCCGGCAGTCCCAGCGCGACCTGGCGGCCCTGCTGCTCGACGAGAGGGCGGCGTACCACCTCACCACCGGGCGGCCCGACACCACCTGTTAGACAGAGGCGACGTGCAACACATGTGGTAGGGGGTACGGGAGAGCGAAATCAGGCTCCGCGAATTTCCGAAAGGTGCCGCTTGTGTCGCACGACGAACAGAAACCGGGTCAACGGCTGCGGCTGCCGGTGAGGGCGGCCCTCCCGGGCCGCCACCCGCACGAGGACGAGACGCCCCGGACCGACCGGGTGGTGTTCGGTGTGACGGCCGTTCTCACCCTCGCGTTCGTGCTCTGGGGCTCCGTCTTCACCGAGGCGCTGGAGACCGTCTCCGACAGGATGCTGAGCGGCCTCATCCACAACGGCGGCTGGGCGTTCGTCCTGGCCGCCTCCGGATTTGTCGTCTTCGCTCTCTGGCTCGCCATCAGCCGCTACGGCAGGATCCCGCTCGGCCAGGAGCACGAGGGACCGGAGTTCCGTACCGTCTCCTGGGTCGCGATGATGTTCAGTGCGGGCATGGGCATCGGCCTGATGTTCTACGGGGTCAGCGAACCGCTGGCGCACTACGTCACACCGCCGCCGGGGACCGACCCGGCCGACTCGGCGGACGCCATGCAAACGGCCATGGCCACCACCCTCTTCCACTGGACCCTCCACCCCTGGGCGATCTACGCGGTGGTCGGTCTCGCCATCGCGTACAGCACGTTCCGCCGCCGCAGGCGGCAGACGATCAGCGCCGTCTTCGAACCGCTCATCGGCAAGAAGCGCGCCGACGGAGCGCCCGGCCGGTTCATCGACATCCTGGCCATCTTCGCCACGCTCTTCGGTTCAGCCACCTCCCTCGGCCTCGGCACGCTCCAGATCGGCAGCGGATTCCGGGAGTTGGACTGGATGGAGAAGGCAGGCACCGGCCTGCTCGTCTCCATCATCGGAGTCCTGACCGTCGCATTCGTCTTCTCGGCGGTCTCCGGCGTCGAGAAGGGCATCCAGTGGCTGTCGAACACCAACATGGTCCTGGCCGTAGTCCTCGCGATCTTCGTCTTCATCGCGGGACCGACCATCCTCGTCCTCGACCTGCTGCCCACCTCGGTCGCGGCCTACATCGACGAAATTCCGCAACTGGCCGGCCGTACTGAAGCGGCGACCGGTGGCGGCGAAGTCTCCGACTGGCTGAGCAGCTGGACGGTCTTCTACTGGGCCTGGTGGATCTCCTGGACGCCCTTCGTCGGCATGTTCATCGCCCGCATCAGCCGTGGACGTACGATCCGTCAGTTCGTCGGAGGCGTGATCCTGGTCCCCAGCACCGTCAGCCTGGTCTGGTTCGCCATCTTCGGCGGTACGGCGATGAAGCTCCAGGAGCGCGGACAGCTCGGGGAGGAAGCGACGCCCGAGGGCCAGCTCTTCGGCGTGCTCCAGGAGTTCCCCATCGCCAGCGCGATGAGCCTGCTGGTGATGATCCTGGTAGGCATCTTCTTCGTTTCCGGTGCCGACGCCGCGTCGATCGTGATGGGCACGCTCTCCCAGCGGGGCACCTTCGAACCGGCCCGGTTCGTCGTCATCTTCTGGGGCGTGGTGACCGGCGCTGTGGCGGCCGTGATGCTACTGGTCGGAGACGGCAAGGGCGATGCACTGGCCGGCCTGCAGAACCTGACGATCCTGGCGGCGGCGCCGTTCGTCCTGGTCATGGTGGGCATGTGCCTGTCCCTCATGCGCGACCTGCGCCAGGACCCGCTGATCGTCCGCGGTGAGCTCGCCGAGGAGGCGGTGGAGAGCGCGGTGATCGCGGGCCACGAGAAGTACGCCGGCGAATTCGAGATCCGCATCGGCCCGGGCCCGGACGCGGACCAGGAGCCCGGCACGGAGGAGGAAGGCGGAGACCGCAAGACCTTCTGACCGGGCGCGGGAGCTCCCCGCACAGGGGCCACCGGAACGGCGAGACGCGGGCACAGTTTTTGGATGTACGTCTCGGCACGGGAGGAGGGCGATCCCGGGACAGTTTGAGGCATACCGCACGGCGCGGTGGCAGGACGAGCCCGGCGCCGCTTCGCGCACCGCGCTGCGGGAGGGGACGTGCAGGGGCGCTCCCCGCAGGGTGTCGAACACAGTTTGGGCGGCGTACAACTGCGACCCCCCGCCCGTTCGGCACCCGAGGAGACGCCCCAGCGCGGCACCGCCCCCGGAGCCACCGCACTGCACCACGCCCGGGCTCCCGCGCGCCCAGCCCGTGCAGTTGACCACCACCCCCGCCTCGGCCGCCGGCTCGGCGAAGTCCGTGATGCCGCGGGTCTCGACGATCGTGCCCACCGCCGCCAACCGCTCCCGCAGCCACCGCAGATGCACCGGCATGTCGATGAGCGGCAGCACGGCCTGCAACCCCGTTGCCGTCTCCCGCAGCCCGGGCAACTCCGCCGCCCACGCGCCCAGTCCGGCCGGCGAGGTGTCCGCGTGAACGCCCCCGAGGGCCGTGGTCAGCCCTGTCACGTCACCGCCCACCACAATTACTTCGCTGCTCATGGCCGGACGCTAACGGAATCTGTCCTGCCGTGCTCACATCACGTCATGGCTGGGGATACTCAGGACATGTCTGCCGACTACGCGACCTTCGGGCTGGCTCCGGCGATGCGAGCCGGTGGTGTTCTCGCCAATGGTGGCTACCAAGTGCACCGCGAATTCATGGACTTCATCGTCGACGGCCGCCCCCTCCTCTACCAGCTCTCCGACCTGGACGCGGTCTCCCCGCTGGCCTCGGACGTCCCGCCCGCCATCTTCACCGCGCAGGTACGCGGCCTCCTGCTGGAAGCGGCCGCGCCTCTGCCCGGCGGCCGGTACGTCATCTACGGGTGTCCGGAGTGCGAAAGCCTGGAGTGCGGAGCGGTCACCGCGGTCATCGAGCGGGCCGGGGAGGACTTCGTCTGGCGGGACTTCGCGTGGCAGACGGACGAGGCCGCCGACCTGGAACTGAACGGCTACCACGGCATAGGCCCGTTCCGCTTCCGCGGAGGGGAGTACCGCGCGGCGCTGGAACAGCTGCTGGCCGACGTCGACGAGGAGCCCCCGCCCCGGCGCCGGGTCCTGCTGATCGGCGCGCGAGTCGACTTACTGGCCAAGCTCGCGGCCGCTCTGCGCACGATCAACATCGGTGCGGACATCACGCGTGACGCGGCGGACGTCCCGGCCGACGAGCTACGGGCGTACGGAGCGGTGGCCTTCGGCCGGGCGGTCGACGAACGCGAACGCGCGACGGTGCGGGCCGCCTTCGATCGCGCCGGTGCCGACGTCGCCTACGTGGACGGCCTGGCGCCCATAGTCCCCCTCCTGGTCGCCCAGATAGAACACGCCCTGGACCGGAGCCCGTTGGAGCAGCGGCGCCTGACGCGGCTGATCGCGGTGGAGGGCGAGGCGGGGGTGGAGGTGACGTCGAGCTGCCGGGTGCGGCTGATCGCCTACCGCTTGGACCGCCTGTACCGGACGCACACCCATGAGCTTTTCGACGACGTGCTGGAACCCGGGAAGCACCGGATTCCGCTGGACGGGCGTGCGACGAAGGGCCAGTCCTTCATAGTGGCCCGCACGATGGGAGGAGTGCTGGTGGCCCCGATGGTCCGCTGATCTCACCCACCCCTGGCACTCCGCTCCGAGGGCTTCGGGCGGCTGCGCCGGACTCCGCCCACGTGGCGGCGTCCACCCACACGCACGCGACACAGGCACCGCACATGCACCTGGCCCGCACCCACACCGACACCCCGCACCGCCCCAGCACGAACCGTCCCGGTACCTGTGCCCCGAACCGGCGCCCACGCCCGACACCGTCCCTGTGCCGGCACCCCGCCGACGCACGACACCGGCCGCACCGCTGCACCGGGCTGCACCGTACGCACCGGACCGCAAGCACCGGCCGCACCGGTGCACCGGACCGCACCGCAAGCACCGGCCGCACCGGTGCACCGGGCTGCACCGTGCGCACCGGGCCCGCACCGCAAGCACCAGGCGCACCGGTGCACCCGGCCGCACCGCACGCACCGGGCCGCACCGCACGCACCAGGCGCACCGCTGCACCGCGCGCACCGGCACGCGCCCCTCACTCCACCAGCCACTCCATCCGCACCCGTACCCCACCGGTCCTCGGGCCCGTGCCCGTCGGCCCGACCAAAGCCGTCGCTAAGATCTGAGGTCTGATGACTGCAACTCTCGTCGCCAAAGATCTCGCCGCCGGCCACGGCGACCGCTCCCTCTTCTCCGGACTCGACCTCGTCGTCGCGCCCGGCGACGTGATCGGTCTCGTAGGTGTCAACGGCGCGGGCAAGTCCACGCTGCTGCGCCTCCTCGCAGGGCTCGACACCCCCGAGGGCGGTGAGCTGCGGCTTTCCCCGCCCACCGCGACCGTCGGGCACCTCCCGCAGGAGCCCGAGCGCCGCGAGGGGGAGACCGTACGGTCCTTCCTCGCCCGGCGTACCGGCGTGGCCGCCGCGCAGATCGCACTCGACGAGGCGACCCAGGCACTCGTCGACGAGACGCCGGGCGCGGACGACGCGTACTCCGTCGGCCTGGAGCGGTGGCTCGACCTCGGCGGCGCCGACCTGGACGAGCGTGCCGAGGAGATCGCCGCATCCCTCGGCCTGACCGTCGGCCTCGACCAGCCGATGACTGCCCTCTCCGGCGGCCAGGCCGCCCGCGCGGGCCTCGCCTCGCTCCTCCTCTCCCGGTACGACGTCTTCCTCCTCGACGAGCCGACGAACGACCTCGACCTGGACGGCCTGGAGCGCCTCGAACGCTTCGTTTCCGGCCTGCGCGCCGGCACCGTCGTCATCAGCCACGACCGCGAGTTCCTCACCCGCACCGTGACCAAGGTCCTGGAGCTCGACCTCGCCCAGCAGCAGATCAAGCTGTACGGCGGCGGCTACGCGGCGTACCTGGAAGAGCGCGAGACCGCTCGCCGGCACGCCCGCGAGGACTTCGACGAGTACGCCGACAAGAAGGCCGCCCTCGAAGGCCGCGCCCAGATGCAGCGCGGCTGGATGGACAAGGGCGTGAGAAACGCCCGCCGCAAGGCCACGGACGGCGACAAGCTGGGCCGCAACATGCGCAGCGAGGCCAGCGAGAAGCAGGCGGCGAAGGCCCGCCAGACGCAGCGCATGATCGAGCGCCTGGACGTCGTCGAAGAGCCCCGCAAGGAGTGGGAGCTGCGCATGGAGATCGCGTCGGCCCCGCGCTCCGGCGCGGTCGTCGCCACCCTGCGCGACGCGGAGGTCCGCCGTGACGGCTTCACCTTCGGCCCGGCGTCGCTCCAGATCGACTGGGCGGACCGCGTAACGATCACCGGAGCCAACGGTGCGGGCAAGTCCACGCTCCTCGCCGCCCTGCTCGGCCGCCTCCCGCTCGACGCGGGCCATGCCGCGCTCGGCCCCGGGGTGGTCGTCGGCGAGGTCGACCAGGCCCGCGGTCTCTTCTACGGCTCCGAGTCCCTCCTCGACGCATTCTGCGCGGCCGTCCCCGACACGGAACCGGCGGACGTACGCACCCTGCTGGCCAAGTTCGGCCTGCGCGCGGCGCACGTCCTGCGCCCCGCCACGACGCTCTCCCCGGGCGAACGGACCCGCGCGGCCCTCGCGCTGCTCCAGGGCAGGGGAGTCAACCTCCTCGTCCTGGACGAGCCGACGAACCACCTCGACCTGACGGCGATCGAGCAGCTGGAGTCCGCACTCGACTTGTACGAGGGCACGCTGCTGCTGGTCACGCACGACCGCCGGATGCTGGACGCGGTCCGTACGACCCGCCGTATCGAGGTCGCGGACGGCAAGGTCACGGAGCACTGACACGAGCAGGGCGGCCGGCACAGGCCGCCGCCCTGCTCAAGCGAAGCTGCTCAAGCCAAGCCAAGCCGACCCGGCTCAGGGATTCTCGGCCTTAAGCCGGGCCTCAGCCTCGTCCTGGAGCCGCTGGAGTACGCCGCCTGCTCGGCCTGGAACTTCGCGTGTTCCTCCTCGGCCCTGCGGCGTCGGAGCGCACCCACCCGCGGTCCAAGACACCGATTCCAGCCGCGCGCACGGCGCAAGGGCACTCGTACCCCACACAACCCGTGGGCCTGGGGGCCTGCCCCCGGTGCGGGAAGGGCGGGTAGGGGAAGAGCGCGCAGCGCCCCCGCCCACCCCGCCCCTACCGTCAGCCGCGCTTGCCCCCGCCGCCCGGCTTCGGGTCCGTCAGACCCGCCCGCCGCAGCGCATCCGCCATCGCACTGTTCGCCGGCGCCGGCGCCTGCCGCGACCCGCCGCCACCAGCGCCGCCGCCACCACCGCCGCGACGCCCGCCACCGCCCCCCTGCCGCTGCTGCGGCGGCCGGCCACCCGAGCCGGCCGAGCCGCCTGAGCCACCGGAGCCCGCGCCCCGCTCCCGCCTCTGCCCACCGGGCGCCGCACCCGACGCCTCATCGTCGAGCCGCAGCGTCAGCGAGATCCGCTTGCGCGGAATGTCGACGTCCATGACCTTGACCTTCACGATGTCACCCGGCTTCACCACATCCCGGGGATCCTTCACGAAGGTCTTCGAAAGCGCCGACACATGCACCAGCCCGTCCTGATGCACCCCCACATCCACGAACGCACCGAACGCGGCGACATTCGTCACCACACCCTCCAGGATCATCCCGGCCGCCAGATCGCCGATCTTCTCGACGCCGTCCTTGAAGGTCGCGGTCTTGAACGCGGGCCGCGGGTCACGCCCGGGCTTCTCCAGCTCCCTCAGAATGTCCGACACGGTCGGCAGCCCAAAGGTGTCGTTGACGTAATCGGCGGGCCGGAGCGACCGCAGCACCGCCGTGTTCCCGATGAGCGTCCCCACCCCGCTGCCCGCCGTCTTCACCATCGCCCGCACCACCGGATACGCCTCGGGGTGCACGCTCGACGCGTCCAGCGGATCGTCGCCGCCGAGGATCCGCAGGAAGCCCGCGCACTGCTCGTACGCCTTCGGACCGAGCCGTGCCACATCCTTCAGTCCCTTCCTGGAACGGAAGGGGCCGTTGGCGTCCCGGTGCGAGACGATGTTCTCGGCGAGCCCGGAGCTGATGCCCGAAACCCGCGAAAGCAGCGGCGCGGACGCGGTGTTGACGTCGACACCCACCCCGTTCACACAGTCCTCGACCACCGCGTCGAGCGAGCGCGAGAGCTTCACCTCGGACAGGTCGTGCTGGTACTGGCCGACGCCGATCGACTTGGGGTCGATCTTCACCAGCTCGGCGAGCGGGTCCTGCAGCCGCCGCGCGATCGAAACGGCGCCGCGCAACGAGACGTCCATGTCCGGGAGTTCCTGCGAGGCGAAGGCCGAGGCCGAGTAGACGGAGGCGCCCGCCTCCGAGACCATCACCTTCGTCAGCTTCAGCTCGGGGTGCTTGGCGCACAGTTCACCGGCGAGCTTGTCCGTCTCGCGCGACGCCGTGCCGTTGCCGATGGCGACGAGCTCGACGGCGTGCTCCCTCGCGAGCCGCGCCAGCTTCGCCAGCGCCTCGTCCCACTGGTTGCGCGGCACGTGCGGATAGATCACGTCCGTCGCGACGACCTTGCCGGTCGCGTCGACGACGGCGACCTTCACGCCGGTACGGAAGCCCGGGTCGAGCCCCAGCGTTGCCCGCGTCCCCGCCGGCGCCGCCAGCAGCAGGTCACGCAGGTTCGCCGCGAAGACGCGTACCGCCTCGTCCTCCGCCGCGGTGCGCAGCCGCAGCCGCAGGTCGATACCGAGGTGGACCAGGATGCGTGTGCGCCAGGCCCAGCGCACGGTGTCGCCCAGCCACTTGTCGCCGGGGCGGCCCAGGTTGGAGATCCCGAAGCGCCGGGCGATCATGCCTTCGTACGTCGAAGGGCCGGTCTCGTCCGACGGCTCCTCCGGTTCGAGGACCAGGTCGAGTACGTCTTCCTTCTCGCCGCGCAGCATGGCGAGGACGCGGTGCGAGGGCAGCGCGGTGAACGGCTCGGCGAAGTCGAAGTAGTCGGCGAACTTGGCGCCCGCTTCCTCCTTGCCGGCCCGTACCTTCGCGGCGAGACGCCCACGCGACCACATGCGTTCACGCAGCTCGCCGATGAGGTCGGCGTCTTCCGAGAAGCGCTCGGTGAGGATGGCCCGCGCACCGTCCAGCGCGGCGGTGGCGTCCGCGACGCCCTTCTCCGCGTTCACGAACGCGGCAGCGGCCGCGAGGGGGTCCACCGAAGTGTCGCCCAGCAGCCCCTGGGCCAGCGGTTCGAGCCCCGCCTCCCGCGCGATCTGCGCCTTCGTCCTGCGCTTCGGCTTGAACGGCAGGTAGATGTCTTCCAGCCGCGCCTTGGTGTCCGCGGTCCTGATCCGCGCCTCCAGGGCCTCGTCCAGCTTGCCCTGTTCCCGTACGGACTCCAGGATCGCGGTCCGCCGCTCCTCCAGCTCCCGCAGATACCGCAGCCGCTCCTCGAGGGTGCGCAGCTGCGCGTCGTCGAGCATCTCGGTCGCTTCCTTGCGGTAGCGAGCGATGAACGGCACGGTCGAGCCGCCGTCGAGCAATTCGACGGCGGCCCGGACCTGCCGCTCCTTTACGCCGAGCTCCTCGGCGATCCTGCCTTCGATGGACGTCGTCACGATGTTCCCGACTCGCCTTCTCCTGCGGGCTGTGCTTGAGCCTGCATTGTGCAGGGTTGTCGGGTCTCCTGTCGCGCACCCCCGGCCGCCACGCCTCTCCCGGCCGAGCCCCTCCGGCAGGCCCTGTCAGGCACGCCGGGTCCGCCGGCCGCCGCGCGACGCGGTGTCGGACGCGCCGCCGAAGAGCCGGGCCAGGAGCCGGAACGGGAGGGTCACCACATTCGCGATGGCCGAGCCGACCATGCGGAGTCCATCAGCTATCGCACGGAACACGTCGGACCTCCTGCTGTCTCGGTATCGGACAGCAGTACGGGTAGCCGTTCTGCGCGTACGCAAACCCCGCAGGTCAGGGGTGAAGACTCACTTGCCGGTGAGGTCGGCCGGGAACGCCCCGGCCACCACCGCCGCCGCCAGGAAACCGCGCCCGAGCACGGTCAGCCGCTCCACACCCTCCGCGCCCAGGTGCTCGTACGGCGCCGCGTCGAGCCGGTCCGTCGTGTCCTCCAGCTCCGCGCGCAGCGCGGTGCCCGCCTCGGTCAACTCGCCCTCGCCGTCCAGCAGCCCGCGCTCCCGGAGCCGGTCGGAGGCCGCTTCCCAGTCCGTACGGCTCCAGCCCCGGGTCGCCAGCGTCCAGCGCGGCGACATGCCCTTGCCGGTCGCGGTATGGCTGACCAGCGCCTCCACCGGGTCGAGTCCGGCGCCGAGCAGCGCGGTGAGGTGGCCGTCGCCGCGGTGCTCGCGCAGCAGTGTCGCGGCGTGCCAGTACGCGAGGTGGGGCTGCTCGGGGACGGGCAGATCGGCGTGGGCGGCGTACAGCGGACGGGCGTGCGCGGTACAGGCCTCGGCGGCGCGCAGGGCGAGCCCGGCCGCCTCCGCCATCTCGTCGGATGCGACGGCCTCCTCGCCGAGCAGCCGCCGCAGGGTGGTGTCGGCGGCGCGCAGCCGCGCTTCGAGTACGACCTCGGGGGCGGCCGTACGCCACACCTCGGGGACGTGACGGGCGATGAGCGCGTGGCTGAAGTTGTAGAAGGACGCGGCGATCACGCCGGGCCCGACCGCGCCCATGGCGGCGGCCCGGCCCGCGAAGTAGGCGGCGTTGCTGTCCTCGATGCCCAGTCCCGCGAGCTCCTTGGCGAAGTCGGGGGAGAAGTAGACCGTCGAGTGCAGCGGGTTGAGGGCGTTGTGACAGCGGCGGCCGGCGCGCGGGGGAAGAGAGGTCATGACAGGCACGTTACCGACTGGTCGGTACGACGTGAAGAGCCGGGGCGTCATGGCAGTAAAGGTGGGGTCCTCGTCATTGCGGACATAGCAGGCCGCCCCAAGGATTGATCCCATGACGCAGCGATCCGTACTCGTCGTTCTCTTCGACGACGTCCTGAGCCTGGACGTGACCGGCCCCGTGGAGGTCTTCACGAGTGCCGCCCTGCAGATCGGGGACCCCGACGGCGCGTACCGGATCCGTACGGCATCGCTCGACGGCAAACCCGTCCGCACCTCCAGCCGCCTCCAGGTCGTACCGGACTTCGCACTCGCCGACGCCCCCACGCCCCACACCCTGCTCGTCCCCGGCGGCCCCGGTACACGCAGCCCCGACCCCCGGCTCGTCGACTGGCTGCGCCAGAACGCCCCGAAGGCCGAGCGCCTGGTCTCCGTCTGCAGCGGGGCGCTGCTGCTCGCCGAGGCGGGCCTGCTCGACGGGCACCGGGTGACCACGCACTGGGGCGTCTGCGAGCATCTCGCCAGGAAGTACCCGGCCGTCGAGGTCGACCCGGATCCGATCTTCGTACGCGACGGAAAACTGGCCACATCGGCCGGTGTCACGGCCGGTATCGACCTCGCCCTCGCGCTGGTCGAGGAGGACCTCGGCCGGGAGACCGCACTCACCGTCGCCCGCCACCTCGTCGTGTTCCTCCGACGGCCGGGAAACCAGGCGCAGTTCAGCGCACAGCTCGCCGCCCAGACCGCCCGGCGCGAGCCGCTGCGCGAGGTCCAGCAGTACATCGCCGAGCACCCCGCCGAGGACCTGTCCGTCGAGGTGCTGGCGGCCCGCGCCCTGCTGTCGCCGCGCCACTTCGCCCGCGCCTTCCAGGCGGAGACCGGCACAACACCCGGCCGGTACGTCGACCGCGTCCGCCTCGAACACGCGCGGCGCCTCCTGGAGGAGACCGGCGACGGCGTCCAGGAAGTCGCCCGAGCGGCCGGCTACGGAACGCCGGAGGCCATGCGCCGCGCCTTCTTCAAGGCGCTGGGCACGCCGCCCGCCGAGTACCGGCGCCGTTTCCACGCCCCCGTACAAACCCACTGAAAGGCAGACAGCCCATATGCAGACCGCCATCCTCCTCTACGAAGGTTTCACGTCCCTCGACGCCGTAGGCCCCTTCGAGCTGATCAGCCACCTGCCGGGCGCCGAAACCGTGTTCGTCGCCAAGGAGACCGGCCCCGTCCGCAACGACCAGGGCAATCTCGCCCTCGTCGCCGACCGCACCCTCGCCGAGGTGACGAGCCCGGACATCCTGCTCGTCCCCGGCGGCCCCGACGCGCGGCAGGCCATGCGCGACGAGGAGCTGCTGGACTGGGTCCGCGCGGTGGACGCCACCAGTACCTGGACCACGTCGGTGTGCACCGGCTCGCTGATCCTGGCAGGGGCGGGCCTCCTCAAGGGCCGCCGTGCCACGACACACTGGCTCGCGATGGACGAGCTGAAGGCCGAGGGCGCCGAGCCCACCGGCGAGCGGGTGGTGTTCGACGGCAAGTACGTCACGGCCGCCGGCGTCTCGTCCGGCATCGACATGGCGTTGCACCTGCTGGGCCGGGTCGCCGGTGACGAGGTCGCCCAGACCGTACAGCTGATGACCGAGTACGACCCGCAGCCCCCGTACGACGCGGGCTCGCCGGAGAAGGCCCCGGCGGAGATCGTCGCCCGCTGGCGGGACCGATGACTCAGGAACCGCCTGCCACTTTGTAGGTGAAGCGCGGAGCCCTGCGCTCCAGGAAGGCGGCGACCCCCTCCGCGGTGTCGCCGCTGCCGCGCGCCTGCTCCGCCCAGTGGGCGTCCCGGTCCTGCCGCCCGTTCGCGAACTCCTTGGCCGCCGCCTGCGTCAGCTGCGAGCGCGAGACGAGCACCCGGGTGAACTCCTCCACACGCTTGGCCAGTTGGCCCGCCGGAAGCACCTCGTCCACCAGGCCGGTGCGCAGCGCCCGGTCCGTACCGATCAACTCGCCCGAGAACAACAGGTACTTGGCTGCGGCAGGACCCACCAGCGCGACCAGCCGCCGGGTGGACGACGCGGGATAGACGATCCCGAGCTTGGCCGGTGTGACCCCGAAGGACGCGCCCTCCTCCGCGAACCGCAGATCGCAGGCCGCCGCCAGCTGGCTGCCGCCGCCCACGCAGTAACCGCGGACGGCCGCCAGCGTCGGTCCGGGGAACGAAGCCAGCGCCTCCTCGGCCCGTACAGCGAGCCCCTGCGCCTCCTCGCCCGGATCGCGCAGCGAGGAGATGTCCGCGCCCGCGCAGAAGGTGTCCCCGGCGCCCGTCAGCACCAGCGCCCGTACGTCCGCGTCCCCGGCGAGCCGCTCCAGCAGCCCGGGAAGGGCGCCCCACATGCCCGCGGTCATGGCGTTGCGCTTGGCGGGATTGCTGATGACGACGGTGGCGACACCGTCCGCGACGGTGTGCTGCAGCTGTGGCTCCATGCGCCGGATGCTATCCGTGCGGTGCGCCCCCCTGATCCGGGGGAGACCCGGGGAAGCCCCGGGGGAGAGCAGGAACGGCCGCAGAAGTGACGCAGTCGTATGCGCAATGGTCAGAAGCCGTCGATTGCGGCTGACTTGTGTTCAGTGGCCCGGTCCGGACCAACACGTTCTCAACACTCGGAGGGTGGTGAAGAGCGAACGTCCAGGTTCCACCGAAGACGCCCCGGCAGGCTACGAAGGCGTCTGGCGGTTCACCGCCCCCGCGGCCGACGTCTCCGTCCCGCAGGCCCGGCACGCCGTCCGCGACCTGCTGAACCGCCAGGGCGTACCGGCGCAGGACGAACTGGTGCAGGGGCTGCTGCTCATCGTCTCCGAGCTGGTCACCAACGCCGTACGCCATGCGGCGCTGCTCTCGCCCATACTGGCCGTCGAGGTTGCCATCGGCACGGAGTGGATCAGGGTCTCCGTGGAGGACAACCACCCCTACCGGCCCAAGGCCCTGGAGCGGGACTACGCGCAGACCGGTGGGCGCGGCCTGCTGCTCGTACGGGAGATCACCGTGGAGGCCGGCGGGGTGTGCGACATCGAGCACACCGCGAGCGGCGGCAAGATCATCTGGGTCGCGCTGCCGCTCGCCGGCCCCTCGCTCACCAGCCCGCCTTCGGCCCCGTCAGCTCTCTGATCGCCGGACGCGCCGCGTCGAGCACCGTCATGAACCACGCCGAGAACGGCGCCCGCGCATGCTGTTCTGCCAGCTCGTCGGCGGTGACGAAGGACGTCTCGCCGACCTCTTCCGGGTCGGGCCGGAGCGCGGCCTGCGCCATCCCGACGAAGAGGTGGTTGTACTCCTGCTCGACCAGGCCCGAGTCCGGGTCCGGGTGGTTGTAGCGGACGGTGCCCGCCTCGGCGAGCAGGGAGGGGGAGATGCCCAGCTCCTCGTACGTACGCCGGGCGGCGGCGGCGAACGGCGACTCCCCGGGGTAGGGGTGCCCGCAGCAGGTGTTCGACCAGACGCCGGGGGAGTGGTACTTGCCGAGCGCGCGGCGCTGGATCAGCAGCCGGCCCGACTCGTCGAAGAGGAAGACGGAGAAAGCGCGGTGCAACTGGCCGGGAGCCTGATGTGCGGCGAGCTTCTCCGCGGTGCCGATGGTTTTGCCGTCCTCGTCGACCAGCTCAAGCAGGATCTCCTGTGCGGTGCCGTTCGACGAGCTGTTCGCCGCGGTGACTGGTGTGCTCGGCATAACCATCCTTCGCTTCGATTCCCGGCCTTCAAGTCTGCCGTACAAAAGCGTCTTGTCCGTACTTCACTCACCCGACCGGGCGTCAGATGGCGGTGTCTGCGGCCGTCCGGCCCCTCAGTGGCAGAGCTTCGCCTCGTGCTCGGCGTGACCGCTCGGCTCAAGCTGGAACGTGCAGTGCTCGACGTCGAAGTGGTCGCCGAGGCAGCCCTGCAGCGCGTGCAGCATCTTCTCGTGGCCGACCGAGTCGAGCGCGTCCTGCGTGACGACGATGTGCGCCGAGAGGACCGGCATGCCGGAGGTGATCGTCCAGGCGTGCAGATCGTGTACGTCCTCGACCCCGGGCAGACCGAGTATGTGCTCGCGCACCTCGGCCATGTCGACACCCGGGGGCGCCGTCTCCAGCAGTACGCCGAGCGTCTCCCGCAGCAGCTTCCAGGTGCGCGGCACGATCATGAGGCCGATCACCAGGGACGCGATGGGGTCGGCCGCCTGCCAGCCGGTCGCCATGATCACGCCGGCCGAGACCAGCACGGTGACCGAGCCGAGAGCGTCCGCGAGCACCTCCAGGAAGGCGCCCCGCACATTGAGGCTGTCCTTCTGCCCCTTCATCAGGAGGGAGAGCGAGACCATGTTCGCGACGAAACCGATCAGGGCGAAGACGATCGCCGTACCGCTCTTGGTCTCGGCGGGTGTGATGAACCGGTCGACGGCCTCGAAGAGCAGAAACCCACCGACGCCGAGCAGCAGCAGACAGTTGGCCAGCGCGGCGAGGATCTCGGCCCTGGCGTAGCCGAAGGTGGCGTTGCGGGTGGGCGGGCGGTTGGCGAAGTGGATCGCGAGGAGTGCCATCGCGAGCCCCAGGGCGTCCGTCGCCATATGGGCCGCGTCCGCGATCAGCGCCAGCGAATTCGAGAGCAGTCCACCGACGATCTCGACCGTCATGACGGTCAGCGTGATGCCGAGCGCGATACGAAGCCGTCCCTTGTACGCGGCGGCAGCCGTGCCGGTGGGCGGCGGCCCGCCGTGCGTATGCCCGTGATCGTGCCCAGCCCCCATGTGGAGCGCCTCCCCGGATATGTGGATGATCGGCCCGAGGTGCCAGTGAACTACGGGAGGGGGGTATGTGCAACACGGGACTGAACACCGTTGTCATATGCCCTGACCTGCGGAAATGACCGCAGGTCAGGGCCTTGCCAAGATCAGCTCCGGCGGGCTTCCGGATGCCGCAGCAGCCAGCCTTCCCATGCCGACACGACCATCTCGCGCACACCGCGCGAGGCGGACCAGCCCAGCTCCTTGGCGATCAGATCGGACGAGGCGACGGCCTGAGCGGCGTCACCGGGACGGCGCGGCTCGATCACCGGGGCCAGCCCGGAACCGGTGACCTCGGCCACCAGATCGGCGAGCTCGCGCACCGAGACACCCTCGCCGCGGCCGATGTTCAGCGTCAGGTCCCCGGCGGCGTCGGTCAGCGCCCGCGCGACGGCCAGATGGGCGTCGGCGAGATCGGCGACGTGAATGTAGTCACGGATGCACGTGCCGTCCGGGGTCGGGTAGTCGTCCCCGAAGATCCGCGGGGCCTCGCCGCGGGTGATCCGGTCGAAGAACATCGGGATGATGTTGAAGACCCCGGTGTCGGCCAGCTCCGGCCTCGCCGCACCCGCCACATTGAAGTAGCGCAGGCACGCGGTCGAGATGCCGTGCGCCCGGCCCGCGGCCCGCACGAGCCACTCGCCGACCAGTTTGGTCTCGCCGTACGGGTTGATCGGGGCGCAGGGTGTGTTCTCGGGGATGAGATCCACCTCGGGCACCCCGTACACCGCTGCGGACGAGGAGAAGACGAAGCGGCGCACCCCGGCCGCGGCGACCGCTTCGAGCAGCACCGTGAGACCGAACACGTTCTCCCGGTAGTAGAGCAGCGGCTGCTGCACCGACTCGCCGACCTGCTTCTTCGCCGCGAGATGCACCACACCTGTGACGTTGTGCTCGGCGAGCGTACGGTCGAGCAGCTCCCTGTCGAGTACGGAGCCGCTCACCAGCGGGATCTCCGGTGGCAGCCGGTCCGTGACGCCGGAGGAGACGTCGTCGAGTACGACCACCCGCTCACCCGCTTCGGCCATGGTCCGCGCCACATGCGCGCCGATGTACCCCGCACCACCTGTGATCAGCCAAGTCATGACGGCCACCCTAGGCCCTCCACAAGGGCGGTTTGTGGGGCGAGGCATTGATCGACGAAGATGATCGCGGCGGGCCGCCCGCCTTCCCGTCCGGTCTTATCGGGGCGTGAACGGGCCGTGAACTCGCGCTTCCGTACATCCGATAGCCTCTGCCGACATGCCTCCGGCCCGCACCGGGCCGGAATGACGCATGCCAGCCACGTCAGCCAAGCCGGCTACGCCAGTGCCAAGGAGTGAGTTCGTCTGTCGACCGCCATCCTCACCGGTCCGCCGGTACCCGGATCGCCGCTCGAGGGCGATCTGCGGTCGCTGGGATTCGACGTACGGTCCGCCGCCGATGCGGACGAGACCGTCAAGCTGCTCGACGCGACACCGGCCGGTGAACGCGTCGCGCTCGTCGACCCGCGTTTCGTCGGTCACGTCCACTCCCTGCGCCTCGCGCTCACGGACCCCCGCTTCCCCGCAGCCGCCGCCCCCGGCGCGCTCACGGCGCAGCCCGAGGCCCGCGCCGCACTCGCCGACGCCGTGCGCAGCGCTCCGGCCGGGCCCGACGCCGTCGCCGAGGCGCTCGACGCCGCAGGCACCGCCGTACAGCGGCCCGAACTCGGCTCGCTGGTCGCCGCCGTCCCCACGGACGACGCCGGGCGCGAGCAGGCCCGCGCCGCCGTCGCCGCCGTCGACGAGGAAGCCGTACGGCTGCGGACCGCGGTGAAGTCCCGCGACGGCTTCTTCACCACCTTCTGCATCAGCCCGTACTCGCGCTACATCGCCCGTTGGTGCGCCCGCCGGGGCTTCACCCCCAACCAGGTCACCACCGCTTCGCTGATCACCGCGCTGATCGCGGCCGGCTGCGCGGCGACCGGCACCCGGGGCGGCTACATCGCGGCCGGTGCGCTGCTGCTCTTCTCCTTCGTGCTGGACTGCACCGACGGGCAGCTCGCCCGTTACTCGCTGCAGTACTCGACGATGGGCGCCTGGCTCGACGCGACCTTCGACCGCGCCAAGGAGTACGCGTACTACGCCGGCCTCGCACTCGGCGCCGCCCGGGGCGGCGACGACGTATGGGCGCTGGCGCTCGGCGCGATGGTGCTCCAGACCGGCCGCCACGTCGTGGACTTCTCCTTCAACGAGGCGAACCACGACGCGGAGTCCAATACGAGCCCCACCGCCGCGCTCTCCGACAAGCTCGACAGCGTCGGCTGGACGGTCTGGGTCCGCAGGATGATCGTCCTGCCGATCGGCGAGCGGTGGGCGATGGTCGCGGTCCTGACCGCCGTCACCACTCCGCGCATCGTCTTCTACGCCCTGCTCGTCGGCTGCGCGCTCGCCGCCCTCTACACCACGGCCGGCCGCGTCCTGCGCTCGCTGACCCGCAAGGCACGGCGTACCGACCGAGCCGCCCAGGCCCTCGCAGACCTCGCGGACAGCGGGCCGCTCGCCCAGGCCGTGGCGGCACGCGGGCCCCGTATCACGGGGGCGTGGACCGCCCCGGTGATGGCCGCGATCGGCGCTGCGGCGCTGGTGAGCGCGGCGCTCACGCAGCCGTTCGGCAGCCTGCAAGTGGTCGTCGCGGCCGTCTTCTACGCGGTCCTCTCGGGCATAGCCGTGGCACGCCCCCTCAAGGGCGCCCTCGACTGGCTCGTCCCCCCTGTTTTCCGGGCGGCCGAATACGGCACGATCCTGATTCTCGCGGCCCGGTCCGAGGTGAATGGAGCGTTGCAGGCTGCTTTCGGGCTGGTGGCGGCCGTCGCCTACCATCACTACGACACGGTGTACCGCATCCGCGGTGGCACCGGCGCGCCGCCCCAGTGGCTGGTGCGGACGATCGGCGGGCACGAAGGCCGGACGCTCGTGGTGGTGGTACTCGCCGCGGTCCTGTCGCCGCAGAACACACACCTCACCCTGGCGCTCA
This sequence comes from Streptomyces spiramyceticus, assembly GCF_028807635.1. Classification (NCBI taxonomy): domain Bacteria; kingdom Bacillati; phylum Actinomycetota; class Actinomycetes; order Kitasatosporales; family Streptomycetaceae; genus Streptomyces; species Streptomyces spiramyceticus. The sequence continues at coordinate 1,037,345 of NZ_JARBAX010000002.1, forward strand.
CGGTCCTCGCTGTGGCCGTGGCGCTCGTGGTGCTCGTGGAGTCCATCCGTTTCTGGGTGTCCTCCGGAGCTCCCGCAGTACACGACGAAGGAGAACCCGCATGATCGGCCTCGTACTGGCTGCCGGCGCCGGACGGCGTCTGCGTCCCTACACGGACACCCTCCCCAAGGCACTGGTGCCCGTGGACGGCGACACGACCGTCCTCGACCTGACGCTCGGCAACTTCGCGGAGGTCGGCCTGACCGAGGTCGCGATCGTCGTCGGTTACCGCAAGGAAGCCGTGTACGAGCGGCGGGAGGCCCTTGAGGCGAAGTACGGCCTCAAGATCACGCTCGTCGACAACGACAAGGCCGAGGAGTGGAACAACGCCTACTCCCTGTGGTGCGCGCGTGACGTCCTCAAGCAGGGTGTGATCCTCGCCAACGGCGACACCGTGCACCCCGTCTCCGTCGAGAAGACGCTGCTCGCCGCCCGCGGCAAGGGCCAGAAGATAATCCTCGCCCTCGACACGGTGAAGCACCTCGCCGACGAGGAGATGAAGGTCATCACCGACGGCGAGAAGGGCGTTCAGCGAATCACCAAGCTGATGGACCCGGCCACCGCCACCGGCGAGTACATCGGTGTCACCCTCATAGAGCCCGAGGCCGCCGAAGAACTCGCCGACGCACTGAAGACCACCTTCGAGCGCGACCCCGACCTCTACTACGAGGACGGCTACCAGGAGCTGGTCAACCGCGGCTTCACCGTCGACGTGGCCCCCATCGGCGAAGTGACGTGGGTCGAGATCGACAACCACGACGACCTCGCGAAGGGCCGTGAGATCGCGTGCCTGTACTGACCCGGCTCATCCCGTCCCCGGTCGTCGTCGACATCAGCTGCGGCGCCATGGACGATCTGGCCGGCCTCCTGGCCGACCAGCGGATCTCCAACTCGGGCAAGCTCGCCATCGCCACCAGCGGCGGCTCGGGACTGGCGCTGCGCGACAAGCTCGCGCCGGTCCTGCCCGACGCCGACTGGTTCCCCGTCGCCGACGGGACGATCGACTCCGCCGTCAAGCTCGCCGACGACATCAAGGGCAAGCGGTACGACGCCGTGGTCGGCCTCGGCGGCGGCAAGATCATCGACGTGGCGAAGTACGCGGCGGCCCGGGTCGGCCTGCCGATGGTCGCCGTCGCGACGAACCTCTCGCACGACGGCATCTGCTCGCCGGTGTCCATCCTGGACAACGACAACGGCCGCGGCTCCTACGGCGTACCCACGCCCATCGCCATGGTCATCGACCTCGACGTGATCCGCGAGGCACCGGTCCGCTTCGTCCGGTCCGGCATCGGCGACGCGATCTCCAACATCTCGGCCATCGCCGACTGGGAGCTGTCCCACCGCATCACGGGCGAGCCGGTCGATGGACTGGCCGCCGCCATGGCCCGTACGGCAGGAGAAGCCGTACTCCGCCACCCCGGCGGCGCCGGCACCGACGAGTTCCTCACGGTCCTCGCCGAGTCCCTCGTCCTGTCCGGCATCGCCATGTCGATCAGCGGCGACACCCGGCCCTCGTCCGGCGCGTGCCACGAGATCAGCCACGCCTTCGACCTGCTCTTCCCGAAGCGCTCCGCGCTCCACGGCGAGCAGGTCGGCATCGGTGCGGCCTTCGCGATGCACCTGCGCGGGGCGCAGGACGACGCCGCGCTCTTCGCCGACGTACTGCGCAGGCACGGCCTGCCGGTGCTGCCCGCGGAGATCGGCTTCAGCGTCGACGAGTTCGTCGAGGCCGTTCAGTACGCCCCGCAGACCCGCCCGGGACGCTTCACGATCCTGGAGCACCTCGACCTGTCCGCAGACCAGATCAGGGACGCTTACGCCGACTATGTCAAGACCATCAGTAGCTGAACTCCGTCCGGTCGTTCACCCCGAGGGAGTGAAGGACCGGCGCAGCGGTGAGCACTGGGCCGGGCGCATGTACATGCGAGAGATCTCGCTGCACATCGACCCGTACCTGGTGAACACGAAGATCACGCCCAACCAGCTCACCTACCTCATGGTGGTCGTGGGCGTCATCGGCGGTGCGACGCTGCTGATCCCCGGGCTCACCGGCGCGATCCTCACGGTGGTGCTGTTCCAGATCTATCTGCTGCTCGACTGCGTCGACGGCGAGGTCGCCCGCTGGCGCAAGCAGACCTCGATCACCGGCGTCTACCTGGACCGCATCGGCCACTACCTGTGCGAGGCGGCCCTGCTGGTGGGCTTCGGCGTACGCGGCGCGGACGTCTTCGGCGACGGAGGGCCGGAGTGGCTGTGGGCCTTCCTCGGTACGCTCGCCGCGCTGGGTGCGATCCTGATCAAGGCCGAGACCGATCTGGTCGACGTGGCCCGCCAGCGCAGCGGACTGCCCGCCGTCAAGGACGAGGCCTCCGTGCCCCGCTCCTCCGGTCTGGCCCTGGCCCGTCGCGCCGCGGCGGCGCTGAAGTTCCACCGGCTGGTCGGCGGCATCGAGGCGAGCCTGTTCATCCTGGTCGTGGCGATCATCGACAGTGTCCAGGGTGACCTGTTCTTCACCCGCCTCGGCATCGCCATCCTCGCGGGCATCGCGATCGTCCAGACGCTTCTGCACCTCGTGTCCATCCTCGCTTCGAGCAGGCTGAAGTGACGGGCGCGGAGGGCACGGGCATGAAGGTCGGCGCCGTCATCATCACCATGGGCAACCGCCCGGACGAGCTGCGCGCCCTCCTCGACTCGGTCGCCAAGCAGGACGGCGACCGCGTCGAGGTCGTGGTCGTGGGCAACGGCTCCCCGGTCACCGGTGTCCCCGAGGGCGTACGGACCGTGGAGCTGCCCGAGAATCTGGGCATCCCCGGCGGCCGCAACGCCGGCATCGAGGCGTTCGGCCCCAGCGGCGCCGAGATGGACGTTCTCCTCTTCCTCGACGACGACGGTCTGCTGGCCCACCACGACACGGCCGAGCTGTGCCGCCAGGCCTTCGCCGCCGACCCGAAGCTGGGCATCATCAGCTTCCGGATCGCGGACCCGGACACGGGGGAGACCGCACGCCGCCACGTGCCCCGGCTGCGTGCGTCGGACCCCATGCGCTCCTCGCGCGTCACGACCTTCCTCGGCGGCGCCAATGCCGTACGTACCAAGGTCTTCGCCGAGGTCGGCGGGCTGCCGGACGAGTTCTTCTACGCTCATGAGGAGACCGATCTGGCCTGGCGGGCGCTCGACGCCGGCTGGATGATCGACTACCGCTCGGACATGGTCCTGTACCACCCGACGACCGCTCCCTCCCGCCATGCGGTGTACCACCGCATGGTGGCCAGGAACCGGGTCTGGCTGGCCCGCCGCAATCTGCCGGCCCTCCTGGTGCCCGTCTACCTCGGTGTGTGGCTGCTGCTCACGCTGGCGCGACGCCCCTCCGGACCTGCGCTGAAGGCATGGTTCGGCGGCTTCTGGGAGGGGTGGACAAATGCCTCAGGTCCCCGCCGTCCGATGAAGTGGCGTACCGTCTGGCGCCTGACCCGGCTCGGGCGACCCCCTGTTGTCTGACAAGCTCGGGTCTGACAGCGCCTTATTGCCCTGCGCATCTTGAACACGAAAGTTTCAACTTGTGAGTGACACAACCCATGACGGTGCGGTCGCGACGAGCGCCCCGCCATCTCCCGACGACGCACTTACCCCGGCGGAGCTCGCCGCCAAGTACGGCCTGTCGGTGAGCGGTGCCCGACCGGGGCTGATCGAGTACGTCCGGCAGCTGTGGGGCCGGCGCCACTTCATCCTCGCCTTCTCGCAGGCGAAGCTGACCGCCCAGTACAGCCAGGCCAAGCTCGGCCAGCTGTGGCAGGTGGCGACCCCGCTGCTGAACGCGCTCGTCTACTTCCTCATCTTCGGCCTGATGCTGAACGCCGACCGGGGCATGCCCCGGGAGGTCTACGTCCCCTTCCTGGTCACGGGCGTATTCGTCTTCACCTTCACCCAGAGCTCGGTGATGGCCGGCGTCCGGTCGATCTCGGGCAACCTCGGGCTGGTCAGAGCGCTGCACTTCCCGCGCGCCTCGCTGCCGATCTCCTTCGCGCTCCAGCAGCTCCAGCAGCTGCTGTTTTCGATGATCGTGCTGGTGATCATCGCGGTCGCCTTCCGCAGCTACCCCTCGCTGTCCTGGCTGCTCGTCATTCCGGCGCTGGCCCTGCAATTCGTCTTCAACATCGGCCTCGCCCTGATCATGGCCAGGCTCGGCAGCAAGACGCCCGACCTCGCGCAGCTGATGCCGTTCGTGATGCGTACGTGGATGTACGCGTCCGGCGTGATGTTCAGCATCCCGGTGATGCTCAGCGACAAGGACCTGCCCGGCTGGGTCACGGACGTGCTCCAGTGGAATCCGGCGGCCGTCTACATGGACCTCATCCGCTTCGGCCTGATCGACGGGTACGGCTCCGAGAACCTGCCCCCGCACGTGTGGGCGGTCGGTCTGGGCTGGGCGCTGCTGATCGGCGCCGCGGGCTTTGTCTACTTCTGGAAGGCTGAGGAGAGGTACGGCCGTGGCTGACGACAACACGCAGGGGCGTATCCCCACGGTCATCGCCGACGACGTGCACATCGTGTACCGGGTCAACGGCGGCGCGGGCGGCCGTGGCAGTGCCACCGCCGCACTGAGCCGCATCATGAAGCGCGGCAAGGGCGACGCACCCGGCGTACGCAAGGTGCACGCGGTACGAGGGGTGTCCTTCACCTCCTACCGCGGCGAGGCGATCGGCCTGATCGGTTCGAACGGCTCGGGCAAGTCCACCCTGCTGCGCGCCATCGCGGGCCTCCTCCCCACGGAACAGGGCAAGGTCTACACGGACGGCCAGCCCTCGCTGCTCGGCGTGAACGCGGCTCTGATGAACGACCTGACCGGCGAGCGCAATGTCATCCTCGGCGGCCTTGCGATGGGCATGTCGCGCGAGGAGATCCGCGAGCGGTACGCGCAGATCGTCGACTTCTCGGGCATCAACGAGAAGGGCGACTTCATCACGCTGCCGATGCGGACGTATTCGTCCGGCATGGCGGCGAGGCTGCGCTTCTCGATCGCCGCTGCCAAGGATCACGACGTACTGATGATCGACGAGGCGCTGGCCACGGGTGACCGGAAGTTCCAGATCCGCTCCGAGCAGCGGATCCGCGAGCTCCGCAAGGAGGCCGGCACGGTCTTCCTGGTCAGCCACAGCAACAAGTCGATCCGGGACACCTGCGACCGTGTGCTGTGGCTGGAGAAGGGCGAGCTCCTAATGGACGGCCCCACCGACGAGGTCCTCAAGGCCTACGAGAAGGAAACGGGCCGCTAGGGCGCGGTGCGGGTGCGGGTGCCTGCGGCGCTTTCCCCTACCCGCCCCTTCCCGAACTGGGGCGGAGCCCCACCACGCGGCGGCAGCCGCAAAATGTCACAGCGGGAAGGGGCGGGGTGGGGAAAGAAAGCCCCGCCCCACCCCGCGCACCGCTCATACCCCGGCGGGCGAACGCGCCTCCTCCCGCGGTGCCGGCGCCTCGTCGAGCCCCACCCGCGCATGCAGCCGGCGCAGGGAGCCGGGGGCGTACCAGGCGTGCCGCCCCAGCACCCGCATCGCCGCCGGCACCAGCACCCCCCGCACCGCCACCGCGTCGATCACGATCGCCAGTCCGCTGCCGATGCCGAACATCTGCAGGAAGCTGATCTCGCTCGTGCCGAAGGCGAAGAAGCTCACCGCGAGCAGCCCCGCCGCCATGGAGACGATGCGGCCGGTGCGGGCCAGTCCCTGGGTGACCGTCTTCGTACGGTCGGCCCCCGCGTCGTGCAGCTCCTTCATCCGGCTGGTCACGAAGACCTCGTAGTCCATCGAAAGACCGAACGCGACGCAGAACAGCAGCACGGTCATCGAGGTGTCCATCGGCTGAGGCGTGAAGCCGAGCAGCGACGCCAGATGGCCGTCCTGGAAGATCCACACCATCGCACCGGCGGCCGCCGAAAGGCTGATCCCATTGAGCAGCAGCGCCCGCAGCGGCTGCACGACGCTGCCGGTGAAGAGGAACAGCAGCACGAAGGTCGTCACCACGATCAGCCCGATCGCGAACGGCAGCCGCACCCCGATGGAGTGCTTCGAGTCGACCAGCCTGGCGTCCGTACCACCGACGAGCGTCTCGGTGCCCGCAGGCGCCGGGACGGCGCGGATGTCCCGTACGAGATCCTGCGCCGCGTCCGACTTGGGCGCGTGCCCGGTGACGACCACGAGCCGCTGGGCGTCCGGGCGCCCCAGCGCCGCCGCCGCGGGCCCCGCTTCCCGGGCGTTGCCTCCGGTGTACGTCGCCGAGCTCGCGTCGACCCGTACGACGCCGTCGAGGCGCGAAAGCTCCTGCGCGTACGCACCGAGCGGCGCGGCCGCGACCGCTCCCGTGGTCACCACCTGCACCGCGCCGTCGTCGTCGCCCGCGAAGTCCCGCTGGACGGCGGTGGCGACCTGCCTGCTCTTCGCGTCCTCCGGCAGCACCCGCTCGTCCGGGGTGCCGAAGGTGACCCCGAGCAGCGGGCTCGCGGCCAGGAGCAGCACGGCCAGGACCGGCAGCGCGGTCAGCGCGGGGCGGCGCACTACCAGGCCCGCGAGGCGTCCCCAGAAGGGGGCGTCGGGACGTCGTACCGCGTCGGCCCAGGGCATGCGGCCCTTGTTGATCCGGTGGCCGAGCAGAGCCAGCAGGGCGGGCACGATGAGCAGTGCACCGAGTGCGGCCACCGCGACCACGCCGATTCCGGCGTAGGCGAACGAGCGCAGGAAGTACGGCGGGAAGATCAGCAGGGCCGCCAGGGCGGCGGCGACCGTGGCGGCGGAGAAGACGATGGTGCGGCCCGCCGTCGTCACGGTGGTGCGTACGGCGTCGGGAACCTCCTGGCCGGCGGCGAGCTGCTCGCGGAACCGGCTGACCAGCAGCAGCGCGTAGTCGATCCCGAGGCCCAGGCCGAGCGCCGTCGTCAGGTTGACGGAGAAGACGGACACGTCGGTGAGAGTGCCGAGCACGAACAGTTCGGCAAAGGTGCCGACGATCGCGATCAGCCCGACGACCAGCGGAAGCAGCGCGGCCACCACACTGCCGAAGGCGAGCACCAGCAGAATCAGCGTCAAGGGCACGGCGATCGCCTCGGCCACCGCCAGGTCGGCCCCGACCTGGGACGTGACGTCATTGCCGACCGCCGCCTCGCCGCCGGCCTGCACGCTCACCCCGTCGCGGTCACCGGCGTACTTGTCGACCAGGGCGTCGGCGCGTTCGAGGATCTCGCTGTCCTTGCCCTTCACATGGGCGACAACCAGTGCCTGGCTGCCGTCCTCGGAGGTCAGCTGCGGGCTCTTGGCGTCCCAGTAGGACGCCACATTGGTCACGGTGGTGTCGTTTCTGAGGCCGTCGGTGATCGAGCGTCCGCGCTCGGCGACGGCCGGGGAGGCCGGCCCGCCTCCCTCGGCGGGTTCGGCCCGGACGAGGAACACCAGGTTGGTCTCCCCGCCGAACTTCTCGTCGATCACGCGCTGAGCGTGGATCGACGGCGCGTCGGGGTCGTCGAAGCCGCCTCCGAGCAGCTTGCCGAACGCGCCCATTCCGATGGCTGCCATGGCGACCACCGCCACGGCGCCGAGTACGAGTACGAGCCTGGCCCTGTGGAGGGTGAGCTCGGCGATCCTGGTCAGCACGGTGTACCCCTTGCCTGAGTGGGCATGTTTACTTCGTTAACATCGAATGTCCCAGGGGGTGTTAATGCTGTCAACATCAGGCAGGATGAACGTATGTCAGCGAACTCGGGCGGCAAGGCCGGCTACCACCACGGCAACCTGCGCAATGCGCTGATCAGGGCCGCTGTCGAGCTCGCGGCAGACGGCGGCCCCGAAAAGGTCGTCCTGCGCGAGGCCGCCCGCCGCGTCGGCGTCTCGCCCACCGCCGCCTACCGCCACTTCGCGGGCCAGGCCGAACTCCTGCACGCCGTCAAGATCCATGGCCAGCAGGCGCTCGCCGACTCGATGGAGAAGGCGGCGGACGAAGCACCTCCCTCCACCGACCCCGGGGAGGCCGCGGAACTGCGGCTCTCGGCCATCGGGCGCGGTTACGTCCGCTTCGCCCTGACGCAGCCCGGCCTCTACCGATCGGCCTTCTGCCCACCCGTCGCGGGTGAGGGTGAAGCCAAGGGGGAGTGGACCGGCGTGGCCGCCCCGGGTGACGACCCGGAGTACCGGGCATTCGTGCTGCTCACCGGCGCACTCGACGCACTGGTCGCGGCCGGGCGCATGCCGGAACGGAATCGTCCGGCTGCCGAGGCCGCTGCCTGGGCGGGCGTACACGGCCTGTCCCTGCTGATCCTCGACGGGCCCATGCGCCATCTTCCCGACGCCGAGCGCGATGCGGTGATCGAACGCACCCTGAGGATGATCGTCTCCGGGATGGTGGCGCCGTAAGACGCCGGAATCGTCAACTCCGTGCGTGTTCGGGAAGGTTGGGGCGTTTCGCAGCCTTGTTGTAATGCGCGCAGCACCCCGACATGGCGTTGAGGGTTGTACAACGTAAGCTGTACCGGTGCTGATTCGCGGCAAGTGGGGCGATACCCCCTAGGGTCTCGCCGGTCGGCGGCCCTCCACGCCGGAGGACCGGCGGCGTGTCCGAAAAGGGATGCATTGGGTCGGCAGTGTAGAACGGGAGATGTGACGGCAATGGCTATGGAATCTCTCCAGCTCCGAGACGCTTCCGCCGTTCCCGCACCAGGCAGTCTCCGATGACCGGAGTCCGGCACGTGCGCCCAGACGCCCACTCGCGCACCACCCTCGACAAGGCCGCCGACGAGAATTTCCCGGTGGCTCCCTTCTTTCTGCCGCGAGCCTGGCGCCACGACCTCATGGCCGTGTACGGCTACGCCCGCCTCGTCGACGACATCGGCGACGGCGACCTCGCACCCGGCGGCGCCGACGCCCGCCTCCTCGGCGTCGACCCCGCCCTGGCCGACGACCGCCTGATCATGCTCGACGCCTTCGAGTCCGACCTCCACCGCGTCTTCGACCGCACCGGTGACGGCCCGCGCCACCCCCTGCTGCGCGCCCTCGTGCCCACCGCACGTCGCTGCTCCCTCACCCCCGGGCCCTTCATCGGGCTCATCGAAGCCAACCGGCAGGACCAGCTTGTACGGCGCTACGAGACGTACGACGACCTCCTCGCGTACTGCGAGCTGTCCGCCAACCCCGTCGGCCGGCTGGTCCTGGCCATCACCGGCACCGCAAGCCCAGAGCGCATCCGCCGCTCGGACGCGATCTGCACCGCCCTGCAGATCGTCGAACACATCCAGGACGTCGGCGAGGACCTCGGCCGGGACCGGATTTACCTGCCCGCCCAGGACATGGCCCGCTTCCAGGTCCAGGAGGCCGATCTGGCGGCGCCCACCGCGAACGCATCGGTGCGCGCGCTGGTCGCATTCGAAGCGGAACGCGCCCTGCACCTCCTGAATGAAGGCACCCCGCTCGTGGGTAGCGTCCACGGCAGGCTCAAGCTGCTGCTCGCCGGTTTCGTGGCCGGTGGACGTGCCGCCCTCACCGCGGTTGCTGCCGTCGGCCATGACGTACTCCCTGGACCGCCCAAGCCCACCAAGCTCAGCCTGCTGCGCGCAGTGGGAGCTGTCTTGCGATGAGACCGAAGAGAGGGGTGAGCCGGACCGTGGAGGGACTCACGCAGATGTCCGCACCGGTACTCGCCGCGTACAGCTACTGCGAGACCGTGACCGGGCAGCAGGCGCGCAATTTCGCGTACGGCATCAGACTGCTGCCGACCGACAAGCGTCACGCCATGTCGGCGCTCTACGCCTTCTCGCGGCGCGTGGACGACATCGGCGACGGTGTCCTCGCGCCCGAGGTCAAGCGGCTGCGCCTGGAAGACACCCGTGCCCTGCTCGACCGCGTCCGGGACGGCGCGGTCGATGAGGACGACACCGACCCGGTCGCCGTGGCGCTCGCCGACTCGGCCCGGCGGTTCCCGCTCCCGCTCGACGGCCTCGACGAGCTCATCGACGGCGTCCTCATGGACGTACGCGGCGAGGAGTACGAGACCTGGGACGACCTCAAGGTCTACTGCCGCTGCGTCGCGGGCGCCATCGGACGGCTCTCGCTGGGCGTGTTCGGCACCCAGGTCGGCGCGCGCGGCACAGAACGCGCCTCCGAGTACGCCGATACGCTGGGCCTCGCCCTCCAGCTCACCAACATCCTCAGGGACGTCCGCGAGGACGCGGACAACGGGCGCAGCTATCTGCCCGCCGACGACCTCGCCAAGTTCGGCTGCTCGGCGGGCTTCCACGGCGCCACCCCGCCCGATGGCTCCGACTTCGTGGGCCTGGTGCACTTCGAAGTACGCCGCGCCCGCGCCCTGTTCGCCGAGGGCTACCGGCTGCTGCCGCTGCTCGACCGGCGCTCCGGCGCCTGCGTCGCAGCCATGGCCGGCATCTACCGGCGGCTCCTCGACCGCATCGAGCGCGACCCCGAGGCAGTCCTGCGCGGCCGGGTCTCGCTGCCGGGACGCGAGAAGGCGTACGTCGCCGTGCGCGGCCTCTCCGGCCTCGACGCCCGGCACATCTCGCGGCAGAGCGTCAGGAGGCGTGTCTGATGCGCACCGATACGGCAGCCGGGATGAACGGGTACAAGCGAGGCGCAACCCTCCGGCGGACTGCCGCGTCCCTGACTGCGACGGCCCGCTGCCCGTACACGGCCGGCGCTGCCGCAGGGGAGGGCGTATGACAGGCGACATGCCGACCGCACGCGCGGGGGCAGCGGGACACGCCGTCGTGGTCGGAGGAGGACTGGCCGGTGTCACGTCCGCGATCCAGCTGGCCGACGCCGGGATGCGGGTGACGCTGCTCGAAGGGCGGCCGCGCCTGGGCGGCCTCGCCTTCTCGTTCCGCCGAGGCGACCTCACCGTCGACAACGGCCAGCACGTCTACCTGCGCTGCTGCACCGCCTACCGCTGGTTCCTCGACCGCGTCGAAGGCACCGAACTCGCCCCGATGCAGCGCCGGATGGACGTCCCCGTGCTCGACATCGGCCACACCGACGCACCCCGGCTCGGACGCCTGCGCCGCACCGCCCTGCCCGTACCGCTGCATCTCGCCGCCAGCCTCGCGACGTATCCGCACCTCTCCCTGGCCGAACGGGCGAGCGTGGGGCGTGCCGCGCTCGGGCTCAAGAAGCTCGACCCGGCCGACCCCGCCCTGGACGGCGTCGACTTCGCGACCTGGCTCGGCCGCCACGGCCAGTCGGAGCGCACCATCGAGGCACTGTGGGATCTCGTCGGCGTCGCGACGCTCAACGCGACCGCGCCGAACGCCTCCCTGGGTCTCGCCGCGATGGTCTTCAAGACCGGCCTGCTCTCCGAGCCCGGCGCCGCCGACATCGGCTGGTCGCACGTACCCCTCGGCGAACTGCACGACACGCTGGCCCGCAAGGCACTCGACTCAGCCGGTGTACGGACCGAACTTCGCACCCGCGTCATCTCCGTGTCCCGCACGGCCGGCGGCGGCTGGGACGTCGAGACGGACGGTGAGCGGATCGCGGCCGACGCCGTCGTCCTCGCTGTACCCCAGCGCGAGGCGCACGGGCTGCTGCCCCACGGCGCCATCGACGACGCCGACCGCCTGCTCGACATCGGCACCGCGCCGATCCTCAACGTCCATGTCGTCTACGACCGCAAGGTGCTGCGCCGGCCCTTCTTCGCTGCGCTCGGCACACCCGTCCAGTGGGTCTTCGACCGTACGCACTCCTCCGGCCTGAACGGCGGCGGGCAGTACCTGGCGGTGTCCCAGTCGGCCGCCCAGGACGAGATCGACGCACCCGTGGCCGAGCTTCGCGCGCGCTACCTCCCCGAGCTGGAGCGGCTGCTGCCCGCCGCACGCGGCGCGGTCGTACGCGACTTCTTCGTCACCCGGGAGCGGACAGCGACGTTCGCCCCCACCCCCGGCGTCGGACGGCTGCGCCCCGGCGCCCGAACGAACGTGCCCGGCCTGTACCTGGCCGGCGCGTGGACCGCCACCGGATGGCCCGCGACCATGGAGAGCGCCGTACGCAGCGGCATCAGCGCCGCCGGCGCGGCGCTCACCGCACTCGGTCGCGCCCATGAACATCCGCTGCAGGAGGCGGTATGAGCACTGGTATTGGAACAAGAGGAGAGCCTGTGACCCCGGTGAATCCGGCTGGCAACACCACGGTGGACATCGCCGCGCTTCTGGAGCGCGGCCGCACCCTGTCCACCCCGGTGCTGAAGGCCGCCGTGGACCGGCTCGCGCCGCCCATGGACACCGTCGCGGCCTACCACTTCGGGTGGATCGACGCCCAGGGGCGGCCCGCCGACGGCGACGGCGGCAAGGCCGTACGCCCGGCTCTCGCGCTGCTGTCCGCCGAGGCGGCGGGCGCCGACGCCGAGATCGGCATCCCCGGCGCCGTCGCGGTGGAACTCGTACACAATTTCTCGCTGCTGCACGACGACCTGATGGACGGCGACGAGCAGCGCCGCCACCGCGACACCGTGTGGAAGGTGCACGGCCCGGCCCAGGCGATCCTCGTCGGCGACGCGCTCTTCGCGCTCGCCAACGAGATCCTGCTGGAGATGGGCACCGTCGAGGCGGGGCGTGCCACGCGCCGCCTCACCACCGCGACGCGCAAGCTGATCGACGGCCAGGCGCAGGACATCTCCTTCGAGCACCGCGAGCGGGTCACCGTCGAGGAGTGCCTGGAGATGGAGGGCAACAAGACGGGCGCGCTGCTCGCCTGCGCCGTCTCCATCGGCGCCGTCCTCGGCGGGGCGGACGACCGTACGGCCGACACGCTGGAGGCGTACGGTTACCACCTGGGTCTGGCCTTCCAGGCCGTCGACGACCTGCTCGGCATCTGGGGCGACCCGGACGCAACCGGCAAGCAGACCTGGAGCGATCTGCGACAGCGCAAGAAGTCCCTGCCGGTCGTCGCCGCGCTCGCCGCGGGCGGCCCGGCCTCGGAGCAGCTCGCCGAGCTCCTGTCCGCCGACGCTAAGAGCAACGACTTCGAGAGCTTCTCCGAGGCGGAGTTCGCCACCAGGGCGGCCCTGATCGAGCAGGCGGGCGGCCGAGAGTGGACTTCGCAGGAGGCCCGCAGGCAGCATGCTGTGGCGATCGAGGCTCTCGACGCCGTCGACATGCCTCAGCAGGTCCGTGCGCAGCTCACCGCGCTCGCGGACTTCGTCGTCGTACGAAAGAGATGATCAGCATCCAGCGACACATATGAATCGCAGTCGCCGGCCGGTGCCCGGGAAACCGGGCGCCGGCCGACGGCAGACCCCAGCACAGCAGACGACCAACTGCACGAAGGGGAAGCCATGACAGCGACGACCGACGGAAGCACCGGGGCCATGGAACCCCGCGCAGCCGCGGCCAGCGAAACAACCGACACGACCTCCGGCACGACACCTGCCGCCTCCGACGTCCTCGACGCGGCCCGGCGGGCCACGGATCGCGCGGTCGAGCATCTGCTCGCGAGGCAGGACGCCCAGGGCTGGTGGAAGGGTGACCTCGAAACCAATGTGACCATGGACGCCGAGGACCTGCTTCTCCGTCAGTTCCTGGGCATTCAGGACGAGAAGACCGTCCGGGCGGCCGCGCTCTTCATCCGGGGCGAGCAGCGCGAGGACGGCACCTGGGCCACGTTCTACGGCGGACCGGGCGAACTCTCCACCACCATCGAGGCGTACGTCGCCCTGCGGCTGGCCGGCGACCTGCCGGACGATCCGCACATGGCGCGCGCGGCGGCCTGGATCAGGGCGCGCGGCGGCATCGCCGCGAGCCGCGTCTTCACCCGGATCTGGCTCGCCCTCTTCGGCTGGTGGAAGTGGGACGATCTACCGGAGCTGCCGCCCGAGCTGATCTTTCTGCCCTCGTGGTTCCCACTGAACATCTACGAGTTCGGCTGCTGGGCGCGGCAGACCGTCGTGCCGCTGACCGTGGTCTCCGCGCACCGGCCCGTGCGTCCCGCGCCCTTCTCGATCGACGAACTGCACACCGATCCGAAGCTGCCGAACCCGCCCAAGCAGCTTGCCAGGCCCACCAGTTGGGAAGGCGCGTTCCAGCGGCTCGACAAGGTTCTGCATCTCTACCAGAAGGTCGCGCCGCGCAAGCTGCGCGGCGCCGCGATGAAGAGCGCGGCGCGCTGGATCATCGAGCGGCAGGAGAACGACGGCTGCTGGGGCGGGATCCAGCCGCCCGCCGTGTACTCGCTGATCGCACTCCATCTCCTCGGATACGACCTCGACCATCCGGTGATGCGCGCGGGCCTGGAGTCGCTCGACCGGTTCGCCGTGTGGCGGGAGAACGGCGCCCGCCAGATCGAGGCCTGTCAGTCGCCGGTCTGGGACACCTGCCTCGCCACGATCGCACTCGCCGACGCGGGAGTACGCCCGGACGACCCGGCGCTCGTCAAGGCAGCCGACTGGATGATGAGCGAGCAGATCGTACGGCCGGGCGACTGGTCCGTACGACGGCCGGAACTTGAGCCGGGCGGCTGGGCGTTCGAGTTCCACAACGACAACTACCCCGACATCGACGACACCGCGGAAGTCATCCTGGCGCTGCGCCGCGTCGCGCACCCGGACCGGGGCCGGACAGAGGCCACGATCGAGCGCGGTGTCCGCTGGACACTCGGGATGCAGTCCAGGAACGGCGCCTGGGCGGCCTTCGACGCCGACAACACCAGCGCGTTCCCCAACCGGCTGCCGTTCTGCGACTTCGGCGAGGTCATCGACCCGCCGTCCTCCGACGTCACCGCGCATGTGGTGGAGATGCTCGCCGTCGAGGGCAAGGCGTACCACGCGCGCACCCGGCGCGGCATCGAGTGGCTGCTCGCCGAACAGGAGCCGAACGGCGCCTGGTTCGGCCGCTGGGGCGTCAACTACGTGTACGGAACAGGGTCGGTGGTGCCCGGGCTGATCACGGCAGGGCTGCCCGCGTCGCATCCCGCGGTCCGCCGCGCCGTCGACTGGCTGGAGTCCGTCCAGAACGACGACGGCGGCTGGGGCGAGGACCTGCGCTCGTACCGCGAGAGCGACTGGGCCGGGCACGGCGCGTCGACCGCCTCGCAGACCGCCTGGGCGCTGCTCGCCCTGCTCGCGGCGGGGGAGCGGGACAGCAAGTCCACCGAGCGGGGCGTCGCCTGGCTCGCCGAGACCCAGCGCGCGGACGGCTCCTGGGACGAGCCGTACTTCACCGGCACCGGATTCCCGTGGGACTTCTCCATCAACTACAACCTCTACCGGCAGGTCTTCCCGCTCACCGCGCTCGGGCGGTACGTCCACGGGGAGCCCACCTTCACCAACGCGTTCGCCGGTACCCTCCCCGACACCCGTGAGGGGGACTGATGAGCGTGCCCCCGGCGCCCTCACGGCCCGCGCCGTTGCTGATCGCCTGCGCGCTCGGCATCGAGCAGTTCGCGCTGCGCAGCGGCGTCCGCAGGAGTGCGCCGGGGCCCGTGACCGTACTGCGTACGGGCATGGGAGCCAGGGCGGCGGAAGCCGCCGTCACCCGGGCGCTCGGCGAAGGCGACCCCGCCGGGGACACCGCCGTCATCGCCTCCGGCTTCTGCGCCGGCCTCGCCCCCGGGATGCACCCCGGGGACCTGATCGTCGCCGACGAGACGCGCGGGCCGTACGGCAGCACGCCATGTACGGGACCGGAGCTGCTCGCGGACGCGCTGGCCGAAGCGCTGCCGGGGCGCACGGTGCACACCGGCCCGCTGACCGGCTCCGACCATGTCGTACGGGGGCACGAGCGGGCCGAGCTGCGGGCCACCGGGGCCATCGCGGTGGACATGGAATCCGCGGCGACGCTCTGGAGCGCGCTGCGGGCGGGACCGCGCCCGGTTGCGGCCGTACGAGTGGTCGTGGACGCCCCAGAGCATGAGCTCGTCCGCATTGGGACGCTGCGCGGTGGAATATCAGCCTTTCGTGTTCTCCGCGCCGTTCTGCCGGCTTTCTTTGAATGGCACCGTTCTTTACTGCTCCCCAGGAGGTGAGCTAGATGGCCATGCCGCTCCGTCAGACCATCAGGGTCGGGACGTACCTCGTTGAACAGAAGCTCCGCAAGCGTGAGAAGTTCCCGCTGATCGTCGAGCTGGAACCGCTCTACGCCTGCAATCTCGCCTGCGAAGGGTGCGGCAAGATCCAGCATCCGGCCGGCGTTCTCAAGCAGCGCATGCCGGTCGCCCAGGCGGTCGGCGCGGTGCTCGAATCCGGGGCGCCGATGGTCTCCATCGCCGGTGGCGAGCCACTGATGCATCCTCAGATCGACGAGATCGTCCGCCAGTTGGTGGCGAAGAGGAAGTACGTCTTCCTGTGCACGAATGCCATGTTGCTGCGCAAGAAGATCGAGAAGTTCAAGCCTTCTCCCTATTTCGCTTTCGCCGTGCACATCGACGGGCTGCGCGAGCGGCACGACGAATCGGTGGCGAAGGAAGGGGTGTTCGACGAGGCGGTGGAGGCGATCAAGGAGGCCAAGAAGCGCGGCTTCCGGGTCACCACCAACTCGACCTTCTTCAACACGGACACACCGCAGACGATTATCGAGGTGCTCAACTACCTCAATGACGACCTGCGGGTGGACGAGATGATGATCTCGCCCGCCTACGCCTACGAGAAGGCTCCCGACCAGGAGCATTTCCTCGGCGTGGAGCAGACCAGGGAGCTGTTCAAGAAGGCATTCTCGGGCGGCAACCGGCGCCGCTGGCGGCTGAATCACTCGCCGCTGTTCCTGGACTTCCTTGAGGGCAAGGCCGACTTCCCGTGCACGGCGTGGGCGATTCCCAACTATTCGCTCTTCGGGTGGCAGCGGCCCTGCTATTTGATGGCCGACGGGTACGTCCCGACGTACCGGGAGCTCATTGAGGACACCGACTGGAGCAAGTACGGGCGCGGCAAGGACGCGAGGTGTGCCAACTGCATGGCGCACTGCGGCTACGAGCCGACGGCCGTCCTCGCGACCATGGGCTCCCTGAAGGAGTCCCTGCGCGCGGTCCGCGAAACCGTCTCGGGAAGCCACGGGTGACGTGATGACCGGCGAGCCTGTCGCACTGGGGCTCCCCGAGCTGCCGGCCCGGCCGCTGGCGGTGCGCCGACCTTCGCGGCGTATCCAGGTCGGGTCGGTGGCGGTAGGCGGGGACGCGCCCGTTTCGGTGCAGTCGATGACGACCACCAGGACGTCCGACATCGGCGCGACGCTGCAGCAGATCGCGGAGCTGACCGCGTCCGGCTGCCAGATCGTACGAGTGGCCTGTCCGACCCAGGACGACGCCGACGCGTTGTCGACGATTGCGCGCAAGTCGCAGATCCCGGTGATCGCGGACATCCATTTCCAGCCGAAGTACGTCTTCGCGGCCATCGACGCGGGCTGCGCGGCGGTCCGGGTGAACCCGGGCAACATCAAGCAGTTCGACGACAAGGTCGAGGAGATCGCCAAGGCGGCCTCGGCGACCGGGACTCCGATCCGTATCGGTGTGAACGCCGGATCGCTGGACCGGCGGCTCCTTGAGAAGTACGGGAAGGCCACCCCCGAGGCGCTGGTGGAGTCGGCGCTGTGGGAGGCGTCGCTCTTCGAGGAGCACGGGTTCCGCGACATTAAGATCTCGGTCAAGCACAACGACCCGGTCGTGATGGTCAACGCGTACCGGCAGCTCGCCGCGCAGTGCGACTATCCGCTGCACCTGGGCGTGACGGAGGCAGGCCCCGCCTTCCAGGGCACGATCAAGTCGGCCGTCGCCTTCGGCGCGCTGCTGAGCGAGGGCATCGGCGACACGATCCGGGTGTCGCTGTCGGCCCCGCCCGTCGAGGAGGTCAAGGTCGGCCTCCAGATCCTGGAGTCGCTCAACCTCAAGCAGCGCCGCCTGGAGATCGTGTCGTGTCCCTCGTGCGGGCGCGCGCAGGTCGATGTCTACAAGCTCGCCGACCAGGTGGCGGCCGGGCTCGACGGCATGGAGGTGCCGCTGCGGGTCGCCGTCATGGGCTGTGTGGTCAACGGTCCCGGTGAGGCGCGCGAGGCGGACCTGGGGGTCGCCTCCGGCAATGGAAAGGGTCAGATCTTCGTGAAGGGCGAGGTCATCAAGACCGTCCCCGAGTCGAAGATCGTCGAGACCCTCATCGAAGAGGCGATGAAGATCGCCGCAACCATGGAGGACGAGGGGGTCCCCTCGGGGGCGCCCGACGTCACCGTGAGCTGAAGAGGATCAGAGAGGGGGCCCGAGCGTGACGATCTTGGAAACTATCCGGGGGCCGCGCGACCTGAAGGCGCTGACGGAAGCCGAAGTCTGTCATCTGTCATCCGAAATCCGGGAGTTCCTGGTCCAGGCCGTGGCCAGAACGGGCGGTCACCTGGGGCCGAACCTCGGCGTGGTGGAACTCTCCATCGCCCTGCACCGGGTGTTCGAGTCACCCGCCGACCGCATCCTGTGGGACACGGGTCACCAGAGCTACGTACACAAACTGCTCACCGGACGGCAGGACTTCTCCAAGCTGCGCGGCAAGGGCGGGCTGTCCGGCTATCCGTCGCGCGAGGAGTCCGAGCACGACGTCATCGAGAACTCGCACGCCTCGACCGTCCTCGGCTGGGCCGACGGCCTCGCCAAGGCGAACCAGGTGCTCGGCAGGACGGACCATGTCGTCGCGGTCATCGGGGACGGCGCACTGACCGGCGGCATGGCCTGGGAGGCGCTGAACAACATCGCCGCCGCGAAGGACCGGCCCCTGATCATCGTCGTCAACGACAACGAGCGCTCGTACGCCCCGACCATCGGCGGGCTCGCCAACCACCTCGCCACGCTCCGTACGACCGACGGGTACGAGCGGTTCCTCGCCTGGGGCAAGGAGGTGCTTCAGCACACGCCCGTCATCGGGCAGCCGCTGTACGAGTCGCTGCACGGCGCGAAGAAGGGCTTCAAGGACGCCTTCGCCCCGCAGGGCATGTTCGAGGACCTCGGGCTCAAGTACGTCGGGCCGATCGACGGCCACGACATCGCCGCCGTCGAGTCGGCACTGAGCCGCGCCAAACGCTTCCACGGTCCGGTGCTTGTGCACTGCTTGACCGAGAAGGGGCGCGGTTACGCCGCCGCCGAGCAGGACGAGGCCGACCGGTTCCACACGGTCGGAGTGATGGACCCGCTGACCTGCGAGCCCCTCGCACCGTCCAACGGCCCGTCCTGGACCTCGGTGTTCGGCGACGAGATCGCGAAGATCGGGGCCGAGCGGCCGGACGTCGTCGGCATCACGGCAGCCATGCTGCACCCGGTGGGGCTGACGAAGTTCGCCGAGGCGTTCCCCGAGCGGATCTGGGACGTCGGGATCGCCGAGCAGCACGCCGCGGTGTCCGCCGCCGGACTCGCCACCGGCGGCCTCCACCCCGTCGTCGCCATCTACGCCACCTTCCTCAACCGCGCCTTCGACCAGCTGCTGATGGACGTGTCGCTGCACAAGTGCGGCGTGACCTTCGTCCTCGACCGGGCCGGCGTCACCGGCGTCGACGGCCCGTCGCACAACGGCATGTGGGACATGTCGATCCTCCAGGTCGTACCCGGCCTGCGCATCGCCGCGCCGCGTGACGCCGGCCAGCTGCGCGCCCAGCTGCGCGAAGCTGTCGACGTCGACGACGCGCCGACGGTCCTGCGCTTCCCCAAGGAGTCGGTGGGCCCCGAGATCCCGGCGATCAGCCAGGTGGGCGGCATGGACGTGCTGTACCGGGCCGACGAGCCCGAAGAGCCCGACGTGCTCCTGGTCTCCGTCGGCGCACTCGCGCCCGTCTGCCTCCAGGCAGCCGACCTGCTGGCAGAGCGCGGCATCACCTGCACCGTCGTCGACCCCCGGTGGGTCAAGCCCGTCGACGAGCAGCTCGCCCCCCTCGCCGAACTGCACCGCCTCGTCGCGGTCGTCGAGGACAACAGCCGTGCCGGCGGCGTCGGTTCGGCCGTGGGACAGGCGCTGCGCGACGCCGGAATCGACGTACCACTGAGGACGTACGGCATCCCCGGGCAATTCCTCGCGCACGCCAAGCGCGGCGAGGTACTGGCCGACATCGGGCTCACCCCCGTCGAGATCGCGGGGCGGATCACCGCCGCCCTGGCAGCTCAAGAAGTCCCACAGGTGCTGGCGAAGGAGACCGGGGAATGAAGGACGACGAGCCGGAAGGCTTCGATCTGGCGACGCTCTTCGCCGAGCGCGGAGCCGAGCGCTACGAACTGCATGCCAGACACCTGAACCACCAGCTGCCGCGCATGCTGCGCACCATCGGCTTCGACAAGGTCTACGAGCGCGCCGAGGGCGCCTACTTCTGGGACACGGAAGGCAACGACTACCTCGACATGCTCGCCGGCTTCGGCGTCATGGGACTCGGCCGCCACCACCCCGTCGTACGCAAGGCGCTGCACGACGTACTCGACGCCTCGCTGGCCGACCTGACCCGCTTCGACTGCCAGCCGCTGCCCGGACTCCTCGCCGAGAAACTGCTCACCCATAGTCCGCACCTGGACCGGGTGTTCTTCGGCAACAGCGGTACGGAAGCCGTCGAGACCGCGCTGAAGTTCGCCAGGTACGCGACCGGGAAACCCAGGATCCTGTACTGCGCCCACGCCTTCCACGGCCTCACCGCCGGCTCGCTGTCGGTCAACGGAGAGAACGGCTTCCGCGACGGCTTCGCGCCGCTGCTGCCCGACACCCCGATCGCACTCGGCGACCTGGACGCCCTGGAGCGGGAGCTGAAACGGGGCGACGTGGCCGGCTTCGTCGTCGAACCCATCCAGGGCAAGGGCGTGCACGAATCCCCGCCCGGCTTCCTGCGCGCCGCCCAGGACCTCCTCCACCGCCACAAGGCGCTGCTGATCGCCGACGAGGTCCAGACCGGCCTGGGCAGGACCGGTGACTTCTACGCGTACCAGCACGAGGAGGGTGTCGAGCCGGATCTGCTGTGCGTCGCCAAGGCGCTGTCCGGCGGATACGTGCCGGTGGGCGCGACCCTGGGCAAGGACTGGATCTTCAAGAAGGTGTACTCGTCGATGGACCGCGTGCTGGTCCACTCGGCCAGCTTCGGCTCCAATGCCCAGGCCATGGCGGCAGGCCTCGCCGTCCTCTCGGTGATGGAGGACGAGGAGATCGTCGCGAACGCCCGGCTCACCGGCGATCTGCTGCGTGAGCGGCTCACGGCACTCATGGGCCGCTACGAGCTGCTGCACGATGTACGAGGGCGTGGCCTCATGATCGGCATCGAGTTCGGCCGGCCCGGCTCGCTGAAGCTGCGCAGCCGCTGGACCATGCTCCAGGCCGCCCGCAAGGGTCTCTTCGCGCAGATGATCGTCGTACCGCTGCTCCGCAAGCACCGCATCCTCACCCAGGTTTCCGGCGACCACCTGGAGGTGATCAAGCTGATTCCGCCGCTGACGGTGGGGGTGAAGGAGGTGGACCGCTTCATCGAGGCGTTCACTGCCGTGATGGACGAGGCGCACAGCGGCGGCGGTCTGATGTGGGACTTCGGCAAGACACTGATGAAGCAGGCGGTCGGCAACCGATAAGGGGCCTGCCCAGACCGAGGCGCGGGAGGCCGGCGGCTGGACGTACCACCGGGCCGGCGGGCGGGCCGCGCCATGCAGGCCCTGCGGGTGCGTGTGCCGTACGGCGCGCAGGGCGACCTGGTGCGGGTCCGGTCTACGTCGTCGCCGGGCACCTCTTCGCGGCCTTCGTCTACCTGCTCTTCACGCTCGGCGCCGAGCGCTGACCCCGTCTTTTCGCCTGCTCAGCTCGCGTCTCGGCTCAGTCGGCGTCTCAGCTCTCGTCGAGCAGGCGCAGCCGCAGCCGCTCACGCGTCTCGGCCGTGATCTTCAGGCCCTCGGCGAGGTAGCGGTCGGTGCTGCCCCAGGTCTCGTCGATGGTCTCGAAGGCGGCGGCCAGGTACTCGGCGCGCGCCTCGAAGAGCGGGCTGAGCAGTGCCATGACCTCGGGTGACATCCCGACGGGGGAGTTGTCGCTGCGGCGCACCTTGTAGCGGCGGTGCGGGTCGTTCGACTTGAGGTAGTCCGCCTCGATCGCCTCGCGATCCACACCGACAGCCAGCAGCGTCACCGCGATCGAAAGCCCCGCCCGGTCCTTGCCCGCCGCGCAGTGCATCAGTGCGGGGACGCTGTCCTCGGCGAGTGCGTGCAGTACTCGGCTGTGCTCCTCCGTACGCTCCTTCATGATCAAGCGGTACGTCGCGGACATCCGGTCCGCGGCCTTGCCGTCGGAGAGGATCGACCGCAGCTCGTCGAGGTCGCCGTCGCGGACCATCTTCCAGAATTCGGCGCCGTCGGCCGGGTCGGTCAGCGGCAGATTGACATTGCGCACGCCGGGCAGCTCGACGTCCGGGCCCTCCAGCTTCTGGTCCGCCGCATTGCGGAAGTCGAAGATCGTGTGGAGGCCGAGCGAGCCCAGGAAAGCCGCGTCGGAGTCGGTCGCGTGCGCCAGGTGACCGCTGCGGAAGAGCACCCCGTACCGCACCCGACGCCCGTCCACGGTCGGCAGTCCGCCCACGTCACGGAAGTTGCGCACTCCCGAAAGCTCGGGCTCTGTCGACGGGACCTGCGGCAGCTGCTGTGTCACGGTGGCTCCTGAAGGGTCTGCCGTCGGCGTTGCTCGCCGACTTCGGCGCCTTTTGACGATACGACATTGGTTCGTGAGGCAACCATCTCGGCTGTCCCTGCACAGGCGTTGCCCCAGGGACGTCGGGCGAACCAAAATGTTTGGACCTGTTCGGATCTGGGGGGCTTGGATGATCGAGACTGGTGGCAGCGGTCGTACCTGGCTGCTCTCGGGGGCGGCAGGCAGCTACGCGCTGCATCTCACCGACCGCGACGAGCTCGTGCACCTGCACTGGGGGCCGCGGATCTCCCTCGCCGACGCGGAATCCCTCGCAGCCGAACCCCCGCCTCCTTACTGGCCGTTCGAGTCGCAGCTCGACGGGCGCGAGGAGTATCCGGTCGAGGGCGGGCCCCGTTTCGTACGCCCCGCCCTGTCCGTACGTACGCCCGCGGTACGCGGCACCGAGTGGCGCCGCACCGACTCCACCGTGGCGGGCGACGAGCTGCGGCTGTCCTTCGCCGACCCCGTGCACCACCTGGGCCTCACTCTTCATTACCGGATGCGCGAGGACTCCGACGTCGTCGAGCGGTGGGCCACCGTCACGCACGAGGGCCCGGCGGACGCCCCCGACCTGGAGCTGCTGCGGGCCGACGCCGCGGCCTGGACGCTGCCTCTGCGCGAGCGGTGGCGGCTGAGCCAGCTGCACGGGCGGTGGGCGGCCGAGTCCCGGCTCGTACGGTCCGAGCTCACCCCCGGCGAGAAGGTCCTGGGCAGCCGGCGCGGCCACACGGGGCACCAGCACCTGCCGTGGGTGGCGCTCGACGCGCAGGGGGCCACGGAGGAGAGCGGTGAGGTGTACGGGTGCTCGCTCGGCTGGTCCGGGTCGTGGCGCATCGCCGTACAGCAGCTTCCCGACGGCACCGTGCAGATCACCGGCGGGGCCGGTCACGACGATTCGGGTCTCCTGCGGCTGGCGCCCGGCGGAACGTACACCACACCCGTCTTCGCCGGGCTGTGGAGCGAGGGCGGGTTCGGCGGGGCGAGCCGGGCCTGGCACGCGTGGCAGCTCGCGCACGTCGTCCCGGACGCGGACCGGCTGCGGCCCGTCCTCTACAACTCCTGGGAAGCGACGGGCTTCGACATCTCCGAGCAGCAGCAGCGCACCCTCGCGCGACGGGCCGCGGACATCGGCGTCGAGCTGTTCGTGGTGGACGACGCGTGGTTCGGCGCGCGGGTCAGCGACCGGGCCGGGCTCGGCGACTGGACGCCGAACCGCGACCGATTCCCCGGCGGGCTGGGGCCGCTGGCCGACGAAGTGCACGGTCTCGGTATGCAGTTCGGGATCTGGGTCGAGCCCGAGATGGTCAATGCCGACAGCGATCTGTACCGGGCGCACCCCGACTGGGTGCAGCACCACCCGGGGCGCACCCGCACGGAGTTCCGTAACCAGCTCGTTCTCAATCTCGCCCGTGACGACGTCCAGGCGTACCTCTGGGACCAGCTCGACGGTCTCCTGTCGGCCGCGCCGGTCGACTATGTGAAGTGGGACTTCAACCGCTGTTTCACCGACGCGGGCTGGCCGGGCGAACCGTATCCGCAGAAGCTGTGGACCGCGCACGTGCACGCCCTGTACGGGCTGCTCGACCGGCTGCGGGCCGCGCACCCCACCATCGCCTTCGAGTCCTGCTCGGGCGGCGGCGGGCGGATCGACCTCGGGATTCTCTCCCGTACCGACCAGGTGTGGACCTCCGACAACACCGACCCGCTGGACCGGCTCGCCATCCAGCACGGCTTCAGCCAGCTGCACCCGGCGCGCGCGATGGCCGCATGGGTCACCGACAGCCCGAACACCCAGCTCAATGGGCGGGTCAGCTCGCTGCGCTTCCGCTTCGTGAGCGCGATGGCGGGCGTGCTCGGCATCGGCGGCGATCTGACCGAGTGGGGTGAGTGCGAGATCGCCGAGGCGCGCGAGTGGGTGGATCTCTACAAGGAGATCAGGCCGGTCGTGCAGCACGGCGAGATGCACCGGCTCCGTCCGCCGGACGGCGGCCTGAGCGCCGTCCAGTACACGCACGGGGACGACATCGTCGTCTTCGCCTGGCTCCAGGCCCAGCATTACGGCGAGCAGCAGCCGCCGCTGCGGCTGCGCGGGCTCGACCCGGCGGCGGCATACGCATGCCTGGACACGTCGGCCGTGCACCGCGGGGCCGTACTGCTCCACCGGGGTCTGCGCACGGCGCTGCGCGGTGATCTGGATGCTGCGGTCTTTCGGTTGCGGCGGGTGCGCGAATCGGGAGATACGTAGCAGTTCGGGATGTTGTTCTGCAGTTCGAACTAATTCGGGCAATTAGGCATAACTCCCCTTGCTGGTAAAGGGAATGGCGGGTCCGCTGGTGAGCAGGATCATATTTGTGACGGTGCGTGGCGAGGCGCCGAACGGAAATGCCTGGTCCTGGGCGGGGGTCCGAGATCCGTAATCCACAGAGTGTGACGGGAATTTCATGGTGAATTCCCGCAGGGCAATGCCTGAGTGAATGGAGTGGCTTGTCCGCGGGCGTCCTGTCGGCTTACGGTCACCGTCAATCCGGGTGGACCGCCTAATCCTGCCACCGCCCGGCAACCGCACTCACTCACTCACTCAAGCGTGGCAGGAGCGGGGGACCCAGGTAAGTACGCCGTTCATCCGGATCTGCACGCCGGTCCGGACCGGCTCGGGGTGAAGTCGCGCGAGAGCGCGGCCGGGCATCTCCAGCCCGAACCCGACAGCTCACCTCGTAGGCGACGGAGAGGAATTCGCCATGCCTGCAAAGGGTAAGCACCGCCGCCCGAGGTCGAACTCGATCACTCGCGGTTTTGTCGCCGCGGGCACGGGCGGAGCCGCACTCGCACTCCCGCTCATTGCCGCCACCGGCGCGAATGCCGCGGAGAAGGCCGCCCCGGCCGCCGCCTCCTCGCCCGTGACGCAGAAGGCTGCGGAGAAGGTCACCAAGAAGGCCGCGCAGGCAGCTGCGAAGAAGACCGGCACGAAGACCTACTCCGTCGTCTCCGGCGACTATCTGTCGAAGATCGCCGACCGGGAGAACGTGCGCGGCGGCTGGCAGAAGCTGTACGCCGACAACCGTGAGGTCGTCGGCGGCAACCCCTCGTTCATCCTTCCGGGCATGAAGCTCACCATCGGCGCCAAGGCGCCGGCCGAGGCCCCCGCCGCCCCCCAGGCCAAGGCCGAGGTCAAGCCCGAGGCCAAGCCGCAGGCCAAGGCGGCGGCCAAGCCCGAGACCAGCACCGTCACCGGCTCCGGCTTCTCCGCCCCGGTCCCCGCGGGCGTCACCACGCCGTACCGCGCCGCCGGTGGCAGCTGGTCCAGCGGCTACCACACGGGCGTCGACTTCGCCGCGTCGAGCGGCACGCCGGTCAAGGCCGTCAGCTCCGGCACCGTCGTCTCCGCCGGATGGGGCGGTGCGTACGGCAACGAGGTCGTCATCAAGCACGACGACGGCCGGTACTCGCAGTACGCCCACCTGTCCTCGCTGGCCGTCTCGTCCGGCCAGCGCGTCGGCGGCGGCATCCAGATCGGTCTCTCCGGCAGCACGGGCAACTCCACCGGCCCGCACCTGCACTTCGAGATCCGGACCGGCCCGGGCTACGGCTCGGACGTCGACCCGCTGGCCTACCTGCGCGGCAACGGCGTCTCCATCTGACGCACCCCGCCACTGCGGAATCCTCTCCGTACGCCCCTTTCCCTCCGCCGCAATTGGCGGAAGGAAAGGGGCGTACGTGCGTTTTCGGCGTATTCCGGATTGGGCGAATCTTGACCGGTGTCTTATCTCACGCCGCGTCAACCCCTCCCTACGGTGGCGTAGGTCACTTGCGCCAGTGAAGGATGTATCGACGTGGCAGACGATTCGAGATCATTCAGTGCAGGCACCATCGGGTCGTACGCGGCGATCGGCGACAGCTTCACCGAAGGAGTCGGCGACCCCGGACCCGACGGTGCGTTCATCGGCTGGGCCGACAGGCTGGCCGTACTCCTCGACGACCGCGTCCCCGAGCACACGTTCCGCTATGCCAACCTCGCCGTGCGCGGCCGCCTCCTCGACCAGATCGTGGAGGAACAGGTCCCGCGCGCCCGGGAACTGGCCCCCGATCTGGTGAGTTTCTGCGCGGGAGGCAACGACATCCTCCGGCCCGGCAGCGACCCCGACGACGTCGCCGAGCGCTTCGAGCGGGCCGTGGCCGACCTCACCAACGCCGTGGGCACCGTCATGGTGACCACCGGCTTCGACACGCGGGGCGTGCCCGTCCTGCGCCATCTGCGGGGCAAGATCGCGACGTACACGGCGCACGTACGGGCCGTCGCCGACCGCTACGACTGCCCGGTGCTCGACCTGTGGTCGCTCAAGTCCGTTCAGGACAGGCGCGCTTGGGACGGGGACCGGCTGCACCTCTCGCCCGAGGGGCACACACGCGTCGCGCTGCGCGCGGCACAGGTGCTCGGGCTCGACGTGCCGGCCGACCCGGACCAGGCATGGCCGCCGCAGGCACCGCGCGGCACGCTGGAGGCGCGCAAGGACAACATCCAGTGGGCGCGCGAGCACCTGGTGCCGTGGATCGGGCGGCGGCTGCGCGGCGAGTCGTCAGGCGATCACGTCGAGGCGAAGAGGCCCGACCTGCTGCCGCTCTGAATGCCCGACGGGTATGCGTTCGAGGACGCCGCCCGCGAAGGCGTCGTACAACGGCAGCGTCTCCAGGTGGACATAGCCGATGTGACAGTCGCAGACGGCGAGGGGGCATGCGCGCGGGCCCAGCGCCTGCCGGTACGAGCCGTCGTAGAGATTGCCGAGCTCTGAGCGGACGAAGTGGCAGCGGCGCACCGTGCCGTCGCCGTCCACCGAGATCACCGACTCGCCCGTACGGCAGGGCAGTCCGGCCGAGCGGTGCGGGTGGCGGCTGTACGGGAAGAGGGGGTCCAGGGCGGTCCAGCGGCCGGCTTCCTCGTCCGTATAGGTGCGGCCCTCGGCCGCGTTGACCCAGAGATACACCTCGTCGGGGAGGGCGGCGCGCAGCCGTCGCGCCTCGTCGAGGTGCTCGGGGAAGCCGACGACACCGACGCTGAAGCGCGCGCCCATCGCCGTCAGCTCGCGGCACTTGGCGAGGAAGCGGTCGTACGGGGTCTGGCCCGGATGGTAGGTGCACCACAGCGCGAGCGTGTCGAGGTCGGCCTGTGCGAGCCAGTCGGTGCGGCAGCTGAGGTTCGTCTGGATGGCGACGCGCGCGATGTGCGGCAGCCGGGACAGCTCGGTGAGCGCCTGGCGGTACCAGGAGCGGACCAGGCCCTCGCCCCAGGGGGTGAAGAGCACTGAGAGGCGGTCGCCGGTCTGCGCGGCGGCCCAGGCGGTGAAACGCTCCAGCGCGGCGCGGTCGGCGCGCAACTGCCCTGGGCTGTCGCGGCGCTTGGCGAAGGGGCAGTACGGACAGTCGTAGTCGCAGGAGGCGAGCGGGCCGCGGTAGAGAATTGTCAGGTCCATGGCGGGCTCATTTCAGTTCGTACGCGGCCATGGCGGCCCGTACGGAGTGGGAGAAGAGCTCGGGGCCGAGCGCGTCGGAATGCGCGAGGCCCTCGGGGGACAGGCGAAGCAGGCCGGGGTCTGCCGTGTCGTCGAGCCAGCCGCGCGCCGCGAAGCGGTCGAGCTCGGCGGGGAAGTCGTCGGCAGGCGCGGCGCCGAACCGGTCGGCGTACTCGGCCAGGGGCATTCCGTCTGCCTGCAGGAGCGACTGGAGCAGGTGGCGGCGGCGTGCCTCGTCGCCGTCGACGTACCGGCCGACCTCGGCACGGGAGAAGTCCTCGGTGGTGGTGTAGTCGTCGATGATCGACCGTATTTCGCGCATGTCGACGGCGTAGTCGAAGGAGTAGTGGAGCGCGGAGGTGTACGACCGGGCTCCGCAGCCGAGGCCGATCATGCCGTCGGTCTGGCAGGCGTAGTCGTCGGCCGACTGCTTCGGCGCGTCCTTGCGGCGGAACATCCGCATCGACACCTGCTCGTAGCCGTGCTCGACGAGGTGGTCCCGGCCCTCGCGGTAGAGCCGCAGCCGCTGGGCGTCCCAGGTGGCGTCGGCTTCGGCTTCGCTGCCGCTTCGTCCGAGGCCGGTCAGCGGGCGTACGTACAAGGGGTAGAGGTAGAGCTCCTCGGGCCGCCAGGCGAGCGCGGCGTCGAGCGACACGCGCCAAGTGTCCGAGGTCTGGCCCTCTATGCCGTAGATCAGGTCGATGTTGAGGACGGGGATACGGGCGTCGCGGATGCGGCCGAGGGCCGCCTCGACGTCGGCGCGGCGCTGCGGGCGCACGGCCGCGCGGGCCTCTGCGTCGACGAAGCTCTGGATTCCGAGGCTGAGGCGCGTCGTACCGCGGTCGGCGAGCACGGCGAGCCGGTCGGCCGTCGCGGTCGCGGGGGACGCCTCGACGGAGAGCGGTACGGCACGCAGGTCCGCGCCCATCCGCTTCTCGGCGATGTCGCAGAGCCGCTCCAGCTCGCAGGCGGTGAGGAAGGTGGGGGTGCCGCCGCCGAACGCAGCGGCGGCGAAGCGGGTCCCGCCGCCGTCTCGGGCCCTGTCTCCGGCCTCGTCTCCCTCCTTGTCTCGGGTCTCGTCGAGGGCGTCGCGTACGGCGGTGGCCTGGCGGTCGAGCGCGTCGAGATACCGGCCGGTCAGCTCGTCGGGGGCGCCGATCCGGGTGAAGAGGTTGCAGAAGCCGCAGCGGACCTCGCAGAACGGTATGTGGAGGTAGAGGGAGAGGGCGTTCTTGGGCTCGCCCGCCCACAGATCGCGCAGCGCGGGACGGTTCTTCAGCTCGCGGTACGCCGTTTTGTGCGGGTAGGCGTAGACGTAACTCTGGTACGGGCGGGGCGTCGTGGTGCTCATCGGGTGGCCCCCTGATCGAGAGTGAAGTGGGCGTAGGGGACGGTCCAGACGGCCTCGTGACCGAGGCGGTGGCCGGTGTATCCGTCGTCGCCGTACGCCGTGCCGTGGTCGGAGCAGACGATCGCAAAGCAGGGGCGGCGGCTGCTCGCGGCGGCGAAGAGCCTGCCGATGTGCCGGTCGACGTACTCCAGGGCGGCGGCATGGGTCGCGCGGGTGTCGCCGGCCTCGCGGGTGGCGCCGGGCAGGTGGAACCAGTTGGGCTGGTGCAGTGCGGAGACATTGACGAACAGGAACAGCCGCTGCTCGGCGGGCAGTCCGGCGACGACCTTCTCGGCCCGGGCCACCTGCTCCTCGAAGGAGACGGGGGACGCCACACCGAACTCCGGCTCCCAATGGCTCTCCTGGAACATCCCGGGCAGCACCGAGCCCAGCGGGCCCTGCCGGTTGAAGAAGCCGACGCCGCCGATGCACACCGTGCGGTAGCCGGCGTCCGCGAGGCCGGAGACCAGGTCGGGGGTGTCGAAGACGAAGGTGCGCTCGGCGGTGGTCTCGCTGCCCGCGAAGCGCGCCGCGAAGAGCCGCGGGTGGGGGCCCTGCGCGGCGGGCGTGGGCAGGAAACCCGCGAAGATCGCCTGGTGCGAGGCGTAGGTGAAACTGCCGGGCGCGTGCCGCTTCTCCCAGACGCCGCCGGGCAGATGGGCGACCAGGTTCGGGATGCGTCCGGCGGCAGCCAGTTCGGCGGCGACGTCGTGGCGCAGAGTGTCGAGGGTGACGAGCAGCAGATCGTGGCTGCCCACGATCTTGTTCATGTCAGGTGATTGCATGGTGGTTCCTTGCTGTGTGCTGTACGGCGCGCTGTAGCTGTACGGCGGCGACCTGCGCCGCGTAGGTGTCCAGGCCCTCGGCGCCGCTCCCGGGCAGGCCGGTGAGGTTCGGCAGCAGATCGCCGAACGCATTGACCTCGCCGACGGCGAAGCGGCGCCAGCCGACCGCGGGCAGCAGATCGACGCCCACACAGAGCGTGCGCGGGAAGCAGGCCGAGGCCCGCTCGCACATCCCCAGGGCGTCGGCCCAGCTGCCGCCCGCCGTCTCGACGGCCGCGCGGGCCTCGTCGAGGTTTCCGCGGGCGCCGCCGAGGTGGAGATTGGTCATGGGGGAGCGGCTGGTCCGTACGACGGCATGGGTGGCCCGGCCGCCGACGACCACCACCCGCAGGTCGGCGGCCCGGCCCCGCTGGGAGGCTTTGGGCAGCCAGCGCTCGATGTGCAGGCCGTCGGGCGCGAGCGCGTCGACGATCGCGGCGACCTCACGTTCGGTCGTACAGAGACGTACACGAAGGGAGTTGAAGAGCCGCCCCTCGCTGTCGCGCTCCACCGATGTGGTGGCCCGCACCCGCCCGGAGCCCGCCGTCTCGACGGCCAGCACACCGGAGGCGGACGAGCCGTGCGCGAGCTTGACGAAAGCGCGCGGCATACGGTGCGAGCGCAGCAGTTCGCGTACGTCCGACCAGCCTCGCACGGGCAGTACCGGCGCCCCGGATGTAGGCGAAGGCGGCACGGGAACGCCCGCACGGTGCAGCACGGCATGACACAGCCGCTTGTCGAACAGCACCGCCAGCTCGTCGGGGTCGTCGAGCAGAGTGCAGCCCTCCGCCGCCTGCCCCACGTCCCGTACGGCCGCCGTGAACCGCTCGTACCAGCGCGCCGAGCCCTCCACCCGGGTGGCGTCGCCGACACCGCGCAACAGCCGCTCGACGTCGGGGTCTTCCCCGGGCGAGTCGATCCGTACGATCTCGCCCGGCTGGAAGGAGGCGCCTTGGCGGAGGACGTCGAGCCACGGCACAACGCGTGCGGCGGGCAGGCCGACGGCGGCCACGGCGTCCTGGAAGAGCGCGACGCGGCGGTTGGCGGGATTGCCGACCACCGCGAATCGCGGCTCCGCGCTACTCGTCGACGGCGACATAGCGGGGCTCGTCGTCCTCGGGGTCCCAGTAGTCGGCCTGGTCCAGGTTGAGCCGCACGCCGTGTGGTTCGAGCACCTTCCGCAGGCGCTGCTGGATCGGCTCCTGGATGTAGTGGTGGTGGAGGTCCAGGTCCCGGAGGTGGGTCAGCGGCTGGCCGCCGAGCAGGGCCTCGGCACCGGCGCCGCTGAGGGTGCCCATCGAGAGGGCGAGCGAGTCCAGCTGGGCGACGACCGGAGCCGAGGCGACGGCGACCGCGATCTCGTCCTGGATCTCGCTGTTCTGCAACCCCAGGTGCCTCAGGCGTGGGAAGGCGCCGCCGGAGAGCAGGGGTGCGAGGTCGGCGACCGTCGCGTCGCCGCCGTAATGCGTGACCCCGAGCCAGAGTTCGAGGCGCTCCAGCGCGGGCAGCGTGGAGGCGCCGACAGCCCTGACGACGGAACCGGGCAGGCCGCCGGATTCGAAGCGCAGCACTTTCAGCGCATCGTGGCGGACCGGCCGCAGGGACAGGACGTCCTGTTCCGAGACGGCGTCGCCGCAGCCGCGCACCGTCAGCTCTTCGAGCAGCGGGAACGCTTCTAGGCAGGGCGTGACGTCCGTCATCTCCAGCCACGACACCTCGCACTCCTCACTCATGACGTCGGCGACGAACAGCGCACGCAGGGCGGGGAAGCGGTCGGCGTCCGCGAGGATCAGGTCGAGGACGGGACGCAGGGGTGAGTATTCGTCGTGCCACCACGGGCCGAGCACCAGCGCTCTGACCTGCGTGGAGTCGACGGACGCGAGGAAGCGGTCCCACAGTTCGGGGAACGGATTGTCCTCGTTCCACAGACAGTCCAGGCGCCAGGCCACGGAGTCCGCGGGCGGGAGCGGCGGGGCGTGCTGGTCGTCGGGCTCGGCAAGCGTGTGGACGGGCAGTCCGTGGAACGTCTCGGGGTGGTCGATGCCGGTCATGGCCGCCTCACTCCGCCACTGCCGTGTAGCGGCCCTCGGCGCCGCGGCCGTCCCACGGCTCCTCACGCTCCGATACGTCGACGTGCACGCCGTGCGGCTCCAGCGCGTCGGCCACCCGGCGCTCCATTTCCTCGGAGAGGAAGTGATGGTGCAGGTCGAGGCATTCGAGATGGGTGAGCGGCTGCCCTTCGAGCAGCGCGGCCGCACCCTCGTCACCAAGGGTTCCGTTCGACAGGTCGAGGGTGTCCAGCCGGGCGACGACGGGGGCCGACGCGATAGCGGCCGCGATCTCGTTCTGAATCTCGCTGTTGCGCAGACCGAGGTGGCGCAGCCCGGGGAAGCGGGAGCCGGACAGCAGTGGTGCGAGGTCGGTGATCTCGGTGTCGCCGCCGTACTCCGAGACGCCGAGCCAGAGGTCGAGGTGGTCCAGGGAGGGGAGTTCACTCTCGATGACGCCGCGCACCACCTCCGCCGGGAGGCCGCCGGACTCGAAGACGAGCGAGCGCAGCCGTGTGTGGTGCACCGGCGGGAAGCGGAGCTGGCTGCCGCCGCGCACACCGAGCTCCAGTAGGCGGGGGAACGCGCTGAGCAGGCCCGTGACATTGGACTGCTCGATCCAGGAGATCTCGTTCTGCTCGGAGGTCATGTCGCCGACGAATACGGCCTCCAGGGCGGTCAGCCGTTCGGCGGCGGCGATGACCAGGTTGATGGGGAAGCTCGAATCGTTGTCGTACGCCTCGCCCCACTGGCCGATGATCAGCGCGCGCACCTGTCCGGGGTCGACGGTCTTCAGGAATTCGTCGAACACCTCGTCCCAGGGCGGGTCGTCGTCGTACGGGTTCACGGAGATGCGCCACGCGGCGGCGTCCGGGGCGGGCAAGGGCGATGGGGCGGGGTGGAAGTCGACGGCCGGGAGGCCGAGCAACTCCTGCAGATGGTCCACGTGGGACATGGCCCTGATCTCCTGACGCTGAGCGGTCGACTGACGTGCGAAAGGTTTACCAAGCCGCACTGACAATGCTGTGAGCGGGCCCCGTTGTCGCAGGTCGGAGCCGATTGTCAGACCCGGGCCGTAGCGTTTTCCATGTGGTCGGCACAGCGTGTGCGCCAACGAGGGGAGACAGCCATGTACCGGCAAGGGGACGTACTGATCATGCCGTTGGGGGAGTCGGCGGTGCCGGCGCACTTGGCAGACGCACCCGGTGAACTGCGCGACGGTCGGGGACGGCTGGTGCTCGCACTGGGCGAAGTCACCGGACATGCGCACGCGGTGCAGGGGCCCGGCAGGCTGGTGCGCGAGGCGGGCCCTCTCGACCCGATGCTGCTTCATCTGCCGGACGGCGGACGGGTGGTGCACGAGGAGCACGCGGCGATACCGCTGCCCAAGGGCTGGTACCGGGTGGTGCGTCAGCGGGAGTACGTGCCGGGCTCGGTCCGTATCGTCGCGGACTGAGCGTCGCTCGCAGGGCAGTGCAGGGCAGTGCAGGGCAGTGCAGGGTCGGACCGGAACAGGAAACAGGGGACAGGGACTTCTGATGGAGCACGTAATGACATGGCGGGCCGTCGCGGCGGCGACGGGAGCGGCGGACCGGGCGGCCGCGGAAGAAGGCGCGCGGCTCGCCTACCGCACGGCCGGTCTCGCAGAGCCGGAGACGATCGTCTGGGCCGAGTCGCCCAAGGCGGCGGTCGAAGCCGTCGAAAAGCTGGTCGGAGCCGGGCGCTCGGTGCGCGACGAGGTGCGTACCCGGCCGTGGGCCGATGAACGACGCCGCGTGCACGACGAGTGGGACCCCAGGGCTGGGCGGCGCTGTGGTCCGCGACCGGCGCGCACCTGTGGGACACCACGAGGGAACTGGCCGAGCGGATCCGTACCGGAGTCGTTTCGGCGCTCACGGAGCAGCCGGAGGACGAGTCGGATGTACGTCTGCTCCTCCTCGACGCGGTGCTCGGCCAGCACGACGCGGCCTGGCTCGCGGCGTTCGACGGCCGTGGCGACCGGCTCGCCGGCCTGACACAAGTGGCCAGGCACGCCGGATGGTGGTGGCCGTACGAGAACGCGGTGGTCATCAGCGAACGGCCGGTCGAGCTGCACCGCGACGAGGCCGGACGCCTCGACCGCGGGGACGGCCCCGCCCTTGCCTTCCCGGACGGCTTCGCCCTGTACGCCTGGCGCGGCATGCCGGTGCCCGCCGCGTTCCTCGACGAGCTGGCGTCTTTGACCCCTGCTCGGATACGGGCCGAGGAGAACGCGGAGCTGCGCCGCGTGATGCTGGAGTTCTACGGCTACGACCGCTATCTCAGCGAGTCGGACGCCCAGCCGGTGCACCGCGACGAGACCGGCATCCTCTGGAGGATCGCGCTCCAGGGCGACGAGGACGTGGTGATGGTCGAGGTGGTCAATTCCACCCCCGAGCCGGACGGCACGCACCGTACGTACTGGCTGCGCGTGCCGCCCACGACAAGGACCGCGAAGGAGGGCGTGGCCTGGACGTTCGGACTCGGGCAGGAGGCGTACGAACCGGTGCGCCAGACCTGAGCGGATCCGGCCTGAGTGGATCTGCCCCGAGTGGATCTGCCCTGAGCGGATCCTGCCGGAGTGCATCCTGCCCGGAGTGGATCCGACGCCACGCCGATCGGGCCGGAGCGGATCCGACGCCGAGCGGATCAGGCGTGGAGTGCGAGAAGGTCGCCGGGGCCGATCAGGTCCGTGTTGCCCTCGGTCGTGCAGGCGTGGGCGCCCGCCCGCGCGCCCAGGCGGGCGCACTCCTCAAGGTCCCGGCCGGACAGCCGTCCGTACAGGAATCCGCTGACATACGCGTCCCCGGCGCCGTTGGAGTCCAGGACCGGGCCCGGCGGCACGGTCGCGGGGATCGGCCGTGGGGTGCGGATGCCGTCGCGCGTCAGCAGGTACGAGCCGCCCGCCCCCGCCGTCGCCACCACGGCCTCGGCTCGGCCCTCGCGCAGAATCTCCCGCATCACGGAGGCGATGCGCTCGCCCGCACCCGACGCGCTGAGAAAGACGAGGTCGGAGCGGAGAGCGAACTCCCGGTGGTAGTCGTCGAGTCCGTCCCAGTCATGCAGGTCGGTCGAGACGGGGACACGGAGTTCCTCGATGTCGTCGAGAAGGTGCCGGGCGAAGTTCACGATGGACAGGTGGACATGACCGGCCCGCCGCAGATGCTGGAGGTAGAAGTCGCGCGGCATCCGCAGGTCCTCGGTGTCGCGGGCGTCGTAGAAAGACATCCGGCGGCCCGTCGAGGTGTCGACGAGATTCACCGCGCGGCGGGTGCCGGCGGGTGATATCAGCGGTTCGAAGTCGACACCGCCCTTGGCGAGCCGCTCCCGGACCTGTCCGCCGATCCAGTCGTCGCCGATGAAATCGAGGAATTTCACCTGGAGTCCCAGGGCCCGGCAACCCAGGGCGACGTTGCCGCCGGTGTGGCCCGGCCACTCCCGGATGGGTGGCACGCCGACCGAGTCGGCGAGGGGTACGGGCAGCGAGTCGACGCGGACGACCGTATCCACCCCGCTGCCGCCGATGACCAGGACGTCGTACACCGAGTGCTCGGACTTTTGTACAGACACCATGTCTCCTTAGGGCGCCACCGGGACTTCAGCGCCCGGCAGCGGTGAGCTCCGCGCGGTCGATGCCCAGCTCGCGGGCGAGTGCGCCGTCGGCCCACTCCAGCATGGTGGAGCGGGAGAGGGATCCGGCATACGAGATCATCTGGACCGCGAGACCGTCCAGCAGGGCCGTCAGCCGCCAGGCCGCCGCCGCGGGATCCTCGCACTGGAACTCACCGGCCTCCGCACCCTCCGCGATGACCTCGGTCAGTGCCGCCTTCCACTGCTGGTCGAGGTCGCGGGCCACCTCGCGGAGCACGGGCTCACGCAACGAGGCCGCCCAGCCCTCGATCCACAGCTTCCAGCCCTTGGCCTGGCCGGTCGGCGCGTACCAGCGGACCGCGCCGCGCAGCTTGCGGACGGCGCTGGTGCGACGGCCGAGCAGCTTGCGCAGCTGGGCGAGATCGCCTTCGGCGGCGTACATGAAAGCGGCCGCGACGAGCTTTTCCTTGGTCGAGAAGTGGTAGAGCACCAGCGCGTTGCTGACGCCGAGAGCCGAGGCGACATCCGCGATGCGTACGGCGGTCACGCCCCGCGCCTCGATCTGTTCTACTGCGGCGCGCAGCATCTCCTCGCGCCGTTCCTCCACGCTCAACCGGACTCTTGCCACGCGGCAACCCTACACACGGGCCGTCGGCCAGGCCGGTCCGGAAGATGCCGACGAGCCCTTGACACCGCACTGTGGCGCGGGCCACAGTGCGCTCTACTGACTGGCCATTCAGTCAGCATGAAGGTCGAAGCTCGATGTTCGAACGTGAAGTTGAAGTGCCGAAGTGCCACGCCTGTACGCAGTCCCCCGTACCGCCGTAGGAGTCCGCCTCGTGACCCAAGCACCTCCCTCCCCAGCAAACGCGAAGACCGCCGAAGCCCCCGACCTCTCCCAGGGCTGGGGCGAACAACGCGGAAGGCTGCGCAAGGACTTGCGCCGCCTCGACGTCCTCTTCTTCCTCATCTGCACACTGGTCGGCCTCGACACCATCGGCTCGGTGGCGGCACAGGGCCCCCAGGGCCTGACCTGGATGGCGATCCTCGCGGTCGCCTTCTTCCTCCCGTACGGGCTGCTCGTCGCCGAGCTCGGCTCTGCTTTCCCCGTGCAGGGCGGCCCGTATGTCTGGACCCGGCTGGCCTTCGGGCGGCTCACCGCCGGCATCAACCAGATCCTGTACTGGATCTCCAACCCGGTCTGGGTGGGCGGCAGCCTGTGCATCATCGCGCTCACCACCTGGGAGGAGTTCTTCACTCCACTCCCCGGCGGCTGGAAGTACGCGGCCGGGCTGGTCTTCATCTGGGGCGGGGCGCTCGCCGTCGTCCAGTCCGTGCGCATCGGCAAGTGGGTCCCCATCGCGGGCGCGATCGCGCGGATCGTGCTGCTCGGCTTCTTCCTCGTCTCCGTTGTCGTCTTCGCCGCCGAACACGGCGTACACGCCCTGCCCGCCGGTGAATTCGCCCCCACCTATGTCGGTTTCGTCGCCCTCGTCCCCGTCCTGATCTTCAACTTCGTCGGCTTCGAACTCCCCAGCTCCGCCGCCGAGGAGATGAAGAACCCGCGCCGCGACATCCCCCTGTCCATCCTCCGCTCCGGCCTGGCCTCGCTCGTCCTGTACGGCGGCCCGATCCTCGGCATCCTGTTCGTACTCCCCAGTCAGGACATCGGCAGCCTCGGCGGCTTCATCGACGCCTGCAAGGCCGTCTTCACCGTCTACGGAGGGTCGATCGCAGCCGACGGCACGGTCACCCTCACCGGTGCGGGCTCCGTCTTCGGCGGGATCGCCGCCGCCGGCCTCATCATCGGGTTGCTGACCAGCGGCGTCACCTGGGCGATGGGTGCCCACCGCGCCCAAGCCGTCGCCTGCGCCGACGGGGCGGGCCCGGCCTGGCTCGGCGCGATCTCCGAGAAGCACGGCACGCCGGTCCGCGTGAACCTGCTCTCCGCCGTCCTCGCGTCCCTCCTCTTCGTCGTCGCACTCAACCTGACCGGCGGCAACGGCGAGAAGTACTTCGCAGCCGGCCTCGGCCTGACGATCTGCACCACCTTCATCTCGTACGTCATCACCTTCCCGAGCCTCGTCGTGCTGCGCCGCAAGTACCCGGACATCACCCGGCCGTACGCCGTCCCGGGCGGCCGCGCCGGAGCGTGGCTGGTCACGGCGCTCGCCACCGGGTTCGTTGCCTTCACCGTCGTCGTGCTGATCTGGCCGGGCTTCGGGGTGGGGTGGTTCGGCACGGACGGTGTGGCCGCGGACTCGCTGCCCGAGTCCTTCGCGGGGGAGCGGCTTCAGTACACGCTCAGCCAGGTCGTGCCGTTGGTGTTGTTCCTGGTGATCGGGCTGATCTTCTACGCGCTGGGTGCGAAGACGCGGCGCTCCAAGGGGTAGGGACAAGGGATAGCGTGCGCGCATGGGCGATGCGTACGTATGGGTGGCCGACGTCGACGCCCGGCCGGAGGAAGCCGCCGAGCTCGCCGGCCGGGTCATGGACTGGCTGGAGGAAGAAGGCATCGTCCGGAGCGAACTGACCCACTGCCTGCTCGGGGACGAGCTCGGCAGGCCACCAGGACCGCACGCCGCGAGCGCCGTCACCGAGGACGAGGTGACGGCGCTCGCGGCGTGCGGCGTCGGCATGGAGATCGAACGCCGCGTGTATCTGTGCGCGGAGGTCTGGACGGCGACGTGCCCGCACTGCGGTGCGACGGCGGAGCCCTCCGAGAGCGGACCCGACATGTGGACGCGCGAGTGGGCCCCGCTGCTCGACGATCTGTACGCCTGGTTCGGCGGTACGGGGCCGGGGAGCGGGGCCTGTGTCCGGTGCGGTGGGCGGGCGGACTTCCTGGCGTGGGGGATCGACCCGCCTGTCGCGGTCGCTCATCTGGGGCTGGTGCTGTGGAACTGGCCGCCGCTCTCGGGGCGGTTTCTTGCGGAGCTCTCGGGACTTCTGGGCGGCCACCGGCTGGTGACGGCCAGAACCACGGTCTGACGAAGGGGTCGCCGGGGCGTGCCTGCGGCGGAATGCGCCGCAGGCACGCCTCAGTGAGCGGCGGTGGCGGCGGTCCGTCCGTACACCTGCTTGCCGAGCCACTGGCCGCCGTCCAGCGTCAGACACTCACCCGTCAAGTACGACGCCCGCTCGCCCAGCAGGAACAGCGACGCGTCCGCGATCTCCGCCGGGTCCGCGAAGCGCCCCGCCGGGACCGTCGCGAGCACCTCGGCCCGCGCCTCCTCCGTGGCCCACAGCGCGGCGCCCGCACCGGCCGTCTCCGTCGGCCCGGGGGCGATGCAGTTCAGGCGGATACCGAGCGGGGCGAGCTCCACCGCGAGCGTGCGGGTCATGGCCAGCACGCCCGCCTTGGCTGCGGCCGAGTGGACCGTACCCGGATGCCCGTGCCAGGCGTACGTCGCGATCACCGAAAGCACTGAGCCCCCCGTGCCCTGGGCGCGCAGCTGCCTGGCGACGGCGCGCGTGCAGTAGTACGAGCCGTTGAGGACGATGTCGACGACCGCGCGCCAGCCGTTCGGGCTGATGTCGATGCCCGGCGCGACGAAGTTCCCCGCCGCGTTGTTGACCAGGCCGTCCAGTCGGCCGAAACGGTCCACGGCGGCTGCCACCAGTGTGTCGACCGCGGCCGGGTCCCGTACGTCCGTCGGTACGGCGAGGGCACGGCCGCCCCCCTTCTCGATCAGGGCGACCGTCTCCTCCAGCTTCTCGGGCGTACGGCCCGCGACGACGACCCGGGCCTTTGCCGCGCCCAGCGCGAGGGCCACCGCGCGGCCGATGCCGCTGCCGCCGCCGGTCACGAGGTACGTGCGTCCCGCGAACTCGGACTCGGACTTCTCGTCTTTCATCGGACTTGTCATCGGAGCACTCCATGCGCATCGAGGGCGATCGCGCCGCCCGGGTGTACCAGCAGGGGATTGACTTCGAGTTCGGACAGCTCGGTATGCTCCGCGCCGGCCCGCGCCACCGTGCACAGGGCGGCGGCGGCCGCGTCGAGATGTACGGGCGGTGCGCCCCGCCAGCCGGTCAGCAGCGCAGAGTGGCGCAGGGACAGGAGCAGGTCGCGGGCGCGTTCCGGGGTGAGGGGCGCGAGCGCGACCGCCGTGTCGGCGAGCAGCTCGGCGTTGACCCCGCCGATGCCGACCATGGCGACGGGGCCGAAGGCAGGGTCGCGCCGTACGCCGGCGATGAGTTCGACGGCGTACGGGGGCGAGGCCATGGCCTCCACGGCGTAGCGCGCGGCGCCGGTGGTGGACCGCATCCGCGCGAAGGCGGTACGGAGCCCGCCCTCGTCGGCGATGCCGAGCGCGACGCCGCCCGCCTCTGTCTTGTGGGCCAGCCCCATGGCTTTCAGAGCGAGGGGATAGCCGGTGCGGTAGGCCGCCTCCACCGCCTCGTCGGCTGTGGTCACGAACTCGGCTGCCGGGAAGGTGAGTCCGTACGAGGCGAGCAGTTCGCGTACGGTCTCGTAACCGCCGTCAGGCACGCCGTACGAGGCCCGGCGCGGCGACGCGTCGGGAGCCGCCGCGACGGTGGCGTGCAGTCTGGCCGCTCCGGCGAGGGCGGTCGCGGCCTGCTCGATGCGTTCGTACACGGGCACGGAGTGCGCGCGGAGCACCGCGAGGGCGGGGGTGTCGCGCGCCATGGTGTGTACGACGAGGAGCCGCCCGGACTCCCTTGCGGCGCAGGCGAGTTCATTGGCCACCTCGCACTCGCGGTCGGCCTGGGCGGGGTTGGCGGTGGCGTAGTCGCCGAAGTAGCCGGTGAGGACGACGGCGTCGGTGCCCCCGCCGAACAGCAGTGCCCGCGCGATACGGGAGTAGTTGTGGAGATCTGCCTCGCCGGCCCCGGCAAGGTCGACGGGGTTTCCGCAGGCGGCGCCCGACGGCAGGAACGCGGCCACCGCGCCCGCAGTCCCGGCCGAGAGCCCAGGCACATCAAACCCACGCGCCACCAACGCATCAGCGGCGAGGGCCCCTTGCCCCCCACTGTCCCCGACGACAGCGACCCGCAGGGCCCAGGGTCGGGAGGGCCCGTCGCTCGTGTGCCCACCTGTCGCCCCACCGGAGGCTTCCACGTGCCCGCCCGTCCACAGACCCAACGCCCCTACGGGCGCAGCCAGTAGACATATCGCCGTGTCGACGAGTTCGCCCGCCGTGTCCAGCAGCAGTGCCCCTGCCTCGCGGCACACCGCCTCCACCGTCGCGCGGGCGCTGACCAGAGCCCCCGTGTGCGAGGCCGCCGCGCGGTCGGAGGCTTCACTGGCGCCCACCGTCAGCAGCAGCACCGGCTTGCCCGCCGTGTGGGCCGCGGTCAGCGTGCGGGCCAGGCGGCGGCCGTCGCGGAAGTCCTCGATGTACGCAGCGACGACCCGCGTCGGGGCATGGGCGATCAGTGCGTCCAGAGCGTCCGCCGCGTCGATGTCGCGCTGGTTTCCGAGCGACACGAAGCGCGAGAATCCCTGCCCTGCGCGAGCCAGCAGCCTGCCGATCTCCAGCGCCAGATTGCCGCTCTGCGAGACGAGGCCCACCGAACCGGCGGGGAAGTCGCCCCAGCTGAGGCGCAGTCCGCTGGTCGTGTCGACGACGCCCATGCAGTTGGGGCCGAGCAGCCGCGCCCCGCCCCCGGTTATCAAGGCGGCGAGTTCACGCTCCTCGGCCGCGCTCGTACCGCCCGACGTGATGACCGTGAAGCAGCGTGCCCCCGCCGCGAGACCCTGGACCACGAGGGGGCGGACCTGCTGTGGAGGTACGACGATCACCACATGGTCCGGCGGGTCCGGCAGGCCGTCCAGGCCGGGCACGAACCGTACGCCATGCAGTTCGCCGCCGCGCCGGTTCACCAGGTGGACCGTACGGCGGTCGCGTCCTTCGAGGGCCCCGGCGGCCAGCCAGTACCCCCACTTCTCCGGGTTTCCGGAGGCGCCGACGACCGCGACGGATCTGGGATCGAAGAGCGCGTCGAGGGCGGCGCGAACGGTCCGAGAGGTGTGTGTCACCTGTACCACCCGAACCGCTCCGCGATCACCGGCAGGCGGTCGGCGACGATCGCATGGGCCGCGGCGCGCGGCGTCGTGCCGTCCGCCTCCGCCCGCGCGAGCATCTGGTCGATCAGGGCGCGCATCGAGCGCCGGGTGTACGCGAACGCCTCGTCCGCGTCGGCGCCGATCTCGCCGAAGAGGGTCCACCACCACCATGCGTTCGTACCGGAGTTGACGACGACGTCCGGCAGGACGGTCACCCCACGAGCCGCCAGCAGCGCCTCCGCGTCCGCCATCACCGGCATGTTCGCCGCCTCGACGATCCAGCGGGCGGTGATCCGTCCCTGGTTGGTTTCGTCAACGGCGTACGAGACGGCTGCCGGAATCAGCACCTCCGCCTCCACGGACAACCAGGCATCGCCCGGCAGTTCACGGTCGCCGGGGCGCAGCACACCCCGGTCCACGGCACCGTACGCGTCGCGCGAGGCGAGCAGCGCTTCGACGTCCAGACCTTCCGGGTTGGCCACTGTGCCCAGTACGTCGGCCACGGCGACGATCTTCAGCCCGGCGCGGGACAGGAACCGGGCGGTGGCACCGCCCATGGTGCCGAGGCCCTGTACGGACACACGCGTGCCCTCGTACGCGACCCCGGCGCGGTCGAGCGCCGCGAGCACCGACTCGGCGACTCCGCAGCCGCCGACCAGCTCGTCGAGGCCGATGCCGTCGACCTCGACGGCGAACGCGTCGGCGAGCCGCTGCCGCGCCGCCGTCTCGTCGTCGAGCAGCGGATAGACGGCCTGGATGGAGGAGACGAGACCCGCTTCGGCGGCGGCCTTGTCGACAATGTCCTGGGTCAGGCCGAGGTCTTCGCCGGTGGTCCAGAAGTTCTCGATGTGCGGACGCATGGCGCGCAGGTAGCGCACCAGAATGCCGTACGCCTCGGGGTCCTGCGGGTCGCAGTCGATGCCGCCCTTTGCACCGCCGAGCGGAATGTACCGGCCGTCCGCGTTGTAGTGCAGGGCTTCCTTCATCGTCATGCCGCGCGCCAGGCCGGCGACCTCGTCGAGCGTGCAGCCCTTGCGCATGCGCAGACCGCCGCTGGACACACCGCGCACGAGTCGGTCCACCACCAGAAACCCCTGGCGCCCTGTCACGTGATCGGTCCAGCTCAGCGAGATCAAGGGGCTGCTGCTCATGCGGTGGTCTCCTCGGGAACTGTGATGACGGTGGGGCCAGGGGTGTTCAGCGCCCGCGCCAGCGCGTCGGCGAGTGCGCCGGGGGAAGCGGCGTGCGCGCCCCGGCCGCCGTACGCACGGCACAGCGCCGGCAGGTCGATGCGCGCCAGGTCGACTGCGGTGGGGGTGTCGCCGCGGGCGTTCATCTCGTCGCGGATCTCGCCGTATCCGCCGTTTTCGAACACGACGACGGGGAGCGGCAGTCCGAGCTGCGCGGCGGTCGCCAGTTCCTGCACGGTGAACTGCAGGCCGCCGTCGCCGCTGAGCGCGACGACCTGCCGTTCGGGATACGCCGACTTCGCGCCGATGGCGGCGGGCAGGGCGTATCCGAGCGTGCCGAAACCGGTGGGGTGGAGATAGCGGCCGCGAGGGCCGACGGGCAGGTGCGGGAGCGCGCCGTAGTAGCAGCACTGTGCGCTGTCCGACGTGATGACGGCGTCCGCGTCCAGCACGCCGCGGATCGCGCGCAGATACGGAACCCAGCGTGAGTCCCGCACCGCCGTCTCCGCATCCCGCCCGCGCCGCAGCGCGCTGACCGCCTGCGCGGCGGGCCCGTGCAGGGCAGACCCGATGGTGTCGGCATCCTGGGCAGCAAGGGGCAGCACGACGGTCCGGGCGGCGGGCGCAGTGCAGCGGCCTGCCGACTCCTCGGCCCGGGGGGCTGCGGTGAGGCCGTCGTCACTGACCCAGGCCGCGCTGCTGCCCCCGGCTGTCCCGCTAAACCTGACGGTGCCGCCGCCCTCGGCCGCACCGCCTGTCCCGCTGCCCCGGGCCGTACCCCCGGCCGTGACCGCCCCACCAGCGCCGAAGGCGCCAACACCACCGTCCGCCCCCGGCACCGCACAGTGGCGTTCGGACGCGACCGGGGTGGGGACCAGGGTGGGGACCGGGGCGGCCCCGACCCCGTTCGCGGCCGTGGGGTGCAGCTGTGCGAGCGCGTCACGCAGCGCTCCTA
This sequence comes from Streptomyces spiramyceticus, assembly GCF_028807635.1. Lineage (NCBI taxonomy): Bacteria > Bacillati > Actinomycetota > Actinomycetes > Kitasatosporales > Streptomycetaceae > Streptomyces > Streptomyces spiramyceticus. Next base: position 1,081,564 of record NZ_JARBAX010000002.1, read on the forward strand.
GCGCGGCCCGTGCGTCGCCGACCAGTGCAACGTCGGCGGGCAGCCCGGCGTACATCTGTGCCGGGTCAAGGTCCACCCGTATCAGCGTCCCGCCGAGCGTCGGCGGCGGCGACCACAGGTCCGACTCGGCCAACTCCGTACCTACGGCCAGGACGGCGTCGCACTCCGTCAGCGCCTTCTGCACGGACGGGCTGTGCAGCGAGACGCCGAGCGACAGCGGGTGGGACTCGTCCACGATTCCCTTGCCGTTGGCCGTCGTCACGACGAACGCGCCGAGCTCCTCGGCAAGCGCGCGGCACTCCGCCGCCGCCCGCCGGGCACCGCCGCCGAGAACCAGCGCTGGCCGATGCGCCGCCACAAGCACCGCAGCGGCCTCGCGGACCGCCCCGGCGCAGGGCCGCCGGTCGCCGCCCGGCGGCGTGAACCGTACGCGGCCCACCCGCTCCGCGGCCTCCAGCAGGTCCAGCGGCACTTCGATGTGTACGGGCCGGGGCCGTTCGGTGCGAAAGAGCGTGAAGGCCCGCGCGACCGCCACGCCGATCTCCTCGACCGTCGACACCCGGTGGCTGAAGGCGACGACCCCGCGCAGCGCCTCCGTCTGGCTGCGCATTTCGTGCAGCATCCCGGTCGGCTGCCGGGGGTGGCGCAGCGGCATGCCCGGCGAGACGATCAGCAGCGGAACGCTGTCCGAGTACGCCTGGCCGGCCGCCGCCGCGATGTTGAGCAGGGCGGGGCCGGTGGTGGTGACGGCGATGCCGGGGCGGCCGGTGACCCGGGCGTACGCATCGGCGGCGTACCCAGCGCCCTGTTCATGACGTGGCGTCACATGCCCGATGCCGTACGGCCGCAAATGCCGGTAGATCTCCAGATTGTGCGTGCCGGGGATGCCGAACGCCGTGCGCGCACCGTGTACGGCCAGCGCCCTGACCAGGGCTTCGCCGCCGGTGATGGCGGTCGCCGGACCGTAGCGCCCGTGGGGTGTCACCTGCGGTTGTCCCACCTGCGGTTGTCCCACCTGCGGTTGTCCCACCTGCGGTTGTCCCACCTGCGGTTGTCCCACCTGCGGTTGTCCCATCTCATACGCTCCGCGAGATGACCAGGCGCATGATGTCCGAGGTTCCCTCTTCGATCTCTTCGAGCCGGGCGTCGCGCATCCACTGCTCGACCGGGTACTCCCGCGAGTAACCCCAGCCGCCCAGCGTCTGGACGGCGGCCCAGGTGCAGTACGCCGCGGTCTCCGAGGCCGTCAGCTTCGCCATCGCCGCCTCCGCGGTCGCGTCGAGCCCCGCGTCGAGGCGCTTGGCGGCCCGCCAGGTCATCAGCCGGGCCTGCTCGATGCGCGTGCGCATGTCGGCGAGCCGGAAGGCCACCGCCTGGTGTTCGATGATCGGCTTGCCGAACTGGTGACGGGTCTTCGCGTAGTCGCGGGCGTATTCGTACGCCGCCCTGGCGACGCCCGTCGCGGCCGCGCCCAGCACCGCGCGCGAGATGTCGAACGTACGCATGAGTCCGGTAAAGCCCTGGCCCTCGTCCCCGAGGCGGTCGGCCTCCGGCACGAAGGCGTCCGAGAAGAAGATCTCGCGGCAGACGATGGCGCGCTGGCCCATCTTGCGCATGGGTTCCCCGAAGACGACCCCCGGAGTGTCCTTGCGGAACAGGAATGCCGTCACGCCGCGCGAGCGCTGAGCCGGGTCGGTCTTGGCGAAGACGACGTACTGCTCGGCCTCTCCGGCATTGGAGATCCAGGACTTCTGGCCGTTGAGGAGGTAGCCGTCGGCGCTGCGGGTCGCCGTCGTGACGATGGAGGCGGCGTCGGAACCGGAGCCGGGCTCGGTGGTCGCCAGGGACGTCATCGGGGTGTCGGGTCCGGTGAGCGGGGTCAGCCATTCCCGCTTCTGGGCGGAGCTGCCCAGTTCCATCAGGGGGTCGGCGAAGAATCCGTTCGAGCAGAGCAGATTCCCGATGCCCAGGTCCCCGACGCACAGCTCTTCCTGGACGAGGCACTGGGTGAACACATCGGTGAAGCCGCCGCCCCCGTACTCCTCCGGGAGCATGAATCCGGTGATGCCGACCTTGGCGGCTTTGCGCCACAGGTCCCACGGCGTCTCGGTGTCTGCCTCGTCCACGGCGCGCGCCCGTGGCCTGATCTCCTCACGCGCGAAGGTCCGGGTGAGTTCGACGATGTCGCGCTGCTCCGCGTTGAGCGGAACGAGCTCGGTGGGGAGGTCGGACATGGGTGCCTCCAGGCACGACGACGATGTCTTAACTGAACCGTCAGTCAGTATCTGGACCCGGAAGCGACCCTGTCAACGAGATCCGTTACTGAATGACGAATCAGTTCAAGTCATGATCCGCCGCCCGCTGTTCCCAGCCCTGTAACGGTCCCGATCCCGCACTGTCGTACCCGCCGCACATAATGGAAGGACTCTGAGCACCTGGAGGTCCCGTGACCGGCGCCGACTCCCTGCAACCGCTGCGCTCCCGGCTGCGCTCGCTGAGGACTGCCGCCTTCGGCGCCGACCCGGCGGGGGAGCGGATGGAACGGATCCGACGCTCGCCGAATTTCGCGAACGGGGTTTTCCAGAATCCGGAGGGCGGCGCTCGCACCAGACCGTCCGGCTCGTTGCTCGAACTTTCGAAGGTCTATTTCCGCAAGGAAGAGCGGCTCCGCAGGGCGCCGGCAGGACCGATTCCCGTCCACCCCACGACCCTCGCGGACATCGCCAAGCAGCCCGTCACGGGTCTGCGCCTCACCTGGATGGGCCATTCGAGTGTGCTGGCCGAGATCGACGGCCGCCGCGTGCTCTTCGATCCGGTCTGGGGCGAGCGCTGCTCCCCCTTCGCCTTCGCCGGTCCCAAGCGGCTGCACCCCGTGCCCGTGCCGCTGGCCTCGCTCGGTCCGGTCGACGTCGTCGTGATCTCGCACGACCATTACGACCACCTGGACATGCCCACGATCCGCGCCCTGGCAGGCACCCGCACGGTCTTCGCGGTGCCCCTCGGCGTCGGCGCCCACCTGGAGCGCTGGGGCGTGCCCGCCGACCGGATGCACGAGCTCGACTGGAACGACACCGCGAAGATCGCCGGGCTCGCCCTGACCGCCACCCCGGCCCGCCACTTCTGCGGCCGGGGCCTGCGCAACCAGCAGCACACCCTCTGGGTGTCCTGGGCCGTCGCGGGACCGGAGCACCGGATCTACCACAGCGGCGACACGGGATACTTCGACGGCTTCCGGGACATCGGCGCCGAGCACGGCCCGTTCGACGCGACGATGATCCAGATCGGTGCGTACAGCGAATACTGGCCCGACATCCACATGACGCCCGCCGAGGGCATCCGGGCCCACCTCGACCTCCAGGGCGGCCCCTCGGGCGGCCCGATGCTGCCCATCCACTGGGGTACGTTCAACCTCGCCCCGCACCCGTGGGCGGAACCGGGCGAGGGCACGGTCACGGCCGCCGGTGAAGTGGGCGCCAGTGTCGCGCTGCCGCGCCCGGGCGAGCCCTTCGAGCCGGCCGCGGACGCCCTGCCCTCGGAGCCGTGGTGGCGCCCGGTCGCCGCCCTGCCCGCCGAGGGGCAACCTGTCGGCGGTGGGTCCGCACTCAAGCGGCCCGTCGGCGCGAGTGACGTTGCCACAGGGGCTGCCGGCACCGGCGTCGTCGGCACCGGTGAACCGGAGGCCGCACCGGCTGTTTAGGGCCGGTGGAGCCATAGGTTTTTCGGTCTGTAGTACGAGACGTCATACCAGGGCGGGACGCTGCGCGGGGAAGTTTGGCAACTGCACGTCGAGCGTGAAAGGTTGCCGACTACCGTGAGTGGCCGGTGATCAACATGGGGCCACATCACCCGAGTTGAGCCCAGACCAACAGTGGTCGAACACACGCAGCATGCCGATCCCTGGGGCCCCACGTACCGAGGACACTGATGTCTCAACTTCGCGCACCCTCCGCACGTGCCGACCGCCGCGAGGGCGGTCGGCACGGACGACCGGGCGCCCGGCCCCATCCCGCACAGCCCACGCCCGACTTCCACATACGCTCCCAGCTCCTGCGCGCCGCCGTACTGCCGGCCGTCGTCGTGGCCCTGAGCGGCGCCGCGGCCGTGCTCTTCATCCTCCGCTCCGCCACCGTCCCGCCGACGCGCGACATATGGGTGGCGGTGGCCACCGCCGGAGCGCTCGCCATAGTCTCGCTGGCGGCAGCCGTCGTGGGCGCCGACCGGGCCGCCAAATCGGTGCTCGACCGCTGTAACGCCCTGCGCAGGTCCAGCGCCCGCGGCCAGGCCGACCTGCGCGCCGTGGTCGATCAGCTGCGCCGGGGCGAAGGACCGCCCGCCCGTCGTACGCCCCCACCGGGCGGGCAGGGCGGTGACGAATTCGACCTGCTCGCCCGGGAACTGGGGCGCGCGCACGAGACCGCCATGGGCGCCGTACTGCAGGCGGCGCAGCTGTCCAGCAGCACGGGCACCGACCAGAAAGTCGAGGTGTTCGGCAATCTCGCCCGGCGTCTCCAGTCGCTCGTACACCGCGAGATCCAGACCCTCGACGAGCTGGAGAACGACGTCGAGGACCCCGAACTGCTCAAGGGCCTTTTCCACGTGGACCACCTGGCCACCCGCATCCGCCGCCACGCGGAGAACCTCGCCGTCCTCGGCGGCGCCGTCTCCCGTCGCCAGTGGAGCAACCCCGTCACCATGACGGAGGTGCTGCGCTCCTCGATCGCCGAGGTCGAGCAGTACTCCCGCGTCAAGCTCGTGCCGCCGATCGACGGCACCCTGCGCGGCCACGCCGTCGCCGACGTCATCCACCTCCTGGCCGAACTCGTCGAGAACGCCACGGTGTTCTCGGCCCCGCACACCACGGTGCTGCTGCGCGCCCAGTACGTCACCGCGGGCCTCGCCATCGAGGTCGAGGACCGGGGCCTGGGCATGTCCGCCGGCGAGCAGAACAGGATGAACGCCCTGCTCTGCGACCCCGACAACGTCAACGTCGGCCATCTCCTCCAGGACGGGCGCATCGGCCTGTACGTGGTGTCCGCGCTGGCCCGCAGGCACGGCATCACCGTCCGGCTCCAGGCCAACATCTACGGCGGTGTCCAGGCCGTACTCGTTCTGCCCCAGGGACTGCTCGGCGCCGAGCAGCAGGACGGTCTCGGCCAGCAGCGGACCGCCGGAGGCCGGCAGAACGGCCGCAGGCCCGCCGCGCCCGTCACTCCGACCGCCACCGCGCAGGCCCGCACGACCCAGGCGCCCACCACTCCGGCCGCCGCCACGATTACGGGCACCGCCACCACCGGCAACGCGCCGCTGCCGGTGCGCGGAGCGCAGGGGGAGCGGCCCACCCCGGCCGCCGCCCGTCCGGGCATCGACCGCACCAACCTCCCCGAGCGCCTTCCCGAGAACCTCCCCCAGCACTTCGCGGAGCCGGTCCACACGCAGGCCCACCCAGCCGCGAACGGATATGTGCGCGGCACCATGAGCCGTCCCCGGCTGCCGAAGCGCCGCAGTCAGGAAAACCTGGTGCCCCAGCTGAGAGACGCCCCCGCCGCGCGCCAGGACGAGGAGTACGGCGCCGTCCACGACCCGGGTCTGATGGCCGCCTTCCAGCGAGGCATCGGCATGGCGGAGGCGCAACCGGATCCTCCGCCGCTGGATCAGCTGCCGGCTCCGGAACTGACCCCGCACCCGCAGCTTCACCAGCCGTTCCCGCAGCGCGAAGGTGACGTGGGCTGACGGACCGCCGTCACCCATCCCCCGCCACCTTCCCACCTCCCCCGCCCGCAGTACCCCAAGGAGTAGATGCACCATGGCGAGCGATGCGCCGACCGGCCAAGTGTCCGACCTCGACTGGCTGTTGAGCGGCTTGGTCCAGCGTGTTCCCTTCACACGCAACGCGGTTCTGCTCTCCTCGGACGGCCTGGTCAAATCGGTCCACGGCCTCGACACCGACAGCGCCGACCACATGGCCGCCCTCGCATCCGGCCTCTATTCGCTCGGCCGCAGCGCCGGTGCCCGCTTCGGCGACGCCGGAGAGGTCCGCCAGGTCGTGGTGGAGCTCGACTCCACCCTCCTCTTCGTATCCACCGCCGGATCCGGCACCTGTCTCGCCGTACTCGCGGGGCGCGAGGCGGACGCGGCGGTGCTGGGTTACGAGATGGCGATGCTCGTCAAGAGCGTACGGCCGTACCTCGTGACCCCGGCCAGGCAGAGGGCGGGCGCACCGAGCGCCACGGGACGCTGAAACGTGCCGCACCCGCAGGACGCGCCGTGGCTCGACGATGCGGCCGGCCGTCTCATCCGTCCGTACACGGTGAGCGACGGCCGCACCCGGCCCACGGCCGCCCTGGACATGCTGTCCATGGTCCGGGCCACGGGAGCCGAGCCCCACGTGCACCTCGGTCCCGAGCACACCCAGGCGCTCGGACTGTGCGAACGGCCCACATCGGTGGCGGAAATAGCCGCCTACCTGCGGCTTCCCGTGATCGTCACCAAGGTGCTGCTCTCCGACCTGGTCGACTGCGGAGCAGTCACCACCCACGCGCCCCGCTTCGACGACCAACCCACCGACGTATCCCTGCTGGAGGCAGTGCTCGATGGCTTACGACGACAGCTCTGATCTCTTTCCCACCGCGCTCAAGATCCTCGTCGCGGGCGGGTTCGGCGTTGGCAAGACGACCTTCGTGGGGGCGGTCAGCGAGATCGCACCGCTGAGCACGGAAGAGCTGCTCACCCAGGTGAGCGTGGGGACCGACAACCTGGAAGGCGTCGAGGACAAGACGACCACGACCGTCGCCATGGACTTCGGCCGGATGACGCTCGACGAACACCACGTCCTGTATCTCTTCGGCACACCCGGCCAGGAACGCTTCTGGTTCATGTGGGACGAACTCTCCAAGGGCGCGCTCGGCGCCGTCGTGCTCGCCGACACCCGCCGCCTCCAGGACTGCTTCTCCGCCCTCGACTTCTTCGAGCGTCGCGGCATCGAATTCGTCGTCGCCGTCAACGAGTTCGACGGCTCCCACCATTACGAACCGGAGGAGGTGCGGGCAGCTCTCGACCTCAGACAGGAGGTCCCCGTCGTGCTCTGCGACGCCCGTATCGCCAGCTCAGGGATCAAGACGCTGGTCACCCTGGTCCGGCACCTGCTCACCATCACACCGGCATAGACGAGCGACGAACTACGGAGCGCGCACATGACATACGACCGGATCGGCCATCTGCTGCTCACGCCCGTCGACAAGGAGGCGCCCGCGCGCGTACAGCGGCTCCTCCAGCTCGGCATCGCACACTGCGTCGTGCCGGCCTTCGACACCTTCGCCGACCGGCTGGCGGAAGTGACCGGCGCTCCGTACTCGATGGTCAACTTCATCGACGAGAACCGGCAGTTCTTCGCGGGGCTGCACACCCCGGCCGGCACGCACGGCGGCACCGACCTGGGGACGGCCGCCGCGACCGGCCGCATCGGCCGGTTCCTCGCCCGGGATCACGGGTACTGCCCGCATGTCGTCGTACGGCGCAAGGCGCTCGTCCTGGAGGACGTCTGCGACTATCCGCGGTTCGCGGGCAACCCGGTCGTCGACGAGATCGGCATCCGTTCGTACATGGGAGCGCCCGTCATCGACCGTACGGGCCTCGTGCTCGGCACCGTCTGTGTCGTCGACACGGAGCCGCGGCGGTGGGGACGCGCCGGGCTGGAGACGATCAAGGCGATGGCCGCGGAGCTCGCGGAAATGATCCGGCGTCGAGAAGACGGCCGTATCTGATGACCGACCTCCGGATCGGCGTCCTGGGCTTCGGCCTGCGCGGCAGCATCGCGCGCACCGCTCACCGTCCCGGCGTCGGCTCGTGCGTCACCGCCCTCGCAGACCCCGACGCCAAAGCACGTACGGAGGCGGCCACGGCATTCCCCCACGCCCTGCTCCACGCCGACCACCGCAAGGTCGTCGAAGACCCGGACGTCGAAGCGGTCCTTGTCCTCACCCCCGACCACACGCACGCCGACCTCGCCTGTGAAGCGCTGCGCGCCGGGAAACCGGTCTTCGTCGAGAAGCCCCTCGACATCACCGTCGAGCGCTGCGACGAGATCCTCCGTACGGCGTACGAGACGAAGACCCGCCTCTATGTCGGCCACAACATGCGCCACATGCCGGTTGTACGCCTCATGCGCGACCTCATGGCGAGGGGCACGATCGGCGCCGTCAAAACCGTATGGATACGCCACTTCGTCGGCTACGGCGGCGACTGGTACTTCAAGGACTGGCACGCCGAGCGCAAGCACACCACCGGACTGCTCCTCCAGAAGGCCGCCCACGACATCGATGTCCTGCACTGGCTGGCAGGCGGGTACGCCCGCGACGTACAGGCCATGGGCGATCTCATGGTGTACGGCGACAATCCGCACCGCCGCTCCGACGGCGAGCCCAAGGCCGACGACTGGTACTCCGAGGACGGCCACTGGCCGCCGCACACCCAGCGCGCCCTCAACCCCGTCATCGACGTCGAGGATGTCTCGCTCCTCAACCTGCGCCTCGACAACGGGGTGCTCGCCGCCTACCAGCAGTGCCACTTCACCCCCGACTACTGGCGCAACTACACGGTCATCGGCGACGCCGGCCGTCTGGAGAACTTCGGCGACGGACCCGGCGGCCACGTCAAGGTCTGGAATTCCCGGCGCTCCGGCCACCGCCCCGACGCCGATGAGACCCATGCGATCCCGGGCGGCGAGGACAACGCGGGGCACGGCGGCGCGGCCCCGCTGCTCATCGACGAGTTCGTACGGTTCGTGCGCGACGGCGGAGTGACGGCCACGTCGCCCGTCGCGGCACGGATGGCTGTCGCGGCGGGCGTCGGCGCGACGGCCTCGCTGAGGGACGGCGGTACGCCCCGCCGGGTGCCGGCCCTGGACCCCGAGCTGGTCGCGTACTTCGAGCGCGGCCAGGTCTGAATTCCCCCCGTCTGGGGCGCCCGCCGCCCGGCACTCCCCGTACGAAGGTTCGGGACGGCCTATTGACCGTGTGGACAGCCAGTCATTAGCGTGGCGACGCCCTGTCGGAAAGCGCTTTCTAGCGTCGCTCAGGTGCGTCGCTCAGAGCAGGTTCGCGCCCGGGGAGGGGCAATGGGTCGGCCCGAGTCCGGTGTGAGGCGCTGCCTCCGGGGCAGTGTCCGGCCAGCACCCGACCGCAGACACACAGGAGGCGCGTCCCATGAGCACCGCGTACCGCACGGGAACGGCGACCGCGAGCGACGGCGTACAGATCGCCGCGTACACCTGGCTCCCGGAGAACGGCAGGCCACGCGCCCTCGTCCAGATCGCACACGGCGCGGCCGAACATGCCCTGCGCTACGACCGGTTCGCCCGCCACCTGGTCTCCCACGGCTACGGCGTGATCGCCTCCGACCACCGCGGCCACGGCGCGACAGCGGCCGCCACCGGCGGCTACGGCGTGGTCGGCGAGGACAGCTGGCGCGCGATCGTGGGCGACCTCAAGGCGGTCGGCGACCAGGCACGGGCGCTGCACCCGGGTCTGCCCGTGGTGCTGCTGGGCCACAGCCTCGGCTCCATGCTGGCCCGCGACTACGCGCAGGAGTACCCGGACGGCCTGGCCGGTCTCATCCTCTCCGGTACGTTCCGCACGCTCCCCGGAGCCGAGCTCCAGGGGTCCATCGCCGGCCTGGAGGAGGAGATCGCGGCGCACGGCCGCGCCGTCCTGTCCTCCTGGATCCCCTCCCTCTTCTCCTCCTTCAACGACCCGTACCCGCACCGCACAGGCTTCGAGTGGCTCTCGCGCGACGATGCAGAGGTCGATGCCTACGCGGCGGACGAGCGCTGCGGCTTCGCGTTCAGCGCCGGTCTCGCGCTGGACTGGGTGCACGCGGTCCGCAAGATCAACGATCCGCGCAACCTGGCCCGCATCCCCGCCGACCTGCCCGTGCACATTGCGGTCGGCACGGAGGACCCCTGCAATCAGCGGATGACGCTGGTGTACGAACTGCTGGAGGACTTCCGCTACATCGGCACCGAGGACCTCACCTGGAAGGGGTACGAGGGCGCCCGTCACGAAATCCTCAACGAGACCAACCGCGAGGAGGTCCAGGACGACCTCACCGCCTGGCTCGACAAGCGCGTCTGAGCACGTCGGCACTCTTGAGTGCGAAATGGGATTCGTGACCACCGGCCGAAGTGCGGTATTGTTCTCAAGCGCGTTCAGCCAGGGGAAACCCCAGGCCAGACGGGCACCGGGACGTGGCGCAGCTTGGTAGCGCACTTGACTGGGGGTCAAGGGGTCGCAGGTTCAAATCCTGTCGTCCCGACTCGAGAGAGTCGCAGGTCAGGGCCAGTTTCAGAGCAATCTGAAACTGGCCCTTGATCGTTTTTGGGGACCTGTTTGGGGGCGACCCGACAGGCTCGCGTCAAGTGGTGCCGATGATCTGCACCGGGAGCGACCGCGGGGCCGACCTGCGACCACCATGGCACTCACATCTGCCGTGACCAGCGTGTTCGCCTTGCGGTGCGCCAAAGGTGCCGGATACCTCGCCGGGACCTGCTCGCATCAGTTCGCGGAGGGCTTGGCCGGCGCCGTACCGAGCCCGGTGAAATAGTTCGAGTCCTTGGGGCGCGCGGCGTCATGGCTGGTGGAACGGGGAGCCGGTTCCAGATGGGGTATGTACTTGGAGCAGTGGATGTAAGCCTCTTCGACGCTCAGATGGACCCACATCTCAGGACTGCGCCCAGGCGCGACGTCGGTGGGCAGAGTGGGATGGAGGGAGCGCAGGTCGGTGTCGCGGTAGAGCCGGGCCACGCCGTTGACGTGAAGTCCCACGTGGTGGTGGGTGAAGTCCACGAAAAGCATGCCGAGGTGGGGGTTTTCCGTCATGTTGCCGGCGCTGGCGAGTACACCGTTCCCGCGGAATTCTGGGTAGGCGAGCGCGCGGTCGTCCAGTACGTGGACGAATCCAGGCGGCCCGGCGCGGAAGCTGGCGTCGCATTCGCCGTGGGAGTCGGCGGTGGCCAGGAAGACCATGGTCTGGCGGCCGATGAAGTCCTGCATCTCGGGTGTGAGGCAGGGGCGCACCTGCTGATCGTAGAACCGGGCGGCGCGCTCGGTGGTGCCCAGCTGCTGCTGCAGCCGGTGTTCACCTGCTGATCCGAAGGGCGGCGGGGGCAAGGTCACGGGGCGTTCTCCTGGCAGGACGGGCCGGCGCGCGGCTCAGGGCATGGACAGGACGGGAGTCTCGAACGGGTCGTGATGGATGCGTTCGGGCGAGGTGCCGTTGAGGGTGAGCGTCTCACTGGCGGAGACGACCATCGGGGCCGGGCCGCTGAGAAAGACGTCGTGCTGGTACCACGGTCCGTACTCGGCCAGAACCTCCGGCAGGGATCCCCGGATTCCGGGGGTGTACTCGTGGGAGACCGCGCCCCTGACGGTCAGCCAGTGGTGCCGCTGGGCCATGCGGAGCATGTCGTCGACCCCGTACAGCTCGGCGCCCGTGCGGGCACCGAGGAACACGTCCACCTGGTGGCGCCCGCCGCGACGTGCGACCTCCTCGACGAGCGCGCGGATCGGAGCGAGGCCGGTGCCGCCGGCCACACAGAGCAGGTCTCTGAAGACGGCGGCGTCCAGCACCATGTCCCCCATCGCGGGACCCAGTTGGAGCACGTCGCCCACCGCACATCGGTGCACCAGCGCGTTGCTGACCGAGCCGCCGGCTACTGCGCGCACGTGAAAGGTGAGGGTGCCGTCCTCACGAGGTGCGTTGGCGGGGGAGTAGTAGCGCCACTGCTTGGGCCACCAGGGAGTCTCGACACTGACGTACTGTCCGGCGGCATACTCGTAGGGCGTGTGGGGACGTACGGTGATCTCGGCAATGCCGTGTCCGCGCGGGACGCGGTGCACCACCGTGGCGGGCCACACGGCGGGCCGTACCGCCTCGTCCTGCTCGGCAGCACTGATCATGACGTCGGCGACTACGCCGTACGCCTTTGTCCAGGCGGCGGCGATGTCCGCAGTCCACGCAGGGCCTGCGTAGCGGGCCAGAGAGGCGAGGAGGCACTCGCCCACGGCCGGGAAGTGCGCGGCGAGTGTGCCGAACTTGCGGTGATCGCGGCCGAGGTGTCCACAGAAGCGAACCAGGTTCTCGGGGTCGTCGACCAGGTCCACGATGCGCAGCAGCGCGCGCAGCAGACGGCCGCGCTGGGCGTCCATCCCCGGCGGGAACATCGGACGGACCTCGGGGTAGCGGGCGAAGAGGATCGCGTAGAAGTAGACCGTCATTTCTGCGGCAAGGGGCTCGACCACCGAGACAGAGGCGCGTATGAGCTCTGTCTCGTGGGTCGACAAAGGCGCCTCGACGACCTCTGGCTCAACGGTATGCAGGGCCGGGGTGTGCGCCGGGTCCGCCGGAGAGGGGTGCGCGGATGTGCTGCTTGAGCGATTGATCCGGAATCTCAAGGGACCAGCGCTCCTCCATCTGTTATTCGAGATGGCTTCCCTCCGGCGGACCGTGGGGCGGCATCGCTCATGAGGCCGGGGCACCGGAGGGCGCTATGGATGGCGTCTTCACTGGATCCTCCTCTCGGGAGAGCGGTGATCGGGGCATCGGAGGTGGCGATCATGAGTCCTCAGGGTGGGGGCGGAGCGTTGAAACGGATCAAGCGGTTCCGGACGCTACATGACCGTGTAGGTGACTCAGAAGTAGCTAAGGGGATGGCCGGGACGGACCTATTCCACTCCGGTCGGTATATCCGTTAAGCGCCAAGCGCTTCGCGACCGACCGTCGTTCTGGTCCCGGAATCCGAGTCCAGCAACCGCGCCCAGCAGCAACGGGCGCACTCGGTGCATGGGTTTCGTGCATGCGTACGGCTGCTGCGAAGCGCTGTCACGCGCCTTCCTGGAGCGGTCGGCCGGTGGCCTCGGCCCAGTCGCGCGGGCCGCCGGCGAGGACAGCGAGGCCCCGGTGTCCGGCGCGCTGGAGCAGGCTGGCGGCTGTCGTGGCGCGCTCGCCGCGGCCGCAAGCGACCACGGCGCCCGCCGGCGCTTCGCCGGAGCGGTCGACGAGCTCACCCAGTTCGATGGGGACCGCGCCGGGAATGTGTCCGGCGGTGTGCTCGGAGTGCTGGCGGACGTCGAGGACCGGGCGGTCGGCGATGCGCTCGGCGGTGAGCCGTTCGAGGGTCTGCCGCTCGCCACCGCAGGCGGTCCAGACGGCCATGTGCAGGTGCCCTGCGAGGCGCTCGTACCCGATCTTCAGCGCCTGCCAGACGAGTTCCGCGAGATCCTGCCCGGGCGCGGTGACGAAGACGATCGGTGCGTCGTCGGGCAGCAACCAGCCCAGCCAGGTGGCGAACTGGTCGCGCAGCGAAATGGAGACGGCGCCGGGGATGTGACCTGCGGCGAAGTCCGCCACCGGGCGTACGTCGACAAGCTGTGCGCCCTCGTCCAGAAGGGCCCGCACCTCGGCCACGCTGAGCGCATTGAGCACCGGGGGCGACTCGAAGATGCCGGGCCCGCGCCGGTTGATCTCGGCCAGTCGGCCGAAGTACGCCGGGTAGGAACCGAGGCTGCCCACCAGCTGCCGTACGAAGGCATCCTCGTCGGGCGCGGCGAGCAGCGGGTTGGCCCGCGTCTCGGCGCCGATGGTGGTCGTGCGCTCGGCCCCCGGCGGGGCGGAGCAGAACGAGCCCGCGCCGTGGGTGGGCCACACCGCGACCTCGTCGGGCAGCTCGGCCAGCCGGTGCAGAGACCGGTACTGGGCGCGGGCGAGTTCCTCCGCCCGGTCGGCGCCGAGCAGATCCGTACGCGCGGCCGAGCCGACGATCAGCGAGCCGCCGGTGAACACGCCGAGCTCGTGGGAGCCGTCCAGCAGCAGGAAGGACAGGTGCTCGTCGGTGTGGCCCGGGGTGGCCAGCGCGCGCAGCGTCAGCCCGCCCAGGTTGGTCTCGTCACCGTCGTCGAGGCGGTGATGCGGGAAGGCCCGGTTCCCGGCGGCGGAGGCCAGCACTGCGGCGCCGTCGTCGTGCGCGAGTTGCAGTGCGCCGGACAGGAAGTCGGCGTGCAGGTGGGTGTCGGCGGCGAACGCGACCGTCAGCCCGCTCCGCCGGGCCGCCTCGCGCAGCGCCCGCAGGTCCCGGCTCGCGTCCACGGCCAGGGCGCGGCCGTCGCCGAGGCCGACGAGGTAGGCGCTGTTGCCCAGGCCTGTGTCGACGAGCGGAATCAGGTGATCGTCGGCGAAGCCCATCACGTCCTCCGCATATCAGCGTAGGAGCCGGGCCGTTGCGGCGCGCGTCAGGCCGCTCGCAGCTCAACCCACCAGCTCGCTGCGCTCCACCGCCGGTGCCGCTCGCACGGAGCGGCACCGGCGGGCGCACCTACCTACGGTGCGGGGACTTCCCGTACCAGCTCCGAGGTCCACGGACACCAGTAGCCGCCGGGCAGAAATGCGCCGCCGGCCTCGTCGAGGTGGTCTTCCACGTAGGGAAGCGTCGCGTCGCACACCTCGATGGCCGACTCGAAAAAGCTGATCGTTTCGGGACTGAAGTGGAAGCTCCACGTGGGGTTGTAGGGGGCAGGGCGCTTGACGATCCTGCCGACGACGTGGGTCTCGTATGTCTCCTCGCCGCTCAGAATCTTCCGGGCCTTCTCGATTTTGACCGGGTCGGTGAGCTGGAAGACGGCCGTTTCACGCGAGATGTCGGTGAACTCGAAGTAGGCGGTTTCGGCCGCGGGGCGCTGCACCGGACCTGCCTCGGCGGGCTGAGCCGCTGTGAGGGCGAGCATCGCGGCCGCCGCGAGGCTGCCGATCTTCGTGAAGAGACGTCGCACGGTCTTCTCCTGTACGTGTCGGGCGGTGGCGGATCACCGTCGTCGACACGGACAGTATTTGCGCGAACTCACCCGGTTACGAAGCTTGTTGGGCCGCCACTCGATCTTGTGAGTGGGCGTGACTAAACCGGCTGCCGGGAGCGTTGGGGCTTGTTCGGGGGCGCTCACTCAGCCGCCGTACCGCGCGAGCGTCCCGCACCCCCGGATCCCGCACCCCCGGATCCCGCAGTCCCGCATCCCCGCATCCCCGCATCGCGTTCGTCATGCTCGCGCAGCAGGATGGAAGAAGGTATCCGCGTGACCTCCAGGAGGCGGGCCGGAAAGATGGCGATCACGGTGGCCATGGCCGGCGACACGATGCTCGGGCGAGGCGTGGCCGAGCAGCTGCGGAGCTCGCCCCTGCCGAGCACGCTGTTCTGCCCGGAGATCCTGGCGGCCGTCGCGGAGGCGGACCTGTTCGTACTCAACCTGGAGTGCTGCGTCTCCGACCGTGGGGAGCGCTGGCAGCACCCAGGCAAGCCGTTCTTCTTCCGTGCCCCTTCCTCCACCGCGGGGCTGTTGGCGGAGTGCGGGGTCGACTGCGTGACGCTGGCCAACAACCATGCCCTGGACTACGGCTTCGACGCCCTGGCGGACACCCGCACCCTGCTCGACCAGGCCGGTGTCCGGGCCGTTGGCGCGGGGAAGGACCTGCGGGCGGCCCGCGAATTCGCCGTACTGGAAGCGGGCGGTGTAAGGGTGGCCGTGGTCGGCGCCACCGACCACCCCGACGACTTCGCCGCCGACGAGGACCGCGCCGGCGTGGCGTACGCCGACCTCGGGCGGGGCGTCCCCGGGTGGCTGACCGACCTGGTCGCGCAGGCCGCGGCCACGGTCGACGTCGTACTGGTCACTCCGCACTGGGGGCCCAATATGACCCTCCGGCCGCCGCACTACGTGCTGCGCACTGCCCCGCAGTTGCTGGAGGCGGGCGCGACGCTCGTCGCCGGGCACTCCGCCCACGTCTTCCACGGGGTGGGCGACCGCATCATCTACGACATGGGCGACTTCGTCGACGACTACGCGGTCGACGCCGTCCTCCGTAACGACCACGGGCTGCTCTTCCTCGTCACCCTGGACGGCCCGGACCCCGCGCACACTGTGCCCGTACGGCTTGAGGCGATCCCACTGTTCCTGGACTACTGCCACACCCGGCTGGCACGCGGAAAGGAGTGGAACTGGATCCGTGAACGCTTCACCGCCGCCTGCGCGGAGCTCGGCACCGCTGTGACCGAGTGGGGAGGGCGTCTGAGGATCGAGTGGCAGTGAGGTACTGGCCGCTGGTTCCGCTGGTTCCGCTGGTTCCGGCGGCGCCGGCGAAGGCAAGAATGATGGCGTGACGACTCCGCCTTTCGACATCGACGACTTTCTCGCCCGGCCGCTCACCGCACGCATCGCGACCGACGGGCCGACGGTGCGGCCCGTGTGGTTCCTGTGGGAGGAAGGAGCCTTCTGGATCCTGACCGGACCGTGGGGCGGGCTCTTCCACCGGGTGCGTTGCGATCCAGAGGTTGCCCTTGTGGTCGACGAGTGCGATGTCGCGACAGGCGCCGTTCGCCAGGTCACTGCCCGGGGCCGCGCGGAGCTCGTGCCGTTCGACGTGCCACGCGGCCGACGCAAACTCGTCCGCTACCTGGGCATGGACGAGTCACAGTGGGACAAACGCTTCCTGGACTACCTGCACGACGATCCTGAACAACGCGGCACGACATGGCTGCGGTTGGCGCCGTCGTCCCTGAACGCGCAGGACCTGAGCTATTCAGTTGCGCCCTGCATGCGGGGAGGAGGAGCAGGTGGCTGATGTCTGACGCAGGAGGGCGAGCCATGAAGCTGTACGGCGAGCACGTCGTGCTGCGTCCGGCAGCGCCGGACGACATTCCGGCACTGGCCACCATCCGTGCCACCCCCGAGGTCTACGAGACGTGGCGCGGTGGAGATGACCTGACGGCGGCCGTTACGGACGCACTCAACGACCCGGACGTCACCGTCCTGGCAATCGAGCACGACGGACGTACGGTCGGCGCCATCCAGTGGGAGGCCGAGCCCGATCCGGAGTACCGCCACGCCAGCCTGGACATCTACCTGGACCCCGCGATGCACGGCCGGGGCCTGTGCGCCGACGCCGTACGTACCCTGGCCCGCCACCTGATCACCGACCACGGCCACCACCGGCTCGTCATCGACCCCGCCGCGGACAACGCCCCTGCCATCCGGTGCTACAGCAAGGTCGGCTTCCGCCCTGTCGGCATCATGCGTCAGTACGAGCAGGGGCCGGACGGGAGCTGGCACGACGGACTGCTGATGGACCTGCTGGCGGACGATCTGACGGCGTGAGCGGACGGTTTGACGGGCAGGTGGCTGCTGTGTACAGTCCTCCGAGTTGTCACCGAGCCGAAACGGTTCTGCGGCAGTGACCTCCGCCGTGAATGCGGCAACCCAAACTCAGCACGATCTCCCGGCCGGGACAATTTCGGCATGCCGGAATTCATTCCACTGGCTCGATTATGAGCCGCCCGGGGAATCCGCTAGAGTTCTGGACGTCGGAACGGCCCAACAGCCGGAAAGACAAACCCCGCCGACGGGGAATCGGACACGAAAGAGTCTGATAGAGTCGGAAACACGAAATACCGAACGAAAGCCCGGAGGAAAGCCCGAGAGGGTGAGTACAAAGGAAGCGTCCGTTCCTTGAGAACTCAACAGCGTGCCAAAAGTCAACGCCAGATATGTTGATACCCCGGCCCACTTCGGTGGGTTGGTGGTTCCTTTGAAGTCCTACTGGCCCATGTGGCGGGTAGGCAAAACACAGCGAGGACGCTGAGGACAGCGGGCCATATTCCGGCCCGATCTGTTCCGCTCAACGTGGTGTTCAACCGGATTACCGGTAAACATTCATGGAGAGTTTGATCCTGGCTCAGGACGAACGCTGGCGGCGTGCTTAACACATGCAAGTCGAACGATGAAGCCCTTCGGGGTGGATTAGTGGCGAACGGGTGAGTAACACGTGGGCAATCTGCCCTTCACTCTGGGACAAGCCCTGGAAACGGGGTCTAATACCGGATAACACTCCTGCCTGCATGGGTGGGGGTTAAAAGCTCCGGCGGTGAAGGATGAGCCCGCGGCCTATCAGCTTGTTGGTGGGGTAATGGCCTACCAAGGCGACGACGGGTAGCCGGCCTGAGAGGGCGACCGGCCACACTGGGACTGAGACACGGCCCAGACTCCTACGGGAGGCAGCAGTGGGGAATATTGCACAATGGGCGAAAGCCTGATGCAGCGACGCCGCGTGAGGGATGACGGCCTTCGGGTTGTAAACCTCTTTCAGCAGGGAAGAAGCGAAAGTGACGGTACCTGCAGAAGAAGCGCCGGCTAACTACGTGCCAGCAGCCGCGGTAATACGTAGGGCGCAAGCGTTGTCCGGAATTATTGGGCGTAAAGAGCTCGTAGGCGGCTTGTCGCGTCGGATGTGAAAGCCCGGGGCTTAACCCCGGGTCTGCATTCGATACGGGCAGGCTAGAGTGTGGTAGGGGAGATCGGAATTCCTGGTGTAGCGGTGAAATGCGCAGATATCAGGAGGAACACCGGTGGCGAAGGCGGATCTCTGGGCCATTACTGACGCTGAGGAGCGAAAGCGTGGGGAGCGAACAGGATTAGATACCCTGGTAGTCCACGCCGTAAACGTTGGGAACTAGGTGTTGGCGACATTCCACGTCGTCGGTGCCGCAGCTAACGCATTAAGTTCCCCGCCTGGGGAGTACGGCCGCAAGGCTAAAACTCAAAGGAATTGACGGGGGCCCGCACAAGCAGCGGAGCATGTGGCTTAATTCGACGCAACGCGAAGAACCTTACCAAGGCTTGACATATACCGGAAACACCTAGAGATAGGTGCCCCCTTGTGGTCGGTATACAGGTGGTGCATGGCTGTCGTCAGCTCGTGTCGTGAGATGTTGGGTTAAGTCCCGCAACGAGCGCAACCCTTGTCCTGTGTTGCCAGCATGCCCTTCGGGGTGATGGGGACTCACAGGAGACCGCCGGGGTCAACTCGGAGGAAGGTGGGGACGACGTCAAGTCATCATGCCCCTTATGTCTTGGGCTGCACACGTGCTACAATGGCCGGTACAATGAGCTGCGATGCCGCGAGGCGGAGCGAATCTCAAAAAGCCGGTCTCAGTTCGGATTGGGGTCTGCAACTCGACCCCATGAAGTCGGAGTTGCTAGTAATCGCAGATCAGCATTGCTGCGGTGAATACGTTCCCGGGCCTTGTACACACCGCCCGTCACGTCACGAAAGTCGGTAACACCCGAAGCCGGTGGCCCAACCCCTTGTGGGAGGGAGCTGTCGAAGGTGGGACTGGCGATTGGGACGAAGTCGTAACAAGGTAGCCGTACCGGAAGGTGCGGCTGGATCACCTCCTTTCTAAGGAGCATCTAGATCTCGCAAGAGATCCAGAGCCACTACGTCGGCAAATGTTCGACGGTGGTCAGCTCATGGGTGGAACGTTGACTACTCGGCACGATCGGCAAGGTTCACTAGTACTGCTTCGGCGTGGAACGTGATATCGGGTTGGTCGGGTCGGGCACGCTGTTGGGTATCTGAGGGTACGGACCGTTGGTTTGTATCTTCGCGATGCCGGCCCCAGTGCACTCGCTCTTTGGAGCGGGGTGATGGGTGGCTGGTCGTTGCTTGAGAACTGCACAGTGGACGCGAGCATCTGTGGCCAAGTTTTTAAGGGCGCACGGTGGATGCCTTGGCACCAGGAACCGATGAAGGACGTGGGAGGCCACGATAGTCCCCGGGGAGCCGTCAACCAGGCTTTGATCCGGGGGTTTCCGAATGGGGAAACCCGGCAGTCGTCATGGGCTGTCACCCATACCTGAACACATAGGGTATGTGGAGGGAACGCGGGGAAGTGAAACATCTCAGTACCCGCAGGAAGAGAAAACAACCGTGATTCCGGGAGTAGTGGCGAGCGAAACCGGATGAGGCCAAACCGTATGCGTGTGATACCCGGCAGGGGTTGCGCATGCGGGGTTGTGGGATTGCACTTCAACAGTCTGCCGGCTGTTGGGCAAGTCAGAAACCGTTGGTGTAGGCGAAGGACATGCGAAAGGTCCGGCGTAGAGGGTAAGACCCCCGTAGCTGAAACATCAACGGCTTGCTTGTGCAACACCCAAGTAGCACGGGGCCCGAGAAATCCCGTGTGAATCTGGCGGGACCACCCGCTAAGCCTAAATATTCCCTGGTGACCGATAGCGGATAGTACCGTGAGGGAATGGTGAAAAGTACCGCGGGAGCGGAGTGAAATAGTACCTGAAACCGTGTGCCTACAAGCCGTGGGAGCGTCGCGCATTGAGTTTACTCAGTGCGTCGTGACTGCGTGCCTTTTGAAGAATGAGCCTGCGAGTTAGCGGTGTGTAGCGAGGTTAACCCGTGTGGGGAAGCCGTAGCGAAAGCGAGTCCGAATAGGGCGCTGTGTCTAATTTAGATACGTAGTTGCACGCTCTAGACCCGAAGCGGAGTGATCTAGCCATGGGCAGGTTGAAGCGGAGGTAAGACTTCGTGGAGGACCGAACCCACCAGGGTTGAAAACCTGGGGGATGACCTGTGGTTAGGGGTGAAAGGCCAATCAAACTCCGTGATAGCTGGTTCTCCCCGAAATGCATTTAGGTGCAGCGTCGTGTGTTTCTTGCCGGAGGTAGAGCACTGGATAGGCGATGGGCCCTACCGGGTTACTGACCTTAGCCAAACTCCGAATGCCGGTAAGTGAGAGCGCGGCAGTGAGACTGTGGGGGATAAGCTCCATGGTCGAGAGGGAAACAGCCCAGAGCATCGACTAAGGCCCCTAAGCGTACGCTAAGTGGGAAAGGATGTGGAGTCGCAGAGACAACCAGGAGGTTGGCTTAGAAGCAGCCATCCTTGAAAGAGTGCGTAATAGCTCACTGGTCAAGTGATTCCGCGCCGACAATGTAGCGGGGCTCAAGCGTACCGCCGAAGTCGTGTCATTCCAGCAATAGGGCCAACGCCCGCTGGGATGGGTAGGGGAGCGTCGTGTGCCGGGTGAAGCAGCCGCGGAAGCGAGTTGTGGACGGTTCACGAGTGAGAATGCAGGCATGAGTAGCGATACACACGTGAGAAACGTGTGCGCCGATTGACTAAGGGTTCCTGGGTCAAGCTGATCTGCCCAGGGTAAGTCGGGACCTAAGGCGAGGCCGACAGGCGTAGTCGATGGACAACCGGTTGATATTCCGGTACCCGCTTTGAAACGCCCAGTATCGAATCCATTGATGCTAAGCCCGTGAAGCCGTTCCGGACCCTTCGGGGAAAGGAAAGTGGTGGAGCCGGCGGCCCAAGGTGGTAGTAGGTAAGCGATGGGGTGACGCAGGAAGGTAGTCCAGCCCGGGCGGTGGTTGTCCCGGGGTAAGGGTGTAGGCCGTGTGATAGGCAAATCCGTCACACATTAGGGCTGAGACCTGATGCCGAGCCGATTGTGGTGAAGTGGATGATCCTATGCTGTCGAGAAAAGCCTCTAGCGAGTTTCATGGCGGCCCGTACCCTAAACCGACTCAGGTGGTCAGGTAGAGAATACCGAGGCGTTCGGGTGAACTATGGTTAAGGAACTCGGCAAAATGCCCCCGTAACTTCGGGAGAAGGGGGGCCATCACTGGTGATCCGTTTTACACGGTGAGCTGGGGGTGGCCGCAGAGACCAGCGAGAAGCGACTGTTTACTAAAAACACAGGTCCGTGCGAAGCCGTAAGGCGATGTATACGGACTGACGCCTGCCCGGTGCTGGAACGTTAAGGGGACCGGTTAGTGCGCTTTCGGGTGTGCGAAGCTGAGAACTTAAGCGCCAGTAAACGGCGGTGGTAACTATAACCATCCTAAGGTAGCGAAATTCCTTGTCGGGTAAGTTCCGACCTGCACGAATGGCGTAACGACTTCTCGACTGTCTCAACCATAGGCCCGGTGAAATTGCACTACGAGTAAAGATGCTCGTTTCGCGCAGAAGGACGGAAAGACCCCGGGACCTTTACTACAGTTTGATATTGGTGTTCGGTTCGGCTTGTGTAGGATAGGTGGGAGACTGTGAAGCATGCACGCCAGTGTGTGTGGAGTCAATCTTGAAATACCACTCTGGTCGTGCTGGATGTCTAACCTCGGTCCGTGATCCGGATCAGGGACAGTGTCTGATGGGTAGTTTAACTGGGGCGGTTGCCTCCTAAAGAGTAACGGAGGCGCCCAAAGGTTCCCTCAGCCTGGTTGGCAATCAGGTGTTGAGTGTAAGTGCACAAGGGAGCTTGACTGTGAGACCGACGGGTCGAGCAGGGACGAAAGTCGGGACTAGTGATCCGGCAGTGGCTTGTGGAAGCGCTGTCGCTCAACGGATAAAAGGTACCCCGGGGATAACAGGCTGATCTTCCCCAAGAGTCCATATCGACGGGATGGTTTGGCACCTCGATGTCGGCTCGTCGCATCCTGGGGCTGGAGTCGGTCCCAAGGGTTGGGCTGTTCGCCCATTAAAGCGGTACGCGAGCTGGGTTTAGAACGTCGTGAGACAGTTCGGTCCCTATCCTCTGCGCGCGTAGGAATATTGAGAAGGGCTGTCCCTAGTACGAGAGGACCGGGACGGACGAACCTCTGGTGTGCCAGTTGTCCTGCCAAGGGCATGGCTGGTTGGCTACGTTCGGAAAGGATAACCGCTGAAAGCATCTAAGCGGGAAGCCTGCTTCGAGATGAGTGTTCCCACCCCCTTTGAGGGGTTAAGGCTCCCAGTAGACGACTGGGTTGATAGGCCAGATGTGGAAGCCCGGTAACGGGTGGAGCTGACTGGTACTAATAGGCCGAGGGCTTGTCCTCAGTTGCTCGCGTCCACTGTGTTAGTTCTGAAGTAACGAACTGTGACGGCACCGGTTTGTTTAACTTCATAGTGTTTCGGTGGTCATAGCGTTAGGGAAACGCCCGGTTACATTCCGAACCCGGAAGCTAAGCCTTTCAGCGCCGATGGTACTGCAGGGGGGACCCTGTGGGAGAGTAGGACGCCGCCGAACAATCATTGTGGGGGAGCCCCGCACCTTTATGGTGCGGGGCTTTTCTGCGTTGTTGTACCGGCGCCGGGCGGGCAGGTGATCACGTACCCTGGACCGGCATCACACCAGCCCCTTCTCACCAGCAGCTTCAGGATGGAAACAGCCAAATGGGAATGCTGATCCTCATCGGTGCGGGCCTCGTAGGCGTAGCGGTCCTCGTTATCGTCATCGCCGTGATCCTGAGCCGACGCAACCGTAATGGCGTCGGCGTAGCACCCGCCCCCGGCGGTTACCCGTACCAGCCCCAGCCGTACCAGATGCCCCCGGGCATGACGTATCCCCCGGCTCCGCCGAACCAGCCCCCGTACAACCCCAGCCCGTACGCCCAGCAGCCTCCCTACCAGGGGCAGTAAGCGCGCGCCGCCCGCGAGGCTGCCGACGGAGTTCAGGTGCGGCGAGTGCCGATGGACAGCGTGGCGTCGACATGCGCCAGCAGCGTGGCCTGCATCTCCTCGGGGCCGGGGCGGCCCCCGGTTCCGGCTCCCGCGGCCGGCGTCACCGCGAGCACCTGCGTGGCGAGCCCGTCGATCAGCGCGGTCAACTGCAGTGCGGCGGCGGCCGGTTCCGTGGGACGGAAGACTCCCTGGGCGATGCCGCGCCGTACGACGTCGGCGACCGTCGCGCGCCACTGGCGGTAGTACGCGACATACAGCCGCCCGACGGCGGTGGAACGGGCCGCTTCCGCCCACAGGTCGAGCCATACGCTCCACTGCCACCGCTGCTGCTGGGTGTACGGCGTCCGCAGTTCGATCAGCCGGCGCAGCTCGTCCGCCGCGTCACCCGATTCGGCGGTGACGACGGCCCGGCGGTCAGTGTCCTCTTCCATGCACCAGCGCACGGCCGCTTCCAGCAGTTCGTCGCGGCCCGGGAAGTGGTAGTGGATGGCGGCGGTGCTGGTCGCACAGGCCTCGGCGATATCGGCGACCCGTACGGCATGGAAACCGCGCTCAGCGATCAGGCGCACCGTCTCCCGCACGATCTGCAACGGCCTGCCGCCCTCGGGCGCGGGGACGGCCGGGGCGCGGTGGCGCCGTAGAGCAGGGGTCTTGGGGGCGGCGTCCGTACTCGGTCCGAGCAGCCATCCCGCGTCCACATCGCTGATGTCGGCGATACGGGCGAGCTCCGCCACCGTGAAACGGCGGGCGCCGCTCAGTGAACGCGACAGCTTCGACGGGTCCATGACGATGCGTCGGGCGAACTCGCGCTGGCTGACACCGGCGGTGTCGATCATCTGACGTACTCGATCGGCGACTTGGCCGCCGGAGTCTCCGACTCGGCTTGCGGACTCCTGTCGCATGGTCGGCCACCGTACCCGCACGTTGAGGTGAACACAACGTCAGGATTGTGTGACGGCCTGTAGTTCAAGGCGCCTGCCGGTGCATTGAGCAGATGACTGATGCATCAGTCATCTCACAAAACCGTTGACTGAATCCATGCGCACAGGTGCACCATGTTCGGGCGTGTGTCCGATGTCCTGTGGGGTGTAACGAGTCCGACCATTAATCGATCAACTTGTTTCAGGCAACGGCCAGTTGCATTGTTATTGACGATCGGACATGGGCATATACGCCCCAGCGCATGCGGGGCACCCAAGAGGAGGCCGATCATGACCGTAGTCTCACCAATTCGACTGGGTCTGCAGTTACCGGCAGTGCCCTTCTACTGCCCGGTCCCGTCCGTGGTACACCCGTCCGCCCAGGCATTGAACGACATGACGGTGCGGTGGATGCTCCAGCAGCGTCTTGACACCGACGACCAGCAACGGAGGCGCCTCGCCCTCTGCGACTTCGGCGGTCTCACCGCCTCGACCATGTCCTACGGGCAGCTCGAACCGCTCACGCTGATGGCCAAATTCCATGCCGTACTCTTTTCGCTCGACGACGGCGTTTGCGACGAGGCCTACGTCACCGCCGACTCCCTGGCCCAGGAGACGGCACGCATGATGCGGGCGATCGAGACACCCGCAGCCCAGTCGCCGGACGAATCGCCGCACACGGCGGCACTGCGCGTACTCCGGCTGGAGTTGGAGCGGTACGCGTCCCGGCAGCAGATCCGCCGCTGGACCGACGCGATGCGCGTCTACACCTCGGGGCTGGTGTTGGAAGCGGCCTGGCGCCGCAGCCCGGGACTGCCCTCGCTGAACGACTACGTGACGCTGTGGATGAGGGCCATAGGCATGGCCCCGTCCACCGCCATGATCGAAATTGTCGCCGGATACTCCGTCCCCGACAACGATCTTGAGGACCCGCGGGTGCGTGCCCTCACCGAGATCACCTGGACGCTCGTCAGCTGGGACAACGACCTTTACTCCCGTAACAAGGAGCTGCTGCGGGCCAACGACGACCTCAATCTCATCGACGTCCTGTGCCAGGAACTCGACTGCGATCCGCATCGCGCACTCGACGAAGCCGTGGCGATGCGGGACCGCGTCATGGTGCTCTTCCTCCGGCTGCGCGACCAGGTGCTGAAGGACGCGGGCGGCGGACTGCGCCGCTACGTACAGGGGCTGGGCCAGTTCATCCGGGGCCACCTCGACTGGGCGTCCGTCTGCCCCCGCTACAGCGTGCCCACCGACTCGGTGGCCAGGCCCGAGGGGTGGTGGAAGCAGTGTCCGGCCGATGCCAGCCTTGAACCGCTTCCCCTCCCGACGATCGCCTGGTGGTGGGACCAGCTGGCGGTCAGTACCCGCGCCACCAGCGTGTGACCGCCTGCCACATCCGCTTCGGCGCCCTGGGCCTGCGCTGCGCGGGGATCCCGCCCGAGGGCGGCGAAGCCACCGGAGCCACCGGAGCCACCGGAGCTGCCGGCGCGGCCTGAGCCGGCGGAATTACCTGAGCGGGCAACGGCACAGACGCTGCGGGGGGCGGCTGCGGCGCGGGCACCCTGGGGGGCGTTTCCACCTGCCAGTCGGGCCGCGGTGTCGTGCTCGGCGTCGACATGGGCGTACCGGCGACGTCCTGTGGCGGGCGCGCGGCGAACGTCACCGGGAGCTCGTTCAGATGCCGGGACATCAGGGCGCTGCTCCAGCGCAACTGGTCCTCGTCCACCGACAGTTGCAGATCCGGCAGGCGCATCAGCAACGCGTCGACGCCGGTGTCGGCGATCGCGCGCCCGATGTCCTGGCCCGGGCACTCGTGCGGCCCGCCACTGAAGGCGAGGTGCGCACGGTTGCCCTGCATGGAGGCATGCGGATCAGGGCGTACGACCGGGTCGACATTGGCGGCGGCGATCCCGACGATGAGCGCGTCGCCCTTCTTGATCTGCTGGCCGCCGAACTCCGTGTCACCGACCGCCCACCGGCCGAAAATCGTCGTGAAGGGCGGCTCGTCCCAGAGCGTCTGTTCGACCGCCTCCGGCAGCGTCATGTGGCCGCCGCTGAGCTGGGCGCGGAAGCGCGGATCGGTGAGCACCATACGTACGACGTTGGCGATGAGGTTGGCGGTCGTCTCGTACGCCGCGATGAGCACCAGCCGCAGATGCTGGCTGACCTCGTCGTCGGTGAGACCTGCCGGGTGTTCGACGAGCCAGGTGGTGAAGTCCTCCTCGGCCGTCATCCGGCGCCGGGCCACGTGCCTGCTCAGTACGCCCATGATGTAGGCATTGCTGGCGTTCGCCGTCGCCGTGCCCTTGATCATGTCCCGGGCGGCCTGCACCATCCGCTCGTTGTACTCCTCCGGCATGCCGAGGATCTGGCACAGCACCATCATCGGCAGATGCTCGGCGAACTGGCTGACCAGGTCGGCGTGGCCGTCCTGGCAGAAGTCGTTCACCAGCCTGTTGCTGTAGCGGTTGATGTAGCGGCGTACGCCGCGGTGGTCGATGCGCGCGATGCTGTCGGTGACCGCGCCGCGCAGCCGCTCGTGGTCCGCTCCGTCCGCGAAGACGCAGAGGGGCTGCCAGGTGAAGACGGGAGCAAGGGGATGGTCGGGGGCACGGTGCCGTCGTGCACGAGGCGCCAGCGGCGCGCGTCCCTGGAGAACTGCGACGGCGTACGCGTCATGTGCAGATTCTCGCTGTGGCCGAGGACCAGCCATGCCGGTACGTCGCCGACCAGCAGCACCGGTGCCACCGGGCCGTGTTCGGCGCGCAGCTTCTCGTACAGGCCCATGGGGTCGTTCTCGTGCTCAGGCCCGTACAGCCGGCGCAGCCCGCCGGGCCCCGTACTGGTGAGTCCGTGGGCGGGGCAGCCCGGGGGCGGCAGCGGCCCGTTGTCCGCTCCGGGCAGGTCGTGGAAAGGAGTTGTCACGGTCACTCCATGATCAGGCTGATGGGACTGATGGGGCTGATGGGGGCTGATGGGTACGGGAAAGCAGGTCAGTCGCGCGGCAGGGCCAAGGAGTGCAGGTACCGCATCAGCGTCATGAGGACGTCGCGGCTGGAGCCGCGCCCACGTGCGTCGCAGTCCACTATCGGTACCTGCTCCGGCAGATCCAGGGCGGTCCGCAGCGTCTCGACGGGATGCCGGGGCGCGTCGGGGAAGGTGTTGACGGCGACGACGAACGGCATGCCGCGCTCCTCCAGCCGCCCGATCACGTCGAAGCTGACTTCAAGACGCCGGGTGTCGATCAGCACGACCGCGCCCAGGGCGCCCTCGAAGAGGCCGTTCCACAAGAACCAGAAGCGCTCCTGGCCAGGCGTACCGAAGAGGTAGAGGACCAGCTCGTTGCTGAGGCTGATCCGGCCGAAGTCCATGGCCACGGTGGTGGCGGTCTTGCCCTCCACACCGGAGTTGTCGTCGACACCGACCCCGGCCTGGGTCATGGTCTCCTCGGTGGTCAGCGGACGGATCTCGCTCACCGAGCCCACCATGGTGGTCTTGCCGACGCCGAACCCGCCCACGATCACGATCTTCACCGCGGACGTGGCCGTCGAGGGCAGGATGTCCTGGCTCCGGGGCCCTGCGATCGTGTCAGAGTTTCTGAAGTCCATGCATCACCGCTTCGAGAAGGGACCGGTCGGGCAAAGTGGCGCGGACAATGGGCGCGCGCGACTCGATCAGGTCGGTGGCGAGGAGATCGGTCAGCAGAACGGTCACCACGCTGAACGGCAGGCTGAGGTACGCGGAAATCTCGGCGACGGACAAAGGCGCCCGGCAGAGCCGCAGAATCGCGGCCTGCTCGGGCTTGACCGTCGGTGTGGGTGCGGTGCGGGCGACGACCATGGTGACCAGATCGATGGCGGCCCGTGCCGCGCCGTCCGGGCCGCCGGTGATCACGTACAGGCGTCCTGGGTCACCCGTCCCTGGTCGTCGCCGTTCTCGTCGGGGCGAAGTCATACGGTGCGCCCGTCATGGCGCGGCGGACTCGTCAGATGGGCTCCGATCCGGATCACCAGGTCCCGCATCCGGGCCCCCAGCAGGCCGGCGTCGACCGTCTCGTTGGCGAGAACCGCGAGATACGCCCCGGCTCCTGCGGCCATCAAGTAGAAGAAGCCGCCGCTGACTTCGAGGACGACCAGCTGCATCTGTCCGTCGCTGTCCGGGATTTCGGCGGCAACGGCCGCGGCCAGGCTCTGCAGCCCCGCACAGGCGGCCGCGAGCCGGTCGGCGACGTCCGGGTCGCCGCCGTGACGGGCGATGCGCAGGCCGTCCGCGGACAGGACCACGATCTGCTGGATCTGCGGTACCCCGTCGGCCAGCTCCTTGAGCAGCCAGTCAAAATTCGCCCGCTGCTGGATCACTTCAGATCTCCCTTGTCCAACACATCGTCAGGTTCGTCGTCGGGTCCGGTCGGGGACTCCGGTGTCCCCTTGATTGCTTTGGTGAAAGCTTCGATCCAGAGGCCCGGTTCTTTCTCCTTGCCCGTGCCGTTGCCGTTCTGCGGCCGGGCGGGCTGCTCGTCGGCGTGGGGCTGCACCGCATAGGTGCCGATCGGCGCGCGGTAACCGCTGCGGCGCTGTGGAAGCCCGTTGGCCGTCCATTCGGTCACCACGGGGACGTCGTCCTCCCGCCTGGCCACTGGTGGCCTGTGTACCGCCGGCGCCGCCGGTGCGGGCGCCGGCCGTCGCGGCTCGCCCTCCGGCCGGGGCTTGCGCCCGGGAACACGCAGCGTCGCGGGGTCCGGCAGACCGCCAGGGTTCTGCCGGGGGACCGCGGAGGCGCCGATGCCGTGGGCGAGACCGGGGGCAGGGCCGGTGGTGATCATCTCGCGCGGCACGATCAGCACGGCGCGTACGCCGCCGTACGCCGACTGCCGCAGCGAGATCTGCATGTTGTACATCTGGCAGAGTCGGCCGACGACGGCCAGGCCGAGCCTGGGCGTCTCACCGAGGTCGTTGAGGTCGATGCCCGCCTGTGCCTGGGCCAGCATGTTCTCGGCCCGCCTGCGGGCCTCCTCGCTGAGGCTGACGCCGCCGTCCTCGATCTCGATCGCGATGCCGGTCTGCACCTCCACCGCGGTCACGTGCACCCGGGTCTGCGGAGGTGAGTAGCGGGTGGCGTTGTCGAGGAGTTCGGCGCAGGCGTGGATCAGCGGCTCGACGGACGTACCGAGGATGGCGATCTTGGCGATGGAGTGCAGATCGACCCGCTGGTACTCCAGGATCCGGGACATCGCGCCGCGCAGCACGCTGAACAGCGGTACGGGCTTGGGCCATTGGCGTCCCGGGCGCGCGCCGCCGAGTACGGCGATGGAGTCGGCGAGCCGGCCGATCAGCGAGGTGCCGTGGTCGATGCGCAGCAGGTCGTCGAAGACCTCGGGGTTTCGCCCGTGGTCCTCCTCCATCATCCGCAGCTCACTGGACTGCTGGTGGACGATCGCCTGCACGCGGCGCGCGATGTTGACGAAGGCGCGCTGCGCGGACTCGCGCATCGCTTCCTCGTCGTCGATGATCTCAAGGAGGGTGCGGAGCAGATTGCGCTGCGGGTCGCGGAGATCGCGGTACGTCGCGTCCCCGTCCACCACCACCCGGATCACCTCGGCGGGCGACTCGCCCTGCCGGAGGCGGTGGATGGCGGCAGGCAGCAACTGCTTGCTGACGCGCAGGGTCTCCTGGTCGTGCCCGGCGACGCGCGCTTCGAGATGGGCCAGGCGCTGCCCGTACTCGACGCGCAGGGCTCTCATCGCCCGCCCGCGGCGGGCCACTTCGGCTGCGAACAGCGTGACGACGACGGTCGCAAGTGCGCCGAACACGGCGACCGGTATGCGGGCGGACTCCGCCACGACCGCCAGGGCGGCGGCAGTTGCCGCGGCCATGAGGAGGATGGGCGGCACGAGCGCGCGAACGAAGGAGGATTCTCGGTCAGTTGGAGGCGATTCAACACGAACCATGTAAACCTCTGCCGGTCGATGCGGGGATGTATTCGAACCATCAAGACACTTGGGAACAAGTGCGTGATTTCATAGCAACTCGGCGCGCTTCGACCGAGCTTAGCCAGATCGGATCAGCGCGGCGGCATATTCAGCAACCCTCTGCGTGCGTCCTGGCGCGGGGTTTAGACTCGCCAATTTTGCACACTGGGCTCACGACTGTGCGCGAGGAGTAACCGAACGGGTGACGTATGGGCCCCGTGTACGCCGAAGGCCGCCCCCATGGCTTAAGGGGCGGCCTTGTGCGGTGCTCTCCGGCCCGCTAGGTCCGCAGACCGGCGGGAGTTGGGTGGTGGGTCAGGCGATGGATGCCGAGACGATCGCGGCCACCGCGACGTTGCAGGACGCGGTCACCCACACCGCCGGGTGCGGCTCGCTCTGGACCAGCGTCTCGCCCAGCTTCCCCGGCGTGACGAGGTCGACCACCAGGAACGCCACGGCCATCATCACGAGGCCGAGAACGCCGAAGGCGGCCGTCGATGCGAGGCCCTTGCCGAAGTCGTTGTACGTCGTCCAGATCGACGTGAAGACGATCCCGCCGATGCCGAGCAGTGCCGAGCTGAGCAGCAGGGCGGCGTTGCGGTTGCGCTCCTGCCAGATCTGGCGGCCGAGCTTGCCCGGGGTCAGGGCGTCCACCAGGAATATGCCGAGGGTCAGCAGCACCACGCCCAGCGCACCGTAGGCGGCGGAGCGGCCAAGTCCGTTGACGATGTCTTCCATTGAGGTTCAGTCTCCGCGCGTGAAGTTGATCGTGGTCAAAGTCAAAAGAGAGGCAAAACCTATCGCACGACTGTGCGGCGCGACCGGACGGGTTGTTGGGGTGGCTGAACGGCCGCTCGTACGAGCGATTACGATCCGGGATCATGACCTCAGCTGACCAGGAACAGACCGTGGACGACTTCATGCCCGCACAGCCCGGACTGACACCACGTCAGGCCAGGCGGATGCGGATCGCCGCGGCGTCGGTCCTGATGGTGGCGGTGGCGGTGGTGCTGGTGGTGCGGCTGGCGAGCCGGTCGTCGGTTCTGGTGGTCGGGGTCTACGGACTGGCCCTGATCCTCTGCGGAGTGGTCATCGAGCTCAGCCGGCGCGGACGGACGCGGCTCGGGTCCTGGCTGCTGGTGGCGGGCCTGGCGGCAGCGGTGGGCACGGACGCGTTCCTGATCCCGTAACGGAACAGCAGAGAGCAATCGGGCGGAAACGCGACTCGGCGCCTCGGACAGGCTGACATGCCCGAGGCGCCGGAGTGGGTATCCAGGACCCCTTGGCCGGGTCCGGGACTTTCTTAGTCGAGGTAGTCGCGCAGGACCTGCGAGCGCGACGGGTGACGCAGCTTCGACATCGTCTTCGACTCGATCTGGCGGATGCGCTCACGCGTCACGCCGTAGACCTTGCCGATCTCGTCCAGCGTCTTCGGCTGGCCGTCGGCCAGACCGAAGCGCATCGAGACGACGCCCGCCTCGCGCTCGGACAGAGTGTCCAGCACCGAGTGCAGCTGCTCCTGCAGGAAGGTGAAGGAGACCGCGTCGGCCGGGACGACCGCCTCGGAGTCCTCGATGAGGTCACCGAACTCGCTGTCACCCTCCTCGCCCAGGGGGGTGTGCAGCGAGATGGGCTCTCGGCCGTACTTCTGGACCTCGATGACCTTCTCGGGGGTCATGTCGAGTTCCTTGGCCAGCTCCTCCGGGGTGGGCTCGCGGCCCAGGTCCTGGAGCATCTGACGCTGCACGCGGGCGAGCTTGTTGATGACCTCGACCATGTGCACCGGGATGCGGATGGTACGGGCCTGGTCGGCCATCGCGCGGGTGATCGCCTGCCTGATCCACCAGGTGGCGTACGTCGAGAACTTGAAGCCCTTGGTGTAGTCGAACTTCTCGACCGCGCGGATCAGACCGACATTGCCCTCCTGGATGAGGTCCAGGAACAGCATGCCGCGGCCCGTGTAGCGCTTGGCCAGCGACACCACGAGCCGGAGGTTGGCCTCCAGGAGGTGGTTCTTGGCGCGGCGGCCGTCCTCGACGAGGATCTCCAGCTCACGGCGGAAGACGGCGTCCTGCTCGGCCTCGTCCTCCAGCTTGTGCTCGGAGAAGAGACCCGCCTCGATGCGCTTGGCGAGCTCGACCTCCTGCTCGGCGTTGAGCAGCGGCACCTTGCCGATCAGCTTCAGGTAGTCCTTCACCGGGTCGGCCGTGGCACCGGCGACCATGACCTGCTGCGCGGGTGCGTCGTCCTCGTCCTCGTCGGACAGGACGTAGCCGTCACCCTGCTGCGGCTGCTTCGCCGGCTTCTCGTCGGCGTCGTCCGATCCGGATTCGTCGGCCCATGCGTCGGGCTGCGGCTCCTCGGTGGCCGCAGCGCCCTTCTTGGCGGCGGTCTTCTTCGCGGCCGTCTTCTTCGCCGCGCGCTTCGCCGGAGCCGGGGCCGGGGCCTCGGCGTCGGCGTCGGCGGCGGAGCCCATTACCGATATTGACGCGGGAGCCGCCTGCGACGCCGCCGAAGCGGTCTTCTTGACGGTCTTCTTTACAGCGGTCTTCTTGACCGGACGCTTCTCCTCGTCCCGGGCGACGGTTTTGCGCGCACGCTTGACCGGGGCCTTGGCAGGAGCCTTGGGCGCCGTCACCATCAGCGTGACGCCCTCTTCGTCGAGGACCTGGTTGAGGCTGCGCAGAACCCGCTTCAGCTGGTCCGCGGGGATGCTGTCTGCCTCGAAGGCGTGGCGTACGTCGTCGCCGTTGATGTGACCCTGCTCCTTACCGCGCTCAATGAGCGCGACCAGGGAAGGGGATTCCGCAATCTCCTGTGGGAACGGGCGGGACGGACTGACCGACACGAGGAGCCTCTCGTAGCAAAAATGATGACGAGGCGAGGTCGCATGACGTATGGGCAGCGCGACGACACCTGTGGGTTCATCGCACGCTCGCGCCATTTCGTTACGCCTTGAATGGAGTGACCTGAGCCACTTTTCCGAAACGGCCCTGTCGGGAGCCTCGGGTAGCGTGGCCGCATGATCACCGGTAGCGGGCATGTACTGATACTCGGCGGTACGACGGAGGCCAGGAAGCTTGCACAAACACTGGCCCCGCGCCCCGGCCTGCGGGTCACAACCTCGCTCGCCGGCCGGGTGTCACAACCAAGGATGCCTGAAGGTGAAGTGCGAACCGGAGGATTCGGCGGCGCGGAGGCGATGGCCGCCTGGATGCGCACTCACGGAGTGACCGCCGTGGTCGACGCCACCCACCCGTTCGCCGCCGTCATCAGCGCAAACGCAGCGGAAGCGGCGGCCGCCTCCGGCACCCCGCTGATCGCGCTCCGCCGCCCCGGCTGGGAGCCGGGACCCGGCGACCGCTGGCACATGGCCGACGACCTGGCCGACGCGGCGACGCGGCTTCCCGCGCTCGGCCGACGGGTATTCCTGACCACCGGGAGGCTCGGCCTGGCCGCCTTCGCCGCTCTGGACGAGCTGCACTTCCTCGTACGGTCCGTGGAGCCGCCCGAGCCGCCGCTGCCCCGAAACTGCGACATCCTGCTGGACCGAGGCCCGTACACGCTCGACGGCGAGACAGACCTGCTCCGTACCCACGCCGTCGACGTCCTCGTCACCAAGGACAGCGGCGGTCCCGCCACCGCCGCGAAGCTCACCGCCGCCCGCGACCTCGACCTGCCGGTCGTCGTCGTACGCCGCCCGCCCCCGCCGCCGGGGGTGCACGGCGTCCCTGACGTGGCCGGGGCGCTGGCCGAACTGGCCGGGCTGGGGTGTCTCAGTCGCGGCGCAGCAGATACGTGTCCATGATCCAGCCCTTGCGGGCACGGGCCTCGGCCCGCAGCTCCAGAATCCGGTCCGAGACTTCGGAGAGCCTGCCGGAGACGAGGATCTCGTCCGCGGTCCCGATGTACGCACCCCAGTAGATGTACGGGTCCACGTCTGCGTACGTCTGAAACACCTGGTGCGCGTCGAGCATCACCACCACGTCGTCGGCGCCCTCCGGCCAGCCCTCGGCCAGCCGCCGTCCCGTCGTGATCTGCACGGGCTTCGCGACCCGGTTCAGTCCGGTGCGGTGCCGCGCGACCAGCGCGGAGACACTGCTGACGCCGGGCACCACCTCGTGGGCGAAGGTCACGGCACCCCGCTCCAGGATCTCCTCCAGGATGCCGAGCGTGCTGTCGTACAGCGCCGGATCGCCCCACACCAGGAACGCGCCGGTCTGGTCCTCGCCCAGCTCGTCGGTGATCATCTGCTCGAAGATGTCGGCCCGGCGGCTGCGCCAGTCGCCGACCGCGGGGGAGTAGGCGGCGCCCCCGGCCTTGCGGTCACGGTCCGGATCGCGCCCCTCCACCAGGCGGTACGTCCGGCCGTCCGCGATGTGCCGGTCGAGGATCTCGTGCCGCAGCCGGATCAGGTCCGACTTCTCCTCGCCCTTGTCGAGGAGGAAGAAGACGTCCACCGTGTTGAGGGCTTTGACGGCCTGGATCGTCAGATGGTCCGGGTCGCCCGCGCCGATGCCTATGACAAGAATCTTTCTCACCGCGCAGAGTCTGCCGCATGGCGTGTGCTGCGTGGCGTCTGCCGTGTGCTGTTTGCCGCGTGGAGTTCGCCGCGTGGCCGCCCGGCGGTCAGGGGCGCAGTCGGGGAGCGACCGCGGCGGCGTCGATGGGCTCCGTTTCCCGTTCGACCCGGCCCGCGAGCTCCTCGGCCCAGGCGCCGAGCTCCGCGACGCCGATGCCGTACGGACGCGCCTCGCCGTACTCAGCTCCGTACTCCGCGATCCCCACGGCCCCGCGCCTGAGCAGCCTCGCACCGCCGTCCCGGTTGCCCCGGGCCGCATGGGTGATGCCCACGGCGAGCTGGGCGAGGCCGCGCCACAGGGCACGCTCCGCCTCGGGTCCGGACTTCCAGGCGTCCTCGAAGACCTCGTGCGCGTGGAACGGCATACCGGCGTCGAGCAGCCGCTGCGCCTCGCGGACGGTCTCCTCGCCGGTACGCACCACACCCTCCGGCTGCCGTTCCACGCCCGGCGCTCCGTACGGCAGCGGCCTGCCGAGCCCGTCGCGCGGGCGGGCACTGCGCGCCCGCCCCTCGGGGTCACGGTCCCTGCTGCTCTGCCGCTCCGTCTCGTTCACCTGCCCATTGTCGCCGCAGCCGGTACGAACCGTCAGGACCGGGCCACGAGTGAGGTATTGTTCTGTTGCGCGCTGAGCCGGGGGAAACCCCAGGTCAGGCGGGCATCGGGACGTGGCGCAGCTTGGTAGCGCACTTGACTGGGGGTCAAGGGGTCGCAGGTTCAAATCCTGTCGTCCCGACTCGAAAGAGTCGCAGGTCAGAGGCCGTATCGGAGTGATCCGACACGGCCTTTTGACGTTTCCGGGATACTGACGCCCGTGAACCATGTGACTGCCTGGCGTGACGAATGGGTCATAAGGGGACGGCGGATCGCGGGGAGTCCGCGCGTGACCGTCGTGGCCGGAACGTTGCTCGGGCTGCTGGCGGTGGTGGAGTCGGCCGCCGAATTCGTCCGGAGCCATGGATCGATCCCGCGGATGGCAGCGGACGCGTCCGTGACGGGAGGCGGGGACGACGGCGTCGTAGGGGTGCAATTCGCGTTGGTTATCGGGCTTTTGTGCCTGTGTACGGCCCTGCCGTTGGCTTTTTTGCGCCCCGTGACCGCCGGGATCGCCGTCTCGGCGGCGAGCGTATGGTCACTCACGGTCTTCCAGACGGTGACGCTGGCGGGTTTTGGCGCGCAGCTGATCGCCCAGTACCGGCTCGGTCGCAACGGCCGCCAACTGCTGGCCGTGGCTCTCGGTTTGCCCTACCTGTTGCTGGCGCTGGAGGGCCCGGTGGATCCCGATTTCCGGGTACGGGCGGTGCTGCTGGCTGCGCTGGCTCCGGTGGCGGCCCTGGCCGGGCTCGCGCGACGGGCGCGCAAACAGGCCCTGGAGAACACCGCCACGCGGGAGGCCATCGTCGGCACGCTGCTGGAGAACACCGCGCGCGGCGAACGCGCGCGCATCGCCCGTGAGCTGCACGATGTCGTCGCCCACCACATCTCCATGGTCGCCGTGCAGGCCGAGACGGCCCGGCTGGCCACCACCGGCATGCCCGCCGAGGGCGCCAAACGGCTGCTGGGCATCGGCGACACGGCCCGAGCCGCACTGACCGAGATGCGCCGCCTGCTCGGGGTGCTGCGTGACGACACCACCCAGTCCGCCACCGGCACCGCCGACCGGCGGCCGCAGCCCGGTCTGCGTCAGCTCAACGAGCTCCTCGACGAGGCCCGGGACGCCTCCAGGACGCCCGCCCGCCTCATCGTCCGCGGATACCCGAGAGAACTCGACCCCGGTGTCGAACTCGCCGCGTACCGCATCGTCCAGGAATCCCTCACCAACGCCCGTCGCCACGCGGGCGGCGCCGCCGTCGACGTGGAGCTGAACTACACCGACAGCGCCCTGCGGTTGCGTATCCGGGACAATGGGCCCGGCATGTCCCCCGCAGTGCCGGCCGGCGGGCAGGGGCTGCTCGGCATGCGCGAACGCGCCGCCGCGGTCGGCGGTGAAGTCCGTACCGGTTCGGCGGTCAGCGGTGGGTTTGTGGTCGAGGCCCTCTTTCCCGCCACGACAGAAGAGTCTCTATGAGCATCCCGTCCCGGACGGTCCGGATTGTCGTCGCCGATGACCATCTGGTCGTCCGCACCGGCTTCGCCGCACTGCTTGGTACTCAGCCGGAATTCACGGTCGTCGCGACGGCCTCGGACGGAGCCGAGGCATTACGGATCTGCCGCGAGCTGTCTCCGGACGTTGTCCTCATGGACATCCGCATGCCCGGCATGGACGGCATCGAAGCCACGAGGCAACTCGTCTCCTCCGGAACCTCCGAGACTTCCGGCAGCGCTCGGTCCGACGGGCCGCGCGTCCTCATCCTGACGACCTTCGATCTGGACGAGTACGTTTACGACGCGCTACGCGCCGGTGCCAGCGGCTTCCTCCTCAAGGACGTCACCGCGGAACGGCTCTTCGACGCCGTACGGGTCGTCGCCGCGGGCGACGCGCTGCTCGCTCCCGGTGTCACCCGCCGTCTCATCAGCGAGTTCGCCCTGATGCCCGCCAGGGCCGCCGACGCCACGCCCGCATCCGCGCTCAATACACTCAATACGCTCAAGAAACTGACACCGCGGGAGACGCAGGTGCTGCGGCTCGTCGCCGAAGGCCTGTCGAACCCGGAGATCGCCGCCCGGCTGGTCGTCGCGGAAGAGACGGTGAAGACACATGTCAGCCGCGTTCTGACAAAGCTGGCGCTGCGCGATCGTACGCAAGCCGTCATCACCGCGTACGAAACAGGACTTGTCGTGCCCCGCTTCCGCCAGTCCGGATAGCAATCCGCACAGTCGGAGGCGTCATCCTCGGGGAGGAGACTGCCCGTCCCTCACGTGAGGGACGGGCAGTCTTCGCTGTCCCTCACGTCAGGGGCGGTGAACGTCCCTCGCCGCCGTGACGACAGCTCAAGTCGTCTTTCCTAGCCTTCTGGCATGGAGAAGACGATCGAAGACGGGGAAGCGACGATTGAGGTCACCAACCTTCGTAAACGCTTCGGGCAGACCCAGGCGCTGGATGGCATGACGTTCACCGTCGCCCCTCGGCAGATCACTGGTTTCGTCGGCCCGAACGGCGCGGGGAAGTCCACCACCATGCGGGTGATCATGGGCTTGGACAAGCCTGATCAGGGCAGCGCGTCGGTCGGCGGACGGCCGTACCGGAGTCTGCGCAGCCCGCTGAACCACATCGGGGCGTTACTGGACGCGGGGGCGGTGCAGCCGAGCCGTACCGCCCGCAACCACCTGCTGTGGCTGGCCCATTCGCAGGGCCTTAGCGCGAGGCGGGTCGACGAGGTGGTGAGCCAGGCCGGTCTGCAGGACGTTGCCAAGCGGAAGGCGGGCGGCTTCTCCCTGGGCATGCGGCAGCGGCTGGGGATCGCGGCGGCGCTGCTCGGGGACCCGCCAGTGCTCATGTTGGACGAGCCGTTCAACGGCCTCGATCCCGAGGGCATCGTGTGGATGCGCGGGTTCCTGTCGTCGCTCGCCCAGCAGGGCCGCGCCGTGCTGGTGTCCAGTCACCTGATGAGCGAACTCCAGGACACCGCGGACCATCTGGTGGTCGTCGGGCGCGGCAAGGTCATCGCGGACATGAGCGTGCGGGACATGCTCGCGTCCGCATCCCAGGGGCGGGTCGCCCTGCGTACCTCGGCGCGCACCCAGGCGATGACGCTGCTGGCGCGGGAGGGGGCCACGGTGAGTGCCACCGGGCCCGACACGCTCACCGTCTCCGGGCTGCCGGCCGAAAAGATCGTGTCACTCCTCGGGCGGGCCGCGGTGCCGTTCTCGGAGGTGTCGTCGCATCGCGCGTCACTGGAGGAGGCCTACATGGAGCTCACCCGGGACGCGGTGCAGTATCGCGGCACAGTGCCCGAGGGGGCCGCACGATGAGTTCCTTGATGAAGGCCGGGCGGGGCGGCTTCAGGCAGCTGCTGCACTCGGAATGGACCAAGTTCACAACGGTACGGGGCTGGGTGCGCGCCATGATCGGCGCGGTGCTGGTGATCCTGCTGGTCGGGCTGGTCGGCACAGCGGCCAGCAACCAGTCCGAGCATGACGCCAATCCCTCCCTGCCGGTCGGTCCGGGCGGTGGGGCGGTCAACGACAACTTCTACTTCGTACACCAGCCCCTGCGGGGAGACGGCAGCATCAGCGTCTCCGTCACCTCGCTGACCGGCGTGATCGCAACCGAGCCGAAGTCCACCAAGCCCGGCGTCTCGCCGTGGGCGAAGGCGGGGATCATCGTCAAGGACAACCTCGAACAGGGCTCGGCCTATGCGGCGATGATGGTCACCGGCGCCCACGGGGTGCGGATGCAGCACAACTACACCGAGGACACGGCCGGAGGGACCGGCAACGTCTCCAAGCAATTCCCTCGATGGCTGCGGCTTAACCGTTCCGGAGACACGATCACCGGTTACGAATCCGCCGACGGCACCAAGTGGACCGAGCTCGGTACCGCCCGTCTCCCCGGGCTGTCGTCGACCGCAGAGGTCGGACTGTTCGTCACCTCCCCGTCGGCCATGGAAGAGACGAGCACCGGCGCGGGCTTCGGTCCTGCCGTGGCCACCGGCTCCTTCGGCGAGGTCGCGCTGGGTGGTCAGTGGAACGAGGGCTCGTGGAAGGACGAGCAAGTAGGAGGCGACGCAGGCACCTCGGGCAGCTACACGCAGACGACCAAGGGCGAGTACACCAAGTCCGGTACCAGTTACACACTGACCGGGGCCGGCGACATCGCGCCGGTCGTGGGCGGACCGGCCATGGGACCCGGCAACACCATCGAGAACTTCCTGGTGGGCGCGTTCGCAGGGCTGATCGTGGTGATCGTCGTGGGCACGGGGTTCATCACCGTCGAATACCGGAGGGGTCTGATCGCCGTCACCCTGGCCGCGAGCCCGCGCCGGGGCCGGGTGCTGGTGGCAAAGGCCATCGTGGTCGGGTCCCTGTCCTTCGTCGTCGGGCTGGCCGCCGCCGCTGTCATGATCCCGCTCGGCGAGAACAGGGCGCACGCCAACGGTTTCTACGTGCTCACGGTGCCGACGCAGACCGAACTGCGCGTCATGGTCGGCACGGGCCTGCTGCTCGCCGTGGCCGGCGTGCTCGCCCTCGCTGTCGGCGCCATCCTGCGACGCAGCGCGGCGGCGATCACGGTTGTCGTCGCCGGGATGGTCCTGCCCTACATCCTCGCGACCGCGTCGGTCCTGCCCACGGGCGCGTCGGACTGGCTGCTGCGGGTGACCCCGGCCGCCGGGTTCGCCATCCAGCAGAGCGTCCAGCATTACGAACACGTGCTCACCACCTACACACCGGCCTCCGGGTACTTTCCCCTGACCCCGTGGGCAGGCTTCGCCGTTCTGTGCGCCTACACCGGGCTCGCCTTCGCCGCGGCCGTAGTCCTGCTTCGCCGGAGGGACGCATGAAGCGGGCCCTGCATGCGGAGTGGACCAAGCTGCGCACGGAGGGTGGCACCGGTTGGCTCATGCTCGGCGTCATCGCGACGACCGTCGCGGTCAGCGCCGGAGTGGCGTCGACCTCCAGGTGCCCGGCCCTGGACTGCGGCGGGGACGCGACCAGGCTGAGCCTCACCGGGGTCATGGCCGGCCAGGTGGTCGTCGCCATCGTGGCCGTGTTGATGATCGGCAACGAGTACAACACCGGCATGATCCGCACCACCCTCACAGCGATGCCGCGCCGGATCACGGTCCTGGCCGCGAAAGCGGCCGTCCTCACCGCCGTGATGCTGGTGGCAGGGACCGTCTCCGTCCTCGCGTCCCTGCTGTCCGGGCGGATCCTCCTGCCCGACAACGGCTTCAACCCGGAACACGGCTACGCGGCTCTGTCCCTGACCGACGGCCCGACACTGCGCGCCGCACTGGGTTCGGTCCTCTACCTCGCCCTGATCGCCCTGCTCAGCCTCGGCGTCGCGACAGCCGTCCGTAACTCCGCGACCGCCATCGGCATCGTCCTCGCCCTGCTCTTCGTCTTCCCGATCCTCACCCGCGTGGTGACGAACGAGGACTGGCAGCGGCACCTGGAACAGATCGCCCCGATGCCGGCCGGACTCGCCGTCCAGTCGACCGTCGGTCTCAGCGACCTGCCCATCGGCCCATGGCAGGGCCTGGGCGTGCTGACCCTGTGGGCGGCCTTGGTGCTCGTGGGCGGTGGGTTGCTGTTCCGGTCGCGCGACGCTTAGCTGAGGCCACCAAGTGGCCAATCTCCGGCGGAGAATGACAGGCATGAGAGCTGATCGTCTGGTGGCCACTCTGCTGTTCCTGCAGGCACGCGGGCGGGTCACCGCGGCCGAGGTGGCCGCGGAGCTCGAAGTGTCCGAGCGTACGGCGCGACGTGACCTGGAGGCGCTGGCGAGCGCCGGCATTCCTGTCTACTCGCAGCCCGGGCGGGGCGGCGGCTGGGCGCTCGTCGGTGGGGCCCGTACCGATCTCACGGGGCTGACCGCCGGCGAGATCCGGGCGCTGTTTCTCGTCGCGGGTCCTTCGTCTGCCGGACCCGAGCTGCGGACGGCCCTGCGCAAGCTGGTGCGGGCGCTGCCCGCGACGTTCCGGGCCGACGCGGAGGCCGCGGCGGGAGCCGGCGTCACCGACTCCACCGACTGGTCGGGCACAGCAGTCACCGCCGGCGCACACCAGCTCGACGCGCTGCGGGGCGCCGTGGTGGAGGGCGTACAAGTCCGGCTCGGGTACGCGGGACCGGGCCGCCCGGCCACCGAGCGTACGGTCCATCCGCTCGGCATCGCGTCCAAGGCGGGCGCCGACTACCTCGTCGCGAACACCGACCGCGGGCTGCGGACCTTCCGGCTCAGCCGCGTCACTTCCGTCGAGGCGACCGGCGATCCCGTCGCACGGCCGGACGGCTTCGATCTCGTCACAGCCTGGCGTTCGCTCGCCGCGCGGATGGAGGACCGGATGCTCTCTGCGACCGTACGGGCCCGGGCGCAGCGGAGTGCCGAGCCGGTCCTGCAGGGGCTGTTCGGCGGGAGGCTGCGGGTCGGAGCGGCGCTTGTCGACGGGTGGGTGGAGGTCGAGGTCGACGGGCCGTCGCCGGAGATCCTGGCGGTACAGATGGCCGGTCTCGGAGCGCGCGTGGAGATACTCGAACCGCCGGAGGCGCGGGAGCGGCTCGCGTGCCTGGCGGCCGAACTCGCCTGCCTCTACGGGACGCCCAGCGCCCGCCCCGGCCGCTGACCTCGGGACCGGGAGGGGCTACGTGGGGTGGGGTGTTCTTGGCTGTAGCGTCGGCTACCAGCATGGACACCATCACCCTCTGGGAATTCGTGGCGCTGGCCGCCGCATCCGCGCTCGTCGGCTTCTCGAAAACCGCCGTCAGCGGCGCCAATACGATCAGCCTCGCCGTCTTCGCGGCCGTACTGCCGGCCCGCGAGTCGACCGGCGTGCTGCTGCCCATTCTCATCGCCGGGGACCTGATCGCCGTACTCGTCTACCGGCGGCACGCCCACTGGCCGACGCTGCTGCGACTGTTCCCCGCCGTTGCCGCGGGTGTGGTGGTGGGCGCGGTGTTCATGCTGTGGGCCGACGACGACGCCGTACGCAGGTCTATCGGGGCGATCTTGCTGCTGATGGCCGGTGTGACGTTGTGGCGGCGGCGCGTGCCTGCCGAAGACGAGTTGGTTGAAGAGCTGACCCGGGCGTCGGGTGCCGAGGCGCGCGGTGGCCGGCTGAAGGCCCGTTCGTACGGGGTACTCGGCGGTTTCACCACCATGGTTGCCAACGCGGGCGGCCCCGTCATGTCGCTCTATCTGCTCTCCGCAGGCTTCCGGAAGCTCGGCTTCCTGGGAACGTCCGCGTGGTTCTTCCTGATCGTCAACACCTCCAAGGTGCCGTTCAGTGCGGGTCTCGGCCTGATCGACCGGCAGTCGCTGCTGCTGGACGCCGCCCTGGTGCTCTTTGTCGTCCCGGGCGCGTACCTCGGCCGCAAATGCCTGGGCCGGATCAACCAGCGGCTCTTCGAACAGCTCGTGATCGGCGCGACCGTACTGGGTGCTCTTCAGCTGCTGCTGCGCTGACTGCCCCCGTATCGCATCAACAGCCCACAAGCGGCGGGCGTTTGGCTACTCTTTGACGACCATCAGCGGGACTGAGGGGCTGTCGCTGTGATCGATGTCGTTCTCCCGGAGTTACCCCAACGAGAGCTCAGCCTGAAGGCCGACGGACCCGTACGCGGGCCCGGCGATCCGGCGCCGCCGCCTCCGCTCGGGGGCCGCATCCTGCTGGGCGGCCCGGTCTCCGTTCCGTTGGATGCCAAGGCTGTTGCCCATGACGCGGAGCTCCAGGCGTTCGTGGAGGGTGAAGCGGACAGCGCCGTCTATCACTTGCTGCACCTCTCGATCACCTGTGAGAAGGATTCCGAGGGGATATCGACCTTGACAGTCCTCGCCTCCCCGACCCGCAGCAGGCTTGCCCGCGGGCAGGGGTGCGCGCCGTGGGGCGCGCGGCAGCCCGGGCAGCCCCGCTCCACGAGCGGGGCTGCCCGGCAAAGCGGCCACGTAGCCGGCGTAGCACGCCGGCCCGCCCGGGCGGGGTGTCGAGGAGCTGTTGGGCGAGCAGGTGCTCAACTACCTCGTCCGAGGCGCCCCGTGACCTCACCGTCAGCGGGACAGGGCCGGGGCCGTGGGGGTGCGGGCGGTGTCGGTGCAGGAAAGGCGTAGGGCGTGGGCTATCGAGGCCAGTGTCACGTGACGGTGCCAGCCCTGGAAGGAGCGGCCCTCGAAGTCGCGGATGCCGACGCCCAGGCTGACGCGGGCGAAGTCGGCGTCCACGCGGCAG
The DNA here is from genome assembly GCF_028807635.1 of Streptomyces spiramyceticus. NCBI lineage: Bacteria > Bacillati > Actinomycetota > Actinomycetes > Kitasatosporales > Streptomycetaceae > Streptomyces > Streptomyces spiramyceticus. The sequence continues at coordinate 1,125,194 of NZ_JARBAX010000002.1, forward strand.
GTCAGCATGGCCAGCCGCAGCAGTGCGCCGCGGTTCCAGGACGTGAGGTCGGTGAGCCACAGGTCCGCGGGTCGCCTGCGGTTGGCGCGCCACACCCCGAACAGCAGGAGCGTGCGCTGCGGCAGCTGATCGGTCAGCACCACGTTGCACGGGGCGACGAAGCTGATGGAGCCCTGCCACTCCACAGGGCGCCTGAGCCGCTTGAGCTGTTCCATGAGGTGCTGGGCGGGCCAGACCTGCGCGCGCCTGTCCAGTTGGCCCCGGCTGCCGGCGAGGGCGAGCGGAAGATCGCCGCTCACCCTTAAGAGAAACGATTGATCAGCCGCGGACAGCGCCCGAACCAGCCGGGGCAGCGTGGCGATCCGCGCGTCCATCACCACCGGACGCGCCAACACCCGGTTCGAGCGCGTGAGTTCCGCCACCAGGTCGACGAGCTTCTCCTCCTCGCCGTACGCGCTCAGCTGCCGATCGTGACGGTCGCCCGGTCCGCCGCCCAGCGTCAGATGCCAGTTCACCGGTGCCGACATGGCGTCGGAGGCGAGCCAGAGCCCGTAGCTCTGCTGACAGCTGACCACCCGCCCCAGGTCGGGTACGAAGCGCCGGCCCACGCCGACCGACCGTCCCCCTGCCTTGTAGACCACCATGGGGCGGATCACCCACGCGTCCCCGCGTACCGTCTGGTCGGCGTAGCGGGCCAGCGCGGCACGCACGGAGCGCCAGTCCCAGGTGGATCCGGCCACGAAGTGGTGGAGGTTCTGGTCCGCGGCGCCTTCACCGACGAACGCGGCGAGGTTGCGGGCGGTCTTGCGTCCCTGAGCGGTGAGCAGACCACGGACGTACTGTTCGCCCCTCTTGCGCTGGTCGGCCCGGCGCAGCGAACTGAACAGCTCCGAGCAGGTCTCGGAGATGTGCGTATCGAAGTCGTCATGGACACCGGTGTCCCACATGGAGGCCGACGGTTTTGAGCCACACGGAATACTGTGCACTATGACCCTCACAAGCCGCTTGATCCACTGGAAAAGACCTGCTGGCCAGCCTCAGTTAATTCGTTCCGTAAATCCAGGTGCCGAGGCCACACAATTCTTCCCGCACACCTCGCGTCACACCGCCGCGAAGAACCGTCGTCCGTGTTTCCGGATGATTAAATCCGCGTCGCCCGGTGACGAAACCACCGTCGCCGGCCGTGCAGCGGTGGGAACACACCACTGTCGCGCGGCGGCTCACACTCTTTGTCAGATACGCCTTGCCCGGCGGCCGCGCGGTGCCTTAGACATCTGCTCCCACCCACCCGTCCGCCGCGAGGTCACCCATGCCCCTGCCGAAACATCTTCCCGCGCTCGGCGGGATGCGTTTCATCTCCGCTCTACTGGTATTCACCTCCCATATATCGACACAGCCGTTCTTCAAGAACACCGAGATCAATTCCGCGCTGCAGTTCCCGCTGAACCGGCTGGGCCCGCTGACGGTCTCGTTCTTCTTCATGCTCAGCGGTTTCGTCCTCACCTGGGCGGGTCTGCCCGACAAGTCCAAGGTGAACTTCTGGCGGCGGCGCACGGTCCGCGCGTACTCGCTGCACCTGCCCGTGCTGCTGGTGACGCTGCTGATCGTGCTGGCCCTCAACGAGCCCAACATGGGCCGATCGGTGTGGGACGGACTGCTCACGAACCTGCTGCTGATCCAGGCATGGTTCCCCGACCACCACGAGTACGGCAGCATGAACCCGGTGGCGTGGTCGCTCTCCTGCGAGCTGTTCTTCTACGCCATGTTCCCGTTCCTCTTCGCCTTCTTCACCAAGGTCCGTACGGACCGGCTCTGGCGGTGGGCCGCCGCGGTGTCCGTGGCCGCCGTCTCCATCCCCCTGGTCGCACTGCTGCTGCCGGCCAGCCCGCCCCTGCCGTGGGACCCGGACATGCCGCAGCTGCGGTGGTGGTTCATCTACATGTTCCCGCCGGTGCGGCTGCTGGAGTTCGTGCTCGGGATGCTCATGGCCCAGATCGTGATCCGGGGACGCTGGAGGGGCCCGCGTCCCCTGGCCTGCGTCGCGCTGTTCTCAGCGGTGTTCGCGGTGACGTTCGCGGTGCCGAACCACTACGACCCCGGCGCGTTGACCGTCCCGGTGATCGCGCTGCTGCTCGCCTCGGTGGCCGTCGGTGATGTGCGCGGCGTCCGCTCCTGGCTGGGGACCAGGACGATGGTGCTGCTGGGGGAACTCACCTTCGCCTTCTACCTCGTGCACTACCTGATCATCCAGTACGGGCACCGCTTCGCCGGCGGGAAGCAGGGCTATTACCGGCAGTGGGACACACCGGCCGCCGTCGGGCTGACCCTGCTCGCCTTCACGCTGGCGCTGGGGCTGTCGGCGTTCCTGCACTTCTTCGTGGAGAAGCCGGTCATGCGAACCCTGGGACGGCCGCGGCGGTCCCCGGACGCCGGCTCGACACCCAGGTCCGAACCCGCCCCGTCCGGCACTCCGTAGCCGACGCGGGACGACCGGTGCGGGGCGCGCCCTCGGGCGCGCCCCGCACCGGTGTGCGTCAGCGCCCGTGGAGTTCCTCGAAGAGTGTGATCCATTGGCCCGGGGTGACGTAGGCGACGACCACGCCCTGCTCCAGGCGGGCCCTGCGGAACCCGGCGGCCACCCGCCGGGCCGGGAAGCGCCGGCGCAGCGAGGCGTCCAGCGAACCGCCCTTTCCCGTGAACCCGGTCTCCACCAGGTCCCGGAAGTCGTGCATCAGACCGGGTGGGATCAGCGGCACCGGTCGCCGTTCCAGTCGCAGTACCGCGGAGTCGACGGCGGGGACGGGCCGGAACCAGCGGCGGCTGATCCGCTCGCCCATCCGCCACTCCACCTCGGGCCAGGTGGCCACGGTGAGCCGTGACCAGCGCCGATAGCCGCCGGTGCGCTTGCGGGCGTATTCGAGCTGGGTGGAATTCTGCGGCGGTATCGGGAAGAGATGTCGGACCCGGTCAGCCTGGTGATGAATCTGTGAGCGATGCCCTGCGCGAGTGGGCGGCGGCCCACGCACGATCGGTGGGCAAGGACGGGCGTACGGTCCCTGCCGCCGTCGCGCCGGGAACCCGGACGGCTCCGGGAAGCGGCTCGCTCGGCGGGGTGAGGGACCGGACTCCGGACACCCTGCGCTCGTACAGCCGACTCTGTCTGGCGGTCATGGACGGACTTCCGGTTGGCGCGGCGAGCGCCGTCGCCCCCGTCTCGAACGTCGGAGGGCCGCCGCCGAGGGTGTTCGTCCTCACGCAGGGCGGAAGCACCGGTCTTGGCGTGGAGCCGCTGGACCGGTTTTCCCTCGAACCGCTGGAGTGGCCCATCGGGTGGGCGGACCCGGGCCACGGCAACCCCGTGCTCGCCACGAGCGGCGGCGGCAACAACGTGTACCTGCACGACATCGGAGCCGGTTACCGGAAGGATTCTTATGAGGCGAACTTCTCCCTCGAATCGGCAAAGCTGACCACGGGGCGGGACGGTGCCCTGCTGCTGACCGCCGGGGGACCGGACAACGTCGTCATCTGGGACCTGGCCGAGAGAGAGCCAGGCAGCAGTACCCACGTTCTGTTCGGCCTGCAGGCCACTTCGTCGGTCGAGCTGAGCGAGGTACAGCCGGACGGTGCCAATCTGGTGGCGACCGGCCACCGGGACGGCCGTGTCCTCGTGTGGGGCTTCAACGATCCCGCCCTGGAACTCGTCCATGAGATGGACGCCGCCCCCGGCCCGGTCTGGGCGGTGGCCTGGGGCATGCTCCCCAACGGATCGGCGCTGCTCGCAAGCGGTCACGACGACGGAAGGATCTGTGTCTGGAACGGGCTGACAGGCACCCTCCTGGTGACGTGCCCGCCCTGTCCCGGGCGCGTCGACTCCGTGGCCTGGACGGTCGGTCCGAACGGCCTGAACATCCTCGCCAGTGGCCACAGCGACGGCACGGTGCGCATCTGGAGCTGGCAGACGGGCTCTGTCCTCCACGAGTTCGACGGCCTCACCGCTCACGGAGTACCGCCCTTCGACGTGGGCAGCATGGTCGGCTGGCTGCTCCTGCCCCAGGGCAGCATCTGGCTGTACGCCGCAGGGGAGACGGGCTCGCGCATCTGGGAACTGGAGCTCGACGGCCTTCTGGCCGCCTCCGGGACCTTATCGAGCACCGAGGCCACCGATCAGGAGGCGACCGTACAGCCCCGACCGCTCCCGGCGACCGTGTGCAGGGGTCTGGTGCGTCTGGCCGCGAGCGGGGTGTGTCCGCCGCTCGGCCTGCTCGACGACCTGGTCACCCTGAGCGGACCGGCCACCGCGCCGCTGCTGGACGAACGGATCAGAAGCCTCGCCGACCACCCGGGAGTACGGATCCTGCGCGACCTGGAATGGCCCGCGCCGGCCCGGGTAGGGCTCGCCGGTCTGCTGGCGGCGGGTCTTTCCGAGCCGGACACCGTCCCGCCACCCGGCCACGGCCCCCGCGAACTGTCGGACGCACTGCGCCGCGCCCTCATCGGGGCACCTTCCCGCGTGCCCGACCGCGAGCCCCCACTGGCCGCGCTCAGGGCAGCGGCGGACGCGGTCACCGGGCGTACGGCCGCCCTGCTCGCCGTCATCGGACCCGAAGCTGTCGCCGACGACCCGGTACTCCCCCTGCGCATGGCGCAACAGGCCCCGGCCATGCCCTCCGTGGACCTCCGCAGACTCCAGCTCCTCACCGGCGCCGCATCGACGGCGGCCCAGCACGCGGGCACGACCGTCCACGCACCCGGCTCGGGCGGCATCTCCCGCACGGGCCGGATCACCCAGATGCTCCCCAGTCAACTGGCGCTCCCCAACCGCCTGTTGACCCTCCGCTACGCGCGCCACGAACTCCTCTACCGCCTCCACAGCTCCGCCGCCCAATGGGCCCCGGAGCCGGTGACCCTGGTGCTGGACACCAGCCCGCCGACCTTCGGACCGCCCGAAGTCGTCCTGCGCTCGCTCGCGCATCTCCTCGCCACGACGCTGTGGTGCCACGGGCGTCATGCCGCGTTCGTCGGGCTCGACCGGCCCGACCTGCTCCGCCCCGTCTCCCGCCCCGCCGACCTGGCCATGCTGTGGACCTCGCGCACGCTGGAGCCGCCGGATCTTGACGCCGCGCTGAACACGGCGGCGTCCACCGGGATGCCGACCGTACTGCTGGCCCTCCACCACCTCGTCCGCGACCACACACTCGTGGCGGGCCCGCGCCTGCGGCTCGCCACCACGCACCTGTACGACGATCTGCCCCGGGCCCGCCCGCCCGAGAGCCACCACGTCCACCTGCCGCCCGACGCCACCGGGCGCCGGCTCACGGACGCCGTGCGTCTGCTGCTGACGGGAGACGGTCCGTCATGACCACCGTACGAGCGGCCCGGCCGCACTGGCGCCCCGCGCTCCTCGGTGAGCCGGCGGCGGGGACCGACGTGCGATGCGAACTGTGCCCGTACCGCTGCCGGATACGGGACGGGCAGCGCGGCTACTGCCAGGTGCGCCGCAACAACGGCGGCCGGCTGGAAACCGCGACGTTCACCGCCTCCGTGGCCCATCTCGACGCAATCGAGCGCAAGCCCTTCTACCACTTCGGGCCCGGCAGCAAGGTCCTGACCGTGGCCGGGCCCGGCTGCAGCTTCAGGTGCGACTACTGCGTCAACCACCGGTTGTCGCAGTACGGCCGCGAGGAAGACGCACCGTGGACCGGGGAGCCCGCCCGCCCGGACGAGCTGGCGGCCCTGGCGCACGCGCAGGGCGCCGGCCTTGCGCTCTCGTACGCCGAGCCTTCCCTCGCCCCGGAACTCACCCTCGCGCTCGCGGAGTACGCCCGGCCTCTGGGCGTACCGGTGATGTGGAAGAGCAACGGATTCCTGACGCCCCGGGCCGTCGACCTCGTCGCGCCGGCGATCGACGCGGTGAACATCGACGTAAAGGCTGCCGAGGAGGCCCCGCACCAGCGGCTCACGGGTGCGCCGCTCGCACCCGTACTGGCCGCGGTGGAGCGGTTCAGGGCGGCCGGTGTGTGGGTGGAGGTGAGTACGCCGCTGATCCCCGGTACTTCCGCAGATCCTGGGCAACTGCGGGCGATCGCAGGCTTGTTGGCGGCCATCGACCCCGACCTTCCATGGCATCTGCTCCGCTTCACACCGGACTTCCGGATGAGCGCCGAGGACCCCACGGCGCCGTCCGCGCTGGAGGATGCCCGGCGCGCGGGGGCCGAGGAGGGGCTGCGCTTCGTGTACGTGGAGCGGGCGTTGGGAGCGGAGGGCCGCAACACCCGCTGTCCGCACTGTGCGTTCACCGTCGTGGAGCGGGGCATCTGGGAGACACTCGACAACAAGCTTGCCGACGGCGGCTGCCCCTCGTGCCGGGCGGCGGTTCCAGGAAGGTGGGAGACACAACAGTGACCACGGGCCATGTCTTCACCGTATTCACCGAGGCGATCCCCGATCTCATAGGGCCGGAAGAATACGCGGACCACCCGCACGGAAATCTCGTCCGCGTCCGCATCCGCGTCACCGAATCCGGGATCGAGGTGATCGGCGACGCGCTGCGGCCCCGCGCCGTGGAAGACGTACTCGACGCGCTCGGTGAAGGCCCGATGGAGCAGATGCTGTGCGGGTAGCCGACGACGATGACGACGCCCTGGCGGACCGCGCCTTCGAAGCGGGCATGGCAGCGGGCCTCGACCCGCAGGAGGAAACCGGCCGGACCGGTGAAACGGCCGTCACGCACGTCTCCTCCCCGTGGAACCACCGGCTGTGCTCGACGTGCGGCCAGAGCTTTCGGCGCGGCGACCCGGTGCGCGTGGGCGGCGGGGGAGCGGCGGGCAGTGGCGTGGCCCTGGACGACGTGGCCCACCTCGACCCGGCCCTGGCCTGCGCGGCCGGACCCGGAGAGGAGGGAGAGGAGTCGAAGGGGCCTGGCGGCCACTCCGCAGACTCCACAGCCTCCACCGAATTCGCGGCGGGAGTGCTGGCCACCTGGCCGCCGGTCGACGGCGTGCCGGTCGCCCCGCTGACGGCGGACGACTGGCAGGTGGCCCGCCCCGCCGTCCATGGGGCCAGGCCGCCCCGCTGCCTGTACTGCGCACACACCTTCCGCGCCGGAGAACACGTGGTGCTCTGTCCCTGCTCCCCGGGCCGCCCCGCATGCGGCGCGGCCGTCCACCGGGATCCTGCCGCCGGGCTGGTCTGCTGGGAGAGCTGGCGGCCCGAGGGCCGGCTGAAGATCTGCCCCGTCAAGCTCGTCGCCGTACAGGAGTAGCGGCCGATGACGGGGGAGGACCGGTTCGCACGCGAGCGGCTCGTGCCGGGATGGGATCCCGATACGTTCGCCGGGGCCACGGCCGTCGTCGTCGGCCTCGGCGCGCTGGGGAACGAGGCGGCCAAGAACCTGGCCCTGGCCGGGATCGGCAGGCTGGTCCTCTGCGACCCCGACACCGTGGAGACCACCAACCTGAGCCGTTCCGTCCTCTTCGGCCCCGACGATGTCGGGCGGCCCAAGACGGAAGCCGCCGCAGAAGCCCTGCGACGCCTGTCCGCCACCGTCGTCGTCGAGCCCCGGGTGCGCGACCTCGCCGCAGGCGTGGGACTGGGCGAACTCGCCGCGGCCGACGTGGTGCTGGGCTGCCTGGACAGCCTGCGCTCCCGCATGCGCCTGCTGGGCCGGTGCGCACTCGTCGAAGCACCGCTCGTGGACGGCGCGACCGGCCCCTGGGAAGGGGAGATACGCCTGCGGCTCGACACACAGGAAGCCTGTTACGGCTGCACACTGACCGCGCACCAGCGAAGCAGCGCCGACGTCCCGTGGAGCTGCCTCGACGACACGACGGCCGGCCCGCTCGGCACATCCATCGGTACGACCGCCCTGGTCGCCGCCTGGATGACACAGGCCGCGCTGCGCAGCGTCCTCGGCACCCCGCCCCCGTACCGCATGCTGCGCATCGAATCCCTGACGGGCCGCACGGCGCCCGTCGCGATGACCCGCGCACGCGACTGCCCGCACCACCGTCCGATTCAGGGCGACATCACGCCCTGCGCGCTCAATCACCGTGCCACCGCAGGGGAGTTGACCGCCGTACTGCCCGGTGGCGAGCCACTCACGTGGTCGCAGTTTCCACTTCCCGTACGCTGCCGGGCCTGCCAGGGCTACGCTGAAACCGTCGGCGACCGGGCAGTGGCCGACACGCCGTTCTCACGATGTGACCAGTGCGGCCGCCTGCGGCGACCGCGGTTCAGTAATCGCCTCAGGGATGCCGCTCCGGACGCCCGACTGACCGAGCTCGGAGTACCCCCTCAGGAGATCCTGCCCGTCCGGCAGCCGAGGGGGGAGTACACATGGCATCAGCTGAGTTCCTGAACGGCCCGCCTGAGCCCCGGGACGCGGCAGGCCCGGCGCCGCAGCCGGAGATCCCCATCAGCAGGGAGGACCGCTACCGGCTGCTGGAGGTACTGGCGAGCATTTACGGAACCGACAAAGAGGCGGCCGGAATCCTCGACCGCATCGGATTCCCCCGCGGACGGCGCCCCAACTTCGTCGGCGCGAAGCCCGAAGAGACATGGACGGAAATCTTCGTCGACCTCAGCAACGGGGTCGTGGCGTCCCCCTACCGGCAGCTGATCACCATCGCGGTCCGCGTGTACAGCGCCAACGAGACCCTGGTGGACCTCGCCCGTACGTACGGCATCCTCCCGCCGGTCGCCGGCGCTCCGGCTCCCGCTCCAGTGCCCGCTCCACAACCTGTGCCGCAGCCCGCCGTCGCGCCCACCGCCCCAGCCGCGGCGGCGGCCGCGCCCCAGGCCGAGCCCATGTGCCACGTGATCGTCCGCGCGGACTCCGAGAACGACCGCCGGCGAGCGGCGACCGCCCTCACCGCGCTGGGCCTGCGTCCCAGAGAGGTCTGGTCGACCGCCCACGCCGTCTCCTTCCGCGTCGACTCCGACCAGCCCGATGTCGTACGGGAAGGGTTACGGGACACCCTGTTCGGCTGGACCGTCGTCGCACCGGGACAGCCCGACTACCTGCTGCACCAGCTCTTCGTCGAAGGCCCGGACGGCCGGCAGTTCCGGCTCATCGACGCACCGGCCCAGCAGGCGAACAGCGACGTCGCGGCCGAAGTCGTGGACCAGTACGGCCCGGGATTCACCGACGCCACCCGTTCCACCGTCATCGACCATGTGCAGGCTGACGGCCAGGGCCGCCGCCTGGACCCCGACGCCACCCTCCACGAGTCGGGCGTCCAGGACGGGGACCGTATGCGGGTCGGCTTCGAGACCACGGCCGGGGCGGTCAACCCCCTCGACCGGCAGGACGCCCTCTACCGGGTGCGCAACCAGATCGTCGCCTACGCCGAAAGCCACCCAGGATTCGGCGTCAGCGCGGACTCGGCGCTGCTGCCCACCGAATTCGAGGTGGAATTCGAGCAGTTGAGCTTCGGCCCGCCCACCTCCCCCGGCGGCGAACCGTCCGAGATCACGCACCATGTCGTACTGATCCAACTCGGCCCGGAATTCCCGGAGACGGCCCCCGAGGTCTACTGGCTGACCCCCGTCTTCCACCCCAACGTCTTCCCGAACTACGACTGCGAACAGTCGCGCGCCTACGCGCAGAGCAAGGGCCTGGTGTGCCTCGGGCTGCTCGCCGAGTCGTACCAGCCGTCACTCAGCTTCGGAACGCTGTGCCAGATGCTCGTCGACATGGCGGGCTTCCGGAACTACTCGCTGTTCGAGCCGACCGGCGAGCTCGGTCCCGACGGCAATCCCCGGGTCCGCGGAAACTTCTACGACCGCACCGCGGCGCAATGGGTCGAAGAGCACCAGGACCGGATCAGCGCCATCAACGGCAGCGTCGCCGCTCCCACCCTCCGGGACTCACCCCGCTACCCCAACCTCGTCGAACCCGTCGACGGCCGATGAGTACCCCGGCGGGCATCGACGTGGAACTCTTCCGCACTGACGACTACGTAAGGGCCGGGCGGCTGCCGTTGCTGCCCCTTCTGCGCAGCGTCCTGGAGCCCATGGTCGGCCAGTCGCTGGAGGGAGCCACGATCGAGCTGTCCTTCCTGCCCCTCACCGACCGCGCGCCGGTCCGGGGCACGCCCTCCGTCATCAACCTCAGGGGCAGCCACGGTTACGTCCAGGTGCGGATCGTCCGCGGGGACACCGTGCTCTACCAGCACCCGCACGCGTTGCGCGAAATCGTCGGCAGGCCCCTGCAGGAACTCCTGGGTGAGAGGCTCCCGGAGGAGACGCACTGGGGCTTCGGGATCCGCGGGCCCGGGCTGGAGAAGGTCGCCCTCGTCCGGCCGAAACCCATGGCCGCCAACCGGGTCGAGATCGCCGTCGGCGGACCCAGGCGACGCCTCTTCGGCATCGAGGAAGTGCCGGAACCGGAGCCGCCCGTCGCGACCCTCCAGGAACTCGGCATCGCCGAACCCACCGTGGAGGCAGTGTCCGAACCGGTCGCGGTGGTCCTCCACTCACGCGTGCACGGGGCACTGACCGGCGCGCGGCCGTTCTCGCGCGAGGTCGAGGAGGGCGGATTCCTCGCGGGGCACGTCCACCGCAACGCCGAACACCCGGACGGCCACCTGGTGGAGGTGACCGTGGCGATCCCCGCCGAACGCACCGGCGCCTCCCTCCTGCACTTCACCTTCACCGGCGAGAGCTACCTCAGGATCGGTGAATCGCTCGCCGCACGGGCCAGGGGCGAGAGCCTCGTCGGCTGGTACCACACGCACCTGTTCCCGGCCACGGACCGCTTCGGGCTCTCGTCGGCCGACGTAGACCTGCACACCACCACCTTCCACCGCCCGTGGCAGGTGGCGGCCCTCGTCAACATCGACCAGGCGTCGCGCGTACTGCGCCTCTACCGCCGAAACGGGGCCGACACGATGACCACCGCCCCCTACTGGGTGAGGGAGCCGTGAACGCCCTGACCACCGCCCTGCGAGTGCTGCGCTGGGCGGTTGAAGGGACGGGCCAGCCGCCCGGCGGTCCCCTCCAGCACACCTCCGGCCTCATCGACCCCGGCGCGGACGTACGTACGGCCCTGGCGGAGCTCATCCGCCACTTCGCGGCACGCCACGGCGCGGGCCGGCCACCGCTCGGCGACCCGGAACCGGCAAGCGCCGGTGGCGTACTGCTCGCGGCGGCGATCGGCGGCCGGATGGAACCGGAGTCCGCGTGCGCGGTCGCCGAGGCGCTGCCGCCCCGAAGCCTGTCGGAGCGGGGCGGCGGCTGGTCCGACGCTCTCGCCCGCCATGCCGTCGTCGCTCCCTTCCTGAGCGGCGTACCGCGCTTCGAGGGAAAGCAGGCCGCCCCGCAAGGAGCGGTGGCGATGGGCCGTGCCGAGGCCGAAGAGAACGAATTGCGCATCGGCGAGGTACTGCTGGACGCCTCCCCGCTGTCCGCAGTGCTGTACCGCCCCGCGGCCGGGCCGCTCTCCCGGGGCGCCACCGGCGCCGTTCGTACGGCTTCCGCACTCGTCACCCGCCCGGCAGGACGCCGCCTCCTGTGCAACGGACTCGCCGCCTGGCACGGTCACGCGCCGGTGCTGGACTGGCGGTCCCAGCTGCTGGCCCGCCTCTCCGCCGACTACCCGGAGGTCGTACTGGACACCTATCTCGCCGCCCGCCTGCGGTACGGAACAGAGTGGGATCACCAGGTACGCGCGGCGCGGCGGCGCCTCGCGGTCCGCGCACTGCCCGACGAACTCACGCTCGCCACCGTCCGGTTCTGGGCGCCGCTCGCGGACCTGGCCCGACGGCACCCCGGTCTGCCGGCGACCCGGCCCCTGCTGGCCGGGCACCAGCCGGCCGTCGAGCTCGTACGCCGCTACCGGCTGAATCTGCCCGCAACCGGCTGAGAGGAGTGGTTCCCATGTCCAAGCGCCGCCTCGTCTTCGCGTCCACCACACCCCAGGCACTGCGGGACCGCTGCCTGATGGCTCCGGTGGACGACCCGGACCTCACCCTCGGCCAACTCCTCGAAGAATTCCCCGCCTTGTCGCTGACCGAACTCGTCGACGACCACCTGCGGCTCCCCCTGAGCCGCGTGCTCGTCGACGTACTCGACCATCCGCCCGCGCCCGGCACCCCGCTCTATCTGCCGCCCGGTGTCCGGCTCGGCGCGCTGTCCGGACAGGCGGCCGACGACGAGCCCGCGGGTGACGGGGAGGCGAGTGCTCCCGACCCGGTGCAGAAACCGCAGGACCGCACGGTCGCAGCGGCGAACGCGCATCCCAAGCGGCTGAGCGAGCGCGAGGCCGTCCTCATCGCCCACGACGTCGAAATCAGCCGCGCCGCCGCCTACTTGGAAAGCGGCCTGTCGGTACTCATCCGCTGCGAGAAGCTCCTCGTGGAGCACCTGGCCGCCGAGATAGCCGGACGGTCCGGGCGCCCCCAGCAGACCGTACGGCTCGCCGAGAGCGTCGCGGACGCCGCCGCGGCGCCCGGTGGCTTCGGCCCCGGCCGCCGGGCCGAACTGCTCGCCCTGCTGCACACCGCCGTCACCGACGCCCCGCCCGAGGACGTCGTGGTCGTACCCCACCTCGACCTGCTGGCGGGCGGCAGCGACGCCGCGCTGACCGCCGAGGCCCGGGAGCTGACCGATGTGCTCTACGAGCGCAGCGAACGCGTCCTGCTGGCCTTCACCGACCCGTCCCTGGTCGTGCCCGAGGTGCTCGCGGGCCGTTTCGGTGTCCGGCTCGCGCTGGACATCCTGCCGCGCGAAGTGGTCACCGCCGACAGCGAGCGTGTGCCGCTCGGGCAGGCGCTGATCACGGAAGCCGAGGCGGAGCTGTTCTCCGGGTTCGACCCGGCCGGGCTCTACAAGTACGTGGCGGGTATGAACGCCGTCCGGCTCCGGCACGCCGTGCGCTTCGCCTACCACCACCACGCCGGCCCCGACGGCGATCAGGAGTCGGGGCGCCGGCCGACGTTCGCCGACCTCCTTCAGGAGCTTCGAATCTTCAAGGCCCGTACGTCGAGCGCCTTCGAGGTGCCCGACGTGCCGCTGTCGGCCATCGGCGGCTACAAGTTGGTCAAGGACGAGCTGCAGCGGGCGCTGGACATCGTCGGCGGCGCGGCCGACCTGCCCGAACACCTGCGCCACGATCTCGTCCCGCGCGGCTTCATCTTCCACGGCCCGCCCGGCACCGGAAAGACCTTGTTCGCGAAGGCGGTGGCCAGCAAACTCGGCGCGACGATCCTTGTCGTCTCCGGTCCGGAGATCACGGACATGTACGTGGGGGAGAGCGAGCGCAAGGTACGGGACCTTTTCGCCGAGGCACGGCGCAACGCGCCCGCGGTCATCGTCTTCGACGAGTTCGACTCCATCGCCGCCCAGCGCACCGGCCGCGACGACGGAGGCAGCCGTGCGGGCAACGCCGTCGTGGCCCAGCTCCTCACCGAACTCGACGGATTCCGGCCCGAAGTGCCGGTTCTGATCATCGGCACCACCAACAGGATCGACCTGATCGACGACGCGCTCCTGCGCCCCAGCCGGTTCCGCCCCATCAAGATCGACCTCCCGGACCATTCGGCCCGTACCGCCATCGCCGAGGTCCATGCGAAGCACTTCGGGGTGGCCGTACGGCCGGGGCTGCTGAAGCGGATCGCCACGGCGACGGACGGGATGAACGGCGACGAGATCCGCTCGGTGTTCCGCGACGCCCGCGCCGAGCAGCTCGTCGGCGGACGAGGCGTCCCCGGCGCCCGCCGCCTCGGCGAACTCGTCGGCGAACTCCGCAGGGCGCGACAGCAGCGGGACCTCGACCGAGCCCAGCAGCAGACCGGCCGGAGCGCGGCCGCGAACGCGGCACAGCGCTCCCAGCGCGCCGCCATGATCGTTCTCGCGGGCCGCCAGTCGGCCCGTACAGCCCCCGCCGGGGCAGCACCGCTCGACCGAGGGGACGGCACGACACCGTGAGCAACGCGACGCCGACGAGGCACGACAGGACCCGGCTGCTGGCACGCACCTTCGCCACGCGCCTGGAAGAGGTGAAACAGGGATTCGTCGAGCGCGACGAAGTGGTCGACCTGCTGGCGCTGGCCACGCTGTGCCGCGAACACGCCCTGCTGATCGGGCCACCGGGAACCGCCAAGACCCGGCTGATCGAGCGGTACTGCCGCATCCTCGACACATCACCCTTCACCTACCTGCTCACCCGGTTCACCGAGCCCGCCGAGCTCTTCGGGCCCATCGACCTGCGGAAGTTCCAGGACCAGAGCGTGTACGAGGTGAACACCTCCGGCATGCTCCCCGAGGCCCGTATCGCCTTCCTCGACGAGGTCTTCCAGGGCAGCTCGGCCATCCTCAACACCCTGCTGACCCTGGTCAACGAGCGAAACTTCTTCACCGGCAGCAAGACCATCCACGGCCGGCTGATCACGCTGCTCGGGTCGTCGAACGAGATCCCCGACGACCCGGTCCTCGCCGCGTTCAGCGACCGCTTCCTGTTCCGCTGCCGCCTCGACTACGTCGCGGACGACGAGGTCGAAGAGGTGCTGGGACTGGGCTGGCAGGCGGAACAGCAGCAGATCCGCACCGATCCGGCCCTGGTCGACGGCCAGTTCGGCAAGGCACCCGTCAAGTCCCCCGTCAAGGTCGCCGGAACAGACCGCTCCCAGGTGGCCTTCCCGCTCGCGGATCTCGCCGTGCTGCAGCAGGCGCTGGCCGACATCGACCTGAGTGCCGTACGCGATCCGTACGCCCGTATCGTGCGGGCACTGCGCGCCGAGGGCATCGCCTTCTCCGACCGCCGCGCCGTCAAGGCACAGAAGGCGTTCGCCGCGTCCGCGCTGCTGGCGGGCCGGCTGCGGGCGGAGATCTCGGACCTGGCCGTCCTGACACGGCTGTGGACGGACCCGAGGGACGAGCAGTCGCTGCGCCGCATCGTCGCCGACCACGGTGTCCCCGTCGATACGCCCGGCCGGATCCTGCGCGATCCCTACGACTTGCGGATCGACCTGCGCGAATGCCGCAACCGTCTGGCCCTGCTGCGTACTTCGGACGAAATCCGGGAGATGCTGCGACTCCTCGGACGCCTGGCCGCCGAGGCACGCCGGGACCACCCGGCCGAGCAGCCGCTGCTCAAGGAGATCAGCCAGGCTCAGCGCGAGACGCTCACCAAACTGCGCGAGGACTTCCCGGAGGAGTGATCGAGGGTGTGCAATCCGAGGCGCATCAGGGTGCGGGCCACGCGTGAACTGGCCGTCGCCTGGGAGCAGGAGATGCGGCGGCGCGTGGTGCGGTCCGGGGAGGCGACGGGCGAGGCGCGGGTGTGCGAGTCGCTGCGGGGATCCGTCGGCGCACCGACACTGGCCGCGCTGCCCGGCGTATTTGCCCGTTCGCCGGGGTGGGAGGAGACCGAGGACGCGTTCCGGTTCTCCTTCGACGGCGGTTACGTCGCCTACCGTCCGGCGGAGGCCGAGCTGGAGATCGTGGCGACCGTATCGGCGGCGATCGAGGCGGTGGGTGAAGCGACGGAGACCGTGCGCGGCGAGGTCACCGGGACGATCGAGGCCGAGGGCACGGGCATGTACTACGACGACTCGTGGGGCGGCAGGAACCGCACGTCCGCCCGGCACGACGCACAGGCCGCGGCCGAGGCGGCCCTGAACAGGGAGGCCGAGGAACGGGTCCGAAGGGCCCGCAGCGAGGCCGGGGCGGGAGCCGGGGGCGAGGCGCAGGAGGCGGCAGCGGCCCGCGCCGACGCGGCCCTCGCAGCGGCGGCCAGGGCACGCGAGCCGGAACTGCGCGAGCAGGCGGCGGCGCGGCTGGCCGCCGTGGGCGTGATGGGCCGGAACCTCTTCCACCAGGCCCTGGCGGACGCATACCGGGACGCGGTGCTGGCGTACGCGCGCTCGCGCGGGGCCGAGTTCATCAGGTGTTCGGAGACCGACGGCGTCTTGGAGATCGACTTCGAGCTTCAGATCTAGCCGGCGCGAGACAGGCGTGAGAAGCAGGCGCGAGAAGCAGGCGTGAGACAGGTGCGAGAGGGGTGCCATGCGGGTCCGCGTGAGGTTCCGGTACCGGGCCGACACCGGTGAGGTCGAGCTGTACGAGGTCGAGGACATCGGCCCGGGTCCGCGCGCGGCCGACCACGACGCCCGGCACGACAGGGCGGCCGCCGCGCTGGCCAGGATCGTCGAGGACAACGCCCTCATCGAAGAGGTGCACGGCGACACCCGCCGACGGCGGCGCGAGCCGAACGAATCCGTACCCGAGGAGCGTCCGACGACACGGCGGGAGTTGCGCGACCGTGAGTGACGCCGCACTGCTGGAACGCGCCGCGGGCTGCTACCTGCGGTCCGGGCTCCCGACCGAGGCCGCGCGCTGCCTGAGGGAGGCGGGCGCATACCGGCGCTCCGCCGAACTGTGCCGCGAACTGGGCGAGTTCCTCGGCGCGGCCGAGGACTACGTGTGCGCCGACATGATGGACGTGGCTGCCTGGGTTCTCGTCCACGAAGCCGGGGACGCGCCGGCCGCCAGGGCGGTCGCGGTCTGTGCGCCGCCCCGTGTCCGGACCGGGCTCGGCTCCGGGGAATGGACCGCGGCGGCTGTCCGGGTGACGCAATCCCGGTCGGCGCAACGGAGGTCGGCCGCCGAGCAGGAGGCCCGGGAAAGCTCGCTGCGCATGCGGCTGGCACTGGCACGCTGCGACGTTGCCGAAGGCCGCTCCGACCGGGAGCCCCTCGCCGCGCTCGCTGCGGCGGCGGTCTTCCTCGGCTCCCACTCCCTCGTGTACGACCGGCTGGTGGAGCAATGGGCGGTCGCGACAGCCGAGTCGATGCGGCGCTACGACCAGGTCGCCCTCCTCTTCGCAGCGGCCGTACGCGGACGGCGCAGTGGCGCGGCGCGGCGCTGGACCGAGTGGGCGGCGCGGGTGCTGCAGTCCGAGATCACGATCCCCGATCTTCCTTCGGACGACCGTCGGCAGGCCGTCCGTGCACTACGACAGGGATGAACCATGAAGTGGCCACGACGACGCAGAAACGACGACCAGGACCAGCAGCCCGGACTACCGCCGCCCGCCACGCCGTCGGCACCGCCGCCCGTCCCGCCTGGTCCGCCCCGGCCGCCCTCCGGGGCACTGGAGGAGGTGCTGCGGTCGCGCGGCCGTGGCAGCAGGCCGCCGGCCGGGTCCGCACCGCGCGATGCCGAACCGCGCCCCAGGGCCCTGGGGCAACGTCCCGCCCCGGAACCGGATGGGCGTACGGCCTCGGGACCGGCCCGCCGTCCGGCACCTGTACCGAAGGCGGCACCTGCACGTGCCGCCCTGGCCGACGTAAACAGTGGTGCCGGTGATTCCGGCGAGACCGCCATCGCCGTGCGGTTCGCCACCGCCACCTCCGCACTTGTCTTCACCGGGCGGCTCGCCGCCCTGGGCCGCCCGCAGGCCGGTGACCACCGCCGGAGCGTCGACGGATCGTCCTGGTGGGTGTTCACGCACGTCGCGCTGGACCTCGGGCGGCAGTTGGCGACGGCTGCCGACGGCACGGTGTTCCTGGTCAGGAGCACGCAATTGGTACGGGACCAGGGCTGGGGCGACCCGGAGCGCGTCGCGGGACGCCGGTCGGCGCAGCGCCTGCCCCTTGCCTCGTTGCGCCCCGCCACGCTCTTCGACCTGGTGCGCAGGGCCGGCCTGTACAGCGTGCCGGGGAGGGCCCTGGACGACGCGGTGGTGCTGCTGCGGGCAGAGTTCGCCGGCGGTGTCATCAGGCGGGCACTCGACCTGGGCCTGGAGGTGACGTACCGCCCCACCCGCCTCACCCCGCTCTTCGACGACGAGCCGTCGGACCCCGCCCAGCACGGCGTCGTACTCGAACTCGCCCTGCGGGCACCGCACGGAGACCTCCCCGCCGGTTTCCTCGACGCGCTCCACCGTGACCCCTTCACGCTGCTCTGCCGCCGCGTCGGGGGAGAGGACACCGTACTGATGCAGTACCGCCAGGGATCCGCGCTGAGCGACGGCCCTCTCCTGGAGCTCGCCGAGCGGGGCGTATGGCTGCTGTCGGGTTCGGAGTTCGGCTGCGCCCGGCTGGAGCGGCTGGGCGAGCCGCTCGACGGCGGGGCCCTGGTCGAGCTCGCGGCCGACTATCCGCTGCAGGACGTGGGCGCCTCGCCGGACTGGGCCGACGACGCGCCGACCGCACCCGAAGCTCCCCGCCTCACCGTCGTGCCCGCCCGGACCTCGGGCGCCACGGTCGACGCCACCCTGCTGGACGGCACACAACTGGACACCGTACGGATGATGCTGGAGGGGCATCCCCTCGCCGACGCCGTCCAGGTCGTCACCGGGCGCGACCAGCATCTGCTGCTGGCGGCTGGCGGACTGCTGGAGCGCCTGCCGCTGGGGGAGCCGCTGCACTGCACGGGCCCCGGCCCGCTGTACATCCCCCTCGGATTCCGTACGGAGCCGCTGTTGCCGCCGTCGGCCCTGGAGGCGCTCTTCGAGCCCGACGCCGACAGAGCCGTCGTACTGACCGCGCATGCCGCTCTCGTCTTCGACCTCACGCGGCGCCGCCCCGCCTGGACGCTGTGGGTGGGCCCGCTTCCCGAGCCGGACCTCCAACTCCCCGACGAGGCAGAGGCCGTACTGCGCGTGGTCGACGAAAGGCTGACCCCCAAGCCCAAGCCGCGCCCGGCGGAACCGCCGCGCCTGCGGCAGGCGCAGCCGCCCGGCAGCCGGCCGAGGCATGCCGGGACCGGCAGCTCCCGCCGTCCCCGGCACTGGCGGGACACCGCGCTCGACGCGGAGTTCGCCGGTGACCTGGTGCGCGCCGCCGAGATCCACGAGCACAACGGGGATGCACTGCGCGCGGCCAACCTCTATGAACGTGCGGCGCGGCAGGCCGCGGGCCGGAGGTGGTAGGCGCGTGCCCAGGACCGAAGCGATGAACCTGACGGACGACGAGATCCACGAACTCGCCCGCGTCTTCCCGCCGGGACCGAGCGCCAGGACCCTGCTCCACAGGGCCGGATTCCCCGGCGAGCATGTGCCGAGTCAGCTCGGAGTCACGCCGCTCGAATTCTGGTACACGGTGGCGGCCGCGATCTCGGCAGGGATGGTGGAGGACGGCCGGCGTCAGTTGCTGGTGACAGCGGGCCGCGACTTCCCGCACAACGCGGTGTTCCTTGCCGTGACGCGGGCGCGGTCGCCCGTCGGGCACGTCCTGGTCGTGGGGGCGGGCCCCCATGGGTCCGAACGGGTGCGTGCAGACCGGGAGTTACGGGCCATCCAGCAGGCCACGGCGGGCGGCGCGATTGCCGTGGACTACTGTCCGGCCGCCGACGTCACCGACCTGGGACGCGTTCTGGACGTACGCCCCGACCTTCTGCACCTCGTCTGTCACGGGGAGGGCGAGCAGCTGGTCTTCGAGGACCCGTACGGCGACGCCCACCGGGTGCCCGCACGTGACGTCGCCGGGCTGTTGCGGGTATACGCGCGCCATGCCGGTGCGGAGCTGCGCGGCCTGGTTCTGGCGTCCTGCGACAGCGAGGCGGTGGCCGAGCTGTTCACGGGCGTGGCCGAGACCGTGGTCGCCCACCGGGGACCGCTCGACGACGAGACGGCGGTGCTCTACGCGCGGGAGCTCTACGGCCTCCTTGAACAGGTGCCCGCACTTGACGACGCGGCACGGATCGCCGCCGAGCACGTCGCGGTGGCACTGGGCGACGAGTACGGCGAGCAGTTGAAGGCGAACCTCGTGGTGCTGGGGCCGGGCGGGGAGCGGTGACAGTGACGTCGACGATCCCGGCAGAGGACCGGGCGCTGCGCGCCTGGGCACTGGCTCAGGCGCGCTCGGTGGGACGCGGCGGCGCGGGGCCGGAGCCGCTGGCTGCCGTGGGTGGGCCGTCGCAGGAGCTGACGGCCGGCATCACGAGGCTGGAGGGGCAGGGGGCGGAGCATACGACGTGCATGGACATCGGTGCGATGCCGGGGGGACCGCTGCTGGTGGCTACGGGCAGCCCGATGGGCAGGGTCCGGGTTTGGGACGGGCAGACGGGCAAACTGCTGCGCTCGATGCAGGACGGAAACGAGCAGGTGTTGTCCGTAACCTGGAACATGGCCGGCGGACAGGGCCCTGTTGGCAGTGCAGGGCCACTCGGGGAGCGCCATATGGGACGGGATGACGGCGGCACTGCTGGTCCGTGTGCCCGGCTCTTCGTCCCATGCCCCGGTGCGGGTCCACGGCGCGGAGCGCTTCCTCTTCCGCTTCCGCCGCCACTACTCGGATGTTGAATATGTCATCGATATCTATGGACCGGGCGGCTACTACGGTGACTTGGGGTCGTCGGCCGACTTGGGCAGACCGGTGCTGTGCGGACTGGCCGATTCATCGGGAGCGACGACAATCGTGAGCTCGGAGGGCGGCCGCTTCGAGACGAAGAGAGCGACGGAAACACCCCCCTTGGGCCGGACAACCATGGCCGCTCGCCTGTCGATTGATGCAGATCGCCCGACGCTCATGGCCGCAACGGGGTTGTCCCGGGATAACTTCCTGCTGGCAGAGGGGTTCGAAAGCGGGTTCTCCGTCTGGGAAGTTGTCGCCAACTCCGGGGTGAGGCTGGCCAGTCGCCTGCTTCGGGGCGTGAAGACGCTGGACTGGCTGGACCTGCCCGATCACCGGAAGCTCCTGGCGATCGGCTGCGACGACGGCTCGCTCACGCTCATGGGCCTGGAGCCCGCCAGTGATGCGCCGGTAGGAGCACCCGGCAGGTGGCGGACCGAAAATTTCGACTCGCCCTACGACCACCCCGGCATCATCAGCGTGACCTGGTGTCTGCCGTCCTCCCGGCTGCCGATGACCGCCGTGCTCTGCGAGGACCTCACCGTACGGCGCGAGCCGGGACCTTTCGCGGCCGTTCCGCACGAGGCGAGCGGCAACAAGCTGTCCTCAGGACCGGATACGCCACCACCGCCCGACGTAACTCCACCCTCCGACGCACCCCCACCCCCCGACGCGCCACCGCGCCCCACCGCCCTCCACGTCGACCCGGCCGGCCTCGTCGCTCTCGGCAAGGCCGACCTGTGGCCGCCGCTCTCCCTCGTCGAAGACCTCGTCGCACTCACCGGCAGGACCGCCCCCGGCGCACTCCACGACCCCCGCTTCCGTGCGCTCGCCGACCACCCCGGCATCGTCCGCCTCAAGGAACTGGCCTGGCCGGGCCGCTCCCGGATCGGATTCGCGGGGCTCCTCGCGGCCGAGACCGCCCAAGTCGCCGAGTGCGCCCCTCCGCCGGGGAGCGGCGACGCGGACCGCGTGGCAGCCCTTCGCGACGCGCTGGCCTCCGGGCTGTGCGAGAGCGATGTACCGGCCGTACCGCTGACGCCCGTCGCCGACGTCGCCAACAGGGTGAGCGACCGGATGATCTCCCTTCTCACCGTTCTCGGTCCGGAGACGGTCCAGGCCGACCCCAGCCTGCCGCTCCTGCTCGCGCGCTCGGCCGCCGACATGCCGCACCTCGATCGCCGCCAACTCCGGCTGCTCGCCCCGCAGGCGAGCGACGGCTCCGCCCGTACGAAGACCACCGTCCACGCGCCGGGCACCAGCGGCACCAGCAACCGTGGCGCCCTGACCCATCTGCTGCCCACCCAACTCGCCCTGCCAAGAACGCTCCTGCTCCTGAAGCACTCCCGCCACGAACTGCTCTACCGGCTCCATGTCACGGAGGCCGAGCCGTTCCCGGGAGAGGTCACCCTGGTCCTCGACACCAGCCCGCCGACGTTCGGGCCGGTCGAAGCGCTGCTGCGCGCGGCGGCGCATCTCATCACCGCCGAGTTCTGGCGGTACGGCCGCCATCCGCAGCTCGTGACCTTCGACCGGCCGTCCCAGGCCGTGCCCGTCGCCCGGCCCACCGACCTCCTCGCCCTATGGACCACCCGCACACTCGACGTCCCCGACGTGGCCCGCGCACTGGCAACCGCCGCCACCAGCGGCGCCCCCGCTCTCCTCCTCACACATCACCGTCTCCCACGCGAACTGGGCCTGACACCAGGCCCGCAGTTGCGCCTGTTCACCACTCATTCGGCGGACGACGCCCCCGCAGGCCGCTGGGCCCTGCCGTTTCAGCGGCATGTCCCGCCGTCCCCGCAACCCGCCCAGTTACGCAACGCCATCTCGGCGCTCCTGATGGGATGACCGAGGGGAGCTGGGCAGTGCCGTAGAAGCCCTGGAAAGGTCAGGGGGAGTTTTCGCGTGGTGCCGTATACCCGCCGCGGTGTCCGGCAGGCGGCAGGTCCCTCGGATGCGCCCGCCGACCGCAAACTCTCCCTTGGCAGGTAGGCCATTTGGGTTCGTGTCCGTCAAGGGGGCGTCGGCCCACACAGCCGTGGCGATGGTGCGTCCCGCGGGGTGTTCCGGGGGCTGTGCGGACGCGGCCGGCGCGACGTGTTTCTGATGGCATGTCACCTTCTGGGGGTGATCGGCGGTGAGGTGATCACGTCGCGTTGTGGAGCGATCTCGTGGAGTGGTCGGTCGTGGTGCCCCGGCACCACTCGTGGGGCGCTCGTGGTGGGTTTCCCCTCACGTTTCGGAGCGGTGGGAGCGGTCCGCGCCGAGGGTGCGTCGGTGGGGGAGCGAAGCGGAATGAGTGTGCCCGGTGTACCTGGGGCGGTCGGGGTGAATTCGCGATGCTGGTCCGAGTCCACTCGCAGGAATGACGAGGCCCCCACGAGGACTCCCATGAAATTTCGTACGCTTGAACCCGCCGGTACGGCGCCCCTGACGGGCCCCGCCGCGGGCCACGACTTCGACTCGCTCGTCTCCGAGGGATGTGCGGAGTTACTCGGCTCGCTCCGCCGGGCGGACCAGCGCAGAAGGGGTGAGCAGTACATACGCGGGCTGCTCACCGCCCAGGGGCGCAAGACCGCCCGGAACCTCGCCGCCTTCGTCGGAGAAGGCGCGGCGGAGCAGAGCCTGCACCATTTCGTCGCCGGGTCGACCTGGGACTGGGGCGCGGTGCGGGCCGCGCTGGCCCGCTACGTGGACGACAGGCTGAACCCCGAGGCCTGGGTGATCTGGCCGATGGTGGTCTCCAAGGCGGGGGTGCGCTCGGTCGGGGTGAGCCGGCGGTTCGTGCCCGATCTGGGGCGGGTGGTGAGCTGCCAGCAGAGCCACGGACTGTGGCTGGCCTCGGGCGCGACGGCGGCCCCGGTCAGCTGGCACCTGACGCTGGGCGGCGGCCGGGGCGGCGACGGCGGTTCCCGGCAACTCGGCGCGCCCGGTGCGCTCGGTGAGGAGGAGAACGTCGTTCGCCTGGTGGCCGAGGCCGCCCAGGCCAGCCGGACCTCGGCGCGACCCGTGGTGATGGACGCGCGCGCCGCCGTTCTGCCGCGCTTGGTGCGTGGGCTCAGTCTCGTGGGTCTGCCCTTCATGGTGCGTGTGGGCGGGAACCTCCAATTGGCGTCGGCAGGTGGGCGCGGCCTGGTGGACCACCACACCGCGACCACCTCGGCCCAGCAACTAATGGAGCAGATGAAGCGGTTGAGTCGCCCCGTGGAGTGGCAGGGCTCCCTCAGTCTCGTCGCCCCGCACGCCGTGGTGCTGCCGGGCGTGGTCCCGAGGCGGACCCTGGTGCTGATGGGGGTGTGGCGGGGCAACCGCCGGCGCCCGGCCGACCTGTGGCTGACCGACCTCACGTCCTGGGACCGCGGCGCGTTGTTGCGGCTGGCCATGCTCACCGAGCAGGTGGACGCCGACTTCGAACGGGTGAGTGTGGGCGTGGGCATGCGCGACTTCGAAGGACGGTCGTTCCAGGGCTGGCACCGGCACGTGACGCTGGCGTCCATCGCCCACACGCTGCGGCTGGCGCAGCCCTCCGCGCGGGTCGACTTCCGTGGGGTCGCGGCGGTGTGACGTTCCGGCAGGTGCGACCGGCCCGGTACGCGTGCCGGTCGCACGGGGCCGAGCTCGTGTGTCGTTCGCACGGGGCCGAGTCGCCCGGTGCACTCGTGGAGGGCGGAGACCGTCCTCCACGAGTGCTGCTGCCGCCCGAAGTGCGCCCGCCGCGCAACTGGTGCAGCCGCAGGGGGAGTCGGACGAGTGGCGCGCGGTCGGCGGGGAATGCCGGGCGGCGTCCTCGCGCGCGGTCTGCGCGAAGAACTCGGCCGTTCTCGTCCAGCGGGGCGGCGGCTGTCAGTTCCGGAATTGCATGAGCGGTTGCGGGCCGACTTCGCAACCGTTCCTTTTCCTTGGCGCCCTGTTTTCATGGCGCCGCAGGTCTTTTACGCGTTTGTCCCTGCCGGCGTCGGCGTCGGCGTCGACCCCGACCCCGGCAAGGCTTTTTGGGAACGCATTCAGTCAAGAGCGGCGGGTAGGGGCTCACGGACCCGCAGGCACTCCTCGTACGTCGGCAGGATCCCCGCGGAGACGGCCGCCCGCAGGGACGGCGCCGCGGCGTCCCTGGCGGACCGGATCGGAGTGTCGGCCAGGTCCCAGGGCAGGTCGAGTTCGGGGTCCAGCGCATCGACGTCGATGACCATGCCCGGGACGTATTCGTGTGTGCACAGATAGTTCATACAGGTGTCGTCCACGAGTGCCACATAGCCCAGGCCGATGCCGTCCGGCAGGTAGAGGGCGGTGCCCGACCGCGGATCCTGCCGGACGGCCTCGTACCGTCCGAAGCTCGGCGACCCCACCCTCATGTCGACCACCATGGTCAGTACCGAACCCCGCACGCAGGTGAGGATCTTGCCCTGGCCCGGCGGCAGTGTGGTGGCGTGGAGACCGCGCAGCACATTGCGCCCGGAGACGGTGAAGTTGACCTGCCGGACCGCGATCGAGTGACCGACGGCAGCCTCCAGCGGCCTCTGGCGCACGGCTTCGTAGAACCGGCCCCGATGGTCGGGAATGGGCTCCGGATCAATGCGGAAGACGTCGGGCACGGTCGTTTCGGTGATGAGCATGGAGCGATCCCGCCGGTCGGAAGGTGAACGCGTTTCGGATGCGAGGACGCCTCAGCTCCCCTGGGGCAGCAGTCCCTCGACCGCGTCGGCCGCCGCATTCGCCCCGCCGGCCGCCGTGATCTGCTCACGGATCTTCCGCATGTTCGCCGGGATCCGGGAGTCCTCCAGCACCCGCCGCACGGTGGCACGCAGGGACTCGGCCGTCAGCTCCGAGTTCAGGAGCTGGTCACCGAGACCCAGTTCGACGATCCGCCGCGCGGTGGCCCGAGGCTCCGGCATCACCGGGATCGCCACCACCGGCACCTCGTGCGAGAACACCTCCATGGCGGTGCTCATCCCGCCGTGGTTCACCACCACGGCGGTGTGCGGGAGCACATCGCGCAGCGACACGAAGTCGTGCACCCGGACGTTGTCGGGAAGCGGGCCCAGGTCGGCGGCGGGCACCCCGCCGCCCAGCACCAGAAGGACGTTCCAGGGCTCGTCGCGGAACGCCTCCAGGCAGGTGCGGAAGAAGTCCGGCCGGTCGTTGTAGAGGGTTCCCAGGCTCACCAGCACCAAGGGCCGGCCGTCGTCGTCCGTCGGCGTCCACTCGCCGTGGAACGCGGTCCGGGGCGGGCAGGGGCCGACGAAGTGGTGCTGTTCGTCGAAGGTCTCGCCCGCGTACTGGAACGAGCGCGGCATGTACAGCAGGGCCGGGCCGCCGTGCAGGACCCCGGTGAAGGCGGCCAGGTCGTGCTCGACGCCCTGCTCCTCCAGCAGCCGCTCGATCCGCGCGAGCAGCTTGTGCAGCTCGGGATCGTCCGGCGGCTCGGCCGAGTCGACGGGCGGATGCAGCGACCAGTGCTCGTTGGCGGCGTAGGTCGGAGTGCTGCGGATGACCGGGATGTCCCACCGGTCCGCCAGCAGCCGCCCCGTCCACAGCGACGACGGGTCGTTGACGACGACATCGGGACGGTTCTCGGCGAAGTGCCGCTCCAGCGGTTCCAGGGTCTGCGCCGTCATGTCCAGCAGCCACTCCAGGACCCGTACGAACTCGCCCTCGTCCGTGTACTCGTCCGCGTCCTGCCGAGGCACCATCTGGTCCAGGAACCGTTGCTTGTCCACGGGATAGGTGACCACCTCGGCGCCGATCAGCCGGGCCCGCTCGGCGAGCTCCCCGGACAGCGCGTACGTCACCCGGTGGCCGCGCGCCACCAGCTCCTCGGCGACTCCCAGCGTCGGATTCACATGCCCGGCAACCGGAAGGATGAAGAATGCGATATGAGCCATGTGAAACCCTTCATACGTCGAGGTCGTTCAAACCACGGGCCCTTGGCAGGAAACGGCGGTAATTCCGCCGCGCGTTCGCCGGGCGCACTTTAGGTACGGAACTCCGGGGTGGACAAGCCGGAGATGACATAGCCTCCGCCAGGCCCGCACCGCTTCCTAGGTGACAAAGTCACGGCCAAGTGATGGAGCACAGAAGCGATTCGGGACAGCATTTCGCACAGCCGTCGTCCCGGGATTCTGGAGGCTCTGTGCCCAATTCCAATGAAAATTCTCCGCTCGTCGTGCTCGGAGCGGGTGTCATGGGCACGGCCATCGCCGCACTCGCCGTCGGACACGGACACCCGGTCACCCTGATCGACACGTCCGTCGAGGCGCGCGCCGCCGCCCCCGACACGGTCGCACTCCATCTGCGGACGGCCCGGCTGATGGGCGCGCTGCCCCACGACCGCCCGCCCGGCGAACTGACCGTCGAGGACGCCCTGAACGCCATCGCCGCCGTGACCGCCGTGATCGAGGCCGTCACCGAGGACCCCAAGAGGAAGGCGGAGGTCCTGGCGGACCTGGCGTCCGCGGCACGCCCCGGAACGCTGCTCATCAGCAACACCTCGGGCGTTCCCATCGACGAACTGGCCGATGCCGTCCCCCGCCCCGAGGACCTGGTCGGCGTGCACTTCATGAACCCCGCGTACGTGATCCGCACGGTCGAGGTGGTCCTGGGACCACGCAGCGGAGAGGCGGCCGCGGAGTCGACCCGGGAACTGCTGTCCGGACTGGGCCGCCGGGGCATCGTCGTCGGCGACGGCGCCGGGTTCGTGACCAGCCGCCTCCTGCACCGGATGCTCAACGACGCCATCGCGGTGGTGCACGAGGGCAGGGCCACCCCGGAAACCGTGGACGCGCTGATGCGCGACTGCATCGGCCACCGCACCGGACCACTGGCCACGGCCGATCTGATCGGGCTGGACAACCTGGCCGACTCGCTGCGGGTGATGCACGAACGGACCGGAGATCCGGCTCTCCGCCCGAGTGAACTGCTGCTGGACAAGGTCCGGCAGGGCCTGCTCGGCCGCAAGAGCGGCCGGGGATTCTACGACTACCAGGAGACCATGCAATGACCACGACTTCCGGCCGGCCGGATTCGACCGGCACGACGCCCGCCGACGACGAGGTGGCCGAGGAACTGCTCGGTTTCCTCGCGGCCAACACCAAGACCACCTGGGAGCGCGACCAGGACCTGTTCGCCGTCGGTGGCATGTCCTCGCTGTTCGCCATGCAGCTCGTCGTGCACCTGGAGAAGACCCACGGAATCGTCATCAGCGGCGCCGACCTGATGCTCGACAACTTCCGCACCGTCGACGCGATGGTCCGGCTGGTCGGACGGCTGGCCGCGCCCGGTCCGACCGGCGAGGCGACCGGGCCCGCCGGTGGCTGACGCGCCGCATGCCGCCGCATCCGAGGCCGAGGAACTGTTCACCGAGCTGGTCGGCGACCGGGCGGCCGAGTGGGACCGTACGGGCGAGCTGCCCCTCTCCCTGCTGCGCGATCTCGGCTCCCGGGGCCTGCTGTGCGCGCAGGCGCCCGCGGCCCACGGCGGCCTCGGCTGGTCCAGTCGGCGCAACGGCGAACTCACCGCGCACGTGGGCGCCCTGTGCAGCTCCCTGCGGAGCGTCATGACCTCGCAGGGCATGGCGGCCTGGACGCTGCGCCGACTCGCCGGAGCGGACCAACAGGCCCCGCTGACTTCCCGGTTGACCAGTGGCGAACTGGCCGCCGTGGCCTTCACCGAAGCCGGCGCCGGCAGTGACCTGTCCGCCTTGCGGACCCGTATCGCCTTCGACGGGGACGAGATCGTCGTCGACGGGGTCAAGGTGTGGGCGACCAACGCCGCCTACGCGGACCTGCTGGTGGTCTTCGGGCGCACGGAGGAGGGCGCGGGGGCCGTCGTGGTGCCCGCCTCGGCCCCCGGCGTACGGATCGAGCGCATCGCCGACGCGCACGGCTGCCGCGCGGCCGGTCATGCGAACATCCACCTGGACGGGGTCCGGCTGCCGGCCGACGCCCTCCTGCAGGGCCACGACCGCACCCCCGCCCTGCTGGTCACCACCGCGCTGAGCTACGGCCGGATGTCCGTGGCATGGGGCTCCCTGGGCATCCTGCGCGGCTGTCTGGCCGCCGCCGTGCGGCACACCAGCGGACGGGAGCAGTTCGGCACGCGGCTTTCGGAACACCAACTCGTCGCCCGGCACCTCGCCGAACTGTTCATCGCCGAACAGCACGCCGCCAGGGCGTGCGAGTACGCCAGCGCCCAGTGGGACGAGGGCAGCCCCGACATGGTGATCGCCGCCGTCCTGGCCAAGCACGTCGCGGCCACCGGCGCCGCACGCGGCGCCGAGCGGGCCGTGCAGGTGCTGGCGTCGGCCGGGGCCCGCGACGGGCATGTCGTCGCCCGGGCGCACCGCGACGCCAAGCTCATGGAAATCATCGAGGGCAGCAACGAGATCTGCGAGCTGATCCTGGCCCGGCATGCGGTGTCCGCCGCGGGATGAACGGGCCGTAATCCTTCTGGTCCCGGCGGTGTCCGCCTGTCGAAGAGTCGCGGCCGCATCCGCCGTATCGAGACAGTCGCGGTCGCATCCGCCGTATCGAGAGAAAGGAACGACGTGCACCGGGACAACGCCGCCGAGCCCCTGGTCAAATGCCTGGTCTGGGATCTGGACAACACCCTCTGGCAGGGCACACTCCTGGAGGAGGACGAGGTCCGGCTCACCCCGGACGTCCTGCGGACCATCGCCGAGCTGGACGCGCGCGGCATCCTCCAGGCCGTGGCCAGCAAGAACGACCACGACCACGCCTGGGCGAAACTGGAACAGCTCGGCGTCGCCGAATACTTCGTGCTCCCGCAGATCGGCTGGGGGCCGAAGTCGAAGTCGGTCCGCGAGATCGCCGACCGGCTCAACTTCGCGCTCGGCACCCTCGCCTTCATCGACGACCAGCCCTTCGAACGCGCCGAGGTGACACACGAGTTGCCGGAGGTCCGCACCTACACCGCCGGACAGGCGACCGGGTTGACCGACCTGCCGGAGTTCAGCCCGGACACCGTCACCGTCGACTCGCGGCGCCGCCGCTCGATGTACCAGGCGTCCTTCCGGCGAGACGCCGAACGGTCCGACTTCACCGGGCCCGACGCGGACTTCCTGCGCTCGCTGGACATCAGGATGCGGATCAGCCGCGCCACCCCCCACGAGCTGTCCCGGGTCGAGGAACTCACCCTGCGCACCAGCCAGATGAACGCCACCGGAGTGCACTACTCCGAGGACGATCTGCGCGCCCTCATCGACGACCCCGACCACGAGGTGCTGGTCACCACGGTCACCGATCGCTTCGGCCCCTACGGAGCGGTCGGCGTCGTGCTGCTGCGGCGCAGCCCCGACGCCTGGCGGATCAAGCTGCTGGCCACCTCGTGCCGGGTGGTGTCCCTCGGCGCCGGCACGGCGATCCTGCGCTGGCTGACCGACCAGGCACACCGGGCCGGGGTGCACCTCGGCGCGGACTTCCGCGCCACCGAACGCAACCGAATGATGGAAGTGGCCTACCGCTTCGCCGGATTCACCGATGACCCCTGCCCGTGCCAGGACGCGTCCGCCCCCACCGGTGCGATCGGCCGCCTGCACCTGATGCCGTCCCCCCAGCCCACCCCCGACACCCTCCGTCTCGAAGCCCCCGACCTGGCCCCGGGCCGGCGCCCCGGCCCGGATTCCGAAAGGACCCCATGATTGCCACCGCGTGCCGCGTCTGCGGCAACAAGGAGCTGCTCTCCGTACTCGACCTGGGCGAACAAGCGCTCACCGGAGTGTTCCCGACGAGCCGCGAACAGGTTGTGCCGTCGGTCCCGCTCGAACTCGTCGTCTGTTCCCCGGCCGGATGCGGCCTCGTGCAACTGCGCCACACCCCCGATCCGGACCTCATGTACGGAGAGGGCTACGGCTACCGCTCGGGCATCCGGCCGTTCATGGTCGACCACCTCCACGGCAAGGTCGCCGCCATCCGCGAGCTGGTGGACCTCGGCCCGGACGACCTGGTCGTCGACATCGGCAGCAACGACGCGACACTGCTGAGCGGCTACCCTGCCGACGGCCCCCAACTGGTCGGCATCGACCCGACCGGCGGGAAGTTCCGCGAACTGTACCCGCGGAACGCCGAGTTGATCGTCGACTACTTCACCCGCGAGACCTTCGAGAGCCGGTTCGGCGCGCGGCGGGCGAAGGTCGTCACCTCGATAGCCATGTTCTACGACCTGCCGGACCCGCTGCGCTTCATGAGCGACGTCCGCGACGTCCTCACCGAGGACGGCATCTGGATGATGGAGCAGAGCTACCTGCCCGCCATGCTCGAAGCCGACGCGTACGACATCGTCTGCCACGAGCACCTGGAGTACTACGCCCTCCGGCAGATCGAGTGGATGGCAGAGCGGGTCGGCCTGACTGTCATCAGGGCCGAGCTCACCGAGGTGTACGGCGGCAGCCTGTGCGTCACGCTGGCCAGGAGCGGCTCCCAGCACCGGAAGGACGATGCGGGCCTGGCCCGCATCCGTGCCCGGGAGGCCGCGGCGGGACTGGACGGCATGGCGCCGTTCGAGGGCTTCGCCCGCCGGGTCGTGAACCAGCGGGGCGCCCTGCGCGACTTCCTCGACCGCTCCCGCGAAGAGGGCAGGCTGACCCTGGGGTACGGCGCCTCCACCAAGGGCAACGTCATCCTGCAGTACTGCGGGATCACCGAGCGGGACCTGCCCTGCATCGGTGAGGTGAGCGAGGAGAAGGCGGGCCGCTTCACCCCGGGAACGGCCATCCCCATCGTGTCCGAACAGGACGCGAAGGCACAGAAGCCGGACCAATTGCTGGTCCTGCCCTGGATCTACCGGGACGGATTCGTCGAGCGGGAACGGGACTTCCTCGACGGCGGCGGCCGACTGATCTTCCCGCTGCCCGCGCTCGACGTCGTATGACCGGCGGCATCGGCCGGCGTGACGTCGGCCGATGCACCGCCCTTCAGCTGATCCACGCATCCGGCGCCCGGCCGCCGTTGCCCAGGGCCGGGAAGATGGCGTCCAGTTCGGCCAGTTCGGCCTCCCCGAGGACCAGGTCCAGGGCCCGCAGCGCCGAGTCCAGCTGCTCCACCGTGCGCGGCCCGATCACCGCACCGCTGATCCCCGGCCGGGACAGCACCCAGGCCAGGCCGACCTCGGCCGGGTCCGCCCCGATCCGGTCGCAGAACCCCTCGTACGCCTCGATCGTGGCGTGCAGCTCGGGCAACAGCAGTTGGGCCCGCCCCTGCGCCGACTTCACCGCAGTGCCCGCCGCCAGCTTGCGCAACACCCCGCTGAGCAGCCCGCCGTGCAGCGGCGACCAGGCGAACACTCCCAGCCCGTACGCCTGCGCCGCCGGCAACAACTCCAACTCGGCGTGCCGTACCGCCAGGTTGTACAGGCACTGCTCGGACACCAGCCCGAGGGACCGCCGCCGCCGCGCGGCGTCCTGTGCGGCGGCGACGTTCCAGCCCGCGAAGTTCGACGACCCCACGTAGGTCACCTTGCCGCTCGCCACCAGACGGTCCATCGCCTGCCAGATCTCGTCCCAGGGAGCGGCGTGGTCGATGCGGTGCATCTGGTACAGGTCGATGTGGTCCACCCTCAGACGCCGCAGCGACTGCTCGCAGGCCGTGATGATGTGCCGGGCCGACAGGCCGCCGTCGTTGAGCCGTTCGCTCATGTCCCCGCCGACCTTGGTGGCCAGCAGGACGTCCTCCCGCCGCGCGGCGCTCTTGGCCAGCCAACGGCCCACCAACTCCTCGGTGTGCCCCTTGTGGACCCGCCAACCGTAGATGTCCGCCGTGTCGATGCAGTTGATGCCGCGGTCGACCGCCGTCTCCATCAGGTGCATCGCGTCCGCGTCCTCGACCCGGCCGCTGAAGTTCACGGTGCCCAGCCAGAGCCGGCTCACCAGCGTCGCGCTGCGGCCGAGCCGCGTGTGCGCGGCCTGATTCCGGTCCGTGCTCAACCTCGGATCCCACCCCTCGATTCCGCGGCCACCATCGTCTCCACCACGGCGCTGAGCCCCGCCTGCAACGGAACGCGGGGAGACCATCCGGTCACCGCGCGAAACGCGGAGGGGTCGGAGACCGGGCTGTCGAAGTCGCCCGCCTCGGCATGGTCGGGCGGCTCCGTGGAGACCACCGGGACGGGGGGCCTCCCCGTCCGCTCGGACACCAGCCCGGCGATGGTCGAGAACACCTCTCCCAAGGGCTCCAGCCGGCCGGTGCCGACGGACCACGTGCCGCCGTCGAGCCGCGCCGCGTGGTCGAGCGCCGCCACGAAGGCGCGGGCCGCGTCCTCCACGTGGAGCAGATCGCGCCCGACCGTGCCGTCGTGCCACATCGTGACCGGCCCGTCCTCGACGGCCCGCCGCGCCACCGACGCGACCACCCCGCGACCGGTCCACCCGGTCAGCGGGCTGCGGCCGTACACGGTCGGCAGCCGCAGCACGACGCCCCGGACCACCCCCTCGGACGCGGCCCGCAGCAGGACCTCTTCGGCGGCCGACTTCTGCCGGGCGTACGCGCCCTGCCGGGCGACGTCGGCGCCGGCCTGCAGGGTACTGGCGAAGACCACGGCCGGGAGGGTGCCCGAGCGGCCCCGGAACGCGTCGACCAGGTCGTGCAGCAGGCCGACGTTCACCCGCGCCGACCGCTCGTCGGCCGCGCGCCACGACTGCGCGCCGCCGATGTGGGCGGCGAGGTGCACGACCGCGTCCGCCCCCTCGACGGCGTCCCGGACCTCGCCCGGCCGGGCGAGGTCCGCCCGGCGGACCTCGACGGCGGCCGGCGTCCCCGCGGGGACGGGGGCCTCGCGTCGGGACACCGCCCGCAGCCGCACCGGCGTGCGCGCCAACTCGGCGACCAGGGCGGATCCGATGAAGCCGGACGCGCCGACCACCGTGATCAACGGCCCGCGCGGATCGTTCGAACGGTTGAGTACTTCGGAAATCACGTCACACCGCATCCTCGTTCGCGTGGCTCCGCAGCATGCCCGGTGCAGGCCCCAGGTGCTCCAGGGGTCCGACCGCCGCCGACGGCGACGGCAGCAGCGCCATCGTCTCGGCGAGCCCGGCTGCCGCCTTGGCATACAGGGCGTTCTCCAGCAGTTCGGCGCACCCCGCGGCCACGGCCGCGGGAGTGGCCAGGGACGGTGGCACGAGCAGGGCCGCATCCGCCGCCGCCAGTGCCTGCGCGTTGTCGAACTGGTCGTCGAGCCGCGGCATGACGACCTGTGGCCGGCCCGCGGCCAGGGCGGTCAGGGACGTGCCCTGACCGCCGTGGTGCACCACCACGTCGCAGGCGGGCAGCACCTCGGCCAACGGCAGCCGGCCGGCGTGCCGCACCGCGGCGGGCAGCGGCGGCCACCGCGCGACGATGTCGTCGTCGACCGCGATCAGCAGCTCGCAGTCCGATCCGCGCGTCTCCTCCACCAGCTCCGCCAGGAAGTCGCGCACCCCGAACGCGCCGTACCGGGGCAGCATGGTGCCGAGCGTCACGCAGATCCGGGGCCTGCGGCCGCGCGTGAACGCCCACTCCGGCACGGGGGCGTCCCCGTGGGCCGGTACGTGCCGGATGCCGTCGTGGGCGACCGCGTCCGGCCGGCGCAGGGACACCGGCCACGGATCGAGCACGCGCGCGGGATCCGGGAACCGGTCGAGGCCGAGCGCGGTCAGCTCCGGCGCGAACTCCTCCTCGGCCGCGCGCCGGTACTCCTCCAGACAGGAGACCGACCAGTGGTAGCGGACCCACGGGATGCCGAGGGCCGCCGCGACCAGCGGTCCGGCGAACTCGGCCCGTTCGCTGACGATCAAGTCCGGCCGCCAGACGTCCGCCAGCCGCCGCACCCCGGCCAGGCTGCCCCGGGCGACGCGCGCCAACGCCCCGCCCAGGACGCCCCGCTGCCCCGCCTCGTCCCGAGACGGCGCGAGCGGTCCGTCGGCGACCGTGCCCGTGAAATCGACGGCGGGCCCGCACGAGGAGGACGGCAGCCCCGACCGCAGCGCGACCGGGACGAAGTTCTCCCGGGTCGTCACCAGGACGTCGTGACCGGCCGCCCGCAGGGCCCATGCCGTCGGCACGAGCGGAAGCAGGTGACCGGCGAGCGGCGCGGTCGTGAAAAGGGCCCGCATGAACACTCCAGTGTCCGGCGCGGACAGGCGAACCGGTCCACGGCTGAGTCGACGAGATCGATTACGCGCAGGAGTCGTGTCACGCGATAGCCTTGCTGCATCACACACTTGACGGCCCCTCAGGCACGGCGGTGCCGGGCCGTGAGGCTCTCCAGGGTCGGGACGATCCCGGCCGGACTGGGCATGGCCCGCATCCGCTCCTTCAACCGCTGCGCACCGTCGCGGAACTTCGGTTCCCCGAGCAGTCGCACCAGCGCGCTCCTCAGCGACTCGCCGGTCACCTCCTCCGGGGCGAAGGTGAGGGCGGCGGACGACTGCGCGAACATGTGCTGCCGCACGGCGGCGTCCAGGATGTTGCCGAGGATGATCTGCGGCACCCCGTGCAGCGCCGCGGTGTTGCACGTGCCCGAGCCGCTGTGGTTGATGATCGCCGAGCACGTCGGCAGCAACGCGTCCATGGGGACGAAGTCGACGATCCGGGTGTTGTCCGGGATCCGCGGCAGCAGGTCCCGCTGGGCGTCGTCCAGGGTCGCCACCAACTCGATGTCCAGGTCGGCCAGCGCTTCGATGAACTTCTGCACCGGCACCTCGTCCTCGCCGTACTCCCGCGAGGACACCCCCAGGGTCAGGCAGACGCGCGGGCGCTTCGGCTCCTCGGTCAGCCAGTCGGGAATCACCGCCGAGCCGTTGTACGGGGTGTAGCGCATCGGGACGGTCGGCAGGTCCAGGCCGAGGCTGACGCCCTCCGCCATGGGATCCACGCTCCACTGGCCGAGCACGTCCTCCTCCCGGAAGTCGCACCCGTAGCGCTCCAGCGCCCAGGTCAGCCACTCCGCGATCGGGTCGTCCCGGTGCTCCTCGGGCTGCTGCGCCTGGGCCTGGAGGAACTTCGTCCGCATCAGCCCGATCGTGTCCGGACCCCACAGGACGCGAGCATGCGCCGCCCCGCACGCACGGGCCGCCACCGGCCCCGCATAGGTGAACGGCTCCCAGAGCACCAGGTCGGGCTTCCACGACCTGGCGAAGTCGACGATGCTGTCGAGGGTCGTGGCGCCGTTGAGCGGTTCGAGCCACAGACCGGAGAGGATCACCTGCTGGGCGAGCAACTTCTCCCAGTCCAGGGCGTCCTGCAGGGTACCGAGGAAGTCGAACTCGTCGATCCCGTGCTGATACGGCTGAAGATCGCCCTCGACCTCCTCGAAGATCTGGGCCAGCGACTCCTCCTCGGCGAGCGGGAACCCCGGGATGCCGCTGGAGGTGATGGCGTCGATCAGCGACGGCTGGCCGGCCGCCACCACCTCGTGCCCCGAGGCACGCAGCGCCCAGATCAGAGGCACCAGGTGGTAGTAGTGCGTGTGGTGCGGAATGGAAGTCACGAGGACGCGCACGGGACTCCTTTCATCGGACTTCGAGGGGTTCTGAGGGGGATACCGGCCGGGGGCCTGTCAGGAGTACGCGACGGGGAACCGCGCATACCTGCCGAGGACGGGGGAGCGGCGCCGCCGGACGATGTCGCCCTCCCGCCGCAGCCGGGGGGCTACCTCGGCCAGCACGCCCAACGCGGTCTCGGCGGTTCGCCCGACGAACTCCCCGGAAAGTGCGAAGTACAGGTCGTCCGGCAGGCCCGCCCCGGCCGCCGTGGGCACGTTCGTCAGGTCCGCCGGTCCGGCGTCCGGGGCGGCCCCGCGCCGCGCGGCGCTCACGAGCACCACCACATGGCTCCCGGCGGGCAATGGGTGCCCCGTCGGCGCCACGTCCTCGTGGGCCACCCGGCTCTCCAGCCGCACCGGGGGCACGTACCGCAGGGTGTGCCGGACTGCGGCCGGCGCCAGAGCGGGGGAGTCGCACAGCGCCCGCCACCATCGCGGGCGGTCGAGCAGCAGGCGGACCGCATCGCACACCAGGGTCGTGGTCGTCTCGGCGGCCGAGAGCACCAGGCACATGGCGGCGGCCACCGCGTCGTCCGGGGCGGCCCCGGCGGCGACCATGCGGCCCAGCGCGCCGTCGCCGGCCCCGTCGGAGCGCGCGACGGCCACCTTGCCCAGCAGCGTGCGCAGCCCCTCGGCGGCCGAGTCCGCCGCGCGGGTGGCCGCCAGCGTCTGCGGACACAGCAGGCTGTCGAGCAGTGGCCCCGCCTCCCGCAGCAACTCCTCCCACTCCTCCCGCCGTTCGTCCGGCACCCCGAGCCACGCGGCCAGGACCAGCGCGGGCAGTCGGCGGGCGAAGTCCGCCGTCAGGTCGAAGCCGGAACCACGGCCGTCGAGCAGCCGACGACCGAGGTCCTCGGCGAGCCGGCGCCACTCGTCGGCGGCGCCCGCCCCCAACACCGGTTCGGCCACCCGCCGCAGACGCAGGTACGCGGCACGGTCCAGCCCGAGGCACGAGGCGGGCGACGGCTGCAGGTACTCCTCGGGGCGCCGCCCGGCGCGATCCAGCGCGCCGAACCGGGGATCGCCCAGCACGGCCGCGCCCACCTCCGGGTCCGCGGTCACCCAGGTCCCGATGTGGCTGCGGAACAGCGGTCCGCCGTCCCGTACCCGCTCCTCGTACGCCGACGGGTCGTCCGCCTGGCCGCGCAGGATGAGCGCATACGGATCGCCGTGGTTGCCGAAGTACCAGTGGGCGCCCCGTATCCGGTGCAGTCTGCGGCCCAGTTCGCGGTCCGCCAGCTCGGTCGTGATCGCGTCTGCCACCCGCGTCTCCTCTCTCAAATGGCGTGCCCCGAGGGCCGCTTCGGACAGGCGTCGCGTGGCCGCGGGCGCCGCGCTCACCTAACCCGGACCGCGACCGTCCCGTCCACAGATTGGGTGGCGAAGTGTCAGGTCAACGGGTCCGCAGGGCGGCGGCGGCCCCTTGGCGCGGCACTGTGTCAGATCGGCCTTGTCGTCGCGCCCCACGGCCGGGTAGCTTCAGGGCCGCCCATTGTCGGAAGCGACTCGTGGGTGCGCGCCGGCCGTTCACCACGCTGTGCCGTGACCATCCGGACCGATTGACGGAACCATCCATGACCGCCCTGGGTACTCCAGCCGAACCGTCCGCCGCACCCGGCCCGCCGTGGCCCGAAGCGTCCCCGGTGCTGCGCTTCGGAGCGATAGGTTGCGGCGACATCGCAGGCCGCCGCACCCTGCCCGCCCTGCTCTCCACCCCCGGCACCGTGCTGACCTGCGTCGGCAGCCGTGAACCGGAACGGGCCAAGGCCCTGGGGGAGCACTTCGGCTGCGAGGCGGTCGCGCCCTACGAGGCACTGCTGGAACGCCCCGACGTGGACGCCGTCTACATCGCCGTGCCCAGCATGCTGCACGCCAAATGGGCCGCCGCCGCGCTGCGGGCGGGCAAACACGTACTGGTGGAGAAGCCCGCCGCCGCCAACCACGCCGACGCGGCACGGCTTTTCGCCATGGCGCGGGAGCGCGGACTGGTGCTGATGGAGAACTTCATGTTCCTCCACCACTCGCAACACGCCACCGTCAAAGTGCTGTTGGAGACCGGGGCCATCGGAGACCTGCGCACCTTCTCCGCCGCCTTCACCATCCCGCCGCGCCCCGACGACGACATGCGCTACCGCCCCGACATCGGCGGCGGCGCACTCCTCGACAACGGCGTCTACCCGCTGCGCGCCGCGATCCACTTCCTCGGGCCCGAGCTGCGCCTGATGGGAGCGGTGCTGCGCCGCGAGCGGCGCCGGGGCGTGGTGGTCTCCGGCAGCGTCCTGCTGGCCGCGCCGACGGGGGTGGCCGCCCACCTCGCCTTCGGCATGGAACACGGCTACCGCTCGGCGTACGAACTGCACGGCAGCACCGGCTCGCTCGCCCTGAACCACGTCTTCACGACTCCGGACAGCCACCACCCCGTACTGCGGCTGTCCCGCCAGGACCACCGCGAAGAGCGAGTGCTGCCCGTGGACCGGCACTTCGTGAACATCCTGTCGGTCTTCCGCCGCGCGGTGACCCGGGCCGAGAACATCTCCGCCGAGTCGTATGCCGCCCTGCGTCAGGCGGCGTTGGTCGACGAGATCGTCGCCCGCGCCGAGACCGTCACGGTGTAGCTCCGCGCGAAGAGCCGGAAAGCGCCGCCCCATGGGTCGGAAACGGAAGACGCCGCTCCCCGCGAACGGGAAACGGCGCCGCACTCCCCGGGGCCGCGTCAGCCGGCCGCACCGCCGCGCGCGTCCCAGGCGGCGAGCAACTCCCTTTCCCGGGCCAGGGAAAGGCCGCAGCCGGCAGCGAGCGGAAGCTCAGGGACGGGCTGGTCCCGGATGACCTCCCAGGCGTCACGCACCGTCTCGGAGATCGGGCGGCAGGCCAGTCCCGCGGCCCGTGCGCGCGGCGCCCCGGCCGCCCAGACCAGGGTGTCCTGCGCGGTGTCGGGAACCCACAGCGGCAGGTCCGTCCACGGGCTCACGCCGTGGTCGGCGAAAAACCGGTCGTCGACCCATACCGGCTCGGCGGCGGACCCGGTGGCCTTGACGCACTCCGTGAGCAGATTCCCGAACGTGGTGTTCTTCTCCGGCGGGTTGACGATGTACGCGCCGGTGCGGCCCTCGGCGAGGCAGTCGAGGCCGAAGGCGGCGACATCGCGCACGTCGATCAGGCGCATGCCGACCTCGGGGCCGCCCGGGGCCAGAACCCGGCGGTGCTCCCCCTCGGCGGCGCGCATGCGCCACAGCCAGGCGTCGAGCATGCGCATGTTGTCGTGCGGCCCGAGGATGACGCCGGCCCGCAGGTGCAGGGTGCGGCCCACGAAGTGCTGGTCCACGGCGCGCTCGCAGCCGGCCTTCAGGGTGCCGTAGTCGCCGTCGGCGTGGTCCGGGCCTGCGTCCGGCGGGCAGTCGTAGGCCGGTGAGTCGTCGTCGACCGGGCGGACCGCCTGCGTCCAGTCGGGCAGGCAGGCGATGCTGGAGACGTAGAGGTAGGCGTCCGCGTGCCCGGACAGCGCCGCGGCCGAGGCGCCCACCGTACGGGGCACGTAGCCGCAGGTGTCCACGACCGCGTCCCAGCGCCTTCCGGACACCAGCCGCTCCAGGTCGCCGGCCGCCTCGCGATCACCCCTGACCGCCTCGACGCCGGGCAGGTCCGTGCCGCTGACGCCCCGGTTGAACGTGGTGACCTCGTGCCCGGCGGCCAGCGCCTCGGCGGCGTAGGCCCGGCCCACGAACTGTGAACCTCCGATAATGAGTACTCGCATGACATCACACTTGCCCGCTCCACGCCCGCGTGCGCAGTACCCGGTGCAGACTCTGTCAGCTGGAGACGTGATCACCGATACTTGTTTGCGCACCTCGGCGGGATGGCTAGGGTGGTCAACACGTGAGTTCCGGCAGCGACTTCAGCGGCACCGGCCTGTGGGGCGCGGTGCGGGCACGTCGGCCCATTTCCCGACCCGTGCGCATCCCGCCGAGCCGACCGCACACCACCCCGGAACGCTCCTGAGCCCCCAGAAGGGACGTACTTTGACACATCCCGAAGACTCCGCCGGCACCTCCCAGCGAGCCGACGCACTGATGAACGACACATTGGCCGCGGCCGACGCCGAAGGGTGGGACGGCGAGCAGTTCGACCGCGAGGACCGGGCCTCCCTCCGCCGCGTCGCGGGGCTGTCCACCGAATTGACCGACGTCTCCGAGGTCGAGTACCGCAAGCTGCGACTGGAGCGGGTGGTGCTCGTCGGCATCTGGACCTCGGGAACGGCCGCCGAGGCCGAGAGCTCGCTCGCCGAGCTGGCGGCGCTGGCCGAGACCGCGGGCGCCCTCGTGCTGGACGGGGTCGTGCAGCGCCGGCAGAAGCCCGACCCGGCGACGTACATCGGCTCGGGCAAGGCGTCGCAGCTGCGCGACATCGTCGAGGAGACCGGCGCCGACACCGTGGTGTGCGACGGAGAGCTGAGCCCCAGCCAGCTGATGCACCTCGAGGAGGTCGTGGGCGTCAAGGTCGTGGACCGCACGGCGCTGATCCTGGACATCTTCGCGCAGCACGCCCAGTCCCGGGAGGGCAAGGCGCAAGTGGCGCTGGCGCAGATGCAGTACATGCTGCCGCGGCTGCGCGGCTGGGGCCAGTCGCTGTCCCGGCAGATGGGCGGCGGCGGTGGCGGCGGCATGGCCACGCGCGGCCCCGGTGAGACGAAGATCGAGACGGACCGGCGGCGGATCAACGACAAGATGGCCCGACTGCGCCGGGAACTGGAGCAGTTAAAGACGGGCCGGGACGTGAAGCGGGAGGAACGACGGCGCAACAAGGTGCTGTCGGTCGCTCTCGCCGGCTACACCAACGCCGGGAAGTCCTCACTGCTCAACCGCCTCACCGGCGCCGGTGTCCTGGTGGAGAACGCCTTGTTCGCCACCCTGGACACGACCGTGCGGCGGGCGACCACGCCCAGCGGGCGCACGTACACCAT
This sequence comes from Streptomyces spiramyceticus, assembly GCF_028807635.1. Classification (NCBI taxonomy): domain Bacteria; kingdom Bacillati; phylum Actinomycetota; class Actinomycetes; order Kitasatosporales; family Streptomycetaceae; genus Streptomyces; species Streptomyces spiramyceticus. The sequence continues at coordinate 1,165,982 of NZ_JARBAX010000002.1, forward strand.
CGCCGACACCGTGGGCTTCGTACGGCATCTCCCGCATCACCTGGTGGAGGCGTTCCGCTCCACGATCGAAGAGGTCGCGGACGCGCACCTGGTGCTGCACGTGGTCGACGGGTCGCACCCGGACCCCGGCGCGCAGCTGGCCTCCGTACGCGAGGTGCTGCGGGACGTGGGCGCCGCCGAGTCCACCGAGATCGTGGTCGTCAACAAGGCCGACGTCGCGGACCCGGACGTACTCGCCCGCCTGCTGGAGCAGGAGCCGGACGCGATCGTTGTCTCCGCCAGGTCGGGGCAGGGCATCGACGAGTTGCAGGAGCTGATCGACCGCCTGCTGCCGCACCCCGCCGTGGAGGTCGAGGTCGTGATCCCCTACGACGAGGGGGGCCTGGTGGCGCGGGCGCACGACGAGGGCGAGGTGCTCAGTGCCGAGCACACGCCGGAGGGCACCCTGCTCACGGCGCTGGTCCACCCCGACCTCGCCTCGGAGTTGCAGGCGCACCCGCGGCCGTGAACGTCGGGGTGGGGAGGGCCGACAGGGCCCTCCCCACCCCGACGTTCCGCGGACGTGTCAGGAGTGCTTGAGCACGAACTCCCGGACGGTGTCGGTGACGTAGTCGACCATCTCCGTGGTGATGCCGGGGAAGACCCCGATCCAGAAGGTCTGATCGGTGATCAGGTCGCTGTTCTCCAGGGCGCCCGACACCCGGTACTGACGGCCGGTGTAGGCGGGGTGGCGGACGAGATTGCCGCCGAACAGGCGGCGGGTGCTGATCCGGCGTGACTCCAGGTGGTCGACCAGGGCCGCCCGGCTGTACGTGGCGTCCGGGTCCACGGTGATGAGGAACCCGAACCAGCTCGGGTCGCTGCCCGGTGTCGCCTCCGGCAGCAGCAGGCCGGGCAACCCGTCCAACGTCTCCCGCATCCGGCGCCAGTTGGCGCGCCGGGCGTCGGTGAACTCCTCGATCCGCGTCAGCTGGGACAGCCCGAGTGCCGCCTGCAGATCGGTGGACTTCAGGTTGTAACCGACATGCGAGAAGATGTACTTGTGGTCGTAGCCGGGCGGCAGGTCCCCCATTTTCTGGTCGAACCGCTTGAGGCAACGGTTGTCCTCGCCGGGTTCGCACCAGCAGTCGCGCCCCCAGTCGCGCAGTGACTCCACGATCCGCGCGAGGGCCAGGTTGTCGGTGAGCACGCAGCCTCCCTCGCCCATCGCGATGTGGTGCGCGGGGTAGAAGCTGACGGTCGACAGGTCGCCGAAGGAGCCCGTGAGTCTGCCCCGGTAGCGGGAGCCCACCGCGTCGCAGTTGTCCTCGACGAGGAACAGGCCGCGCTCGTCGGCGAGTCGGGCCACCTCTTCGGCCTCGAAGGGGTTGCCGAGGGCGTGCGCGATCATGATCGCCCTGGTCCGGGGGCCGATGGCCCGCTCGATGCGCTCGGGCGTGGTGTTGTACGTGCCGAGTTCGACGTCCACGAAGACCGGCACCAGCTCGTTGTGGAAGATCGGGTTGACCGTCGTCGGGAACCCGGCGGCGACCGTGACGACCTCGTCACCCGGTTTCAGCCGCCTGTCCTCCAGCTGCGGTGAGGTGAGCGCGCTGAGGGCGAGGAGGTTGGCGGAGGAGCCGGAGTTGGTCAGATGCGCCTTCCGTAGCCCGAGGTACCGGGCGAACTGCCGCTCGAAGCTCCGGGAGGCCGGGCCGGCCGCGATCCGCATCTCCAGTGCCGTCTCCACCAGCGCCAACCGGTCGTCCTCGCTCAGTACCGCGCCCGAGACCGGTACGTGCGTCGTCCCGGGAACGAAATTCCCGGTCGCCTGTTCCCGGTGGTACGCGCGGACCAGTTCGGTGATCCGGTTCTTGGTCTCGCCCATGGCCAGCCCTCCTGAAAGACCGCTGTGGTTGTTCCCGAGGCTAGGCACCCGACCGCCGGACGGGCGATCATCCCGTTCCGACTGCATCACGTCGGGCCGGGGAACCCGAATCCCCTTGCCCGGCATCGGGTGGCCCGTTTATAGTTCATCGCATGGGATCTCTGTGATAGATGAGGATGCGCGGCGTTGAGCTGGACTCCGTTGCCGCATCCAGCAGCGTGCTGCTGACACACCACTGCATCGGTCAGTCCGCTGTGGTGGCGTTTGTGTCGCTTTCTTCCGGCCGTTTCGCCGAGCGCGCTCACGCATTCACTCATCCTCATCGTGAAACAGGAGACACACACGTGTCGATTGCGCAATTCGCCCTGCATGACGTCATCAAGCGCTACCACGACTGTGTCGTACTCGACCGGGTCGGCTTCAGCATCAAGCCGGGCGAGAAGGTCGGCGTGATCGGCGACAACGGTTCCGGCAAGTCCACACTGCTCAAGGTCCTCGCCGGGCGCGAGCAGCCCGACAACGGCATGCTCACCGTGGTCGCCCCCGGCGGCATCGGCTATCTGGCACAGACGTTGGAACTGCCGCTCGACGCCACCGTCCAAGACGCCGTCGATCTGGCCCTGTCCGACCTGCGCGAGCTCGAAGCGTCGATGCACGAGGTCGAGGCGGAACTGACCGAGCGCGACGAGGACGGTTCCGAACGGGAGCTGTCCGCCCTCCTCCAGCGCTACGCCGGTCTGGTCGAGCAGTACCAGGCCCGTGGCGGTTACGAGGCCGACGTACGCGTGGAGGTCGCGCTGCACGGCCTCGGACTGCCGAGCCTGGACCGCGACCGGAAGCTCGGAACCCTCTCCGGCGGCGAGCGCTCCCGCCTCGCCCTCGCGGCGACCCTGGCCTCGGCGCCCGAACTGTTGCTGCTGGACGAGCCGACCAACGACCTCGACGACCGGGCGATGGAATGGCTGGAGAACCACCTGCAGGGCCACCGCGGCACGGTGATCGCGGTCACCCACGACCGGGTGTTCCTGGACCGGCTCACCACCACGATCCTGGAGGTCGACTCCGGCCGCGTCACCCGCTACGGCAACGGTTACGAGGGTTATCTGACGGCCAAGGCCGTGGAACGCGAGCGGCGGCTGCGGGAGTACGAGGAATGGCGTGCCGAACTTGAGCGCAACCAGGGGCTGATCACCTCCAACGTGGCGCGGATGGACAACATCCCGCGCAAGATGTCCCTCTCCGTGTTCGGCCACGGCGCCTACCGCAGGCGCGGACGCGACCACGGCGCGATGGTGCGGATCCGCAACGCCAAGCAACGCGTGGCGCAGCTGACCGAGAACCCGGCCCTGGCCCCCGCGGACCCGCTGTCCTTCGCCGCCCGCATCGACACCGCGGGCCCGGAGGCGGAGGAGGCGGTGGCCGAACTCACCGACGTGCGGGTCGCGGACCGGCTCGACGTCGACTCCCTGAAGATCCGGCCCGGCGAGCGGCTGCTGATCACCGGACCCAACGGTGCGGGCAAGTCCACCTTGCTGCGGGTGCTCTCCGGGGAACTGGCGCCGGACAGCGGCTCGGTGCGCGTCGGCTGCCGAGTCGGGCACCTGCGGCAGGACGAGACGCCCTGGTCGCCCGAGCTCACGGTGCTGCGGGCCTTCGCCCACGGCCGGGAGGGCTACCTGGAGGACCACGCGGAGAAACTGCTCTCGTTGGGCCTGTTCAGCCCGTCCGACCTGCGGCGACGGGTGAAGGACCTGTCGTACGGGCAGCGCCGCCGGATCGAGATCGCCCGGCTGGTGAGCGACCCGATGGACCTGCTGCTACTGGACGAACCCACCAACCACCTCACCCCGGTGCTGGTCGAGGAACTGGAGCAGGCACTCGTGGACTACCGGGGCGCCGTGGTCGTCGTCACCCACGACCGCCGGATGCGGTCCCGGTTCACCGGGGCCCGGCTTGCCATGGACCACGGGTGCATCGCCGAGTTCAGCGCAGGCTGAGCCACGCCCTCACGCGGGCCCGGGACCTCGTTCCGAAGGGGCCGCGGTCAAGGCTCAAAACCCGCCCGCCCGACGGCGATCCGCGCCGACGGGCGGGGGCCGGTGCTCTGGCTGCACCGCTGTTCCCTGAGCCCGGGCGCCTGCGGAAGCGGCAGGACTTGCCGATGAACGGATGTCAGGTCGCGGTCGGCGCTGTCGTCCGGCCAAGGAACTTCGCGCGCCTTCGCGCGCCTTCGTGCGGAAAAGGCGAGGCGTCCGTCAACTTCCGCCGACGGTACGGAAATTCGTGTCCACCGGTGCGGTGCGCCGGGTCCGGGCGCCGCTTCCGACAGAGGCGCCCACTGTGTCACGTCCGTCTTGCCGACTGCCTCGGTGCTTCGTATGTTCCGCTGACGTCGACGGGCTCGGATGCCGGAAGCCGAACGCCGGATCGAGTTCACCGTTCTACGAGGGCGACCAGCTCACTCCGAAGTACCTGCCCGTCCGCGTCGACTGGAACTGAACCCGAGGGTTCCGTCCCCGGGCCAGGGCCGTCCCGAGCCGGCCGTGGACCTCACGACCGCCCGATAAGGAGCGCCGCCATCGCCGAGAACACAGCCGAGCCTCCCGCCCGGCGGGTCGGCAGGATCAAGCCGTGCCGGCTGATCAGGCTCGAGCAGCACATCGACCCGCGCGGCAGCCTGTCCGTGGTCGAGTCCGGCGTGACCGTGGACTTCCCCGTCCAACGCGTCTACTACATGCACGGCCAGACCCAGTCCTCACCCCCACGCGGCCTGCACGCACACCGCACCCTGGAACAACTCGTCATCGCCGTCCACGGCGCCTTCTCCATCACCCTCGACGACGGCTTCCAGCACGCCACCTACCGCCTCGACGAACCCGGAGCCGGACTCTGCATCGGCCCCATGGTCTGGCGCGTCCTCAAAGACTTCGCCCCCGACACCGTCGCCCTCGTCCTCGCCTCACAGCACTACGAAGAATCCGACTACTACCGCGACTACGACACCTTCCTGCACGACGCACGGAGCCTCACATGACCAAAGCGACGGAAAAGGGAATGCCGCAGCACGGGTGCAGTGGCGTCGTTTCTCGGTGCCATTCGGTGGAATGTCCCGCCACCGTCGAGAGGGTCGCCACGGTGAGTTGACCACCGGTTTTCAGGGCGAGACGGGCCGTGGGCCCGGAGTGAATCGCGGGAGCCGGGGCGGCGCTGAAAGGGTGTGCCCGGTGTGTCTGCGAGGGCCCGGAGAATTCCGTAAGGCTGTGGCGCACGCAGTCACCGGAATTCGAGCGCCCTGCGAAGGGCGTGATGATCACTACTCCGCTTGACCCGAAGCCGAATCCCCACCGGGACCCGAAACGGACGCCGAAGCCGAAACCCGATCGGGGCCCGAAGCCGGACCCGAAGCCTGTGGCTGACCGACCTCGGCCCGTTGGGGCACCGGGCGCTGCTGCCGCTGGCGGCGCTGACCGACCGGGTGGACGCCGACTTCGCCCGGGTCGGCGTGGACGTCGGCATCCGTGACTTCGAGGGGCGCTCGTTCCAGGGCCGGCACCGGCACGTGACGCCGGCCTCGATCGCCCATGCGCTGCGGCTGTCGCAGGACGGGCGGTGGCGCGGCCACCAGGAGTCCGTCACCGGGTGACCACGGCGGTGGCGCGGCCACCGGGCGCCGTCCGGCCGCGCATCGCCTGGCCGCCCGCGCTCACTCGCGCTGCGATCCGAGCACGGTCCGGGAGGCGGGCGCCGGGCGCGGGGGGAGCGAGGCGGACGCGGAGCGCGAGGAGAGCGCCGAACGCACCTGGTACAGCCGCAGGGCCAGTTGGATGTCCAGCACCCGCTCCGGCCCCTGCCAGTCCTCTCCCAGCAGTTGGCCGATGCGCTCCAGCCGCCGCGAGACGGTGTTGGGGTGCACGCGCAGCGTCTCCGCGGCGCGGGTGGGGCTCCTGCCCGACTCCAGATACACCCTCAGCGTGGGGATGAGATCCGTGAAGCGGTGGGTGTCGTAGTCGATCACGGGGCCGATGGTCGTCTTGATGTAGCCGGGGACATCGTTTTCCTCGGCCAGGAGCATTCCGAGAAACCCCAGGTCGGAGGCGCAGGCGGTGCCACCGTCACCGCCGAGCGCGCGAAGGGTCTCCAGGCACTGCGCGGCCTCGCGGTGGGCGTCGCTGATGCCGTCGACGGTCGAGGCGGGGCCCGCGGCCCCCACGGTGACCGGGTGCCCCACCCGATCGGTGAGTTCCGGGGCGGCGGTCTGCGCCACGGCCACGGGGTCGTCGCCGGGCAGCAGCAGGACGACGGCGCCGTCCCGTACGCTGCACAGCCCGCCGAGTTCCTTCGCGTAGTCGGCGCCGGAGGACTCCAGCCGCGCCGAGGCTCCGTGGGGTCCGCTCGCCACCAGCACGACATGCGGGCGGCGGAAGCTGAGGGAGAACAGCAGGGCGCGCTCCCTGAGGAGGGCGGGCGAGCGCGGCGCCCCGACCAGATCGTCGAAGAAGTCCTGGTGGCTCTGGGCCTTGGTGGAGTCGTTGCGCTGGATGCGCAGATGCAGCGCGAGCGTACGGGCGACCATGGGAAGCAGCGGTACGACCGTGTGGTCCGCCTCGGGTCCGACGTCGGTCAGCAGGAAGCCGGCGTTGTACTCCCCGGGGTACAGGGGGACCGTCCAGTACCCCGGTGCGACGGGGGTGGGTCGGCCGGTTTCGGCGGCCCTGCGGCAGGCGGCGCGCAGGTCGGCGGGGGCGACGGGGCGCAGGTTCCCGTACTCGGCGAGCGGCCGGCCGAGCGGGCTGCAGAGGCTGGTGCCGCCGCCCAGGGATTCGGCGGCGGCGGCGAGTAAGGCGTCGGCCCCGCGCCTTTCGAGGACCTGAGTGATCAGGTGCGACTGGAGGTCGGCGGACCTGCGGGTGCCCGCGAGGGCGGCGCGGGCCTCACCGACGTCCTCGCGCAGCCGCCCGATGGTGTCGCGGAGCTCCTCGACCAGCCGGATACGCTCGATCGCGACGGCGGCCAGATCGGCGAGCGAACACAGCAGGGTGACCTCGTTGGGGGTCAGGTGCCGGACCTGGCGATCGGCGACGTAGAGCACCCCCACCGAGTCGTCGCCGACGCACAGCGGAACGGCCAGGACCGCGCGCAGCCCTTCCGCGCGGACGATGTCGTCGACGGTCTCGACGTGCACGAAGCTGCTGTCCCCGAGGTAGTCGGGGGTCCAGAAGGGAGCGTGGCAGGTGCGCACCATGCCGCCCAGCCCGCCGTCGGCCGGCAGCCGGTAGCTGTCGGCGACCTTGACCGCGTTGCCGTCGGCGCTCAGCACCACCGTGCCGGGCCGGTCCTCGTGGTGCAGGTCCTCCTGGTGCAGACTGACGTAGGCGACATCCAGCTTGAGCAGCAGCCGTGCTCTGCGGGCGACGGATTCGAGCAGGTCCTTGTACTGCTGGGCGGCGACGAACTCGTGCGCGGCGTCGACCAGCGCCGCGAGCTCCGCCTCCCGGTCGCGGCGGTACTCGATCATCGACTGCGCGGTGAGGGCGAGCCGGTTGAAGCGCTCCAGCCGACGCATCCGTTCCTCGTCGGCGCCCGCGCGTTCCGCGCGCGCCATGAGCCGGTCGTATTCGCTCCGCGGGGCCGACCGGGCAACAAATTCGAGGAAGGTGAGTGCGTCGTCCGACTCGTCTTCTTCAGACGCTTCTTCACCATAATCCAGGTAACTCATGCCGCAGGCGCCCCCATCCCTGTGCTTTACGAATACAATGACAGGTTATTACGCTATCAGGGTACCCGATCTAGATCGCCGAGGGTCCTGGAACGGGCTGCGGTAAATCCTCCGCACCCGCTTCCTTTCGCTCCCTCGCCATAACATTTCATCCCGTTCGTCCGATTCTGATGGACGGCCGGACCGCCGTCCGTACCCCGCAGGACGTTACCGGACGGGTGCCGGCCACGGCATTCGGCGTCCGGGCGGATCGCCGCGCACTCCCGGCCGGGATCGACTTCCGGACATGAGGCCCGACTCATCAAGCCAGCGGGCAGATATGAATTCCATAAAGACCGGATCGCGGTTGAACGCTGCCACTTGAACCGCCTCGGCGAACGGTGGATAAGCTACCGGCGACTCGGGGCGCACCACGCGTTTTCCGGTGAAACAAGCCGTCGGCTGTCCGATTCTGCATCCCTTCTGCGGGAGGACGGGAATGGGGCTCCGCGGGACGGCCCGACCGGCGCCCGCCCCGGGGCCCGGGGCGCGTCGGCGCCCACTGCCCCAAGTGCGGACCGCCGGACTTGACTGACCAGGCTGCCGTTCCTTGACCTCGACTCGGCGTGAACTGTTGGGTGTCCGTACGGAGATCACCGCGAAGGACCGGTGCGGGTCGGATACCCGCACGGCTTCGGTCGATGGAACTCCCGTACGCGCATAGCGGGTTCGGCGTGCGCACGACGCGTCCGAACGACGGCCTCCGCAGCGGAATGCCGCCCGTGCCCCCGACCGCACGGCGCACTCCTCTTCGACACACCAACGGTTCCCCCCCCAACACGGCCCGGAGGATTCCCATGTACGAGAACGACAGTGCGGCCGAGGTCTACGACCTGCTGTACCAGGACCGCAAGGACTACGCCGGCGAGGCCGCCCGGGTCACCGGCCTGATCCGGGAACGCACGCCGAACGCCTCCAGCCTGCTCGACATCGCCTGCGGCACCGGCACGCACCTGGAGGCCTTCGCCAAGCTCTACGACCGTGTGAGCGGCCTGGAGCTCTCCGAATGGATGGCGGCCCGCGCCGAGGAGCGGCTCTCCGATGTGACCCTCCACCGCGGCGACATGCGCTCGTTCAACCTCGGCGAGACGTTCGACGCCGTGGTCTGCATGTTCAGTTCGATCGGGTATCTGGAGACCGCGGCCGACCTGGAGGACGCGATCGCCGCCATGTCCCGGCACCTCTCCGCGGACGGCGTCCTGGCCGTCGAACCGTGGTACTTCCCCGACACCTTCCTGGACGGCTACGTCTCCACCCACGCCCTCAGGACGGAGTCGGGAGACCAGGGCGTCGCCCGCGTCGCCCACTCGACCAGGGAGGGCAAGAAGACCCGGATGGAAATCCACTACCTGATCGCGCACACCACCGACGGCATCCGGCACCGCAGCGAGGTGGACTACCTCACGCTGTTCTCCCGTGCGGAGTACGAGACCGCGTACCGCAAGGCCGGCCTGCACGTCGAGTACGTCGAGACGGGCAACGGCTCCCCCGGCTTTTTCCTCGGCACGCGCGCCTAGCGAGCCGACGGGACGACGGAGACCGTCCCGGACGCGAAACGGCCCCTGCCCGGCGGAGAACCGCCGGGCAGGGGCCGTACCGTATGCGCCTGTTATGCGGGAGCCTGCGCCCCGGCGTTCAGAGCTTTGCGCAAGGAGGACACGACGGTGAGGACGTCGGCGTCCGACAGGCCCGGGTGCAGGGGCAGGCACAGGGTCCGCTCGGACGCCCACTCCACGCCGGGCAGTTCGCGTCCGGCGTGACCGTAGGCGGGCACCTTGTGCAGGGGGGCGTAGCGGAAGGTGGTGTAGATGCCGTCGGTGAGCAGGTCGCGCGCCACCCGGTCCCGGACGCCGGGGGGCAGCTGGATCCAGTAGAAGTAGTGCGTGGACTCGTGTCCTTCCGGGAGCGCGGGCGGCGTCGACACGCCCTCCATTGTGCGCAGTTCGCTTTCGTAGAGGGCGACGATCTCCTTGCGGCGGGCCACGAAATCGGGGAGCCGCCGCAACTGCACCGCGCCGATGGCCGCGGTGAGGTCGTTTCCGATGACGCGTCGGCCCGGCTCGGGGACGTCCATCTCCCACCAGCGCGCCGAGACCCTGGCGTATCCCAGGCCGCTGGACTGGGTGAGGCCGTGATAGGCGAGGCGCCGGATGCGGGCGGCCGCCCCGGGATCCTTGACGTAGATCATCCCGCCGTCGCCGGTGACGAGGACCTTCATCGCGTCGAAGCTCCACATGGCGAGGTCCCCGAAGGTGCCGACCACTCGGCCGTCGATGCGGGAGGCCACCGAACACGCGGCGTCCTCGATCAGGGTGATGCCCTGGTTCCGGCAGTGCTCGGCGATGCGGACGATGTCGCCGGGGTATCCGCCGTAGTGGAGTGCGATGACGGCCCTGGTGCGCGCGGTGACGGCCTGCTCGATGTGCTCCAGGGCCGGGTTCAGCGTCCGGGGGTCGACGTCGCAGAAGACCGGGCGCGCTCCCGTCAGCTGAACGGCGTTCGCTGCGGCGAGGAAGCTGGGCGAAGGGAGCACGACCTCGTCGTCGGGCTGCAGTCCGAGCGATTCCAGGGCCAGGAAGAGGCCCGCCGTACCCGAGTTGAGGAAGACGACGTGCTCGGGGCCGACCCCGAGGTGGTCGGCGAACGCGGACTCGAATGCTTTGGTCCGTGGTCCGTGACCGAGCCATTGGTCGTCGAAGACCCCGGCGATCGCCGCCAGTTCCTCGGCACCCATCTGGGGTTGAAAGAGATTGATCATGGTCACCTCTCGCGTCGCGCTGTCTCGTCCGGGCTTGGGCAGGTTCGCTCGACGCCGGGCCGCGGTCGCTTCCCGTCCCGTGCGGTGTCCCGGGCGGCGGCGGGGCGAGCGGCCGGAAAGCGGTGGCGCGGCGATGCCCGGCGGGCCGCCATTCCGGTGAAGTCGCTGTCGGTCACCTCGTGGAAATCGCGCATCCGCCGGGTGTGGCCGGTGGTGGAAGTCGCGCATCCACCGGCATGTGCCCGGTCTCGGAAGCCGCGTGTCCACCGGCGCGGGACCTACGGCACCGAGCGCGCCGCAGGAGTGGGAATGCGGGACCGATGGCAGGAATTGGCTGGAATCGAGCAGGGCGATGTACGTGCCCGTGCACGATATTCGCACGCTCGCCCACGGGATCTCCATATCCGGGGAGGATCGAAAGGAATGTCGTCGGCCATCGGGATTTCTTGCACGGTCCTTCGGGGGGTGAGGAAGGCTTGGGAGGAAGCGGTTATCCGCGGATACCCGGAGGTTCTCTCCCGTAATTGTGCGCGGTCCGTGCCGGGCGTTCCGTCGCTTCCCGCACGTCGCTGATGTGCGAGAACGGTCCTCTGCCTTCTTTGCCGATGGTTGACCGGCGGGCGTGGTGCCGATTCCCCCGCGGTGTAGTTTTCGTAGGCATTCAGTAGGAGGCGTGTGCGCACGCGACGAGGGTGCGGAGTTCGACGTTGAGGTAGTTGCCGTGCGCGAGCAGTTCGGTGAGCTGGCCGAAGGTCGCCCAGCAGAAGCCGGGCGGGCAGCCCGTGTCGAGCTCCGGCCCCGCCTCGACCACCATGTAGCGATTGCGCGCGTGGTAGAAGCGCCCGCCCTCCTCGGACTGCACCACGTCGTAGCGGATGCGGTCGGCTCCGGCCGTCAGGACCTGGTCCAGGTACGGGGGCGACATGCCGTCCGATTCGGCTGGCCGGCACTGGACGGTCGGCCCGAACTCGGCGACGTTCAGGGTGCCTACGTCCGACCGCGCCTCCACCAGGGCGTGCAGCACCCCGTTGATCCGCCGGGTGATCAGAGCCACGAGCCCCTGGGAGCACGGGCGGAGCAGCGGCTGGGTCCACGACGCCACCTCGCGCCGCTCCGCCGTCACCTCCACCGCCATGATCTCGAAGTGCTTACCGCTGCGGTGCCGGATCGTGCTCTCGGTCCGCTCCCAGCCGTCCCGACGGGCGTCGTCGAGCGGCACGCTCTGCTGGCGCAGCACCCGCAGTGCCCGGACGTCGGTGAGGCAGCTGGTGATGGCGTGCAGGTCGTGCAGCGGTGCGGCCTCCCCGTAGAAGGAGCGCCGGAGCGCCGCCGGGAAGTCCTCGTCGTCGTCGGGCGCGCCGTGCGCGGTCGGCAGACAGGCCAGCACGCTGCGGGTGTCCATGTTGACGAGGTCGTCCTGGAGCATCAGCCTGCGGATCTGACCCAGGGTCAGCCAGCGGAAGGTGGCATCGGCCTCGATGTCCGTGTCGATCTCGACGACCATGTTGCGGTTGCGCTTGTGCAGGAACCAGTCGCCCTGTTCGGACTGGATGGTGTCGATCAGGACCCGTCGGCCGGGACGGTGGATGAAGTGGTCGAGGAACGGGGTGGACCGGCCGTGGTGCACCTCGTCGAAGTTGCTGCGGGTGGCCTGCACCGTGGGGGAGAGCTGCAGCCCGTTGACGTTGCCGGGCTCCGGTTTGGCCTGCATCAGAAAGTGCAGGACCCCGTCGAACTCCCGCGCCAGGATGCCGAGCAGCCCCACCTCGGGCTGCACGATGATCGGCTGGACGCGGGCGACCGGGTCGGCGTCCGAGCTGGTGCGCAGCCCTTCCACGGAGAAGAAGCGACCCGTCTCGTGCCGCAGGTCGCCGGTGCCCGGCTCGAAGGACCACCGCCGGAGCCGGTCGAACGGGATCGGCTCGACGTGGAAGCGGTGCGCCCGGCGGTACGCCTCCAGCCAGCGGGGCACGTCCGCCAGCGAGGTGACCGGACTGTCGAGCGTGTCGGCGGAGAGCAGCACCCGTTCCGCGGTGCGCCGGTGGCCGGCGTATTCGACCGTGCCGACGTCCCCGGGGCGGACCCGCCGGACGCCGCGCGTCCCGGTCGAGAGCAGCGGCGCGAGCGTGTCCACCAGGGCTCCGCACACCTCCGCGGTCCGCTGGTACGGGAAGAAGTGGCCGCCGGGGAAGGTCCGCATCTCGGCGCCGGCCGCCGCCACCTCGTGCCAGGCCGCCGCCTCGGCCGCGGTCACAGTGGGGTCGTCGGCACCGGTGAACACGGTGAGGGGGCAGTCCAGGGGCGCCCCCGGACGGTGGGTGTAGGTCCCCACGGCCCGGTAGTCGTTGCGGATCGCGGGCAGCACCAGCTGGAGCAGCTCCGGATCGGCGAACACTTGGCTGTCGGTGCCGTCGAGCGTGCGGAGTTCCTCGACCAGCCGGTCGTCGTCGTAGAGGTGCACGGTCATCGGTCGGTCCGAGGCGGGGGCCCGGCGTCCGGAGACCACCAGGCGCACCGGGGCCGCTCCCCGCTGCTGGAGCACGCGGGCGACCTCGTACGCGACCAGCGCGCCCATGCTGTGCCCGAACAGCACCACAGGGGGCCCGGCCCGTGTCTCCAGCATGTCGGCCAGGGGCTTGGCCAGGCCCTCGATGGTGTCGATCAGAGGCTCGCTCCTGCGGTCCTGGCGTCCGGGGTACTGGACGGCAGACACCTCGATTCTGTCGGGCAGTTGCCGGGTGAACGGCAGGAAGGAACTCGCCGAGCCGCCCGCGTGTGGGAAGCACACCAGCCGCACGGCGGGCGACGCGGAAGGCTGGTACCGGCGGAGCCAAAGGTCACGCGGGTCCACGGATGCGGACATCAACGTCATCGTCCCCTCTTCACAGGCGTCCACCACGCGTGGTTCTCCCGGTACCAGCGCACGGTCTGCTCCAGTCCCTCGTCGATGGTGATCCGCGGCGCGTATCCCAACTCGGTGGCGATCTTGGTGTAGTCGACGGAGTAGCGCTGGTCGTGGCCCTTGCGGTCCGGCACCTGCCGCACCGCCGACCAGTCGGCTCCGCACAGCTTCAGCAGACGTTCGGTGAGCTCGACGTTGGTCAGCTCGGCGCCGCCGCCGATGTTGTAGACCTCGCCGGGGCGACCGCCCCGGGCCACCAGGGCGATGCCCCGGCAGTGGTCGTTCACGTGCAGCCAGTCGCGCCGGTTGCCGCCGTCCCCGTACAGCGGGACGGTCCTGCCGTCGAGCAGGTTGCTGGTGAACAGCGGGATGATCTTTTCCGGGTACTGGTACGGCCCGTAGTTGTTGGAACAACGGGTGACGCACACCGGCAGCCCGTGCGTGCGGTGGTAGGCCAGTGCCAGCAGGTCGGAGGACGCCTTGGAGGCCGCATAGGGGGAGTTGGGGCTCAGCGGGTGGTCCTCGGGCCACGACCCCACCGGGATCGAGCCGTAGACCTCGTCCGTGGAAACGTGCACGAACAGGCCGGGGCGTATGGCCAGCGCCTCCTGGAGGAGGACCTGGGTGCCCAGCACATTGGTGCGCACGAAGGCGTCGGCGTCGTCGATCGACCGGTCCACGTGCGACTCGGCCGCGAAGTGCACCACCAGATCGACCCCCGCCATGGCCTGGGCGACTGCGCTGCGGTCGCAGATGTCCCCCTGGAAGATCCGCAGCCGGGGACAGTCGCCCACCGGGGCCAGATTGGCCAGGTTGCCCGCGTAGGTGAGCGCGTCGAGCACCCTCACCTCGGGCTTGCCGAACTCCGGCAGCGAGCCGTCCAGCAGGGCGTTCACGAAGCGCGAGCCGATGAAGCCGGCGCCTCCGGTGACGAGGATACGGGCCGGCTGCCGACCGTCGGCGAAGCGGGTGGGCCGGTGCGGGGACTCATGCGGCGCCTGCATGGGTGGCCACCTCCATCAGGTAGGCGCCGTATCCGGAGGTGCCCAGCTCGCGGCCGAGCCAGTAGAGGGTGTCGGCGTCGATGAAGCCCATGCGCAGGGCGATCTCCTCGATGCAGGCGATCCGTACTCCCTGGCGTTGTTCGAGGAGTTGGACGTACTGGCCGCCCTGGAGGAGGGAGTCGTGGGTGCCCATGTCGAGCCAGGCGAAGCCGTGGCCCAGTTCGATCAGCCGGGCGCGTTTCTGCTCCAGGTAGACCTGGTTGACGTCGGTGATTTCGAGTTCGCCGCGTGCGGAGGGCCGGATGTTCTTGGCGATGTCGACGACGTCGTTGTCGTAGAGGTAGAGGCCGGTGACGGCGAGGTTGGAGCGGGGCCGGGCGGGTTTCTCCTCCAGGGACAGCAGCATGCCCTGGTCGTCGATCTCGCCGACGCCGTAGCGCTGCGGGTCGCTGACCGGGTAGCCGAACAGTACACAGCCGTCGAGGTGGCGGATGCTGCCCCGGAGTACGGAGGAGAAGCCGGGGCCGTGGAAGATGTTGTCGCCCAGGATGAGCGCGACCGGGGAGTCACCGATGTGGTCGGTGCCGATGGTGAGGGCCTGGGCTATGCCCTGGGGCTCGGGCTGTTCGGCGTAGGTGATGTCCAGGCCGAGCCGGGAGCCGTCGCCCAGCAGTTGCTGGAAGAGTTCGATGTGCTGGGTGGAGGAGATGACGAGGATCTCGCGGATGCCGCCCAGCATCAGGACGGACAGCGGGTAGTAGATCATCGGCTTGTCGTAGACGGGCAGCAGTTGCTTGGACAGCGTGCCGGTCAAGGGGCGCAGGCGGGTGCCTCCGCCGCCCGCGAGGATGATCCCTTTCATTCCGGAACGCCCTGACATGACCTCGGTCATCGTTTCTCCGTCGCTAGAGGAAAACGCTGGCCGTCCGGCGTCGTGCGCGGCGTGCGCGGCGTGCCGTCCGGCGTCGGGTACGCCGCCAGCCCCGCGGCCGCCGCCCGGACCGCCGCCACGACGGCACGGGACTCGTCGTCCCCGAGGTGCGGTCCCAGGGGAAGGCTGAGGCTCTGCGCCGCCAGGCGTTCACTGCGCGGGTGGGCCCCGGCCGGAGCCCCGGCCGGGGCGTCGGCGTAGGCCGGGGACCGGTGCGGCGGTACGGGGTAGTGGATCAGGGTCTGAACCCCGGCCCGCTCGAGCCGGCGGCGCAGCTCGTCGCGTTCCGCGCAGCGGATCACGTACAGGTGCCACGCCGGGTCGGCCCAGCGAGCGGTGACGGGGACGGCGATCTGCGGAAGGGAACCCAGGGCCCGGGTGTAGCGTTCGGCCGTGCGCGCCCGGCGGGCGTTCCACGCGTCGAGCCGCGGCAGCTTGGCGCGCAGCACGGCGGCCTGGAGCTCGTCGAGCCGGGAGTTGGTCGCCCGCACCTCGTGCCGGTACTTCTCCCGGGAGCCGCAGTTGCGCAGCAGCCGGATCCGATCGGCCACTCCGGCGTCCCGGGTGACCACCGCGCCGCCGTCGCCCATGGCGCCGAGGTTCTTGCCGGGGTAGAAGCTGAACGCGACCACGTGGCCCGAGCCGATCCGGCGGCCCCGGTAACGGGCGCCGTGCGCCTGCGCGGCGTCCTCGACCACGGCCAGGCCGTGCCGTTCGGCGACCGCCAGCAGCGGGTCCAGATCGGCCGGGTGTCCGTGCAGATGTACGGGCATCAGGGCCTTGGTGCGAGGGGTGACGGCCGCCTCCACCAGCGCCGGGTCCAGGGAAAGCCCGTCCGGCGTCGGATCGACGGCCACCGGCTGCGCCCCGGTGGCGGACACGGCCAGCCAGGTCCCGATGAAGGTGTGTGCGGGCACCACCACCTCGTCCCCGGGACCGATGTCCAGCGCGCGCAGGGACAGCTCCAGCGCGTCGCAGCCACTGCCGACCGCCACGCAGTGGCCGTTGTCGCAGTACGCGGCGAACTCCTCCTCGAAACCCTCCAGTTCAGCGCCGAGCAGATAGCGGCCGGAGGCGGACACCCGCTGGAGGGCCGCGTCGATGTCGGCCCGCAACTCCCGGTAGCCGGCGCCTGCGTCGAGGAAGGGGATTGTCATGTGAGGCTCCGTGCGTCGTGCAGGAAGGTGTCGTAGTCGCGGTAGTAGTCGGATTCTTCGTAGTGCTGTGAGGCGAGGACGAGGGCGACGGTGTCGGGGGCGAAGTCTTTGAGGACGCGCCAGACCATGGGGCCGATGCAGAGTCCGGCTCCGGGTTCGTCGAGGCGGTAGGTGGCGTGCTGGAAGCCGTCGTCGAGGGTGATGGAGAAGGCGCCGTGGACGGCGATGACGAGTTGTTCCAGGGTGCGGTGTGCGTGCAGGCCGCGTGGGGGTGAGGACTGGGTCTGGCCGTGCATGTAGTAGACGCGTTGGACGGGGAAGTCCACGGTCACGCCGGACTCGACCACGGACAGGCTGCCGCGCGGGTCGAT
This sequence comes from Streptomyces spiramyceticus, assembly GCF_028807635.1. Classification (NCBI taxonomy): domain Bacteria; kingdom Bacillati; phylum Actinomycetota; class Actinomycetes; order Kitasatosporales; family Streptomycetaceae; genus Streptomyces; species Streptomyces spiramyceticus. The sequence goes on from NZ_JARBAX010000002.1 coordinate 1,182,727, forward strand.
GTGCTGCTCGAGCCTGATCAGCCGGCACGGCTTGATCCTGCCGACCCGCCGGGCGGGAGGCTCGGCTGTGTTCTCGGCGATGGCGGCGCTCCTTATCGGGCGGTCGTGAGGTCCACGGCCGGCTCGGGACGGCCCTGGCCCGGGGACGGAACCCTCGGGTTCAGTTCCAGTCGACGCGGACGGGCAGGTACTTCGGAGTGAGCTGGTCGGCCTCGTAGAACAGCGTGTTTTCGTGGTCGATGCGGAAGCCGTCGACCCGCTCCAGGAGGAGTTCGAGCATGACCTTGCCCTCTAGGCGGGCCAGGGCGGCGCCCAGGCAGTGGTGGATGCCGTGGCCGAAGGCCATGTGCCGGGTGCCGTCCGAGCGGCGGATGTCGAAGGTGTCCGGGTCGGGGAAGTGCCGGGGGTCCCGGTTGGCGGACTGGCTCCACGCGATCACCATCTGGCCCTTCTCCATGAGCGGGCCGAGGATGGTGGTGTCCTGCTTGACGAAGCGGAAGATGTTGTTGAAGGGGCTGCGGTAGCGCAGTGTCTCCTCGATCGCGCCGGGCACCAGCGTGCGATCGGCCCGCAGGTCTTCCAGTGCCTGCGGGTTCTCCTCCAGGACGAGGAAGAGGTTGCTGAGCAGGGTGCTGGAGGAGACGTGCCCGGCGGTCAGCAGCAGCGCGACGATGTTGACGATCTCGACATCGGTCAGCCGGCGGCCGTCCTGCTCGGCCTGGACCAGACCGCTGATCAAGTCGTCGGCCGGGGCTTCCCGCTTGGCGTGGATCTGTTCCAGGAGGTAGTCGGTCATCTCCTTGAGCGCGGGCGCGATCGTCTCGGTGAAGTTGTCCGGGAGGTTCGGGTACTCCAGGCCCTCGTTCGTCAGCAGGGTGTCGACCCACTCCCGGAACAGGTCCCGGTCGCCGGTGGGTACGCCCAGCAGTTCGGCGATCACGATGACCGGCAGTGCGTAGGAGAGGTCGCCGACGGCATCGATGACGTTCTGTTCCCGTACCTTGTCCAGGAGTTCCTCGGTGATCGCGCGCACCCTGGGTTCCAGCCGGGCGATCCGCCGGGGAGTGAAGGCCTGGCTCACGAGCTTGCGCATCGGTCCGTGCGCGGGCGGGTCCAGCGCGCCGATCGTGCCCGGCCCGATGATCATTTCCAGCTCGGGCGGCGTCGGCATCACCATGTTGAAGTCCGACGAGAAGAACTGCGGGTTGTTCGACACCGTCACGTAGTCGTCGTAACCGAAGACCTGCCACGCCTGCCGGCCCTCGTCCCAGAACACCGGATGACGTGTCCTGTTGAAAGCGAACCAGTCCAGCAGCCCCCGGGCATCCGCATCCTTGCTCAACTCCATCGGTCCCGACACAGCCTCACCCATCAGTCGAACTCCTTGAAAATCGGTGTGCGGACCGAACGCGCGACACGGCAGTATCGGTCCCTCGATCCCGGCAGAGCTTATGAATCGGTGAAGAACGCCAGCAAGGCGGACCTGACACAATGACTCCCCGTCCGGGGAACCTTGTCGAGATGCCGCTCGGGAGCGGACGGAGCGGCGCGGGGAACCTGACATATTCACCGCGGGGCGGTTGTGCCGAGCCGACCCGGTGCTGAAAGCTTCGCGGTTCACCTGGGAGATCACGTGCGCGTTCACCCAGGAGTTCGCGTGCACGTTCATGTGCGAGTTCATGTGTCAGAGGATTCGCGAAGGAGTTCGCGGAATTCCGCACCGAGGCCCAGCCAGGGGCAGGGGGCTGGGGCAAGGCAGGGGCCAGGTCGGGGAAATGCCGGGTGACCGCGTGAGCGGGCCGTCGGCCCTTGGGGCGCAGGCCGTGAGTCACTGCACCCGACCGGGCGCCGGCGCCGACTCCGGCCCCGGCGGGCGGGGTGCTTGCGCGCAGTCGCCGCAGCTCGGCAATACAGACCTGACACAATGCCGCTCCCTTTTCGCCGGAAAGCCTTCCGGAAGATCCCAGTCCACAGTCGTCGGCGACCCGTGTCATGAGAATCCGCGGCGAATCCGCGGAACTTGACACAATTGATTGCCGTTCGTTGGTCGTTCCTGTCGCCCAACTGTTCGTCCGCTGTACGCTCGTGAAGATCCAGAAACGGCAGAACATTCCGCGACATGGCATGGCGAGCATATGAGGGATGCAGGTGTCTGAAGATCTCGTGATTTCCCGAAGTGACGACCGGTCCAATGCCGTTGCCGTTGTTGGAATGTCGTGCCGATTTCCCAGCGCACCGGGAATCCAGGAATTCTGGAAACTGCTGACCGACGGAACGGAAGCGATAGGCCGTGCCGCAGACGGTCGTCGGCGCGGCATGATCGAGGCGGTCGGCGACTTCGACGCCGCGTTCTTCGGCATGTCACCGCGCGAGGCCGCCGAGACCGACCCGCAACAGCGCCTGATGCTCGAACTCGGCTGGGAAGCACTGGAGGACGCCGGAATCGTCCCGGGTTCGCTGCGAGGCGAGGCGGTGGGCGTCTTCGTGGGGGCCATGAACGACGACTACGCCACGCTGCTCCACCGGGCCGGCGCGCCGATTGGCGCCCACACCGCCACCGGCCTCCAGCGGGCCATGCTCGCCAACCGGCTCTCCTACGTCCTGGGAACGCGCGGCCCCAGCCTTGCGGTCGACACCGCGCAGTCGTCGTCACTGGTCGCCGTGGCCCTCGCCGTCGAGAGCCTGCGAGCCGGCACCTCCCGCATCGCCGTCGCCGGGGGCGTCAACCTGATCCTCGCCGACGAGGGTTCGGCCGCCATGGAACGGCTCGGCGCGCTGTCTCCCGACGGCCGCTGCCACACCTTCGACGCCCGCGCCAACGGCTATGTGCGCGGTGAGGGCGGCGCCGCCGTCGTACTCAAACCCCTCGCCGACGCCCTGGCCGACGGCGACCCCGTGTACTGCGTGGTGCGCGGCGTCGCCATCGGCAACGACGGCGGCGGCCCCGGGCTGACCGCCCCTGACCGTGAGGGCCAGGAAGCGGTGCTCCGGTCCGCCTGCGCCCAGGCTGGGGTCGACCCCGCTGAGGTGCACTTCGTCGAACTGCACGGTACGGGCACCCCCGTGGGCGACCCGGTCGAGGCGCACGCCCTCGGCGCGGTCCACGGCTCCGGACGGTCGGCGGACACTCCCTTGTTGGTGGGGTCGGTGAAGACCAACATCGGCCACCTGGAGGGCGCCGCGGGCATCGCGGGACTGGTCAAGGCCGTGCTCTGCCTGCGGGAACGCACCCTGCCCGGCTCGCTCAACTTCGACACCCCCAATCCCGCCATCCCCTTGGACCGGCTCCGGCTGAAGGTGCAGACGGCCCCGACCGAACTGCACCCCGGCCCGAGCGGCGCACCCCTGCTGGCGGGCGTCAGCTCGTTCGGTATCGGCGGCACCAACTGCCATGTGGTGCTGGAGCACCTGCCCCAGCCGGCCCCGGCCGGACCGGACGCCATCCCGTCGTCGGCCTCCGAAGCCGCCGCCCCGCACCCGGCCCCGCCCCTGCTGCTGTCGGCCCGCTCCCGCGCGGCGCTGCGGGCGCAGGCCGCGCGGCTTCACGACCACCTGGGCCGGACCGGCGCGGACCCGCGGGACATCGCTTACTCCCTGGCCACCACGCGCACTCTCTTCGAGCACCGCGCCGCACTGCGCTGCGGCGACCGAGAGGAACTCGCCGCCTCCCTCGACGCGTTCGCTCGCGGTAAGACCTCTGCGGGAGTGCGGACCGGCACGGCTGTTTCGGGTGGGACGGCGGTGTTGTTTACGGGTCAGGGTGCGCAGTGGGTTGGTATGGGGCGTGAGTTGTATGGGGCGGGTGGGGTGTTTGCGGGTGTGTTGGATGAGGTGTTGGGGGTTGTGGGGGAGGTGGGGGGTCGGTCTCTGCGTGAGGTGATGTTTGCGGAGGCGGGGAGTGTGGGTGCGGGGTTGTTGGGGTGTACGGAGTTTGCTCAGCCGGCGTTGTTTGCGTTGGAGGTGGCGTTGTTCCGGGCGTTGGAGGCTCGGGGTGTGGGTGTGTCGGTGGTGTTGGGTCATTCGGTGGGGGAGGTGGCTGCGGCGTATGTGGCGGGTGTGTTTTCGTTGGCTGATGCGGTGCGGTTGGTGGTGGCGCGTGGTCGGTTGATGGGTGCGTTGCCTGTGGGTGGGGCGATGGTGTCGGTGGGGGCGTCTGAGGCCGAGCTGGCGGGTTTGGTGGCTGGGTTGGGTGGTCGGGTGTCGGTTGCGGCGGTGAATGGTCCGGCGTCGGTGGTGCTGTCGGGTGAGGCGGGGGTGCTGGATGGTGTGGTGGCGGGTTTGGTGGGTCGTGGTGTGGAGTGCAGGTGGTTGGAGGTTTCGCATGCGTTTCATTCGGTGTTGATGGATCCGATGTTGGAGGAGTTTCGTCGGGTTGCTGCTTCGGTGGAGTTTCACCGGCCTCGTTCTGGTGTGGCGGTGGTGTCGAGTGTGACGGGTGCGGTTGCGGGTTTGGATGAGTTGGGGGATCCGGAGTACTGGGTGCGGCATGTTCGGGAGGCGGTGCGGTTCGCGGATGGTGTGGGGGCTGCTCGTGATGTGGGTGTGGATACGTTTGTGGAGGTGGGTCCGCATGCTGTTCTGACGGTGATGGCGGGGCAGTGTCTCGACGGGGACGAGGGTGATCTTGCTTTCGTGCCGGTACTGCGGCGTGACCGGCCGGAGCTGGAGACCTTCACCACCGCACTCGCCACGCTGTATACGCGGGATGCCGAACTCGACGTCGCTGCCCTCCATTCGGGTTTCGGCGGCCGGCGGGTCGACCTGCCCACCTACCCCTTCCAACGCCGTACTCACTGGTCGCCGGCGCTGAGCCGTGGAATCGCGGCCGACGCCGGGCCGGGCCTGACCACCACCGACGCCGCGGGGAACACCGCGCCCCCGGAGAGCACCGAGGCGCCCCTCAGGGACCCGGACGACGAACCGCTCACGGCGTCCCCGGAGCCGATGTCTCCCGAGCAGCTCGTCCGTCTGGTACGCGAGACCACCGCGACCGTCCTGGGCCACGACGACCCCGACGAGATCGCGCTCGACCGCACCTTCACCTCCCAGGGCCTGGAATCAGCCACCGCGGTCGAGCTCCATGACCTGCTGAACCGGGCCACGGGGCTCACCCTCGCCGCCACGCTCGTCTACGACCTGCCCACCCCGCGTGCCGTCGCCGAACACCTGGTGGCCGCACTGCACGGGACAAAGAGCGCGCACCCCGGCGAGCACGAGGCGGTCGGGGCGGCGGCCGCCCGGGGCGGCACACGGGACGACGACCCGATCGCCATCGTCGGCGTCGGTTGCCGCCTCCCCGGCGGCGTCGACTCGCGGGCCGCCCTCTGGGACCTGCTGGCGTCCGGCACCGACGCGATCTCGTCCTTCCCCGCCGACCGCGGCTGGGACCTCGACGGGCTGTACGACGCCGAACCGGGCGTCCCCGGCAAGACCTACGTGCGACAGGGCGGCTTCCTGCACCAGGCGGCCGAGTTCGACGCAGAGTTCTTCGGCATCTCGCCGCGTGAGGCGACCGCCATGGACCCGCAGCAGCGGCTGCTGCTGGAAACCTCGTGGGAGGCGCTCGAAGACGCCGGAGTGCTCCCCGAGTCGCTGCGCGGCGGCGACACCGGCGTGTTCATCGGCGCCGTCGCACCGGAGTACGGGCCGAGGCTTCACGAAGGAGCGGACGGATACGAGGGGTATCTGCTCACCGGCACCACGGCGAGCGTGGCCTCCGGCCGGATCGCCTACACCCTCGGCACGCGCGGACCGGCGCTCACCGTCGACACCGCATGTTCCTCGTCTCTGGTGGCGCTGCACCTGGCCGTGCAGGCGCTGCGCCGGGGCGAGTGCGGACTGGCTCTGGCGGGCGGCGCCACGGTGATGTCCGGGCCCGGCATGTTCGTGGAGTTCTCCCGGCAGCGCGGGCTGGCCCCCGACGGCCGCTGCATGCCGTTCTCCGCCGATGCCGACGGTACGGCCTGGTCCGAGGGCGTTGCCGTACTGGCACTGGAGCGGCTCTCCGACGCCCGGCGCGCAGGTCACCGGGTGCTGGCGGTCGTCCGGGGCAGTGCGGTCAATCAGGACGGCGCCAGCAACGGCCTCACCGCGCCCAATGGTTCCGCGCAGGAAGGCGTCATCCGGGCGGCCCTGGCCGACGCCGGACTCGCCCCGGGCGATGTGGACGCCGTCGAGGCGCACGGCACGGGTACGGCGCTGGGCGACCCGATAGAGGCGGGCGCGCTGCTGGCCACGTACGGGCGTGAGCGGGTGGGAGAACCGCTGTGGCTGGGGTCGCTGAAGTCAAACGTCGGGCACACCCAGGCCGCCGCCGGGGCCGCAGGCGTCATCAAGATGCTGCTGGCCATGCGACACGGCACGCTGCCGCGGACGCTTCACGCGGACCGGCCCAGCACACATGTCGACTGGTCGTCGGGCACGGTGGAACTGCTGGCCGAGGCGCGCCGGTGGCCGGAGCGCGCGGGCCGCCCGCGGCGGGCCGCGGTGTCCTCCTTCGGGATCAGCGGCACCAACGCCCACCTGGTCATTGAGGAGGCGCCGGCAGAGACGCCCACCGAGCCGCCGACTGTCACCGCTCCCACAGCCGAACTCGCACCGACTCTGGCATGGCCGGTGTCGGCCCGCTCGGAGGAGGCGTTGCGGGCGCAGGCGGCGCGGTTGCGGGAGCACGTGGAGCGTGTGGGCGCCGATCCGGTGGACGTCGCGCATTCGCTTGCGGTGACGCGTGAGTCGTTCGGTGAGCGTGCGGTGGTCGTCGGTGGCGACCGTGCGGAGCTGATGGCAGGCCTGGACGCGCTCGCCGCGGGACACACGAGGCCGAAGACCGTCCGGGGCACGGCTGTTTCGGGTGGGACGGCGGTGTTGTTTACGGGTCAGGGTGCGCAGTGGGTTGGTATGGGGCGTGAGTTGTATGGGGCGGGTGGGGTGTTTGCGGGTGTGTTGGATGAGGTGTTGGGGGTTGTGGGGGAGGTGGGGGGTCGGTCTCTGCGTGAGGTGATGTTTGCGGAGGCGGGGAGTGTGGATGCGGGGTTGTTGGGGTGTACGGAGTTTGCTCAGCCGGCGTTGTTTGCGTTGGAGGTGGCGTTGTTCCGGGCGTTGGAGGCTCGGGGTGTGGGTGTGTCGGTGGTGTTGGGTCATTCGGTGGGGGAGGTGGCTGCGGCGTATGTGGCGGGTGTGTTTTCGTTGGCTGATGCGGTGCGGTTGGTGGTGGCGCGTGGTCGGTTGATGGGTGCGTTGCCTGTGGGTGGGGCGATGGTGTCGGTGGGGGCGTCTGAGGCCGAGCTGGCGGGTTTGGTGGCTGGGTTGGGTGGTCGGGTGTCGGTTGCGGCGGTGAATGGTCCGGCGTCGGTGGTGCTGTCGGGTGAGGCGGGGGTGCTGGATGGTGTGGTGGCGGGTTTGGTGGGTCGTGGTGTGGAGTGCAGGTGGTTGGAGGTTTCGCATGCGTTTCATTCGGTGTTGATGGATCCGATGTTGGAGGAGTTTCGTCGGGTTGCTGCTTCGGTGGAGTTTCACCGGCCTCGTTCTGGTGTGGCGGTGGTGTCGAGTGTGACGGGTGCGGTTGCGGGTTTGGATGAGTTGGGGGATCCGGAGTACTGGGTGCGGCATGTTCGGGAGGCGGTGCGGTTCGCGGATGGTGTGGGGGCTGCTCGTGATGTGGGTGTGGATACGTTTGTGGAGGTGGGTCCGCATGCTGTTCTGACGGTGATGGCGGGGCAGTGTCTCGACGGGGACGAGGGTGATCTTGCTTTCGTGCCGGTACTGCGGCGTGACCGGCCGGAGCTGGAGACCTTCACCACCGCACTCGCCACCCTCTACGCCCGGGGCGCCCAGATCGACTGGGACGCGCCGAATCGGAAGAGGGACGCACGACGCATCGATCTGCCCACATACCCTTTCCAGCGCGCCCGTTTCTGGCTGGACCCCGCCCCCGCCGCAGTGCCCACCGCCATGGCCGCCGGTTCGTCCGAGGACGTTCCGACCGCTGCTCAAGGGGTGACTTCGGCGACGGCCGGGCTCCGCTACCGCGTCACCTGGCAGCCCGCCGCCGTCGGCTGCGGAGTCCCCCGGCCGGCGGGTCGTATGCTGCTGCTGGCCTCGGACGACGACACGACGGACTCCGGGCTCGCCACCGCGATCGCGCGTGAACTCGCCGTGCGCGGCACCGAGGTCCACACCGCTGTCGTGCCGGTCGGTACCGGTCGGGAGGCGGCCGCAGACCTGCTGCGGGCCGCCGGTGACGGTGCCGCACGCAGCACGCACGTCCTGTGGCTCGCCCCGGCCGAGCCGGACACGGCCGACGCCGTCGCGCTGATCCAGGCCCTGGGCGAGGCGGGACCCGACGCCCCGCTCTGGATCACTACGCGCGACGCGGTGGCTGCTCAGCCGGGCGAGGCCCCTTCCGTCGCAGGCGCTCAGCTCTGGGGGCTGGGGCAGGTCGCCGCACTCGAACTTGCCCAGCGCTGGGGCGGTTTGGCGGACCTGCCCGGGGAGCCGTCGCCTGCCGCGCTCCGTGCGTTCGTCGGGACGCTGCTCGCCGAGGGCGAGGACAACCAGTTCGCGGTACGGCCCTCCGGAGTCCATGTCCGCCGCGTGGTCCCCGTCCCCGTCCGCGCCGCCACCACCGCCGCCGCCCGGGACGCGCAGGGCGACACGCCCGACGGAGTCGTGCCGGGAAACCGGCGGTCCTCAGGCACCGTACTGATCACCGGGGGCACCGGCGCCCTGGGCGCGCAGGTCGCCCGCAGGCTCGCCCGGGCGGGCGCCCCGCATCTGCTCCTGGTCGGCCGGCGCGGGGCGGCCGGCCCCGGAGCGGGCGAACTTGTCGAGGAGCTGACAGCCCTCGGTACCGAAGTGACCGTCGCAGCCTGCGACGTCGCCGACCGGGACGCGCTTGCCGCGCTGCTCGCGGGCATTCCCGAAGACCGGCCCCTCGCCGCCGTACTGCACGCGGCAGGCGTGCTCGACGACGGTGTGCTCGACTCGCTCACCTCCGACCGGATAGACGCCGTACTGCGTGCCAAGGTCACTGCGGCCCGCCACCTGGACGAGCTCACCGCCGACCTCCCGCTGGACGCCTTCGTTCTCTTCTCCTCCATCGTCGGAGTGTGGGGCAACGGGGGGCAGGCCGCCTACGCGGCGGCCAATGCCGCGCTCGACGCCCTGGCGCACCGGCGCCGGGCCCGGGGAGGGCGTGCCACCTCGATCGCCTGGGGCCCGTGGGCCGGAGCCGGGATGGCGTCCGGAACGGCGACGAAGTCCTTCGAGCGGGACGGCGTCGCGGCCCTGGATCCCGAGCACGCGCTCGACGTACTGGACGACGCGGTCGGCGCCGGTGGGACCTCCGCTGCCGCCGGGGCCTCTGCGGCCGTCGCGACCTCGCTGATCGTCGCCGATGTGGACTGGGAAACCTTCGTCGGGCGTTCCGTCACCCGCCGCACCTGGGCACTTTTCGACGGTGTTCCCGCCGCCCGCTCAGCGCGTTCCGCCCGTGCCGCGCAAGGCCGTGCCACTCTCCCCCGGGGGACGCGGCCGGGCCACGGTGGGCCGGGCGGAAGCGGAGCCGGAGCGGACGAAGGCCGACCCTGGCTCTCCGTCGGCCCCTCGTCGACGGAACGGCGACGGGCCCTGCTCGACCTGGTGTGCTCCGAGGCCGCCGAGATCCTGCGCCACGCCTCGGCCGACGCGGTCGACCCGGAGATCGCGTTCCGGTCCGCCGGGTTCGACTCGCTCACCGTTCTCGAACTGCGCAACCGCCTGACCGCTGCCACCGGGCTGAACCTGCCGAGCACCCTGCTCTTCGACCACCCCAACCCGACCTCCCTGGCCGCCCATCTGCACGACGAACTGTTCGGTACCGACAGCGAAGCGGAGCCTGTCGCGGACACCCGCGCCCGGGCCACGGCCGACGAGCGCGAGCCGATCGCGATCGTGGGCATGGCGTGCCGCTACCCGGGCGGCGTGTCGTCGCCGGAGGACCTGTGGCGCCTGGTGGCCGAAGACGGGCACACCCTCTCTCCGTTCCCTGTCGACCGTGGCTGGGACGTCGAGGGGTTGTACGACCCCGATCCGGAGGCGGTGGGTCGTAGTTATGTGCGGGAGGGCGGGTTTCTGCACGGGGCGGCCGAGTTCGATGCGGAGTTCTTCGGTATTTCGCCGCGTGAGGCGGCGGCGATGGATCCGCAGCAGCGGTTGTTGCTGGAGACGTCGTGGGAGGCGTTGGAACGGGCCGGGATCGTGCCGGACGCGCTGCGCGGCACCCGTACCGGAGTCTTCACCGGCATCTCCCAGCAGGACTACGCAAGCCAGTTGGGGGACGCCGCCGAAACCTACGGCGGGCATGTGCTCACGGGGACGCTCGGAAGCGTGATCTCCGGCCGGGTTGCTTATGTGTTGGGGTTGGAGGGGCCGGCGTTGACGGTGGACACGGCGTGTTCGTCGTCGTTGGTGGCGTTGCATCTGGCGGTGCAGTCGTTGCGGCGGGGTGAGTGTGACATGGCGTTGGCCGGTGGGGTGACGGTGATGGCGACGCCGACGGTGTTCGTGGAGTTCTCGCGGCAGCGTGGGCTGGCGTCGGACGGGCGGTGCAAGGCGTTTGCGGAGGGTGCGGACGGCACTGTGTGGGCCGAGGGTGTTGGTGTGTTGTTGGTGGAGCGGTTGTCGGATGCTCGTCGGTATGGGCATCGGGTGCTGGCGGTGGTGCGGGGGAGTGCGGTCAATCAGGATGGTGCGAGTAACGGTCTGACGGCGCCCAGTGGTGCGGCCCAGCGGAGGGTGATCCGTGAGGCGTTGGCTGATGCCGGGCTGGCTCCGGGGGATGTGGATGCGGTGGAGGCGCATGGTACGGGTACGGCGTTGGGGGATCCGATCGAGGCGGGTGCGTTGCTGGCGACGTATGGGCGTGAGCGGGTGGGTGATCCGTTGTGGTTGGGGTCGTTGAAGTCGAACATCGGGCATGCTCAGGCTGCTGCGGGTGTGGGTGGTGTGATCAAGATGGTGGAGGCGATGCGGCATTCGTCGTTGCCTCGCACTCTTCATGTGGATGCTCCGTCGTCGAGGGTCGAGTGGGGTTCGGGGGCGGTGGAGTTGCTGACCGAGGCCAGGTCCTGGCCCCGGCGGGCGGGCCGGGTGCGTCGGGCGGCTGTTTCTGCCTTCGGCGTGAGCGGGACGAACGCCCATGTCGTCATCGAGGAACCGTCGGTCGAGGAGTCGGCCGAAGCCGAGGCTGTTGTCACTGCTGCGGCTGAGTCCTCTTCGGTTCTGGCGTGGCCGGTGTCGGCCCGTTCGGAGGAGGCGTTGCGGGGGCAGGCGGTGCGGTTGCGGGAGCACGTGGAGCGTGTGGGTGCTGATCCGGTGGATGTTGCGCATTCGCTTGTGGTGTCGCGTGCGTCGTTCGGTGAGCGTGCGGTGGTTGTCGGTCGGGAGCGTGGGGAGCTGCTGGCCGGTCTGGATGCTGTGGCGGCGGGTGTGGTTGCTGCGGGGGGTGCCGCGTCGGGTGTGGTGCGGGGTTCGGCGGTGCGGGGGCGTCGGGTGGGGGTGTTGTTTACGGGTCAGGGTGCGCAGTGGGTTGGTATGGGGCGTGAGTTGTATGGGGCGGGTGGGGTGTTTGCGGGTGTGTTGGATGAGGTGTTGGGGGTTGTGGGGGAGGTGGGGGGTCGGTCTCTGCGTGAGGTGATGTTTGCGGAGGCGGGGAGTGTGGATGCGGGGTTGTTGGGGTGTACGGAGTTTGCTCAGCCGGCGTTGTTTGCGTTGGAGGTGGCGTTGTTCCGGGCGTTGGAGGCTCGGGGTGTGGGTGTGTCGGTGGTGTTGGGTCATTCGGTGGGGGAGGTGGCTGCGGCGTATGTGGCGGGTGTGTTTTCGTTGGCTGATGCGGTGCGGTTGGTGGTGGCGCGTGGTCGGTTGATGGGTGCGTTGCCTGTGGGTGGGGCGATGGTGTCGGTGGGGGCGTCTGAGGCCGAGCTGGCGGGTTTGGTGGCTGGGTTGGGTGGTCGGGTGTCGGTTGCGGCGGTGAATGGTCCGGCGTCGGTGGTGCTGTCGGGTGAGGCGGGGGTGCTGGATGGTGTGGTGGCGGGTTTGGTGGGTCGTGGTGTGGAGTGCAGGTGGTTGGAGGTTTCGCATGCGTTTCATTCGGTGTTGATGGATCCGATGTTGGAGGAGTTTCGTCGGGTTGCTGCTTCGGTGGAGTTTCACCGGCCTCGTTCTGGTGTGGCGGTGGTGTCGAGTGTGACGGGTGCGGTTGCGGGTTTGGATGAGTTGGGGGATCCGGAGTACTGGGTGCGGCATGTTCGGGAGGCGGTGCGGTTCGCGGATGGTGTGGGGGCTGCTCGTGATGTGGGTGTGGATACGTTTGTGGAGGTGGGTCCGCATGCTGTTCTGACGGTGATGGCGGGGCAGTGTCTCGACGGGGACGAGGGTGATCTTGCTTTCGTGCCGGTACTGCGGCGTGACCGGCCGGAGCTGGAGACCTTCACCACCGCACTCGCCACCCTCTACGCCCGGGGCCTTCCGGTGCCGCCGGCTCCCTCCGAGCCTGCCGGCCGGCGGGTCGACCTGCCCACGTACGCCTTCCATCGGGACCGCTACTGGCTGGCGGCTCTGCCCCGGCTCACGACCGGCGGGGTGTCGGCGGCAGGCCTGCATGGGGTGGAACACCCGCTGCTTGCCGCCGCCGTGGAACTGCCCGGCGCCGAAACCGAGGTGTGGACCGGCCGGATCTCCGCTGCGGACCTCCCGTGGCTCGCCGACCACTTGGTGTGGGACCGCGGCGTGGTGCCGGGATCCGCACTGCTGGAGATGCTGCTCCAGGTAGGAAGCCGGATCGGTCTGCCGCGCGTCGCCGAACTGGCCTTCGAGACCGCGCTGACCTGGGCTGCGGACAACCCGGTCCAGATCCGGGTCGTCGTGGCCGCTCCTGCCTCCGGCCCCGGGGGTGCCCGTGAGGTGAGTCTCCACTCACGGCCCGAACCCGTCGCCGACCCCTCGCATTCCACCCGTTCCCCGCACCTCGCGGCGCAGGATCGTGACAACGGCTGGACCCGGCACGCCTCCGGGCTGCTCGCCCCGGCTGCCGACCATGCCGACCACACGCACGAGGCCGGCCACCCCCACGGGGCTCCCCACCCCCACGAGAGCGGCCACCCCCACGGTGCCGACCGAACCGGTGCCGACGCCTTCGCCGAACTCACCGGCGCCTGGCCCCCTGCCGGCGCCGAGCCGCTCGACATCGCCGGTCAGTACCCGCTCTTCGCAGCCGCCGGAGTGCGCTACGAAGGGGCCTTCCGAGGGCTGCGCGCGGCATGGCGTCGCGGCGACGAGATCTTCGCCGAAGTGCGGCTGCCCGACGCGCACGCCGCCGATGCCGCCCGTTACGGGGTGCACCCCGCCCTGCTCGACGCGGCTCTCCACCCGATCGCGCTGCTCGACCCGTTGGGCGACGGCGGACACGGCTTGCTGCCGTTCTCCTGGACCGACGTACGGCGCCACGATGCCGCCGGACATGCGCTCCGGGTACGGGTGGCGGCCGTCGACGGCGGCGCGGTGTCGATCGCCGCGGTCGACCGCGAGGGCTCCCCAGTGCTTTCCGCCCGCTCCCTGGCACTGCGTCGCATACCCGCGGACCGGCTTCCCGCCGCACCCGCCGCCCCTCTCTACCGCGTGGACTGGGTGCCGCTTCCCGGGCGAGTGTCCGTCGCCGCAGTCACGCGCTGGGCGGTCGTCGGACCGGAGGCCGAAGCCACCGCGGCCGGGCTGCGTGCCGTCGGCATCGACGCCCGTACCCACGTGCTCCCCTTCGACGAGCCGCTGCCGCCGCAGGTCGGCGCGGACGCCGAAGTGATCCTCCTCGACTTGACCACCGCCACCGCCACCGCCACCGCCACCGCCAGTCGTACGGCGCCCCACGGCAGGCTCCTCGGCCTCCTCGACGAGCTGCGTGCGACGGTGCGCCGGACTCTCGAAGCCGTACAGGCCCGACTCGCCGACACCGACACCGACACCGACACCAACGCGGATGCCGGTGCAGACTCCGGCGTCCGTACGGACGCCCGTACAGCCACCCGTCCCGGCGGCCGCCCGCGGCTCGTGGTCCTGACCCGGGGTGCGGCCGGTCCCGAGGGAGGCGCGGCCGATCCCGCGGGTGCCGCTGTCTGGGGGCTCGTCCGGGTCGCCCAGGCCGAACAGCCCGGCCGCTTCACTCTGGTGGACGTCGACGGCGCGCAGGCGTCGCTGCGGGCCTTGCCCGGCCTGCTGGCCACGGACACCGCTCAGTTGGCCGTGCGCGATGGACGCGCCGCCGTCCCGCGCCTCGTACGGGTGGCCGACGTGGCCGACGTGGCCGACCTGGACACCGGCAGCGACACAGCGGCCGACGAGACCGGTGCCGGGGAGCCGGCCGAGACGCTGGACCCCAACGGCACCGTGCTGATCACCGGTGGCACCGGAGCACTGGCCGCAGAAACCGCCCGGCACCTTGTGGAACGGCACAAGGCGCGCCACCTCCTGCTCGTCAGCAGGCGCGGCCCCGACGCACCCGGCGCCGCCGAACTGGCCGCGGAACTCACGAATCTGGGCGCCGAGGTCACCGTCCGGGCCTGTGACGTCGCCGACCGCGACGCCCTCCGCCGCCTGCTCGGCGAGCTCCCCGCCGAACATCCGCTGACCTGCGTCGTGCACACCGCCGGGGTGCTCGACGACGGTGTGCTCTCCGTCCAGACTGCCGAGCGGATCGACGCGGTACTGCGGCCCAAGGCGGACGCCGCCGTCCACCTGGACGAGCTGACCCGTGAACTCGGGCCGGTTCCACTGGTGTTGTACTCCTCGGTCTCGGCCGCCCTGGGCAGTGCGGGCCAGGCCGGGTACGCCGCGGCCAACGCGTTCCTGGACGCCCTGGCCGCCCGGCGGCGCGCCGCCGGGCACCCCGCGCTGTCGCTCGGCTGGGGCTGGTGGTCCGGCCTGGGCCTGGCCACCGGGCTGGAGAGAGCGGACGCCGCGCGTATCCGGCGCTCCGGCGTCGCCCCGCTCGACCCCCGGGCCGCGCTGGAGCTGTTCGACCGGGCCCTGGTCAGGCCCGAGCCCGCACTGCTGCCCGTGCGCCTCGACCTGCGCGCCGCGGCCCGTGCCACCGTTCTGCCGGAGGTACTGCGTGACCTGGTCGGCGTCCCGGCAGACGGCGGGAGCGCGCCCGGAGCCGTGGCGGGCGCCGGGGGCGAGGCCGGTACCGGCCACCGGCCTCCCGCCCCGGCCGACGCCGCCGCGGCACTGGCGACCCGGCTCGCGGGGCGCTCCGCGCCCGAGCGGACGGCCCTCCTGCTCGACCTGGTGCGGACCGAGGTCGCGGCGGTGCTGGGACACGGCGACACCGCCGCGGTGGGCGCCGCCCGTTCCTTCAAGGACGCCGGATTCGACTCCCTCACGGCTGTCGATCTCCGCAACCGGCTGAACGCGCGCACCGGGCTGCGGTTGCCCGCGACCCTCGTGTTCGACCACCCCACACCGCTGTCCCTCGCCGAACTCCTGCTCGGCGAGTTGACGGCGGCAGGCCGAGCGGAACCGGCCGGCCCGGTCCCGGACGAACCGGCCGGTGCCGAAGACCTGTCCAGCGCATTCGACCGGCTGGAGCGCAGCCTCGCCGCGACCGACGACGGCGATGCCCGTGTCCGCGCCGCACAGCGGCTGCGCGGCCTGCTGGCCGCGCTCACCGTCGGCTCCGGCGAGCAATCCGGACCGGGCGCCGGAGAAAGCCCCCACGGCCCCGGCGATGTGGTGATCGACCGGCTCAGGTCGGCCTCCGACGACGACTTGTTCGACCTGCTCGACAGCGATTTCCAGTGAGCCGGACCGCGCCGCGCGCCGGCTGCTGAACCGCTCCGCACCCTGACCCATGACATGACGCATGAGGAGAACCGTGTCTGCAACGAACGAGGAGAAGTTGCGGGAGTACCTGCGGCGCGCGATGGCCGACCTGCACAGCGCGCGCGAGCGGCTGCGCGAAGTCGAGTCGGCGAGTCGTGAGCCGATCGCGATTGTGGGCATGGCGTGCCGCTACCCGGGCGGTGTGGCGTCGCCGGAGGACCTCTGGGACCTCGTGGCCGCCGGTACGGACGCGATCTCCCCGTTCCCCGCGGACCGCGGCTGGGACGCCGAGGGGCTGTACGACCCGGAGCCGGGCGTGCCGGGCAAGAGTTACGTGCGGGAGGGCGGCTTCCTGCACGAGGCGGCCGAGTTCGATGCGGAGTTCTTCGGTATTTCGCCGCGTGAGGCGGCGGCGATGGATCCGCAGCAGCGGTTGTTGCTGGAGACGTCGTGGGAGGCGTTGGAGCGGGCCGGGATCGTGCCGGACTCGCTGCGCGGCACCCGTACCGGAGTCTTCACCGGCGTGATGTACCACGACTACGGCAGCCACCAGGTCGGCACCGCCGCCGATCCCAGCGGACAGCTCGGCCTCGGCACCGCGGGCAGCGTCGCATCCGGCCGGGTGGCCTACACGCTCGGCCTGCAGGGCCCCGCTGTGACCATGGACACGGCGTGTTCGTCGTCGTTGGTGGCGTTGCATCTGGCGGTGCAGTCGTTGCGGCGGGGTGAGTGTGACATGGCGTTGGCCGGTGGGGTGACGGTGATGGCGACGCCGACGGTGTTCGTGGAGTTCTCGCGGCAGCGTGGGCTGGCGTCGGACGGGCGGTGCAAGGCGTTTGCGGAGGGTGCGGACGGCACTGTGTGGGCCGAGGGTGTTGGTGTGTTGTTGGTGGAGCGGTTGTCGGATGCTCGTCGGTATGGGCATCGGGTGCTGGCGGTGGTGCGGGGGAGTGCGGTCAATCAGGATGGCGCGAGCAACGGCCTGACCGCGCCCAGTGGTCCGGCCCAGCGGAAGGTGATCCGCGAGGCGTTGGCTGATGCCGGACTGGCCCCGGGGGACGTGGACGCGGTGGAGGCGCATGGCACCGGCACCCCTCTGGGCGACCCCATCGAGGCCGGTGCGCTGATGGCCACCTACGGAAGTGAGCGCCAGGGCCGGGACCCGCTGTGGCTGGGCTCGCTGAAGTCCAACATCGGGCACACCCAGGCCGCCGCCGGAGCCGCCGGCGTCATCAAGATGGTGGAGGCGATACGGCACTCCACGCTGCCCCGCACCCTCCACGTCGACGCACCCTCGGCCAAGGTCGAATGGGACCCGAGCGCCGTGGAGTTGCTCACCGACGCCCGGCCCTGGCCGCAGCGCGAGCACCGTCCCCGGCGGGCTGCGATCTCCGCCTTCGGCGTCAGCGGCACCAACGCCCACGTCATCATCGAGGAACCGCCCGCCGAGACCGCAACAGGCGGCGCAGCCGCAGCCGGTGACGCACCTGTGGCAGGCGAGGAGCCCGTGACCGGCGACGCGCCTGTGACAGGTGAGGTACCCGCGGCAGGCGCGGCGGCTGGAACCAGTGTCTCGTCCGTGCCGGGCCATGCGTCCGTGCCGGGCCATGCGTCCGCACCACGCGTCGCGTCCGTGCCGGGCCATGCGTCCGCACCACGCGTCGCGTCCGCGCCAGGCCACGCGTCCGCACCACGCGACGCGTCCGCTCCTCGCCCCGCGTCCGCACCGGACGAAGCGTCCATGACCGGCGACACGCCCGCGACCCCCTCCACCGTGGTCTGGCCGCTGTCCGCCGAGACCGCTCCCGCCCTGCGCGCCCAGGCCGCACGCCTGCGCGCGCACCTTGAGCGCCTCCCCGACACCTCGCCGACCGACATCGGCCATGCGCTGGCCGCCGACCGCGCCGCCCTCACCCAACGCGCCGTGCTGCTCGGAGACAACGGCGCCCCGGTCGACGCCCTCGCCGCCCTCGCCGCCGGCGAGACCACCCCGGACGCCGTACACGGCACCGCGGCGGACATCCGCCGGGTCGCCTTCGTCTTCCCCGGCCAGGGCTCCCAGTGGGCCGGGATGGGCGCCGAACTGCTGGACACGGCCCCGGCCTTCGCCGCCGAACTGGAGCTCTGCCAGAGCGCGCTCTCCCCGTACGTGGACTGGACCCTCAGCGACGTACTGCGCGGCGCGCCCGGGGCGCCCGGCCTCGACCGCGTCGACGTCGTCCAGCCGGCCACCTTCGCCGTCATGGTGGGACTCGCGGCGCTGTGGCGATCCCTCGGTGTCGAACCCGCCGCCGTCATCGGCCACTCCCAGGGCGAGATCGCCGCGGCCTGCGTGGCGGGCGCGCTCTCCCTGGACGACGCCGCCCGGATCGTGGCCCTGCGCTCCCAGGTCATCGCCCGCGAACTGGCCGGGCGAGGCGGCATGGCCTCGGTGGCCCTGCCCGCGACCGATGTCGAGGCACGGCTCGCCGGCGGCGTGGAGATCGCCGCCGTCAACGGCCCCGGGTCGACCGTCGTCTGCGGAGAGCCCGGCGCCCTGGAGGCGCTGCTGGTCGCCCTGGAGGCCGAGGGCTCCCGAGTCCGCCGCATCGACGTCGACTACGCCTCCCACTCCCACTACGTCGAGAGCATCCGGGAGGAGCTCGCCACCGTCCTCGCCCCGGTCCGGCCGTACAGAGGCGACGTGCCCTTCTACTCCACCGTCGAGGCGGCGCTCCTCGACACGGCCGCCCTCGACGCCGACTACTGGTACCGCAACCTGCGGCTCCCGGTGCGCTTCGAGCCGACCGTGCGCGCCATGCTCGCCGACGGCATCGACGCGTTCGTGGAGTGCTCCGCGCACCCCGTCCTCACCGTCGGCGTACGCCAGACCGTGGAAAGCGTCGGCACCGCGGTACCGGCCGTCGGCTCGCTGCGGCGCGACGAGGGCGGTCTGCGGCGCTTCCTCACCTCCGCGGCGGAGGCCCAGGTCGTCGGCGTACCGGTGGACTGGGCCACGCTCCACCCCGGGGCCGGCCGGGTGAACCTGCCGACCTACGCCTTCCAGCGCGAACGCTACTGGGTCGGCTCCGCCCGGCCCGACCGGGCGAAGACCGCCGAAACCGGCGAAGGCGCCCCGGAGTCCGGCGACCGGCTCGGCTACCACGTCGAGTGGAAGGGGCTGCGCTCCGCCACCGGCGGCTGGCGCCCGGGCCTGCGCCTGCTGATCGTGCCCACCGGGGAACAGCACGCCGCCCTCGCCGACACCGTGGAACAGGCGATCGCCTCCTTCGGCGGAACGGTCCGCCGCATCGCCGTCGACCCGGCCCGCACCGGACGCGCCGAACTGCTCGGCCTGCTCGAATCGGCAATCAACGGCGACACCGCCGTCACCGGCGCCGTTTCGCTGCTCGGACTGTGCACCGACGGCCGGCCCGACCACCCCGCCGTGCCCACCGCAGTCACCGCCACACTCGCCCTGGTCCAGGCCCTGGCCGACCTCGGCAGCACCGCACCGCTGTGGACCGTCACCTGCGGCGCGGTCGCCACCGCCCCCGACGAACTGCCGTGCACCGCCGGAGCCCAACTGTGGGGCCTGGGACGGGTGGCCGCGCTGGAGCTGCCCGAGGTGTGGGGCGGCCTCATCGACCTGCCCGCGCAGCCCGACGCCCGGGTCCTCGACCGCCTCGCCGGCGTCCTCGCCGAACCCGGCGGCGAGGACCAGATCGCCATCCGGATGGCGGGCGTCTTCGGCCGCCGCGTCCTGCGGAACCCGGCCGACGCCGGCTCCCCGGCCTGGCGCGCCCGGGGCACCGTCCTCATCGCCGGCGACATCACGACGGTGCCCGGTCGGCTGATCCGCTCCCTCCTGGAGGACGGCGCGGACCGCGTGGTGCTGGCCGGGCCCGACGCCCCCGCACAGGCCGCCGCCGCCGGACTCACCGGAGCCTCCGTCGTCCCCGTACGCTGCGACGTCACCGACCGCACCACCCTGGCCGGCCTGCTCGGCGAGCACGCGCCCTCCGTCGTCGTGCACGCCCCGCCGCTCGTACCGCTGGCCCCGCTGAACGAGACGGCGCCCGGCGACATCGCCACCGCCCTCGCCGCCAAGACCACGGCCGCCGGCCACCTGGTCGACCTGGCGCCCGCCGCCGGCCTCGATGCGCTGGTGCTGTTCTCCTCGGTCTCCGGCGTGTGGGGCGGCGCGGCCCAGGGCTGCTACGCGGCCGCCACCGCGCACCTCGACGCGCTGGCCGAACGCGCCCGCGCCGCCGGAGTGCCCGCACTCTCCGTGGCCTGGAGCCCCTGGGCCGGCGGCACGCCCGCCGACGGCGCCGAAGCGGAGTTCCTCAACCGGCGTGGCCTGGCCCCCCTCGACCCGGACGAGGCAGTGCGGACCCTGCGCCGCATGCTGGAGCGCGGCAGCGCCTGCGGTGCGGTCGCCGACGTCGAGTGGAACCGATTCGCCGCCTCCTACACCTGGGTGCGCCCCGCCGTACTGTTCGACGACATCCCGGACGTGCAGCGGCTGCGCGCGGTCGAACTCGCCCCGAGCAACGGCGACTCGACCACCTCCGAACTCGTCCGCGAACTGACCGCGCAGTCCGGCCACAAGCGGCACGTCACCCTGCTGCGGCTGGTCCGCGCCCACGCCGCCGCCGTCCTCGGGCAGTCCTCCGGCGACGCGGTGAACAGCGCCCGCGCCTTCCGCGACCTCGGCTTCGACTCGCTGACCGCCCTGGAGCTGCGCGACCGGCTCAGCACCGCCACCGGCCTCAAGCTGCCCACCTCCCTGGTCTTCGACCACTCCAACCCGGCCGCGCTCGCCCGCCACCTCGGCGAGGAACTCCTCGGCCGGGGCGACACCGCCGACCGGACCGGCCCCGAGACCCCGACACAGACGGACGAGCCCATCGCCATCATCGGCATGGCCTGCCGGCTGCCCGGCGGGGTCCAGTCCCCCGAGGACCTGTGGGACCTGCTGACCGGCGAGGTCGACGCCATCACCCCGTTCCCGACCGACCGGGGATGGAACAACGAAGCCCTCTACGACCCCGACCCCGGCTCACCCGGACACCACACCTACGTGCGCGAAGGCGGATTCCTGCACGACGCGGCCGAGTTCGACCCCGGCTTCTTCGGCATCAGCCCCCGCGAGGCCCTGGCCATGGACCCGCAGCAGCGGCTGATCCTGGAAACCTCCTGGGAATCCTTCGAACGGGCCGGCATCGACCCGGTGGAGCTGCGCGGCAGCCGCACCGGAGTCTTCGTCGGCACCAACGGGCAGCACTACGTGCCGCTGCTCCAGGACGGCGACGAGAGCTTCGACGGTTACATCGCAACCGGCAATTCCGCCAGCGTGATGTCCGGCCGGCTCTCCTACGTCTTCGGCCTGGAGGGCCCCGCCGTCACCGTCGACACCGCCTGCTCGGCCTCCCTCGCCGCCCTGCACCTGGCGGTGCAGTCACTGCGCCGGGGCGAGTGCGACTACGCCCTGGCCGGCGGCGCCACGGTGATGTCCACCCCCGAGATGCTGGTGGAGTTCGCCCGCCAGCGAGCGGTCTCGCCGGACGGCCGCAGCAAGGCGTTCGCCGAGACGGCCGACGGCGTCGGCCTCGCCGAGGGAGCCGGAATGCTGCTGGTGGAGCGGCTGTCGGAGGCTCAGAAGAAGGGCCACCCGGTACTGGCGGTGGTGCGGGGCAGCGCCGTCAACCAGGACGGCGCCAGCAACGGCCTGACGGCGCCCAGCGGTCCGGCCCAGCAGAAGGTGATCCGCGAGGCGCTCGCCGATGCCGGGCTCACCCCCGCCGACGTCGACGCGGTCGAGGCGCACGGCACCGGCACACCGCTGGGCGACCCGATCGAAGCAGGCGCACTGCTCGCCACCTACGGCCGGGACCGGCGCGACGACCCGCTCTGGCTGGGCTCGCTGAAGTCCAACATCGGACACACCCAGGCCGCCGCCGGTGTGGCCGGTGTCATCAAGATGGTGCTGGCCCTGCGGCACGGCACGCTGCCCCGCACCCTGCACGCCACCACCGCCTCGTCCAAGATCGAATGGGATGCGGGAGCCGTGGAACTGCTCGACGAGGCCAGGCCCTGGCCCCAGCGGGCCGACGGACTGCGCCGGGCCGGAATCTCCTCCTTCGGCATCAGCGGCACCAACGCCCACGTCGTCGTCGAGGAGCCGCCGGAGCCCACCGCGCCCGAGCTGCTCGCGCCCGAACCGGCCGCCGACGGCGACGTCTGGTCCGAGGAGTGGTGGCACGAGGTGACCGTGCCGTTGATGATGTCCGCGCACAACGACGCCGCCCTGCGCGACCAGGCGCGCCGGCTGCGCGCGGACCTGCTCGCCCACCCCGAGCTGCACCCGGCCGACGTCGGCTACACCCTCATCACCACCCGCACCCGCTTCGAGCAGCGGGCCGCCGTGGTCGGCGAGAACTTCACGGAGCTGATCGCGGCCCTCGACGACCTCGTCGAAGGCCGGCCGCACCCGCTCGTGCTGCGGGGCACCGCCGGCACCGCCGACCAGGTGGTGTTCGTCTTCCCCGGCCAGGGCTCGCAATGGCCCGAGATGGCCGACGGGCTGTTCGACCGCTCCAGCGACTCCAGCTCCTTCCTGGAGACCGCACGCGCCTGCGACGCCGCGCTCCGGCCCCACCTCGGCTGGTCCGTACTGGACGTGCTGTGCCGGGAACCCGGCGCGCCCTCGCTCGACCGGGTCGACGTGGTGCAGCCCGTGTTGTTCACCATGATGGTCTCGCTCGCCGAGACCTGGCGTTCGCTGGGCGTCGAACCGGCCGCGGTCGTCGGGCATTCCCAGGGAGAGATCGCCGCCGCCCACGTCGCCGGCGCCCTCTCGCTGGACGACGCGGCGCGCATCGTCGCCCTGCGCAGCCAGGCATGGCTGCGGCTGGCCGGCAAGGGCGGCATGGTCGCGGTGACCATGTCCGAGCGCGACCTGCGTCCCCGGCTGGAGCCCTGGAGCGACCGGCTCGCCGTCGCCGCCGTCAACGGCCCCGAGACCTGCGCCGTCTCCGGAGACCCGGACGCCCTGGCAGAGCTGGTCGCCGAACTCAGCGCGGAGGGGGTGCACGCCCGCCCGATCCCCGGCGTCGACACCGCCGGGCACTCGCCGCAGGTCGACATGCTGGAGGAGCATCTGCGGGAGGTGCTCGCCCCGGTCGCGCCGCGATCCTCCGACATCCCGTTCTACTCGACGGTCACCGGTGGGCTGCTCGACACCGCCGAGCTGAACGCCGACTACTGGTACCGCAACATGCGCGAGCCGGTGGAGTTCGAGAAGGCCACCCGCGCCCTGATCGCCGACGGCCACGACGTGTTCCTGGAGTCGAGCCCGCACCCCATGCTGGCCGTCTCCCTCCAGGAGACGATCAGCGACGCCGGCGCCTCCGCGGCGGTTCTCGGCACCCTGCGTCGCGGTCAGGGCGGCCCCCGCTGCCTGGCCGTCGCCGTCTGCCGCGCCTACACCCACGGCGTGGAGATCGACGCGGAGGCCATCTTCGGCCCCGACTCGCGTCATGTGGAACTGCCCACCTACCCCTTCCAGCGCGAGCGCTACTGGTACAGCCCCACCAGCCGTGGCGACGACCCCGCCTCCCTCGGCCTGGACGCCGCCGACCACCCGCTGCTCGGCGGCGGCGTGGAACTGCCCGACTCCGGCGCTCAGATGTACACCGCGCGCCTGGGCACCGACGCCACCCCGTGGCTGGCCGACCACGCACTGATGGGGGCGGCGCTGCTGCCGGGCGCCGCGTTCGCCGACCTGGCCCTCTGGGCCGGCCGCCAGGCCGGCACCGGCCGGATCGAGGAACTCACCCTGGCCGCACCCCTGGCGCTGCCCGAGTCCGGCGGTGTCCGGCTGCGGCTGAACGTCGGCGCCCCGGGCGCAGACGACGCCCGCCGCTTCGCCGTGCACGCCCGCGCCGAGGGCGCCGCAGACTGGACCCTGCACGCCGAGGGGCTGCTCACCGCGGAGGACGCCGCCGACGTGCCGGACGCCTCGGCGACAGCCCCGCCGCCCGGCGCCGAACAACTGGACACCGGCGACTTCTACGAGCGTTTCGCCGAACTCGGCTACGGCTACGGGCCGTTCTTCCGCGGACTGGTGAGCGCGCACCGCTCCGGCTCCGACATCCACGCGGAGGTCGCGCTGCCCGTCCAGGCCCAGGGCGACGCGGCACGGTTCGGAATCCACCCCGCGCTGTTGGACGCGGCGCTGCAGACCATGAGCCTGGGCGGCTTCTTCCCTGAGGACGGCCGCATCCGGATGCCCTTCGCGCTGCGCGGCGTCCGGCTGTACCGCACCGGAGCCGAGCGGCTGCACGTGCGCATCTCGCCCGTCTCCCAGGACGCCGTCCGCATCCGGTGCGCCGACACCGAGGGACGGGCGGTCGCCGAGATCGACTCGTTCCTCATGCGGCCGGTCGACCCCGAGCAGCTCCTGGGCGGCCGCCCGGTCGGCGCCGACGCGCTCTTCCGCATCGCCTGGCGGGAGCTCACCAGCGGCTCGGGCACCGGCCTCCGTACCGGCAACGGCGCCGGCGCCGCTTCCTCGGTGCGCTGGGTGGTCGCGGGGCCCGACGTGCTGGGCCTGGCCGAGGCCGCCGACGCACACCTGCCCGACGCACTCGGCCCGGACGGCCCGCTGCCGACCGCGGCCGGCGAAGCGGCGCCGGACGCCTTCGTGTTCGGAGTGCCGACCGGAACCGGCGATGTCGCCGCCGACGCCCACGCCGTCGCCTGCCAGGTGCTGGACCTTGTCCAGCGCCGGCTCGCAGCCCCGGACGCCCCGGAAGGCGCCCGCCTGGTCGTGGCCACCCGCGGCGCGGTCGCCGTACGCGGCGACGCCGAGGTGAGCGACCCGGCCGCGGCCGCCGCATGGGGCCTGCTGCGCTCCGCGCAGGCCGAGGAGCCCGACCGGTTCCTGCTGGTGGACCTGGACGACGACCCGGCGTCCGCGAGGGCGCTGCCCACCGCCCTCGCCTCCGGCGAACCGCAGACCGCGGTGCGTGCCGGGAGGGTGTACGTACCCCGGCTGGAGCGGGCCGCCGACAGCACGGACGGGCCGCTCACCCCGCCGGAGAAGGGCGCCTGGCGGCTCGGCCGAGGCGCCGACCTCACCCTCGACGGCCTCGCGCTGGTGCCCGCCCCGGACGCGGAGGCCCCGCTGGAGCACGGCCAAGTGCGCGTCGCCGTACGCGCCGCAGGCGTGAACTTCCGCGATGCCCTCATCGCCCTCGGCATGTATCCGTGCGAGGCGGAAATGGGCACCGAGGGCGCCGGCACCGTCGTCGAGGTCGGCCCCGGCGTCACCGGCGTCGCCCCCGGCGACCGGGTGCTCGGCCTGTGGAACGGCGGCCTGGGCCCGGTGTGCGTGGCCGACCACCGGCTGCTCGTCCCGATCCCGGACGGCTGGTCCTACGCCCGGGCCGCCTCGGTCCCCGCGGTGTTCCTCAGCGCCTACTACGGGCTGGTCACCCTGGCGGACCTGCGACCGGGGGAGAAGGTGCTCGTGCACGCCGCCGCCGGAGGCGTCGGCATGGCCGCGGTGCAGATCGCCCGCCACCTCGGCGCCGAGGTGCTGGCCACCGCGAGCACCGGCAAGTGGGACGTCCTGCGCGCCATGGGAATCACCGACGAACACCTCGCCTCCTCCCGCACCCTCGACTTCGCCACCGCCTTCGCCGGTACGGACGGCACGTCCCGCGCCGACGTCGTTCTGAACTCGCTCACCAAGGAGTTCGTGGACGCCTCCCTCGGGCTGCTCCGCCCGGGCGGCCGGTTCCTGGAGCTGGGGAAGACCGACGTACGGGACCCCGAGCAGGTCGGCGCCGACCACCCCGGAGTCCGCTACCGGGCGTTCGACCTCAACGAGGCCGGACCCGACGAACTCGGCCGACTGCTGCGGAAACTGATGGAACTGTTCGCCGCCGGAGTGCTGCACCCACTGCCCGTCGTCACCCACGACGTGCGCCGGGCCGCGGACGCCCTGCGCACCATCAGCCAGGCCAGGCACACCGGAAAGCTCGTCCTGACCATGCCGCCCGCCTGGCACCCGTACGGCACGGTGCTCATCACCGGCGGCACCGGGGCCCTCGGCGGCCGCATCGCCCGCCACCTGGCGACCCATCACGGCGTACGCCAGCTGCTGATCGCCGCACGCCGCGGCCCGGACGGCGAGGGCGCCGCGGAACTGGTTGCCGACCTCACCGCCCTGGGCGCCTCGGCCACCGTCGTCGCCTGCGACGTCTCCGACGCGGACGCGGTCCGCCGGCTGCTCGCCGGCGTACCGGCCGAGCACCCGCTGACGGCGGTGGTGCACAGCGCCGGCGTCCTCGACGACGGCGTGCTGCCCACGCTCACCCCCGAGCGGATGCGGCGCGTGCTGCGTCCCAAGGTGGAGGCCGCCGTCCACCTGGACGAACTCACCCGCGACCTCGACCTGTCGGCATTCGTCCTCTTCTCCTCCAGCGCCGGTCTGCTGGGCAGCCCGGCGCAGGGCAATTACGCAGCGGCCAACGCCACGCTCGATGCCCTCGCCGTCCGGCGGCGGGCCCTCGGCCTCCCCGCGGTGTCGCTGGCCTGGGGACTGTGGTCCGACACCAGCCGGATGGCCGGCGGACTGGACCAGGAGAGCCTCCAGCGGCGCTTCGCCCGCAACGGCTTCCCTCCCCTGTCAGCGACCCTGGGCGCCGCACTGTTCGACGCAGCCCTGCGAGTGGACGAGGCCGTGCAGATCCCCATGCGGTTCGACCCGGCCGCGCTGCGCGCCACCGGAACAGTCCCCGCTCTGCTGTCGGACCTCGTCGGACCCGCCCCGGCCGCCGGGTCCGCAACCCCGGCCGCCGGCCCGTACCCGACACCGGACGCGGGGCACACCGGCGAGCCGCTCGCCGAACGGCTGGCCAGGCTCTCCGCCGAAGAACGCCACGACCAGCTGCTCAGCTTGGTAAGCGAACACGTGGCCGCGGTGCTGGGCCACGGCTCCGCCGCGGAGGTCCGCTCCGACCGGCCGTTCCGCGAGGTCGGATTCGACTCGCTCACGGCCGTGGAACTGCGCAACCGGATGGGCGCGGTCACCGGGGTCAGGCTCCCCGCCACCCTGGTGTTCGACCACCCCACCCCGGCTGCGCTGGCCGCGCACCTCGACGGCCTGCTGGCGCCCCAGCGGCCGCCCACCACCGCACCGCTGCTGTCCGAACTCGACCGGATCGAGGAGGCCCTGGCCGCCCTCACCCCCGAAGGTCTCGCGGCGGTCGCACCCGCCCCCGACGCCCGCGCCGAGGTCGCCCTGCGCCTGGACGCACTCGCCGACCGCTGGCGCGCCCTGCACGACGGCGCGGCCGGCGTCGACGACGACATCGCCGACGTCCTGAGCACCGCCGACGACGACGAGATCTTCGCGTTCATCGACGAGCGGTACGGCGCGTCGTGACCACTGGTTCGGCGCCCCGTCGCCAGTCCTCGAAGGGAAGTACCACCATGGCGAACGAAGAGAAGCTGCGCGCCTACCTCAAGCGCGTGACGGGCGAGCTGCACCGGGCCACCGAGCAGCTGCGCACCCTGGACGAGCGGGCCCACGAGCCGATCGCGATCGTCGGGGCGGCCTGCCGGCTGCCCGGCGGCGTCCGCAGCCCGGACGAACTGTGGGACCTGCTGCTCGCCGGGACCGACGCCGTCAGCCTGGCCCCGGCCGACCGCGGCTGGGACGTGGAGGCGATGTACTCGCCCGACCCCGACACGCCCGGCACCACGTACTGCCGCGAGGGGGGCTTCGTGCAGGGGGCCGACCGGTTCGACCCCGGCCTCTTCGGGATCTCCCCCAACGAGGCGCTCACCATGGATCCCCAGCAGCGGCTGCTGCTGGAGACGTCCTGGGAGGCACTGGAGCGGGCCGGCCTCGACCCCCAGTCCCTGGCCGGCAGCCGCACCGGCGTGTTCGCCGGGGCGTGGGAGAGCGGCTACCAGAAGGGCGTCGAGGGGCTCGAAGCCGAGCTGGAGGCCCAGCTCCTGGCCGGAATCGTCAGCTTCACCGCGGGCCGGGTCGCCTACGCCCTGGGCCTGGAGGGCCCGGCGCTGACGATCGACACGGCCTGCTCCTCGTCGCTGGTGGCACTGCACCTGGCAGTGCAGTCGCTGCGCCGGGGCGAGTGCGACCTCGCACTGGCCGGCGGCGCCACGGTCATCGCCGACTTCGCCCTCTTCACTCAGTTCTCCCGGCAGCGCGGGCTCGCCCCCGACGGCCGCTGCAAGGCCTTCGCGGAGGCGGCCGACGGCTTCGGCCCCGCCGAGGGAGCCGGAATGCTGCTGGTGGAGCGGCTGTCGGAGGCTCAGAAGAAGGGCCACCCGGTACTGGCGGTGGTGCGGGGCAGCGCCGTCAACCAGGACGGCGCCAGCAACGGCCTGACCGCGCCCAGCGGTCCGGCCCAGCAGAAGGTGATCCGCGACGCGTTGGCCGATGCCGGGCTGACTCCCGCCGACGTGGACGCGGTCGAGGCGCACGGCACGGGCACACCGCTGGGCGATCCGATCGAAGCCAGTGCGCTGATGGCCACCTACGGGCGCGAACGGGCGGGCGACCCGCTGTGGTTGGGGTCGCTGAAGTCCAACATCGGGCACACGCAGGCCGCCGCCGGTGTGGCTGGTGTCATCAAGATGGTGGAGGCGATGCGGCACGGCACGCTGCCCCGCACCCTGCACGCCACCACCGCCTCGTCCAAGATCGAATGGGGTGCGGGAGCCGTGGAGCTGCTCGCGGAGGCCAGGCCCTGGCCGCAGCGGGCCGACGGCCCGCGCCGGGCCGCGATCTCCTCGTTCGGCATCAGCGGCACCAACGCCCACATCGTTGTCGAGGAGGCGCCGACCGCCCGGGCCGAACCCGAGGAACCCGAGGAGCCGCCCGTCTCCCCCACCACCGTCCTCCCGCTGTCGGCCGCCGGTGCGCAACCCCTGCGCGAGCAGGCCCGCAGGCTCGCCGCACACCTGGCCGACCACGAGGAGATCACCGCCGCCGACGCCGCCTACTCCGCCGCCACCACTCGTGCCGCACTCTCGAACCGGGCCTCGGTCCTCGCCGACGACCGGGAGTCGCTGATCGCCCGGCTGACCGCGCTGGCGGAGGGCAGGAGGGACGTCGACGTCGCCGTCGGCGAGGCGGGCAGCGGCCGGCCCCCCGTCTTCGTCTTCCCGGGGCAGGGCTCCCAGTGGACCGGCATGGGCGCCGAACTGCTGGAGTCGGCCCCGGCCTTCCGCGTCAAGGCCGAGGAGTGCGCGCGGGCGCTCGCAGCACATCTCGACTGGTCGGTGCTCGACGTACTGCGCGGCGGCCCCGACGCCCCGCCGATCGACCGCGCGGACGTGGTCCAGCCGACGCTGTTCACCATGATGGTCTCCCTCGCGGCGCTGTGGGAGGCCCATGGCGTACGGCCCGCCGCCGTCGTCGGCCACTCCCAGGGAGAGGTCGCCGCCGCCTACGCGGCAGGCGCCCTGTCCCTCGACGACGCGGCCCGGGTGATCGCCGAGCGCAGCAGGTTGTGGGGGCGACTGGCCGGAAACGGCGGCATGGTCTCCGTGATGGCCCCGGCCGACCGGGTCCGCGAGCTGCTGGAGCCCTGGGCGGAGCGGATCTCTGTCGCCGCGGTCAACGGCCCCGCCTCGGTCACCGTGGCCGGTGACGCGCAGGCGCTGGAGGAGTTCGGCGTCCGGTTGTCCGCCGACGGGGTACTGCGCTGGCCCCTCGCCGGCGTCGACTTCGCCGGCCACTCGCCGCAGGTGGAGCAGTTCCGCACCGAGCTCCTCGGCACGCTCGCCGACGTCCGGCCGACCGCCGCCCGGCTGCCGTTCTTCTCCACCGTGACCGCCGGAGCACACGACCCTGAGGGTCTGGACGCCGCGTACTGGTACCGGAACACGCGCGAACCGGTGGAGTTCGAGTCCACCCTGCGGGCGCTGCTGCGCCAGGGCCACCGCACCTTCGTCGAGATGGGCCCGCACCCCCTGCTGGGCTCCTCGATCGACGAGATCGCCGAGGCCGAGGGCGTGCACGCCACCGCGCTGTCCACCCTCCACCGCGGCTCCGGCGGCCTGGACCGGTTCCGCGCCTCGGTGGGCGCCGCGTTCGCCCATGGAGTACGGGTCGACTGGAGCCCCCTCTTCGAAGGCGCCGGCGCCCGCCGTGTACCCCTGCCCACGTACGCCTTCCGGCGTGACCGGTTCTGGCTGCCGACCGCCGTCGGCCGGCGCACCGCCAAGGCCCCCGCCGACGAGTCCGCCGCCTGGCGCTACCGGGTCACCTGGACCGCCCTGGAGACCGGCGGTTCCGGTGCGCCGTCCGGGCGCTGGCTGCTGGTGGAGCTCCCCGGCGCTGCGCCGGACGAGGCCGACGCCGCGGCAACGGCACTCGGCACGGCCGGCGCGGTGGTGGAGCGTTGTCCGCTGGATCCGGCCGAGGTCGCGCGCGTCGCCCTCACCGAGCGGCTGGCCGAACTCGCCGCGGGCCCGCAGGGGTTGGCGGGCGTACTGGTGCTACCCGGCCGGGCAGCGGACGCCGCACCGGCCGATGCCTTCCCGCTCGACCCGGGCACGGCCGCCGTGCTGCTCGTGACCCAGGCCGTGACGGACGGCGCACCGAAAGCCCGGGTCTGGGTGGCCACTCGGGGTGCGGTGGCGGTCGGGCCGGGTGAGGTGCCGTGTGCGATGGGTGCGCGTGTGTGGGGGCTTGGGCGGGTGGCGGCGTTGGAGGCGCCTGTGCAGTGGGGCGGTCTGGTGGATCTGCCGGCCGAGCCGGGCGGGCGTGACTGGCGGCGTCTGGCCGCTGTCGTCTCCGGCCGCGGCGGTGAGGACCAGGTGGCGATTCGCGGATCCGGGCTGTTCGGCCGCCGCATGCTGCCGGCTGCGCCTGGTGTGAGGCGGCGTTCGTGGCGGCCGCGGGGGTGTGTGTTGGTGACGGGTGGGTTGGGTGGTGTGGGTGGTCATGTGGCGCGGTGGTTGGCGCGTGGGGGTGCGGAGCATGTGGTGCTGGCGGGGCGGCGTGGTGGTGGGGCGCCGGGGGCGGTGGAGTTGGAGCGGGAGTTGGTGGGTTTGGGGGCGAAGGTGACGTTCGTTGCGTGTGATGTGGCGGATCGTGCGTCGGTGGTGGGGTTGTTGGGTGTGGTGGAGGGGTTGGGGGTGCCGTTGTGTGGGGTGTTTCATGCGGCGGGTGTGGCTCAGGTGTCGGCGTTGGGTGAGGTGTCGTTGGCGGAGGCTGCGGGGGTGTTGGCGGGTAAGGCGGTGGGGGCTGAGTTGCTGGACGAGTTGACGGCGGGTGTGGATCTGGATGTGTTCGTGTTGTTCTCGTCGGGTGCGGCGGTGTGGGGGAGTGGGGGGCAGTCGGTGTATGCGGCGGCCAATGCGCATTTGGACGCGTTGGCGGAGCGGCGTCGTGCGCAGGGCCGTCCCGCCACCTCCGTCGCCTGGGGCCTGTGGGACGGCGGCGGCATGGGCGCGGGCGACGGCGTCAGGGACTTCTACACCGAGCGCGGACTCGCCCCGATGCGACCGGAGTCGGGCATTGAGGCCCTGCACACGGCGCTGAACCAGGACGACACCTGTGTCACGGTCGCCGACATCGACTGGGAGCACTTCGTCACCGGGTTCACCGCCTTCCGGCCCAGCCCCCTGATCTCCGGCATCCCCCAGGTCCGCGCGCTGCGGGCGGCCCAGCCCACCGTCGGCGCGTCGGACGATCTGCGCCGCCGCATCGACGCCGCACTCACCCCGCGCGAGCGCACGAAGGTGCTGGTCGACCTGGTCCGCACGGTGGCGGCAGAGGTCCTGGGCCACGACGGGATCGGCCGTATCGGCCACGACGTCGCCTTCAAGGAACTCGGCTTCGACTCGCTGGCCGCGGTGCGGGTGCGCGGCCGGCTGGCCGAGGCGACCGGGCTCGTGCTGCCCGCGACGATCATCTTCGACCACCCCACCGTTGACCGGCTCGGCAACGCGCTGCTGGAGGAGCTGACCGGCGCGAGCGACCCCGAACGGGGCGGCGCGCCGGGCCCGGCCGGCACAGGCGGGAACGACGCGTCGCCACCCGCACCGGAGCCGGCTGCCCACGACGCCGAGATCGACGAGCTCGACGCGGATGCCCTCGTCCGGCTGGCGACGGGCGGCACCGGACCGGCCGACGGCGCGCCGGCGAACGACGGGTCCACCGAAGCGGGGACCACCCGCGGCGGAGCACCAGAGCAGTAACCCCCCCGTACCGGTGTGTGCCGGCCGGTAGCGGCCCGTACCGGGTGCGTGCGGACCGGCAGTGCGCCGTACCACCGACGCCCCCCACAGCGAGCAGACGAGGAAGCCGAAGATGTCACCGTCCATGGACGAAGTGCTGGGTGCGCTGCGCACCTCGGTCAAGGAGACCGAGCGGCTGCGTCGACACAACCGAGAGCTCCTGGCCGCCGCGCACGAGCCCGTCGCGATCGTGGGCATGGCATGCCGCTACCCCGGCGGCGTGACCACCCCCGACGACCTGTGGGAGCTCGCCGCGGACGGCGTCGACGCGATCACCCGCTTCCCCGCCGACCGCGGCTGGGACGAAGCCGCCGTCTACTCGCCCGACCCCGACACGCCCGGCACTACCTACTGCCGCGAGGGCGGCTTCCTCACCGGCGTCGGCGACTTCGACGCCGCCTTCTTCGGCGTCTCGCCGAACGAGGCGCTGGTGATGGACCCGCAGCAGCGACTGCTGTTGGAGACGTCCTGGGAGGCGCTGGAGCGGGCCGGGGTCGTCCCCGCGTCGCTGCGCGGCAGCCGTACCGGTGTGTTCGTCGGAGCCGCACACACCGGATACGTCGCCGACACCGCGCGGGCGCCCGAGGGCACCGAGGGCTATCTGCTGACGGGCAACGCCGACGCGGTGATGTCGGGCCGTATCGCCTACACCCTGGGCCTGGAGGGCCCGGCGCTGACGATCGAGACGGCCTGCTCGTCGTCGTTGGTGGCATTGCATCTGGCGGTGCAGTCGCTGCGGCGGGGCGAGTGCGATCTCGCGCTGGCCGGGGGCGTAGCGGTCATGCCCGACCCGACGGTGTTCGTGGAGTTCTCCCGGCAGCGTGGGCTGGCGTCGGACGGGCGGTGCAAGGCGTTTGCGGAGGGTGCGGACGGCACTGTGTGGGCCGAGGGTGTTGGTGTGTTGTTGGTGGAGCGGTTGTCGGATGCTCGTCGGTATGGGCATCGGGTGCTGGCGGTGGTGCGGGGGAGTGCGGTCAATCAGGATGGTGCGAGTAACGGTCTGACGGCGCCCAGTGGTCCGGCCCAGCGGAGGGTGATCCGTGAGGCGTTGGCTGATGCCGGGCTGGCGCCGGGGGATGTGGATGCGGTGGAGGCGCATGGCACGGGTACGGCGTTGGGGGATCCGATCGAGGCGGGTGCGTTGCTGGCGACGTATGGGCGTGAGCGGGTGGGTGATCCGTTGTGGTTGGGGTCGTTGAAGTCGAACATCGGGCATGCTCAGGCCGCTGCGGGTGTGGGTGGTGTGATCAAGATGGTGGAGGCGATGCGGCATTCGTCGTTGCCTCGCACTCTTCATGTGGATGCTCCGTCGTCGAAGGTCGAGTGGGGTTCGGGGTCGGTGGAGTTGCTGACCGAGGCCCGGTCCTGGCCCCGGCGGGCGGGCCGGGTGCGTCGGGCGGCTGTCTCTGCCTTCGGCGTCAGTGGGACGAACGCCCATGTCGTCATCGAGGAACCTCCGAGTGAGGCCGACGGCAGCGACGGGCCCGCCCCTGACCCCCGCATCACGGCCGCGACCCCCCTTCCCTGGGTGATCTCCGCCCGCTCGGAGGAGGCACTGCGTGGCCAGGCCGACCGGCTCGCCGCCCTCGCCCGCCGGGGGCCCACGGAGGACACCGACGCCGATCTCACCACTGCCGTCGACCTCGGATACTCCCTGGCCACCACCAGGGAAGCCCTGGAACACCGGGCGGTTGCGCTGGTGCACGACGCCCGGGCGGCCCGGGAGGACCTCGCCGCGCTGGCCGCCGGCCGGACGCCGGAGAACATGGTCACAGGCGTCGCGCGGCGCGGCCGCGGGATCGCCTTCCTCTGTTCCGGTCAGGGCGCCCAGCGGCTCGGCGCCGGTCAGGAGCTCCGCAGGAGGTTCCCCGTCTTCGCCGACGCCCTCGACGAGATCGCGGCGGAGTTCGACGCCCACCTCGAACGCCCTTTGCTGTCGGTGATGTTCGCCGAACCCTCCGCGCCGGACGCCACACTGCTCGACCGTACCGACTACACCCAGCCCGCCCTGTTCGCGGTCGAGACCGCACTGTTCCGGCTCTTCGAGAGCTGGGGCCTGGTGCCGGACGTCCTCGTGGGGCACTCGATCGGCGGCCTGGTGGCGGCTCACGCGGCGGGAGTGTTCTCGGCGGCCGACGCCGCCCGGCTGGTCGCGGCACGCGGCCGGCTGATGCGGGCCCTGCCCGAGGGCGGCGCGATGGCCGCCGTGCAGGCCACCGAGCGGGAGGTCGCCGCGCTGGAGCCCGTCGTCGCCGGTGGCGCGGTCATCGCTGCGGTCAACGGACCGCAGGCCCTCGTGCTTTCCGGGGACGAAGCGGCCGTACTGGCGGCGGCCGGTGAACTGGCCGCCCGGGGCCGCCGTACCAAGCGCCTGCGGGTGAGCCACGCCTTCCACTCGCCGCGCATGGACGCCATGCTCGCCGACTTCCGCGTGATCGCCGAAACGGTCGACTACCACGCTCCCCGGCTGCCGGTCGTCTCCGAAGTGACCGGCGAACTCGCCACCGCCGCCCAGCTGAGGGACCCTGGCTACTGGACCCGCCAGGTGCGGGAGCCGGTGCGTTTCGCCGACGCAGTGCGCACCGCGCGGGCCCGTGACGCCACGACCTTCATCGAGCTCGGCCCCGACGCAGTCCTCTCCGGCATGGCGGAGGAGTCACTGGCCGACGAGGCCGACACCGTGTTCGCCCCCGCGCTGCGCCGCGGGCGACCGGAGGGCGACACCGCGCTCCGGGCCGCTGCGAGGGCGTTCGTTCGCGGCGCGGACCTCGACTGGTCCGCGCTCTACAGCGGTACGGGCGCACGCCGGACCGACCTGCCCACCTACGCCTTCCAGCACAGCCGCTACTGGCTCGCCCCCACCGCCGCCTCGCCCACGGTCGCCCCCGCGACCTCCGCCCCCTCCGCAGGGCCCGTCGCGGAAGCAGAGCAGGACGACGCCCTGTGGGCCGCGGTGCACGCGGGCGACGCTGCCTCGGCCGCGGCGCGACTGGGCGCCGACGGTGCGGGAATCGAAAGCCAACTGCAGGCCGTCCTACCGCACTTAGCCGCCTGGCACGACCGGCGCCGCACGACCGCGCAGACCGCAGGGCTGCGCTACCGCGTCGCCTGGCAGGCGATCGCCCCAGACGCTGTCAGGTTCAGCCCCTCGGATCGCTGGCTGATGGTCGAGCATGGGCAGTGCACGGACTCCGCGGACGCCGCGGAGCGGGCGCTGCGCGCGGCCGGCGCGGAAGTGATCCGCCTGGTGCGGCCGCTCGGGCAGGCCGCCGGAGCGCCGCGGACGGACGCACTGGACCGGGACGCCCTGGCTGCTCGGCTGGCCGAACTCGCGCGGAGCCCGGAGAGCTTGGCCGGCGTGCTGCTGCTCCCCGACACGGGCGGAGCCACGCTCGCCGGGCACCCGGGGCTGGACGAGGGGACGACGGCGGTGCTGCTGATGGTGCAGGCGATGGCGGATGCCGCGGTGGAGACACCGCTGTGGGTGGCCACTCGGGGTGCGGTGGCGGTCGGGCCGGGTGAGGTGCCGTGTGCGATGGGTGCGCGTGTGTGGGGGCTTGGGCGGGTGGCGGCGTTGGAGGCGCCTGTGCAGTGGGGCGGTCTGGTGGATCTGCCGGCCGAGCCGGGCGGGCGTGACTGGCGGCGTCTGGCCGCTGTCGTCTCCGGCCGCGGCGGTGAGGACCAGGTGGCGATTCGCGGGTCGGGGTTGTTCGGCCGCCGCCTGCTGCCTGCCGCTGTGCCCTCGGCCTCGAGGTCGTGGCGGCCGCGGGGGTGTGTGTTGGTGACGGGTGGGTTGGGTGGTGTGGGTGGTCATGTGGCGCGGTGGTTGGCGCGTGGGGGTGCGGAGCATGTGGTGCTGGCGGGTCGGCGTGGTGGTGGGGCGCCGGGGGCGGTGGAGTTGGAGCGGGAGTTGGTGGGGTTGGGGGCGAAGGTGACGTTCGTTGCGTGTGATGTGGCGGATCGTGCGTCGGTGGTGGGGTTGTTGGGTGTGGTGGAGGGGTTGGGGGTGCCGTTGTGTGGGGTGTTTCATGCGGCGGGTGTGGCTCAGGTGTCGGCGTTGGGTGAGGTGTCGTTGGCGGAGGCTGCGGGGGTGTTGGCGGGTAAGGCGGTGGGGGCTGAGTTGCTGGACGAGTTGACGGCGGGTGTGGATCTGGATGTGTTCGTGTTGTTCTCGTCGGGTGCGGCGGTGTGGGGGAGTGGGGGGCAGTCGGTGTATGCGGCGGCCAATGCGCATTTGGACGCGTTGGCGGAGCGGCGTCGTGCGCAGGGCCGTCCCGCCACCTCCGTCGCCTGGGGCGTCTGGGACGGCGGCGGCATGGGCGAGATGGCCCCCGAGGGATACCTCGCCCGCCATGGCCTTGTTCCCCTCCGCCCGGAGACGGCGCTCACCGCCCTGCACCAGGCCGTCGACAGCGGCGACGCCACGGTGACCGTGGCCGACCTCGACTGGGAACGGTTCGCCCCCGGCTTCACCGCCTTCCGCCCCAGCCCCCTGATCTCCGGCATCCCCGTCGCCCGTACGGCGCTCGCCGCCGCCGGGCAGCCCGCCGACGACACCCCCACCGCACCCGACCTCGTACGGGCGCGGCCCGAGGACCGGCCGCGGCTCGCCCTGGAACTGGTGCTCCGCCACATCGCAGCGGTCCTCGGCCACACCGAGGAGAACCGGGGCGACGCACAGGCCCCCTTCCGGGACATCGGCTTCGACTCGCTGGCCGCGGTGCGGCTGCGCGGCCGACTGGCCGAGGACACCGGGCTCGACCTGCCCAGCACCCTCGTCTTCGACCACGAGGATCCCACCGCACTGGCACACCACCTGGCCGGCCTCGCTGACGCCGGGGCCACCGGCCGTCACGAGAGCGCCGTACCGGCCGAGAGCGGGCTGCTCGCCTCCTTCCGCGCCGCCGTCGAACAGAGCAGGTCGGGCGAGGCCGTGGAGCTGATGGCCTCCCTGGCCGCGTTCCGGCCCGCCTACTCCCGGGAACAGCCCGGCTCCGCCCGCCCCGCGCCGGTGCTCCTCGCGACCGGCCCGACGACGCACCCCACGCTGTACTGCTGCGCCGGCACCGCGGTCGGCTCCGGCCCCGGCGAGTACGTCCCCTTCGCCGAAGGGCTGCGCGACAGCCGGGAGACGGTCGTTCTCCCCCTGTCCGGTTTCGGCGGCCCCGCGGAGCCGCTGCCCGCATCCCTCGACGCCCTGCTCGACGTCCAGGCCGACGTCCTCCTGGAGCACGCCGCGGGCAAGCCGTTCGCGCTCGCCGGTCACTCCGCCGGCGCGAACGTCGCCCATGCCCTGGCCGCCCGCCTGGAGGAGCGCGGCACCGGCCCCACGGCCGTCGTGCTGATGGACGTCTACCGTCCCGAGGACCCCGGCGCGATGGGCGTGTGGCGCGACGACCTGCTCAGCCGGGCCCTCGAACGCAGCACCGTCCCCCTGGAGGACCACCGGCTCACCGCCATGGCCGGCTACCACCGGCTGCTGCTCGGCGCCCGGCTCACCGCCCTGAACGCCCCCGTCCTGCTCGTCCGGGCGTCCGAACCCCTGCGCGAGTGGCCCGTCGGCGAGGCACAGGGCGACTGGCGCTCCCGGGTCCCGTTCGCCCGGACCGTCGCCGACGTGCCCGGCAACCACTTCACCATGCTCACCGAACACGCGCGGCACACCGCGTCCGTGGTGCACGACTGGCTGGAGGCCGTCCCGCACCCGGCCGGGCCGCCCGCCCTGCTCACCGGAGGAGAACACTGATGTACGCCAACGACATCGCGGCCGTCTACGACCTGGTCCACGAGGGGAAGGGCAAGGACTACCGGCAGGAGGCCGAGGAGATCGCCGCACTGGTGCGCGTCCACCGCCCGGACACCCGGTCACTGCTCGACGTCGCCTGCGGCACCGGCCAGCACCTGCGCCACCTCGACGGCCTCTTCGACCACGTCGAGGGCCTGGAGCTCTCCCACGACATGCTGGCCCTCGCGACCGACCGCAACCCCGGCGTCACCTTCCACGAAGGAGACATGCGCTCGTTCGCCCTGGGCCGCCGGTTCGACGCGGTGATCTGCATGTTCAGCTCCATAGGCCACCTGCGGACCACGGACGAACTCGACAGCACGCTGCGGTCCTTCACCGACCACCTCGAACCGGGCGGCGTCATCGTCGTCGAACCCTGGTGGTTCCCCAGCTCCTTCACCCCCGGCTACGTCGGCGCCAGCGTCACCGAGGCGGGCGAGCGCACCATCTGCCGGGTCTCGCATTCTGTGCGGGAGGGGAACGCCACCCGCATCGAGGTGCACTACCTCGTCGCCGAGCCCGGCGGCGGCATCCGTCACCTCACCGAGGACCACGCCATCACCCTGTTCCCGCGCGCCGACTACGAAGCCGCCTTCGAGCGCGCCGGCTGCGACGTGGTCTACCAGGAGGGCGGCCCCTCCGGCCGCGGACTGTTCATCGGCACCCGCCGCTGAAGCTGCCCGCCGCCGAGGCGGACCTCCCCGTGGCGACACGCCTTCGCCACCCCCTTCGTACCGTCCGACTTCGTGCCATCCGAGATGACGAGAGGAAGCCATGCCCATCCTTGCCATGGAGCCGGCTCCCGCGAGCGCGGGCACCCGGGAGCTCGGCCGTCGGCTTCAGCTGACCCGTGCCGCGCACTGGTGCGCGGGCAATCAGGGCGACCCGTACGCGCTGATTCTGCGCGCCGTCTCCGACCCCGAGCCGCTCGAACGGGAAATCTGCGCCGCCGGACCGTGGTTCCACAGCGAACTGCTGGGCGCCTGGGTGACCGCGGACCCAGAGGTGGCGGCGGCTGTCCTGGCCGACCCACGTTTCGGCACGCTGGACCGGGCCGGCCGCCGTCCGGACGAGGAACTGCTGCCCCTCGCCGAGGCGTTCCCCCGCCACGAACGCGCGGAGCTCGTACGCCTGCGGGCGCTGGCCGACCCCGTACTCAACCGTTGCGCCCCGGCCGAGGCGCCCTGCGCGGCGCGCACCACCGCCCGCCGAGTGCTCCGCCGTCTCCTGCCAACCGGTGGCGCCGGGTTCGACCTCGTCACCGAGGTCGCCCGGCCGTACGCCGTCGAGCTGGTGCTCGGGTTCCTCGGAGTGCCGGACCGCGACCGCGACGCCGCCGCGCGGGCGCTCGCCGCCTGCGCCCCCCAGCTCGACGCCCGGCTGGCCCCGCAGATCCTGGCCGTCGCCCGGGAGTCCGCCGACGCCGTGCGGACCCTGGCCGACCTGGTCCCGGAGCTCGTCGCGGAGAAGCTGCGGGCCGTCGAGAGCGGCGGGCCCCGGCCCGACGACGTCCTCGCCCTCCTCCTGCGCGATGGCGTCGCACCCCGCGACGTCGAGCGCATCGCGCTGGTCCTCGCCATCGGCGCCCCCGAGCCGGCCGCCACCGCCGTCGCGCACACGGTGCACCGGCTGCTGGGCCGGCCGGGGGAGTGGGAAAGGGCCCGCCGGACCCCGGCCGCCGCGAGGGCCGTCGAGCAGACGCTGCGCCACCGCCCCCCGGCCCGGCTGGAGAGCAGGGTCGCGCACACCGACCTCGAACTCGGCGGCCGCCGGATCGCCGCCGACGAGCACATTGTGGTGCTGGCCGCCGCCGGACGGGAGACCCCGGGGCCGGAGCCGCTCGGCGGCCCGGACGGGCCGCACCTGGCGCTCGCCCTCCCGCTCATCCGCCTGGCCACCACCACCGCGGTCCAGGTCATGGCCGGCCGCCTGCCCGGACTGCGGGCCGAGGGCGCGCCGCTGACCCGGCCGCGTTCCCCGGTCGTAGGCGCCTGCGCCCGCCTCCGGGTCCACCCGGGATGACCCCGCCCGTACACCCCCGTCCCAGACCGGAGTCACCGTGCGCGTCCTGCTGACCTCCCTCGCCCACAACACCCACTACTACAGCCTGGTGCCCCTGGCCTGGGCGCTGCGCGCAGCCGGGCACGAGGTACGGGTGGCGAGCCCGCCCTCGCTCACCGACGTCATCACCTCCACCGGCCTGACCGCCGTCCCCGTCGGCGACGACCGACCCGCCGCGGAGCTGCTCGCCGAGATGGGCAGCGACCTCGTCCCCTACCAGCGGGGCTTCGAGTTCGGCGAGGTGGAGAGCGAGGAGGAGACCACCTGGGAGTATCTGCTCGGCCAGCAGAGCATGATGGCCGCCCTGTGCTTCGCCCCGTTCAACGGCGCCGCCACGATGGACGAGATCGTCGATTTCGCCCGTGGCTGGCGCCCCGACCTGGTCGTCTGGGAACCCTGGACCTACGCGGGGCCGGTCGCGGCCCGCGCCTGCGGCGCCGCCCACGCCCGCATCCTCTGGGGCCCCGATGCCATCGGACGCTCCCGCCGGCGCTTCCTCGCAGCGCTCGAGCAGGTACCGGAGGAACTGCGCGAGGACCCCATCGCCGAATGGCTCGGCTGGACGCTCGACCGATACGGGTACGCCTTCGACGAACGCGACGTGCTCGGCCACTGGGTGATCGACCCGGGGCCCCGCAGCACCCGGCTCGACCTGGGGCAGACCATGGTGCCCATGTGCTATGTGCCCTACAACGGGCGCTCCGTGATCGAACCCTGGCTCGCCAAGAAGCCCGATCGCCCCCGCGTCTGCCTCACCCTCGGGGTGTCTGCCCGCGAGACCTACGGCCGCGACGCGGTCTCCTACTCCGAACTGCTGGAGGCGCTGGGACGGCTGGACATCGAGGTGGTGGCCACCCTCGACGCCTCCCAGCGCGAGCGCCTCGGCGTCCTTCCCGACAACGTCGTACCGGTGGACTTCGTGCCGCTCGACGCGCTGCTGCCGAGCTGCGCCGCGATCATCCATCACGGCGGAGCGGGCACCTGGTCCACCGCCCTGCTCCACGGAGTGCCGCAGATCCTGCTGCCCTCGCTGTGGGACGCGCCGCTCAAGGCCCAGCAACTCCAGCGCCTCTCCGCCGGGTTCGACCTGCCCGCCGCGACCCTCACGGCACGCGGCCTGGCCGACGCGGTGCACACGGCCGTGCACGACCCCGCGATCAAAGCAGGCGCGCGGCGGCTCAGCGAGGAGATGCTCGCCGACCCCACGCCTGCCGGGATCGTCCCCACCCTGGAGCGCCTCACCGCCCTGCACCGGGCGACCTGACGAAACGATCGAACGGAGTCCGTCCCCCATGCCCGAAAGCCATGCCCAGAGCGCGCTGCTCGCCGCGATCACCGCGCCGGACCGCACCCCCGAGGACATCGCGGCGCTGCGCCTGCCCGAGTCCTTCCGGGCCGTGACCGTCCGCAAAGAGGACACCGACATGTTCCGCGGCATGACGAGCACGGACAAGGACCCGCGCAAGTCGCTGCGCGTCGACGAGGTGCCGCTGCCCGAACTGGGGCCCGGCGAGGCACTGATCGCGGTGATGGCCAGCTCCGTCAACTACAACACGGTCTGGTCGTCCATCTTCGAGCCGCTGCCGACCTTCGGCTTCCTGGAGCGCTACGGCCGCACATCGCCGTCGGCCGCCCGCCACGACCTGCCCTACCACATCCTCGGCTCCGACCTGGCCGGCGTGGTGCTGCGCACGGGCCCCGGGGTGAACGTCTGGAAGCCCGGCGACGAGGTCGTGGCGCACTGTCTGTCGGTGGAGTTGGAGAGCGCCGACGGGCACGACGACACCATGCTCGACCCGGCCCAGCGGATCTGGGGCTTCGAGACCAACTTCGGGGGCCTGGCCGAGGTGGCCCTCGTCAAGTCCAACCAGCTGATGCCCAAGGCAGCCCACCTCACCTGGGAGGAGGCGGCCGCGCCCGGTCTGGTCAACTCCACCGCGTACCGTCAGCTGGTCTCCCGCAACGGCGCCGGCATGAAGCAGGGCGACAACGTGCTGATCTGGGGCGCCAGCGGTGGTCTGGGCTCGTACGCCACCCAGCTCGCCCTCGCCGGCGGGGCCAATCCCGTCTGCGTGGTCTCCAGCGAGCGCAAGGCTCAGGTGTGCCGGGCCATGGGCGCTGAGGCCATCATCGACCGCTCCG
This sequence comes from Streptomyces spiramyceticus, assembly GCF_028807635.1. Taxonomy (NCBI): domain Bacteria; kingdom Bacillati; phylum Actinomycetota; class Actinomycetes; order Kitasatosporales; family Streptomycetaceae; genus Streptomyces; species Streptomyces spiramyceticus. Next base: position 1,224,839 of record NZ_JARBAX010000002.1, read on the forward strand.
CCGAGGACTACCGCTTCTGGACCGACGAGGACACCCAGAACCCGCGGGAGTGGAAGCGGTTCGGCGGCCGCATCAGGGAGCTGACCGGCGGCGAGGACGTCGACATCGTCTTCGAACACCCCGGCCGGGAGACCTTCGGGGCGTCCGTCTACGTCACCCGCAGGGGCGGCACGATCGTCACGTGCGCCTCCACCTCGGGCTTCCGCCACGAGTTCGACAACCGCTACCTGTGGATGCACCTCAAGCGCATCGTCGGAACCCACTTCGCCAACTACCGCGAGGCGTGGGAGGCGAACCGACTCGTCGCCAAGGGGAAGATCCACCCCACGCTCTCCTGCACCTACCCGCTGGCCGACACCGCGCTCGCCGTGCACGACGTGCACAGCAACCTCCATCAGGGCAAGGTCGGCGTGCTGTGCCTGGCCCCGACGGAGGGGCTGGGCGTGCGCGACGAGGAGAAGCGCGCGAAGCACATCGACGCCATCAACCGGTTCCGCTGACCGGTCGGGCGGGCCCTCCGGGGCGTTCCCGGTGCACGCCCTCGGATGCGTCCGAGGGCGTGCGGACGCTTGCCGTGCTGCTTCCGGTGCAGGGGCCCCTCGTCGCGGTACGGGGCCACCGCACGAGGTCCGCACACGCTGCCGCCGCCGGCCTGTCGTAGCAGGCCGGCGGCGGCAGCCGATTCCAGCAGCGTCCCGGAGACGTCGCGAAGTCGCTTTGCACAGGCGGGCGTTGGCGCGAATCCGCCGTCGTTCACGACGTTGCGTCTGCGCCCCACGCCGTGCGATCTCACTCCCGTCGGCGGGCCAGCGTGATCCCGTCGGCGATCGTCAGCAACGCGATGTCCACGCGTTCGTCGTCGCGCAGCAGGTCGTTGAGCCTGCGCACGGCGACGGTGTCGGCGTCGTCGACGGCGGGATCGGCCACCCGGCCGAAGAACAGCGTGTTGTCGATCGCCACCAGCCCGCCGGGGCGGACCAGCGCCAGCGCCTGCTCGTAGTAGTGCGGGTACCCGGTCTTGTCGGCGTCGACGAAGACCAGGTCGAACACGCCGTCCCCCTCGTGCTCGCGCAGCTCGGCGAGGGTTCGGGCGGCGTCGCCGACGCGCAGGTCGATCAGGGAGTCCACCCCGGCCCGCCGCCAGAACGGGGCGCCCACGCCGGGCCACTTGTCGCTGATGTCACAGGTGACGATTCTGCCGTCGGCGGGCAGTGCTCGCGCCATGCACAGCGTGCTGTAGCCGGTGAACGTGCCGATCTCCAGCACGCGCCGGGCGCCGACGAGCCGGATCAGCAGGGCGAGGAACTGTGCCTCCTCGGGCATGATCTGCATGGCCCGGCCCCCGGGAAGCCCCGCGGTTACCCCGTGCAGTTCACGCAGCAGGCCGTCGTCCCGCAGCGCGACGCTCCGGGCGTATTCCAGCAGCGCTGGGCTGAGAGCGGTCTGGTCTGCCACGCTCATCATCCTTTCGGGGAGAGCTCGTTCGTCACGTCGGGCGTGTGCGTGACGACTGGTACGCCCGTGACGTCGGGGCCGGGCGAACTTCGGGGCGCAGGGGCGGTGCCGGGCTTCGGGACGGCGGAGGGCGTGCGGCTGCCGAACAGTCGCATGCAGGGCTGCTCGACGACGGTGTGCAGCAGCCCGCCGACCAGGATCGCGACCATCAGCATCGCCAGGGACAGAGCGATCGCGGCCGGGGTGCTCCACTGGCGCTCGTATCCCGACTCGCCGCCCATCAGTCGGTGTCCGTAGCGGATGACCATGAAATGGACCAGATAGAAGGCGAAGGACCACTGGCCCAGCCGCACCAGCATCGCGGAGCGCAGCCCCGTGCGCCGACCGTGCACATCGGCGTCGGCCAGGGCGGTGATCAGCAGGGCGGCGGGCACGATGGAGCACGCGGCGAGAGTGAACATCGGGGGCACCACCTGGGTGAGGCCGTAACTCGCGGCGAGCAGCAGCGTGCAGGTCCCCGCCCGTGGGCCCCGCCACACGCCTGCGCGCAGGATCAGCGCCATCACGATGCCGAGGACGAATTCCAGCATCCGCACCGGCGGCAGCCAGTACGCGAACCACACCTCGTTGAGCGGCATCCCGGGGGCCGCCTCCTCGCTCGCCGGGAGCAGGCCCGTCACGAACGGCACACACATCACGGCCGTGGCGATCCCGGCGGCGCACCACCACAGTCGCCCCACCGGAATCTTCCGCACCAGCCGATACCACAGCGGGAACGACAGATAGAAGGCGAGTTCACAGGAGAGCGACCAGCTCGGCGTGTTGAAACTGGCCGCAAGGGACGCGTCGGGAAGCCAGGACTGCACCAGCAGGATATTGGGCACCAGGCCGTCCCACACGGAGCCACCGGGAAGGACCGGTTCCGAGAGGGAGAAGATGATCAGGGCCGCAATGCCGAACGTGACGATGTGCAGCGGATAGATCTTCGCGATGCGGCGCCGCCAGAAAGTCGGGGTGGAGTCCTCGTCGCGGGCCGACCACGCCAGAACGAAGCCACTCAGTATGAAGAAGACCGAGACCGCCATCGAGCCGAGCGTGGTGATGTGCAGCAGTGCGCTGCCGACCTGCTGGTCGGCGAAGAAGCCCTGTTGGGCGATGTGGCAGGCGAATACTGTCAACGCCGCGTACCAGCGGAGGCCGGTGAGCGACGACAGATCGACGCGATGGAGCACTGGATTCTCGCTCCTCTTTCGGGATGGGGACTGAGGCCGGGGTGACCGCAGGGAATGGGCTGGGTCATCCTGGGGCGCGGTGCGTTCGGCCGACAACATGGAGATGACACAGTCAGCGGCCACCGGCCGCGCCGGCCCGGCGCCCGTTGAACCTGACGAAGTCGGCCAGGATTCATTCCCGTTCGGCTCACGGCGTTGGCCGTCGCAGTCGAGACTGTGGTGAATCACCATGAGCCCGTGGGAACGCCGTTACGGCCCGGACAGGCGCCGGGCCGTAACGCGCCGGGCCGGGCTCGAATGCCCCGGAATTCGTGGATCGTCCGGATGATTCGCCGACAATGCCGGTTCGCACGGCAGTCACCAGTCGGTCCCGAAGGGCTCGTCGGCCGATGTCGTGATCGGGTCCGAGGATGGCCGAATTCCGTTGGGCATACCGGTTGTTGATGGATCATTGGGTGAGGGGTTGGTAATGTCGCCCGGGTGAAATCGAAATCCCCACGGCCGCCGCGATCCGCCTCCGCTCCCGCTGCGTCGCGCTGCGTCGCGCGGAGGGAATGGGGTCAGAATTTCTTCCGGGCAGCCGCTGCAGCCTGCAGGTTCTCCGCTCAGCTGGACAGCTCGGATGCCATCGCGCCCGGTTCGCCGAATGACCTTCTGACCGTCGAGATAGGCGCGGGATCCGGCCGGGTGACCAAAGCGCTCGCATCGACCGGAAGTCCCTTACTCGCGGTGGAAATCGACACCCAATGGGCCCGTCGGCTGGCCGCCGAATCGCTGCCCGATGTCACGGTGGTGAACGAGGACTTTCTGACACTGCAATTGCCAGGGCAGCCGGTCCGGTTGATTGGCAATCTGCCCTTTGTCTCCGGCACCAAGATACTGAGACGTTGCCTGGAGTTGGGTCCGGACCGGATGCGCCAGGGCGTGTTCCTGCTTCAGCGCGAGTATGTGGGAAAGCGGACCGGAGCCTGGGGCGGAAATCTCTTCAACGCCCAGTGGGAGCCGTGGTACGCGTTTGAGAAAGGGCTGGCCTTCTCGCGACAGGAGTTCAACCCCGTGCCGCGCGCCGATACCCAGACATTGATGGTGACCCCCCATCGCAAGCCGCCCGTGCCCTGGCGTGAGCGCACCGCCTATCAGCGGTTCACCCAGCAGGTCTTCGACACCGGCCAGATGACGATAGGCGAGGCCGCGCGAAAGGTGCTGCGCCGCGGACACGCCCAGTTCGTGCGCGGCGCGGGGGTGCGGCCCGCCGATCGGGTCAAGGACCTCACGGTCCCGGAGTGGACCGCGCTGTTCCGCGCACACCAACGGACGGCCGACTGCTGATGCTTCGTGGGCCCGCTCTCCGAGTTCCGGCACTTCGGAGCCCGTATTCCGGGGGCCGGCGTTCCCGCAGCCCGGACCTGTGGACGCTCGGACCTGTGGACCTCGGGGAGGGGGAACCGGCTGCGTACGAAAGCCCATACGCAGCCGGTCCCCTCAGGTGGAGGCCTTCACGACGAGGGGGTCTGCTTGGTGGACCGCGCTTCCTTGAGTTTGCGCAGCAGCTCCCGCTTCTGCTCCTGCGGGCTGATGCCGCCGCCGGGAATTCCGCCCGAGTTCCCGCCGCGCATCGCGCTGCGGGAGAGGTTCGAGCGGGTGCCGCCGAGGCCCAGCATCTTCTTTGCTCCCTTGGCCATGGGCTTCTCCTGTCGTCGGTGAGCCGAGGCGTTGCGTCTCGGTACATCCATGAGCTTCGACGATACGTATCGTCTTGTCAAGACGATACGTATCGGTTCGTCGAGGTCTATGCTGTGGACCATGTCCTCCCACCGCGCACCTGAAACCGCCCACCGCAGTCGCCGCGCACACCGTGCGATCCTGGGCGCCACGCTGGAACTCGTTCACGAGGTCGGATATCCCAGAGTGACCATCGAAGGGGTCGCTGCCAGGGCAGGCGTCGGCAAACAGACCATCTACCGCCGGTGGCCCTCCAAGGCGGCCATCCTCCGGGACGCGGTCGTCTCCCTGACCGAGGACATCGCGCGGGCCGGGGGCGCTGTCCGCGACACCGGCGATCTGGAGGCCGATCTCAAGGCCGTTCTCCGGTCCGCTGTCGACACCATGACCGACCCGGGGTACGACGTGCCCGCCCGCGCCCTCGTCGCCGCGGGCATAGCCGACCCTGCGCTCGGCAAGGAGCTGACGGCGCGCCTGGTGGAGCCCCCGTTACGGCTCTGCCTGGAGCGCTTGGGCTCTGCCCGGGGGGCCGGTCAGATCGCGCAGGACGTCGATCCGCGGATCGCTGTGCTGATGCTGGCCGGGCCCGTCGCCCAGCACTGGCTGATGGGCGACGGGCCCCTCACGCACGAATACACCGACGCCCTCGTCGACCTCGCGCTCCGCGGCCTGGCGCCGCGCTGAGGCCGGAGACGCGGTTGAGCCGATGCCGATGCCGACGCCGACGGTGCCCGCGGTCGTCGGTGGTGCTCGTGGTGACGGCTCGTACGGGGAAGGCGAAGCAGGCGCGGTACGGATCCACCAACCCGTACCGCGCCCTGCTCGACCACAGCCGCCGCGCCCCTCGGCCCCGGCGGCGCCACCGGGGCCCCTCAGCCCCGGTGGTAGGGGTGCTCCACCAGGTGAGGGCGTAGCCGACCGAGGCGAAGAAGTCCGGCAAGTCCCGTGCCAGAGCGGTACGTTCCAAGAGGTCGCGGGCCTCGTCCACCGGGCCCCAGGGGTACTCCGCGCCCAGCGCCGCGACCTCCGCGTCCAGAAGGTCCAGGACCGTCGCGCGGTCGGTGACCCGTGGCGCAGCCACTGCCAGATCTGGGTGCGGGCGACGTCGTTCTGCCAGCCGGGAATGGATGTACCCGACCACTATGGAAGAACGTACGGTCGCACGGTCCGTGCCGGAATCCCGCTACGCCCCGCGGGCGGCGGGGCTGGCCCCACCCGGAGCCGGCTTTCGGGCGCGCGAGGGGGATCAGGGGTGGGGGACCGTCAATGCGGTGGTGACCAGGCCCTCGCGGACGATCCACCGCCCCTCGAAATGCTTGATCCTTCGTCCCCCCACCAGCGGTCCGGGGACGAGCAGTTCGGCGCGGAAGCGGCCGTGCTGCGCCGTTCCGGAATCCTGGTGGAGATCGATGTACGCCTCCTCGAAGCCCAGCCACTTCCCGGTCAGCGGGAACCACGCCTTGTAGACGGACTCCTTCGCGCTGAACAGCAGCCGGTCCCAGTGGACGCCGGGCTGCCCGGCGGCGAGGAGGGCCAGGCGCTCCCGCTCGGCGGGGAGCGCCACGGAATGCAGGGCGCCGTCCGGGAGCGAACCGTGCGGTTCGGCATCGATGCCGAGGGAGGCCAGGTCGGTGGCGCGGACGAGGGCGGCGGCGCGGTAACCGTCGCAGTGGGTCATGCTGCCGAGCAGGCCCTCCGGCCAACGCGGGGCGCCGCGCTCACTCGGCAGGATGGGCTGCGGCGGGAAGCCGAGCTTCTCCATGGCCCGGCGGGCGCAGGCGCGCACCGCGGTGAACTCGCGGCGCCGTTTGTCCACCGCCTGTGCCACCACCGCCTCTTCCTCGGGATGGAGCGCGGCATAGTCGGCCTCGTCGCCCCCTCGGCTCTCCACGACCACCACTGAGTCCGGGAGCAGTTCCTCGATCACCGGGTGTGCCCACCCGTCGGCAGGATGCGGCGCAATCGGCCGGGTGGCCCCGGGCGGGAGCGCCACTCACGGGGATAACCCACAGACACCTCTTCGAAGCGGACCCCTTCGTGCCAGGTGGTCCTGGGAATATGAAGATGGCCGTAAACCATGGTGGCCACACGGAATCTGCGGTGCCAGTCGGCGGTCAGCCCGGTGCCGCACCACATGGCGAACTCCGGATACCACAGGACGTCAGTGGGGTGACGGTCCAGCGGGTAGTGGTTGACGAGCACCGTGGGCAGATCGTCGGGAAGCGCCGCCAGCCGACGCTCGGTCTCGGCCACCCGGTCCCGGCACCAGGCCTCCCGGCTCGGATAGGGGTCGGGGTGCAGCAGGTACTCGTCGTTGCAGATGACACCGGTCTTGTACGCGTAGGCGAGCCCCTCGCCCTTGGTGGCGCAGCCGGCCGGCAGGAAGCTGTAGTCGTACAGCAGGAACAGCGCTGCGACGGCGACCGGCCCACCGGGGCCTTCCCAGACCGGGTAGGGGTCCTCCGGGGTGGTAACGCCCAACTCGCGGCACAGCTCGACCAGGTACTCGTAGCGGGCGACGCCCCGGAGGGTGACGGCGTCCTTCGGGTGCGTCCACAGTTCGTGGTTGCCGGGAGCCCAGACGACCTTGCGGAAGCGGCCCGCCAGAGTTTTGAGGGCCCATCGGATGTCGGCCACCGTCTCGGCGACGTCCCCGGCCACGAGAAGCCAGTCGTCGTCGGAGCCGGGCACCATCTCCTCCACCAGGGCACGGTTCTCGGCATAACTGATGTGCAGGTCGCTGATGGCCAGCAGCTGTCCGGCACCGTCGGCCATCGATGTCCCCTTCGTTCCCGCTTCGTTCCCGCGCACGTGATCGCGACCACGACACCACACCCCGCGGCACCCGGACAAGCGTTCAAGGGCCGCCGGCGGTCGGTGCGACGGTGCCGCGGGGAAGTGGGGCTGGACCCACCCGCGACGGCTTGTGGCAGACCGTCGCCGACGAACCGTCGCCTGCGGATCAGCGCAGCCCCAGAAGGATTGTTCCGGCGTCCACGCGTCAGACGTCAGAAGCTCAGTTCACGGCGGCGATCGCGGTGCCGAACGAGACGGCGAAGCCCATCTCCGTGAGCAGCGCGTTGCCCGCCGGCATCATCGTGGCGAAAGTCGCCGCCAGAATGAAGCCAGCCGCGGCCACGGTCGGCCCGGCGTGCCGCAGCGCCAGTCCGGCCGCCTCGCGCGGGCTGCGGCCCTCCCGGGCCTCCTCGCGAAGCCGAGCGATCATGAGGATGTTGTAGTCCGTGCCGATGGCCGCGCTGGGCCTGCTCTTCGGAAAGGGTCGGTTCCGGGCTCGCCGCAGGAGTGACTTCACCGGGCCCCTCGGTGCTGCGAGAGCACCAGGAACATCTCGGTGGCCGCGACGACCAGGCCGACGGCCGGGCCGAGCCACCGGCCGACTCGGGGCAATATCACCCTGATTACGGAACGTGCTCAGTGGTTACACCTTTCGGAATACCTGTCGGCCCATCAGGGCAGGGAAGAGCCCGGGAACAGCGGGGTTCGGCCCGCAGAGCGAGGGAGCGGCATGCCCATGGATACGGACGTCCGGCACGCGGTGGTGATTGGTGCGGGCATGGCGGGTCTTGCCGCCGCCCGAGTCCTGGCCGACAGCTTCGAGGTCGTCACCGTCATCGAACGCGACACGCTCCCGAGTGCGTCCGCACCCAGGGCCGGGGTGCCGCAGGGACACCATGTCCATGGTCTTCTGGCCCTCGGTGCCGAGGTGTTCGAGGGGTACTTCCCCGGGCTGCGGGCCGAGCTGGAACAGGCCGGTGCGCCGGTGTGGGACTGGGGCGAAGGACTGTGTGCCGTGCTGCCCAACGGCACCCCACCGCCTACACCGATGGGCATGCCGATCCAGACCTTCTCCCGTCCTCTCCTGGAGCACGTTCTCCGCCAACGGGTGACGGCGCTGGAGCCCGTCACCCTACGGGACGGACTGACCGTCACCGGCCTGCGCACGGCCACGCCTGGGAAGGTCACGGGGGTGCGCGTCAAGGACGGCGACGGCGAGGACAAGATCGCCGCGGACCTCGTGGTGGACGCCTCGGGCCGCTCCTCCCACCTGCCGCAATGGCTGGCCGCCCTTGGCCTGCCCAGCCCCCGTACGACGACCGTCGATGCCCAGGTCGGCTACGCCTCACGCACCTACTCCTACCCGGAAGGACAGGCCCCGCCCTCGTGGATGGGCGTGCTGCAACCCCTGCGGGCCCCCGACTTCCACAAGGGCTGCTACGCGATCCAGATCGAGAACAACGCACTCCACGTCACCCTGCACGGAGCCAACGGAACCCAACTGCCCCACAACGACGACGACTTCCTCGCCTTCGCCAAAACACTGCGCGGTCCTATCGCCGACACCATCGCCTCTCTCACCCCCACATCCGCAGTGCGTCGCTACGCCCGTACGGTCAACCGGAAGATCGCCTACCACCGCCTTGCCCGCTGGCCCGACGGGCTGATCGCCCTGGGGGACTCGGTGTGCACCTTCAACCCCGCCTACGGTCAGGGCATGACCGTCGCCGCCCTCGAAGCCCGTCTCCTGGAGCAGATGCTCGGCAACAGGCGCGCCCGCACTTCCCTCGACGGGCAGGTCTTCCAGAAGCGGCTGGCCCGCGCCACCGCCTCCTCATGGCTGATGGCAACCACCCCCGACCGAGCCTGGGAGCAGTCGCGGCCCGCCTGGCCCGTCAAGGCCGGCAACTGGTTCATGAACCGCCTGATCGACACCGTCCCCCACGACCCGCAGCTCTACACCGCCTTCTCCGGCCTCTTCCACATGATCGCGGGGCCCCTGACACTAGCCGACCCACGCCTGCTGTCCCGCGTCCTCATCGGCCCCCGCCCAGGAGGAAGCCCGCGCACGACCACGGCCTGAATCCACCGGCATCGAGGCTGCGGGAACCCGCCGACGAGGTGACGGGTGCGCGGAGCACTTCGGCGGTTCCTGATCCGCGCGGGCCTAGGATCGGCGGCATGGCGACGCGGCTTGTTCAGGTTTCGATGAAGGCTCGGGACAAGTCCGCCCTCGGCCGGTTCTGGGCGGAGGCGCTCGGCTGGAACGTCACCGGCGACGAACCCGGCGAGATCAACGTCGAACCCGAGGGCTTGACCTATCCTGACCCCCATCGCCGTCTGCATCGACCTCCTTGCCGTCCCGGAACCCAAGACGGTGAAGAACCGCGTGCACATCGACCTCGCCACCACCTCTGCGGCTCATCAGGCGGACCTGGTCGCGCGCCTCCAGGATCTCGGCGCGACGCCCGTCGACGTGGGCCAGGGCGACGTCCCGTGGACGGTCCTCGCCGACCCAGAGGGCAACGAGTTCTGCGTCCTCACCCCGCGCTGATGCGGGCTGCCGCCCACGCTGGTGCTCCCACCGCTGCCGCAGCAACGCCCGCCGAGCATGCCTCCGAGCCACCCAACAACTAGAAGACAACCCACCAAGAAACCCGCGAGTTCTTCCACTTGGTCCGGTCCGAGAGCACCTTCCGCGAAGTGGTCCAGGACCCCGCCAGGGGCTCAGGCTTCGGCCCCGAAGGCCGTGCCACACCTTCCGAGCTGAGCGTGGTGCTCCACCTCGCTCGGTGCTGAACGCTGCCCTCAACCGGGGCGTGACCTGGGCTGTTTCGGCCCTCGTGGCGCGACACGGTCCACCTCCCCGCAGGCCCCGCTATAGGGGCGACGAAGCCCCGGGAGGTTCGTCCTCCGACATCCCAGGGCTACGTGCTCTCGACTCTCACCGCATTGAGAATTTGCGCAGCCTGGCCGGTCTCTACCTGCTCCCCGGCCCGTCCTCTCCTGTCCGCCGGCCGTCCGCCGGGCGCGCGTCTCCCCAATCCATCCGGATCACCGCGTACGTCTCGCCGTCCCTCGGCGGCCGCGTCCAGGAACGGGTGGTGAATGTGTGCAGCCGCCCGTTCACGATGGCATGACGCGGCAGCGACGCACCGAACTCCCCGGCCACCGCTTCCAGCAGCGACCGTTCCACCTCGGCCCCGTCCTCCAGGGCGCCGAAGAACCGGCTCGGATCCAGCGCCCGCGGTATCTCCCCGCTCTGCCGGATCTCTCCGTCCACGTAGGTGAATGCGTACTGCTCGGCACCGTCTCGCGCCACCGAAAGGTGGAAGAACGGCTCCCCGTGCCCCGCCCTCAAGCCGCTCCACACCAGCACCACCGCGCGGGTGCCCGCGCTGGCGCCCGAGGCCGGGGAGACGAACCGCTCCCGGTTGAACGGGGCGGGAGTTGTGGTGTCCGTCATGCGCCCGATGCTGCCACCCGCCACTGACAGCGCGCCGCTCCTTGCTGCGGCCAATGGGACCCTCTCGTACGCGACCGGCACGGCAGTTGTGCCGACGTGCTTGCGCCCTGCTTGGTCGATGGAGAAGCCGGCGAAGTTTACGTCGGTGGACGGCTGGCCTGGTGCCGGTGCGAGCCGCCCCTCTGACATGCTCTTCGTGCGCTACGGCCCGTTCCGTGTAGCAGCGTGCAACAGGCTCAGTGCCCATGTGGCCCTTCGTGTCCGCGTCGACGTGTCCTTGCATCGTGGGCGCCGCTGTACGTGGAATAGTCAGGACCTGTGGATCGGCGTGCCACGTTCTTCTTCTCGCCCGCCGTATCGCCGCTCATGCTGACCTTCCGCCTTCTTGGCCGTGGTAAAGCCCTTGGGGCCGCATCCGGGGCGCCGGACTCCAGGAGCCCAAGGGCGATGAGTCTCGCCGTGGTTGCCGGTCTGTATCTCCAACACGCGATCAACCGCATTCGAGGAGAGCATCATGACCGCTACCTACACATTCGACGTCTTTTCCAGCCTCGACGGCTTCGGCGCCGCCAGTGGCAACTGGACCGGCTACTGGGGCAAGCAGGGCCCCGAGCTCCTCGACCACCGTCTCGCCCTGTACCGCGAGGAGCAGCGGATGGTCTTCGGGGCCAACACGTATCGGGCGTTCGCGCGGATGCTGGCATCGAGCACCGAGGAGTCCGAGGTGCGTGACCCATGGGTCACCCGGATGAGGAGCCTGCCGGCAACGGTGGTGTCGACCACACTGGAAGGACCCCTCGACTGGCCGGATGCGAACGTCGTGAGCGGCGATGCCGTCGACGTCGTCGCTCGGCTAAAGGAGGAGTCCGAGGTACCGTTGCGCTCGCACGGCAGCCTGTCGATGAACCGGGCGCTGATGGCCGCCGGTCTGGTCGACCGCGTCCAGGTGACGCTCTTCCCTGTGATCACCGGTCAGAGCGGACTGGACCCGATCTTCCAGGGCGCGGCCGACTTCGACCTCGAGCTGATCGAGCGCCGGACGCTCGACGGCCACATCCAAGAGCTCATCTACCGGCCCACCCTGCATGTCTGAGACGCCATCCGTTTTCCGAACAAGGAACTCGCCACCACGGTCGACGACATCCGAGTGGCCCCCGCCGTCGACCCCGCCGCCTTCCCGGCGATCCAGAAGGACGCCTGGTACTGGACGGCCGGTGCCTCCGACCCCGAGCCCGCCGTGCGCTGGGCCCTGAACTACGACGACGGCTACACCAACTACCGCAAGCTCACCACTGGATACGTCCGCTGCGTACGCTGAACGCAGCGGTGTCCGGTTCTCGCCAGTCCGCGGTAAATGCCTGGACTGAGGACCTCCCCTGACGGGACACTTCCGACTCCGAACCTCCGGGAGTGTGATGGGGACAACGGATACGCGAGGGCCGACGCCGGGCAGGAGCGCGGTCGTTCTGGCACTGCGCCGCTATGGCCGGGAACTGCTGCGACTACGACGGCTGGCCCTGCCCGCGCTGCTGCTGCCGGCCGTGGGGAACATCGGCATCCGCTACGTCGCCCCCCTACTGATCGCCAAACTGGCAGGGCAGGCCGCCGACGACGGCGGTCTCACCCTCAACTCGGCGCTGCCGTACGTGCTGGGCTTCGGCGTGACGCTGCTGCTCGCCGAGGCCGTGTGGCGGGTCGGGCAGCACTGCCTGAACCGCGTGGACGCCCTCGGCATGGAGCACCTGTACGTGAGCGGCATGGACGAACTCCTCGCCAAGGACGCGGCATTCTTCCACGACAACTTCGCCGGCTCCCTGACCAAACGGGTGCTGAGCTTCGGCAAGCGCTTCGAGGACTTCGTCGACACGGTGACGTACCGGATCGTGGGCAGTCTCGTCCCCCTGGTGTTCGGTGCCGTGGTGCTGTGGAGCTACGAACCGATGCTCGTCGCCGGCCTTCTTGTGATGATCGGGCTGACCGTGGTGGCCGCGACACCTCTGATCCGTCGCCGGCAGAGGCTCGTCAACGACCGTGAGGCGGCGATCGCCCGGGTCTCCGGCCACGTCGCCGACAGCCTCATGAACATGGAGACCATCCGGGCGTTCGCGGCCGAGCGGCGGGAGGCCGACGAACACCGCAGCCGTGTCGCGGACTCCCGGCGCCTGACGCTGAGGTCGTGGGACTACGGCAATCTGCGCGTCGACATCCTGATCGCCCCCATGTCCGTGCTGACCAACGTGCTGGGCCTGTTGGTCGCCATCGCCTTCGGTGGCCCGGGCCAGGGAGTGGAGGAGGTCGTCGTCGCTTTCACCTACTACTCCAACGCGACCCAGATCATGTTCGAGTTCAACCAGATCTACCGGCGTCTGGAAAGCTCGATGACCGAGGCCGCGCAATTCACGGAGCTGCTGCTGGATCCGCCCACGGTGCTCGACCCGACGGAACCCGAACCGCTCGCACCGCGGGACACCGGCATCCGCTTCGAGGCGGTGACCTTCGCCCACGCGGGCGCGAAGCCGATTTTCCAGGCACTCGACCTGGACGTGCCCGCAGGCGCACGGATCGGTCTGGTCGGCAGGTCCGGCGGCGGCAAGACCACACTCACCCGGCTCCTGCTGCGGATGTCGGACATCGACGACGGACGCATCCTGATCGGTGGGCAGGACATCAGCCGGCTGCGCCAGACCGACCTGCGCTCACTGATCGCCTACGTGCCGCAGGAACCCGCCATGTTCCACCGCAGCCTGCGGGACAACATTGCCTTCGCCCGGTCCAGCGCCACCGACGAGGAGATCCACGCCGCGGCCGCGGCCGCGCACGTCACGGAGTTCGCCGACCAACTCCCCGACGGCTTCGGCACTCTGGTGGGGGAGCGGGGAGTGAAACTCTCGGGCGGCCAGCGCCAGCGCGTCGCCCTCGCCAGGGCTATCCTGCGCGACGCCCCGATCCTGCTGCTCGACGAGGCGACCAGCGCGCTGGACTCGGAGAGCGAGCTCCTCGTCCAGGACGCCCTGTGGCGGTTGATGGACGGACGTACGGCCCTCGTGGTCGCCCACCGTCTGAGCACCGTCGCCGGCATGGACCGTCTCGTCGTCCTCGACCGCGGAAGTGTCGTCGAGCAGGGCACCCACGAGGAGCTGCTCGCGGCGAACGGTGCCTACGCCAAGCTGTGGCAGCACCAGTCGGGCGGCTTCCTCGGCGAGAGCACCGAGTCGGCCCTCGGACGCTCGGTCCCAGGAGCCGGTCCCAGCGGGCTGCCCGGACCGGCCGACCCGGCGCCGGACGGGGACCGCAGGACGTCGTCGCACGCTCGTACGGGCACCGGGTCCACGTGACCGAGTCGGTCACGGACATCCTCGCCCGCTGGCGGTGTCATGCTGATACGTCCGTCGCATGCGGCAAACCGCGAAGCGCCGGGGAGGCACAGCCGTGACCCCCGTCATAGGGGCAGTGTGAGAGCACCGGATTGTTGGTTAGGGTGACAAGTAGAGGCTGATCCCGATGCCCTTGGCCAAGGCGATGGCCAGGCTGGCGAGTTCGGGGCTGCACAGGCTTACGGCTCCCGCGGAGTCGTACAGGCCAGGAGCGGGTGTCCGCGGGGCAGTTATGGTCGCTCGAGGGTGGGTCGGACACGACGGGGGGCTCGCATTGGATCGCCTGGCCGGAGCGGAGCTGGAAGTCGGCCCAGCCCAGTTCGTGCTCGACGGGTTTGTCATCTTGCTCGGTCCAGCCGCGCAGCCCGTACAGGCTGACGATCCCGGCCATGTCGGCGGGCGGCAGCGGGTAATCCCGCAACGCCCGACGCTGCGTACGGCAGACAAGAAGGGCACTGCCGCAGGCCGACTGGCCGCGGTGGGCGTGTGACCGGCTGCCGGCCGGCGCCCACGGTGCTGCCCCCGTCGCTGCGCGTGTGGCTCGGGCTGATCGCGGCCCTCGCCGCGCTGGTGGTCGTCGTGCTCGGGGTCCTGTATGCCGGCCACAGCCAGCCCGGCAGGGTGGACAGGTGGATCATCCAGCCGACGGCGGACAGTGTGCGGCCGCCGTGGCGGTACGTCGCTCTCGCCACGGACTTCTTGGGGGAGCCCGCCGGAGCGGCGATGCTGGTCGTGGCCGCCGTGACGGGCTGCCTGCTGCTTCGGCGTCCTCGCGCGGCGGTGCTCGTCGTTCTCGGTGTCGGCATGACCGTGGCCACGGCGACGCTGCTCAAGCACCTGGTGGGACGCACCATCCACGGCGACGGCAACCTGTCCTACCCGAGCGGGCACACCGCCTTCCTCACCGCGCTCGCCCTCATCGTGGCGCTGCTCGCGACCGGCCGGCTTGGCCTCGGCAGGACGGCCGGCACGTCACTCGTGCTCGCCGCGGCGCTCGTTGCCGGCGCCGCCATGGGCTGGGCGCAGGTCGCTCTGGGCGCGCATTACCCGACCGACGTCCTCGGCGGCTGGTGCACCGCGCTGGCGGTGGTACCGGCGACCGCGTGGCTGGTCGACCGGACGGCCGACCGGCTGGACGACCGGACGGCCGACGCCGGTCGGCGGGAGCCCCTCTGACGACGCGTCACGTCACGCCAGGCGGCGGAATACGGGCTTCACCGGCCGCCCGGCCAGCCAGGGGGTGGGGTCGGCGGCGTCCAGTGCCTTCCGGTACACCGCACATGCCTGGGCCACCACGTCGACGGTGCGGTCGATGTCGGCGTCGCCGAGCGCGCTGCTCACCACGAACGACGGGGCCAGCACTCCGCCCGCGAGGAGCCGGCGCAGGAACAGGGTGCGGTACTGCTGCGACGGCTGCCGGTTCTCGTCGAGGGTGGCGAAGACCAGGTTGCTGGCCCGGCCCCGGACGACGACGTGGTCGCCGACGCCCATGCCGGCCGCGGCCGCGCGGACACCGGCGGCCAACCGCTCGCCGAGGGCGTGCAGTTGCGCGGTAGTGCCCTCCTCGACATAGGTGGTCTGCACGGCCATCGCGGCTGCCAGCGAGTGGGTTTCCGCGCCGTGCGTGGTGGACAGCAGGAACACCCGGTCGCCGGAGTGACGCAGCCCGCCCCGCTCCATCAGGTCGCGGCGCCCGGCCAGCGCGGAGACGGCGAACCCGTTGCCCAGCGCCTTGCCGAACGTGGAGAGATCGGGGACGACGCCGTACAGGCCCTGGGCGCCCGCCTCCGACCAGCGGAAGCCGGTGATCATCTCGTCGAAGATCAGTACGCAGCCGTGCCGGTCGGCCAGTTCGCGGAGGCCGGCGAGGTACCCGGGAGTGGGGTCTCCCCTGCTCGAACGAAGTTGAGAGCTAGGGGAAGGCTCGGCGTGCCCGGCGGGTTCGAGGATCAGGCAGGCTATCTCGTCCTGGTACCGGGTGAGCAACTCCTCCGTGGCGGCCAAGTCTCCGTAGGGGAACGCCACGGTGAGCTCGGTGGTGGCCGCCGGAATGCCGGCGGACATCGGTGTGGTGCCGATGAACCAGTCGTCGACGGAGAAGAACGGATGGTCGCCGCAGATGGCCACCCGCGGGCGCCCCGTGACGGCGCGGGCGAGGCGCACCGCGGCGGTGGTGACGTCGGAGCCGTTCTTCGCGAACTTCACCATCTCGGCGGTCGGCACGGTGGCCAGAAAGCGTTCCGCTGCCTCGACCTCCATGATGGACGGCCGGACGAAGTTGCTGCCGCGGTCGAGTTCCCGCCGCGCCGCCTCGACCACGCGCGGGTGGGCGTGGCCGAGACTGACCGACCGCAGGCCGGAGCCGTATTCGATGTAGCGGTTGCCGTCGATGTCCCACACGTGGGCACCGCGGCCGTGGCTGATGACCGGGGCCAGGTTCTCGGGGTACTGGTCGTCGCCCTTGGCGTACGTGTGCGCGCCGCCGGGGATCATGGCGTGCAGCCGCTCGTTCGCACTCTGCGACCGGGGCAGGAGGAACTCTTCGGTGTCCACGCTGACTTCAGCTCTCTTTCTGCTTCAGGGCCTCGGCGAGGCTCGGTGCCTCCCGGTCCCGCTTGGACATCGATGTGGCCGGCAGCGGCCAGGGGATGGCGAGTTCCGGGTCGTCGAAGGCGATCGTCACGTCCTCGGCCGGATCGTGCGGGCGGTCGATCTGATACGAGATGTCTGCGGTCTCGGTCAGCGCTTGGAAGCCGTGCGCGCACCCCGCCGGGACGTACAGGGTCACCTGCGTCTCGCCGGACAGGTCGAAGGAGGCCACGTTGCGGTAGGTCGGCGAGTCCGTCCGCAGGTCCACGACGACGTCGAAGACCCTCCCGTACGAGCACCGCACGAGCTTGGCCTCGCCGGCGCCGGAGCGCAGGTGCAGGCCGCGCAGCACGCCTCGCACCGAGCGGGACAGGCTGTGCTGGACGAAGGCGTTCGGGTCGAGGCCCACCGAGCGGACCACGTCGGCGTCGAAGGTGCGGCAGAAGAAGCCGCGTTCGTCGGCGTACGGCGTCGGCTCGAACAGGTACGCGCCGGCGATCGCCGGGACTTCGGTCGCTTTCATGGGGCCTCCTGGCAGGCGTGGGGTCGGGGATGGTCGGCCGCCGGGAACAGGGCCGCGGTCAAGGCGGTGAACTGGGACTCGAGTTGTCCGGTGGCGATCAGGTTCCGCTCGGCGAGGGTTCGCCGCAGCTCCGCGGATCGCTTCTCCAGCGCCCGGAACTGTTCGAGCAGCCGGTCGGCGTCGACCTCGCGGGCCGGGTGGCAGTACGCGGCAAGGCCCATCCGATCCATGAGCGCGTCGCTCTTCGCCGCATAGCTGAGGGCGAGCGTCGGAGTGCCGACCTTCAGCGCGCAGATCAGGTTGTGGTACCGGGTCGCCACCACGGCGCCGACAACCGCCGTCTCCTTCATCAGGTCGGCAAGCGAGGCCGTCTCGGCGGCGGTGACCAGCGGCGAGTCCACCGCGTCGAGGATCGCGGCCACCACCGGCGCATCGCACGCGTCGCCGGTGAGCAGCCGGACCGGCCTGCCGTCCTCGACCAGCGCGCGGACGAATCGGGTCGTCCCGTCGAGGTAGCGCCGGTGGATCTCCTCGGCCCGGGCGCGGTCGTCGTTGCCGCCGTGGAAGTCCATGACGCCGACGCAGACCGGGCCCGGCGCGTCCGGCGGACCCGAGGGCGCGCTCGACGGCGGCGTCGGCAGGGCGAAGGCGAGGTCCGGGTAGACCTCGTCGCGCGCCGTGTCCACGCCCATCTCCCGCATCGCGTCGCGGGATTGGGTGTCCCGGTACGACCGGTACGCGGCAAGGCGTGCCGACCAGCGCACCAGGGCCCGGGTCGGCCGGTTGCCGATCGCGGCGGCGCCGACACCGACCAGCGCGACCCGCGTGCGCAGCAGCCGGCCGCTCGCGCAGAGCAGGATCAGCGAGTATGGGAAGCCCCACGGCCGCAGCGGCAGCGTGGCCTCCAGGACGCCCATGCCCGGCACGATCACCACGTCGTGCCGGCGCACCCAGGCGGCGGTGCGTACGGCGTCGACGAGTTTGCCCAGCCCCTTCCCCGCGATCGCGCCCGCCCGCGAGGCGGTCCGGTACTCGCCGCGGTACCAGTGCAGGCGCGTCGCGGGGATCCCGTACCGGGACGTGACGACCTCGGGTCCGCCGCACAGTGCGTCCACGACCGCCTCCGGGTGCTCGGCGCGGAGGTAGCCGAGCACTGCCTCGAGCGATCCGTCGTTGCCGAGGTTGCCGGAGCCGAGCAGGCCGAACACCCCGACACGTACCGGGGTTTCGCCTCCGGACGTCATGCCTGCCTCCCTTCACGACCTTCACGTCCGGCGACGAGGGCGTCCACGGAGACGCTGAGCAGGGCCGGGTCGACCGGGGCGCGGTCCTCGACCCGCTCGCCGGCGCCCGGCCGGACCCGGCTGGCCATCCATGCGGCCAGGTGGCGGTAGCACGCGCGCCGGTCGGCCGGGGACAACGGCGCCCGCCGGATCGCCGAGGCGAAGCCCCAGAGGTACTCGGCGAGCAGCCGGGGCGTCGGGTGCAGCAGGCCTGCCCGGCGCGGGTCGAGGTTGACGCACCGGGAGCGCTTGCCGGGGTTCGCCCGCTCGGCGCGGGTGGGGTGGTCGCGGCGGAAGTACAGCAGCTCCGGCACCTGGTGGAAGGGCCCGTGCAGGGTGATCTCGGCGACGAAGGTGCGGTCCGCGTGGTGGTAGCTGTCGTGCGGCTTCACCCGGCGCAGCACGTCGGCCCGCATCA
This sequence comes from Streptomyces spiramyceticus, assembly GCF_028807635.1. Lineage (NCBI taxonomy): Bacteria > Bacillati > Actinomycetota > Actinomycetes > Kitasatosporales > Streptomycetaceae > Streptomyces > Streptomyces spiramyceticus. Next base: position 1,243,697 of record NZ_JARBAX010000002.1, read on the forward strand.
CCCCGTAGAAGTCGTCGCCACCGGGCTCGAACAGCAGACTGCGGAAGCGCTCCGGCGCGTGTGGCGAGTCGGTGGCGAGCCCGTACTCGTACGGGACCTTCACCTGGCCGTCGCCGTCGATGACCGCCTGGCCGGAGTGCGCGAGGATCACGTCCGGCCGCTCGTCCAGCGCCTCCACGCAGCGCCGCAGCAGGTCCCGGGCGTACAGGTCGTCGTGCGAGGCCCACTTGAACAGCTCGCCGCGGCACTCGGTGAACACGTAATTGTGGTTCGGTGCGGCGCCGATGTTCCGGGGCAGCCGTATGTACCGGATGCGCGAGTCCTGCGCGGCGTACTTGCGGCAGATGCCCTTAGTCCCGTCGGTCGAGGCGTTGTCGGAGATGACCAGCTCGAAGTCCTCGTAGGTCTGGCCGAGCAGGGCGTCGAGCGCCTCGGCGAGGTACTCCTCGCCGTTGTAGACGGGCAGGCCGATGCTCATCCGGGGATGGGCGGTCATGGCGTCCTCACTTCGCGGTTGGGGTTCTGGTGGCGCTCGCGCAGGGCGGACCGCAGCTGCAGCCACCACACGGCCGAGCTGCTCAACGTCGCGGCGGCGACGCCCCAGGCCGAGCCGACCGTGCCGGCCACGGCCGCCCCGCCGAGCCCGCCGATGACGTAACAGGCGGAGGCGAACAGCTGGCTGCGCAGGCTGCGCCGGGCCGCGGCGAGCGCGCGCAGTCCGGCCGCCGCGCCGGTGCCGAGGCCGGCGCCCGCGACGCCGAGCGTGGCCGGCACGATGAGCTCCGAGGCGGCGTGCCAGACGTCGCCGAGTACGAGCTCGCCGGCCCGGTCCGGCATCAGCAGCAGCGCCCCGCCCCAGAGCAGCGCGGCGGCGGCCTGCCCGCCGCCCAGCAGGAGGCAGAACCTGCCGAGGCGGTGCGGGGCTTGGCGCAGCACCCGTGCCGCCTCCGCGACGGTGACCAGCGACAGCCCCATCAGCACAGCGAGGAACGGGCCGAGCAGGAGCTCGGCGCCCCGGACCACACCCACCGCGCTGACCCCGACGATCGCGCCGAGCCCGAACGCCCGCAGCTGGCTCGCGCCGCTGGTGCTGACGTTCTCGACCAGGTATCGGTAGCCGAGGTCGCGGTGCTCGCGAATCCACTCGCGCGCTCCGGTCAGCTGGGGCCGGATGCCGGACTGGAGGCAGCCGGCCACCGCGGCCACCGCGGCGGACGCGCCCCAGGCGAGCACGAAAGCGGCCACGCTGCCCACGCGGGCCGCCACCACCATGGCCGGGACGAGCGCGACGCCCCACACGAGGTCGTTGACGAATGCCTTCCGCCCGGTGCCGGCGGCGAAGAACGCGTACCGCCAGGCGTCCTGCAGCAGCAGCCCCGGCAGGATGACGCCGAGGCAGGCGAACGCGGGCCCCACTGGGCCGCCGACAGCAAGCCCGACCACCAGACACACTGCGCCGATGGCGGCACCGACGCCGAGCGCGCTACCCGACGACCGGGCCACCGCCCCGCGCCAGGACGCGTCCGACACGCCGCTGAAGCGCACCACGAGGGGGTCGGTGGCCACCCCACGGGAGACGCTGAGCACCACGCCGTAGGTCACCCAGGCCAGGCTGAACACGCCGAACGCGGCCAGCCCCAGCGAGCGTGCGACGTAGATCCCCACCGCGAAGTTGGTCATGCTGGAGGCCGCCTGGTCGGCCAGTCCCCAGGACAGCCGGCCGACGATGGCCCGCCCGGCGGTCAGCCGGGCGTGTCTGGCCCCGGCCGCCGAGGGCATCGGCTTCTCCCTCCCGGTGGTCATGGGCGTCATGCCTCGATCAGCCCGGCGCCGTGCAGGGCGTCGGCCGCGGCGGCGACGGCGCCGAACGGCAGCCCGGACCGCTCGGCGACGTCCAGCAGACTGTGCTCGCCGTCGGAGAGGCTGAGCACCCAGAGCATGGCCATCTGGGCCTGCTTCGCGTCGCTGCGGCCGCCGAGTGAGTCGTACAACCCTCGTCGGCCCAGCTGTGGCTCGCCGTAGGGGCTGAGGTTGACGTACTGCCGGTTGCGGTCGAGGACGGCGAATGCCTCGCGGCAGACTGCAAGGGTGTCCGCCATCGCCTCCGGGGTGACGAAGTCCGGGTTGTCCGCCGAGGTGTGGTACTCGGGGTAGCCGGCGTACGGGGTCCGGCTGAGCGAGCCCACGCCGAGGTCGAACCCGGGCGAGCAGAACTGCCGCTCGTCGTAGCCGTACGGAGTGAACTCGGCGACGCTGTGCGGGCGTTCGGAGGCGGCCAGCACGTGCCGCATCACCCGGTCGATCTCCGCGTTGCCTCGCCTGCTCTGCTTGTACGTCAGTTGACCCGAGTCGCCGGCACAGGCCAGCACAAGCCCGTGCTTGACCCTTCCCCCAGCTCTCGGCTCCGCTCGAGCAGGGGATGCCCCATTGATCCGCTCCGCGTTGCGGGCCAGCCAGGTGATCGCCCCGATGGTGCCGGGCGCGAACAGGAACCGGTAGGTGTAGTACGGCGTTTCCTGTGCCAGCGCCCGGGCCAAGAACGTCGCCACCGCGATGCCGGCCAGGTTGTCGTTGGCCAGGGATGGGTGGCAGACGTGGCAGGAGACGATCACCTCGTCGGGGACCTGCCCGGGGACGACGTGCTCGGCGTAGGTGAGGTGGCCGTCTGCGAGTGTGGAGTCGATGCGCACCTCGTACTCGCCGTCCGGCAGCGCGTCCAGGGTCTCCTGGGCCAGGCAGAACCCCCATTCCGGCGTGTAGTAGCTGGTGCGGTACGGCACCCAACTTGGGTGGTCCGGCAGGGTGTGCAGGTGTTCACGCAGCTCGGCCAGAGGCATGGTCGCCGACACCGGCACGCTGTAGCCGAGCACGTGCAGGCTGGACGCGGCGAAGTCGACGACCCGGTTGCCGGTGGTGTCGGCGATGTACGCGTCCCGGATGTTCCACTCCTGCGGCACCGTCCAGTCGAGCACTTGCGTCCCGGTCGGCACCTCGTGCACCTGCAGCGGAACGTACTCGCCGACGATCTCCAGGGTGGCGCGCACACCGTCGCCGGTGATGCTCCGGCACAGCGGGTACAGCCGCTCCACCAGCGCGTGCATCTCCTCACCGACAGCGGTCATCGGCGCCACCGCAGGGTGTCGTCGACGGCGCCGGCGTCGGACGCCTCGCGCAGCACGGCAAGCCGGGTGAAGCGCTGCTCGAAGTCCTCCCGGGTCAGTCCGAACTTCCGGTAGGCGTCGGCGAGTTCGAGTGCGCCCCGCTTCACCGTCCACTCGCAGTCGAAGCCGGGTATCGCGGCGCGGAACCGGGAGAAGTCCACCCGGTACGACCGCGGATCGGCACCGGTCTCCCCGGTGATCACCACCTTCGCGCCGGACACCGCCTCGGCGACCTGCTCGGCGATCTCGGCGACCGTGACGTTGTTGGTCTCGCTGCCGATGTTGAACGCCCGGTCGTGCACCGCTTCGCGCGGCGCGGTCAGTGCGGCCGTGAAGGCCCGGGCGATGTCGGCGGCGTGCACCAGCGGGCGCCAGGGGGTGCCGTCGGAGAGCACGAGGACCTCGCCGGACAGGAGCGCGTGGCCCACCAGGTTGTTCAGCACGATGTCGGCGCGCAGCCGGGGCGAGTAGCCGAAGGCGGTGGCGTTGCGCATGAACACCGGGGTGAAGTCGCCGTCGGCCAGCGCGTGCAGGTCGTCCTCCACCCGCACCTTGGACTCCGCGTACGGCGTGACCGGGCGCAGCGGGGCGTCCTCGCTCACCAGGTCGCCGCCGCCGGCGGCGCCGTAGACCGAGCAGGTCGACGCGTAAAGGAAGCGCCGTACTCCGGCGTCGCCGGCCAGCCGGGCCAGCCGTACGGAGGCGTGGTGGTTGATGTCGTAGGTGAGGTCCGGCGCCAGCGATCCCAGCGGGTCGTTGGAGAGCGCGGCCAGGTGGATCACGGCGTCCACCCCGGCCACGTGTTCGGCCGTGACGTCGCGCAGGTCCACCCGATGCCCCTGCGGGTCGGCGGGCGACGGGCCGAGGACGCAGTCGGCGAACAGGCCGGCGTCGAGGCCGACGACCTCGTGCCCGGCAGCCGCGAGGACCGGGGCCATCACGGTGCCCAGATAGCCCTGGTGTCCGGTCAGTAGTACGCGCAAGGTTCAATCCCCCAGGTTGAGCGTGAGTTTGGTGACGGCGAACGCCTCGGCGTATCGCTCGTGGCATTCGATGCCGCGGATCCGGGCAAGGCCGAGGAAGGCCTCCCGGTCGTACCAGGGCCGGTGCCGCTGCGAGGGGTAGTGCTCCTGCAACAGCCGCACCTTTTGTTCGGCGATCTCCGGCGACAGCGGCTGGTACGCCCCCATACGGCCGAGATCGCCGTCCCACTTGACGATCTCGTAGCCGAGCACGAGGTGGTCGCGGAAAGCGGTGGTCATCAGCTTCGCCAGGCCGCGGTGATCCTGGTGCGCGTCATCGGTACGCGGTGCGAGGACCAGATCCGGCTCGGTCCGCTCGCGCAGCTCCTCGACCGCGGCCTTGGCCCCCTCCCAGTGCGCCGGCAGTCGGCCGTCCGGCAACTTGTCCACGGCCAGGCGCAGTTCGGCGCCCGGGCAGAAGGCGGCGAGCGCGGCCCGCTCCTCCTGCTCCCGCTCGCTGCCACCGCCGGAGAGCACCAGCGCGTCGATGCGCGTGCCCGGATGTGCGAGGCACATCGTCAGCAGCGTGCCGCCGGCGCCGATGGCGATGTCGTCGCAGTGCGCGCCCACCGCGACGATCCGGTCCAGGCGCCCGGCCCCGAGCCGGATCACGCGCTCACCCCCGCGCCGTCCCGTTCCCACACGGCCCACGGGCGGTCACCCCGGGCGTAGGCGGTGTCGAGCGCGGCCCGCTCCTTCACGGTGTCGGTCGGCTTCCAGAAGCCGCGGTGCTGGTGCGCCACCAACCGGCCCTGCTTGGCCAGTTGTGCGCATCCGTCGGCGACCAGGTCCCCGTTCTCCGGTATGTGGTCGAAGACCTCCTGGCGGAGCACGAAGTAGCCGCCGTTCTCCCACAGCGGCAGTTCACTCACCGCGGTGATGCCCCCCACCAGGCCGTCCTCGCCCAACTCCACGCAGTGGAACGACGACTGCGGCGGCACCACCATCATCGACGCACCGGCGTCGCGCCGGGCGAACCGGTCGATCATCTCGGGCAGCGGGGCGTCGGTGAGCACGTCGGCGTAGTTGGCGAGGAACATCTCGTCGCCGTCCAGGTGGTGCCGCACCCGGCGCAGCCGCTCTCCGATCGGTGACTCGATGCCGGTCTGCGCGAACGTGATCGTCCAGTCCGAGATGTCGGTGGACAGCAGCTCGGTCCGCCCGCCCCGCAGCACGAAGTCGTTGGACGTCGTCTCCTCGTAGTTGAGGAAGAAGTCCTTGATGTGGTGGGCCCCGTACCCGAGGCACAGGATGAACTCCGTGTGCCCGAAGTGCGCGTAGTAGCGCATGACGTGCCAGATCAGCGGCCGGGGGCCGACCATCGCCATCGGCTTGGGCACGTCGTCCGCGGCACCGCTCCGCATCCGCATCCCGTAACCGCCGCAGAACAGGACGACCTTCATGCTGTGCCCTTTCAAGACGCGACCTCGACAATGCTCAGTTCCGGGATGGGAAAGACAAGGCGGCCGCCCCACTCGTGCACGAAGGACAGTTGCTCGACCAGTTCGGCCCGCAGGTTCCACGGGAGGACGAGTACGTAGTCGGGCTTGTCGGCGGCTATCCGCTCGGGCGGCAGGATCGGGATGCGGGTGCCCGGGGTGAACCTGCCGTGCTTGTAGGGGTTGCGGTCGACCGTGTACGGCAGCAGGTCGGGCCGGATGCCGCAGTGGTTGAGCAGGGTGTTGCCCTTGCCCGGGGCGCCGTAGCCGACGACCGTCTCGCCGCGCTCGGCCGCCTCGATGAGGAACCGCAGGAGGTCCCGGCGCACCTTGGCCACCCGGGCGGAGAACTCGGTGTACCCGGACAGCTCCTGCAGCCCGGCGGCCTTCTCCCGGTCCAGCACGTCGGCCACACGCCGGGTCGGCTCGCCGGCCACCTCGGCCGGCCGGGCCCACAGCCGGACGGAGCCGCCGTGCGTGGGCAGCAACTCGACGTCCACGAGCGCGAGTCCGCCGCTGGCCAGTGCCCGGGCCGCGGACGCGACTGTGTAGTACTGGAAGTGCTCGTGGTAGATCGTGTCGTACTGGTTCTCCTCGATCAGGGTCAGCAGGTGCTGCACCTCGATGGAGACCCAGCCGTCGTCGGCGACCAGGGCGCGCAGCCCCCGGGTGAACCCGACCACGTCGGGGATGTGCGCGTACACGTTGTTGGCCACGACCAGGTTCGCCGGGCCGTGCTCGGCGCGGACGGCCGAGCCGGTGGCCGGGTCCAGGAACTCCGTGAGTGTGGGCACACGCGCGTCCCGCGCCGCGGCGCCGACGTTCACCGACGGCTCGATGCCCAGGCAGCGGATCCCCCGGTCCACCATGTGCTTGAGCAGGTACCCGTCGTTGCTGGCGACCTCGACCACGAAGGCGTCGGAGACGAGAGCGAGGCGCGCCGCGGTGTCGGCGACGAACGTGCGCGCGTGCTCCACCCAGGAGGTCGAGTACGAGGAGAAGTACGCGTACTCCTTGAACGTCTCCTCCGGCGTGATCAGCGGCGGTATCTGCGCCAGCCAGCAGTCGGTGCAGACCCGCAGGTGCAGCGGGTACGCCGGCTCCGCCGTGTCCAGTTGGTCCGCGGCGAGAAAGCTCTCACATGGTGGCGTCGCCCCGAGATCGACGACGCTCGCCATCGCTTCCGAGCCGCAGAGTCGGCATTTGGTCATCTACTGTCCCCATCCCCCCTGCTCGCGTGGGTGTCCCCGCCGCGAGTCATTGCTGACCGCCCCGCGATCGCGGTGCGGTACCCCTCCACCAGGCGCTCGAGGCCGACGGCCGGGCTGAACCCCTGCTCGTAACGGCGCCGGGCCGCCCGGCCCATCTCCCGGCCCAGGTCCGGCTCGGCCGCGATCCGGCGTATGCAGGACGCGAGCGAGGCGGCCTCGCCCGGCCGGTGCAGCAGCCCGGTCACCCCATCATCGACGAGTTCTACGAAGGCGCCGTGTCCGGCGGCGACGGTCGGGACCCCCGCCGCCATCGCCTCCACGACCACCAGGCCGAACGCCTCCAGCCAGGTCGAGGGAGCCACCACGGCGACCGACCGGGCGATGGCCTTTTGGCACTCCGCCGTGTCGTACAGGCCGACATAGCGCACGTCGTCCCGGCCCGCCGCCCAGGCGGTCACCTCTCGCTCCAGTGGCCCGGCGCCGGCGATCACGAGTGGCACGCCCACACCGCCGTCGGCGGCGATCTCGTCCCACGCCGTCATGAGCAGCCGCACGCCCTTGGCCTCCGCGAGCCGGCCGAGATAGAGCAGCTGCTCGCCGGCGCCCGCTCGGCCGGCGCCCGGGTCGGGCACGAAGTTGTGCTTCACCGCCAGCCGCTCGGCCGGCATGCCGGCCTGCACCAGGACGTCGCGCTGCGCCGCGGAGATGCAGAAGAACCGCTCCACGCCGGACCACCACCGCCGCCGGTTGACCGACAGGCTGACCGCGAGCGGCACCGTCGCAAGGCGGGAGTTCCGGTAGCAGCCGTGCCGGACGGCGGGCAGCGGCGCCGACCCGACGCACTCGGTGCACGGCCGGCCGTCCCGCTGCAGCGTGCCGGGCGGGCAGACCTGGGTGTAGTTGTGCAGCGTGGCGACGGCGGGCACGCCGGCGTCGGCGCAGGCGGCAAGCACCGCGGGCGACAGGAGCGGGAAGACGTTGTGGACGTGCACCACGTCCGGCCGCTCGGTGCGAAGCCGGTCGGCGAGCTCCGCGCGAACCGCCGGGTTCCACGGCACAAGGAGCGGCACCGCGGCCTTGGCAAGGAGGGACCGGGCGGCGATGTCGTCGCTGCGCCGCTCGAACACCTCGACCCGGTGGCCGGCCTCGCGCAGCAGCGCCACCTCCTGGTCGACGACCTTGTTCTCCCCGCTCGGCTGGGCCGAGGCGTAGCGGTTGTGCACCACGAGGACGTGCATGCTCAGGTCACCTCCGATTTTCGGGCCCATCGGGGTATGTGTCGTCGAGGGACTTCGGGCGTCGAGAGGGGAGTGGCCGAGGCAGGTGCCGCAAGCAGCGAGGCGGCCACGGTCAGATGCAGCAGATACGGCGAGGCGTCGCCCAGCCCGGCCTCGGTGTACGACGCGATCGCGCAGTAGCTGATCAGGAAGATCGCGCAGGCCCTCGACAGCGACGGTGGCCGCAGCAACGCGACGCCGCCAAGCACGATGATGATCGCCGCCACCAGGGCGACGCCGGTCAGACCCTGCTCGTGGTAAACGGCCAGCCAGCTGTTGTCGATCGGCAGCCCGCCGAACGACTTGTCGCCCAGGCCCGCGCCGAACAGCTGCTCCGAGGTCGACCGGGGGGCTGCCAGCAGGGCGTCCCAGACCTTGGCCCGACCGGTGAGGTTGGAGAAGTTCTCTTTGCTCTGTCCGCGCAGGAACCACGCCTGCAGCGCGGAGCTGAACGCCACCGCGGCCACGACGGCGCACAGCACCGCCCAGGCGAAGAACCGGCGGGCGGCGGCGCTGGTCAGGAGGAGCGAGCCGATTGCCAACACCAGCCCGATGAACAGGCCGAGCGTGGCCGTCCGGGTATGGGTCAGCGCGAGCAGGACGAGTGCCGGCACGATGACTACCGCCGCGCTGCGCCTGTCGGTCCGGCGGCCCAGAACGAGCAGCACGGTGAGCCCGATGATCACCGCGGCGTACTGTCCGATCTGCGGCGGGGTGAGCGGCCACAACGCGCCGACCAGCCGCCCGCCGTAAAGGTCGGGCATGGCGGCGCCCGGTGAGATGACCAGGCCGGCGGCCACCGACCCGAGGACCACGAAGTAGATCCGGATGTGGTGCCGGACGAACGTCGGGCTGCCGTCCCACCAGCGGCTGAGCAGCCACAGCGTGCCGACGAAGAGAGCCAGCCGGGCGCAGCGGAACAGCGCGCCGAACCCGGACTCCAGGTTCGCGCTGGAGATCACGCTCGGCACCAGCAGCAGGGTGAGCAGGAATACGAAGGCGCTGGCCCGGACGCGCAGCCGGAGATTGACTGCGAGCGCCAGCGCGAACGCGGCGACCAGCGCGCCCATGGTGACCATCTGGATGAGGGAGCGGGGCAGCGGGACGATGGTCTTCGCCCCGGCGGAGCCGAGCGTGTTGAGGATCAGCAGCCCCCAGGCTGTCCCGACGATCTTCGAGGTGTGGTCCGCGCCCATCTCAACCACCGTCCCGTGCGCGGAAGGTGCTGCCCGCGTCCTGCTGGTACGGCGTGCCCTGCCACTGTCCGAAGTCGAGCACCCGGCTCGGGTCGTGGGCCACGAACTTCCATGGGCCGAGGTAGACGTTGTCGTGCCAGCGGTTGTGCTGCTTGCGGGTGATCGCCTCAGCCACCCGCTCGCCCTGGTAGGGCGACCAGTCCGGATAGGTGCCGTAGTTGGCAAGGACCGCCATTCGGTCGCACTTCACCGTGCACTCGACGACGGACTTGTCCAGCACGAAGCGGTTGTCGTGGATGTCCACCCGCTGGGTCTTCCACCGGCAGTCGTCGTAGAGCGGTGCGGTGGCGATCGCCGGCCGCGCGCAGCGGTCGGTATTGTTCACCAGCAACGTGCAGTCACCGGACGAGGTGTTGGCCGGGCTGTTGCAGAACCGGTCGGCGTTTTCCCACAGGGTGATCCCGGACCAGTTGTTCTCCAGCACGTTCCGGTAGATCTCGATCTTGTCCGTGCGGGCTCGGATCCGTGGTTCGCCGCCGGACTCGGACAGGTAGACGGTCGCGAGCGGGAAGCTGTCGCCGCGGTCGGCATACTTGCGGCCCTCGACCCAGTTGTTCCGCCGGATCGTGTTCTTCCGGATGACCGCGTTGTAGCTGGTCTCGTAGATCAGCGCGGCACCGTCGTTGGCCTCGAGCACGTTGTCCTCGATGCGGAAGTCGTTGTTGTTGGTGTCCGCCCACAACCCGGTTCCGCGGTTGTCGTGCACCCAGTTGCCCCGCACGTCGGCGCCGTTGACGGCCCAGAACTTGATGCCTCCGGTGCAGCCGCAGCCCTTCCGCCGCCGCTCCCAGTCGTCGGTGTTGTTGCCCACGATCTCGTTGCCCTCGACCACCAGGTCGCTGAGAGGGCCGCCGGCCTTGTACGCGTTCATGCCGTACTGGCCGTTGCCGCGCAGGCAGCTGGCGCGGACCCGCTGGCGGGCACCGGCCATCAGCCCGGCACCGGAGTTGTGCTGGATCGTCGCGTGCTCGATCACCCACCCGTCGGCCGAGTCATGGTTGACCACGCCCTCGTCCGGCGGCGCCACGAAACGTTGCACGGTCAGGTGGCGGATGGTGACGTCGCGGGCGGTACCGCCGAACGCGTACTGATTGGTCTTCCGGCCGTCGAGCACCGCGCTTGGCGCGCCGAGGTAGCGGTTCCCCTTCTTGGGGATGACCTGGGCGTAGCGGTTCGGCTCGAGCCTGTGCTTGCCCGGTCGAAGCCAGAACGTGGTGTTCGGGGGGCTGCTCTTGGTCTTCGCAGCGACGTCACCGATCACCGCGGGGTCGACCGTCACCGCGCCCGCCGGCGCCTTCGCCGGCCCGGCCACGGGCTTGGCGCACACCCGGGCCACGGACGTGGCTCGTGCAACGGTCGGCTCCGCCGGGGGGCCCGGTGTACTCACGCAGCCAGTCGCCGTCAGCAGTACCAGCACCAGCCGTGCCGTCGGCAACGCCCAGTGCCGCTTCTCGATCACCACGCGTCCCCCTAGCCCCGGAACCTGAGTACGGTGGTGAACCCCTCCACGCCGTCGGCGAAGCCTGTGCCGACCAGCGCGGTGGTGGGCTCCTTGCGCCCGAAGCCGGCGGAGTACCAGCCCAGCGGCGGTTCGGTCTCGCCGCGATGCGCCCGCCAGGACAGCTGCCCGGGCAGGTCGAGCACCGCGGAGCGGTCCTCGCCGTCCCGGGTCCAGGTGAGCTGTGCCCGGTTCCCCACCAGATCCGCGGCGATCAACGGGCCGAGGTGGAAGGCCAGTTGCACGGCACGGCGCGGGCCGCGCACCTCGTCGACCACCCGCAGCTCCTGGCTCGCGGCGGTCAGCTCCACCCGGCGGCGGTGCACGGAGCGCTGGTAACCGTCGTGCTCGGCGCACCAGCGGGCCGTCCCCCCGTCGGAGGCGTCGGATGTGTCCGCGACCAGGACGCGGCTGCGGGCCTGCCGGGTCCACAGGAACGGGCCGCCGGAGACGGACTGGTCACCGCCGTCCAATTGCAGGGTGTTGTGGCCGAGGGTCGACCGGAAGTACTGCCGCCACTCGGGCTGCCCGTGGTAGCAGTACGTCCCCGGGTCGGCGAGCACGTCGACCCCGTCGTGCCGGACCTCCACGGACAGCGCGTCCGCGTGGGCATGCGCGGCGATGGACAGGAACCCGTGCGGACCACCGTCGCAGCGGCACCAGATGTCCTCCGGACCGCGCAGAATCGTCATGCCCGCGTCAGCGAAATGGGCCGGTCGGCTTGCCGGGCGGGTCACGGCCGGTGCGATTTCATTTTTCGCGTACGGCCGGATGAGCGCGGCAAGGAGCGGGGTGCGCACATCGGTGCCACCCGCCGCCGGCCACCAGGCGAGCCGGCCGAACACCGCGTCCCCGGTGGCCAGCAGCGAGGCCCAGCGGTCGGTGCCCGCGCCATCCACGACCAGACCGTGCCCGTCGTCCGCGTCTCCCTGGCGCGGCGGCCGTAACCGGCCGTCCACGACTGCCGCGAGCGCGTCGGTCATCCGCAGCAGCACAAGGCGGATCGACGCGGGGACCGGCACGTCGGCGGCGTCCGCCTCGGCCACCGCGGCCAGGCCGAGCTCAAGGACAAGTCCGTGATACTCGGTGGCCAACTCGCGGTTGAGGCCGGACTCGAAGGTGTTGCTGCGCAGATGCCGCTCCAGCGACTTGAGCGCGCCGGCTCGCCAACGCGCCGAGGAGGGGAACCACCCGAACGCGCAGGCCGCGGCCAACTGCCCGGCGGCCTCCGCGATGACGTGGTTGTTCGCCGAAGATCCCCGGCTGGGGAAGGCGGCCAGCCAGCGCTGGTGGTGCCAGATCTGGTTCAGCGCCACCGGGTTGTCCTCGAACAGACCGGCCACGCCCGGCCAGCCGTCGAGCAGCCGGCGGATCCACACCCAGGAAAGCAGCCGGATCCCCAGCTCGATGCCGCTGATCCAGTGCACTCCGCGTAGTGGCGCGTTGGCCGTCCACCACAACCGCAGGTGCTCGGCCACCCGCTCGGCGTACCGCTCGTTCCCGGTGATCGCGTAGGCGGCGGCGAGCACGGTGAGGTACTGATGCCGGGACGGCTCCCAGATCTGCTTGATGTCCCCGACCACGTCCTCGTTCCGGTACGGCACGTCGAAGGCGTAGCCCCACGGAGCCCGGCGCCCGGTCTTCGGGTCGTACCACCAGTCCGGGTCGGCCAGGTCGTCGCGGTCCACGCCGAAGAACTCGGCGTGCCCGGCCATCAGCCGGTCCGCCTCGGCGATGAGACGTTTCGCAGCGTCCGGTGGCACTGCGGCGATCGTCCCGGCGGGCAGTACCGCGGTGAACCGGGCGCCGGTCACGCTCGGGCAGTCCGGCAGCGCCGACCGCCACCGCCGCCTGCGCACCGCGTCGCCCACCCGGCCGCCGACCTCCCGCGGTCCCATCCGGGACAACCGCCGCAGGTACCAGCCCGCGCTCATGGTCATCGCGCCCTCGCCAACGTCACCGGCGCGCCGCCGGCCAGGCCGGCCTGCACGGCGAGGGTGGCCGACGTGGTGGCGACCAGCGACTCCAGCGACACCGGCATCGGCCCGCCGGTCCGCACGGCCTTGATGAACGCGGCCAGCTCGGCAGACTGGCCCTTGTCCCGGGCCTTGGGCAGCCGCGAACTGACCCACCGCTTGCGGCCGACCCCTCCGTCTGCAAACAGCGAGGCACGGACGAAGTCGTCGAGCCGCAGCACCTTGCCGTCCGCGATCAGGTCCAGCGTCTCCTTGGGGAAGGCCGACGAGCCGGTGGTGACGTAGCTGATGGTGGCGGTGGACCCGTCCGGGTAGCGCAGCACGACCTGCAGGTCCTCGTTGCCGGACGTGGCGACCGCGTACACCGAGACCGGGTCGGCCTCGAGCAGCCAGCTTGCCGTGTCGATGAAGTGTCCGCCCTCGCCGGCGAACCGCGAGCCCTCGGTGCCCTGTTGGAGGTACCAGCTGCCGTGCTGCAGCCGGCCCGCGTTGACCAGGTAGCGGAGGCTCGCCGGACCGTTCCGGGCGCCGAACCGCTTCCTGGCCTCCTGCAGCAGCGGCGCGAACCGGCGGTTGAAGCCCACCTGCAGGCGGTCGTTGCCGGACTTCTCCACCGCCGCGAGCACGCCGGCCAGCTCGTCCTCGGTGAGCGCCAGGGGCTTCTCCACGAACACCGCCTTGCCGGCAAGGAGTGCCCTTTGGGTCAGTTCGGCGTGCGAGCTGTGGCGGGTGACCACGAACACCGCGTCGATGGACGGGTCGTCGAGCACGGCGTCGAGATCGGTGGTCGCCTCGGCGAAGCCGAACTTCCGCTTCGCGTTGGCCGCGGACAGCGCCGTCGTGGTGACGACCGTGGACAACTCGACGCCGTCGCGCTGTGCCAGGTGCGGCAGCAGCATCGAGGTCGCGTAGTTTCCCGCGCCGGCGAACGCCACCCGCACCGACGCCTTGGCGGGCCGGGCCGGGGTGGGCGCTTTGCCGCTGCGTCGCACCGCGGGCACGGCCACCGCCGGGGCCGCTTCCCCCGCTTCCCTCGCTTGCTCGGGGTACCGGAACAGCACGGCCACGGCCTTCAGGTCGCCGTCCTTCAGGCGCTGGTACGTCTCGACGGCGTCGTCGAAGTCGGCGATGTGGGAGACCAGGGGCTCCACGTCGATGCGGCCGCGGGCGAGGAGATCGAGGAAGCACGCCAGGTTGCGGCGCTCAGTCCAGCGCACGTAGCCGATCGGGTAGTCCCGCCCCTCGAGCTCGTACTCCGGGTCGTAGCGTCCGGGGCCGTAACTGCGGGAGAACCGGACGTCGAGCTCTTTCTCGTAGTATGCGTTCCATGGCAGGTCCAGGCGGCACTTGCCGATGTCGACGACCCGGCCGCGGTCCCGGCAGAGCCGGGCGGCCAGCTCGACGGGCTGGTTGCTGCCGCCGCCGGCGGCCAGGTACACCTGGTCCACGCCGTGACCGCCGGTGAGCTCGGCGACGGAGGCTTCCACGGCCGCGGACGCGGGATCACCGCAGGCCGCGGCGCCCAGGCGCTCGGCGAGCTCGCAGCGCGCCCGGTCGGGGTCGACCCCGACGACACGGACCCCCGAGGCGGTGAGGAGCTGCACCACCAACTGCCCGATAAGACCGAGGCCGATGACAAGGGCCACGTCGCCGAGCTGTGGCTCGCCGCGGCGGACGCCCTGCATCGCGATCGACCCGACGGTGCCGAAGGCCGCGTGCCGCGGCGCGAGGCCGTCCGGCACCCGGGCGTAGAGGTTCTTCGGCACCCAGTTCAGCTCGGCGTGCAACGCGTGCTCGTTGCCGGCGCAGGCCACCAGGTCGCCGACCTTCACATCGTCGATCCCGGTGCCGACCTGCTCGACCACCCCGCACAGCGAGTAGCCCAGCGGCGTGTAGGAGTCCAGCTTGCCCATCACCTTGCGGTAGGTGGCGGGCACCCCGTTGGTGGCCACGCTCTGCATGACCTTGGCCACCTGGTCCGGCCGGGTGCGGGCCTTGCCCAGCATCGACATGCCGGCCTCGGACACCTTCATGAGCTCGGTCCCGGTGGATATCAGCGAGTAGGCGCTGCGGACCAGCACACCGCCCGCCTTGCACCCCGGCACCGGCACGTCGAGCACCGTCAGCTCGCCGCTCTTGTAGTTCTGTACAACCTGCTTCACCCGAAGTCCCCTTGTTCCTATGCCGTTAAGCGGGTGCTCTGGCCGGAGCCAGAGGTCGCGCCGCGATACCAGTACTCGAGGGTCAGCACATGCCACAGATGCTTGGAGAAGTCCCGCTGCCCGGCGGCGTCCTCGGCGACCATGCGCGCCAGCGCGTCGCGGCGCAGGAGCCCGGAGTTGACGAGCACGCCGTCGTTGACCACCTCGCGCACCAGAGGTGCCAGATCCCGGCTCATCCAGGCCCGCAGCGGGGCGCTGAACAGGCCCTTGGGCCGGTACACGATCTCCCGGGGCAGGATCGAGGTGGCCGCTTCCTTGAGGACGGCCTTGCCCTGTCGTCCGACGATCTTGCGATCGCCGGGCACGGCGAACGCCGCCTTGACCACCTCGACATCCACGTACGGCACCCGCACCTCGGTCGACGCGGCCATGCTCGACCGGTCCGTGTAAGCGAGGTTCAGGCCCGGCAGGAACATCCGGGCGTCGCCCAGACACATGCGGTTGACGAAGTCGTCGAGGTCGTTGTCCTGGTAGATGTCCGCGTGCTCGGTCAGCACGTCCTCGACCGCCTGGGCCAAGTCCGGATTGACGAGGGCGAGCAGCTCGTCCTGGTCGTACATGGTGTAGCTGCGCCGGAACGCGGTCTCCTCCGGCAGATCGGCGAAGGAGAGGAACCGCTTCGCGAAGCGCACCGACCGGTACCCGCGGCGGGCCGTGGCGACCGGCAGCCTGTCCACGGCCCTGGACAGGCCGCGCCGCAGGGGCCGCGGGACGCGCTGGTAGCGCAGCGCGATCAGGTTGGCCAGGTGCTTGCGGTAACCGGCGAACAGCTCGTCGGCGCCCATCCCCGACAGCATCACCTTGACCCCCGCCTCCCGGGCGGCCTCGCAGATCAGGAACGTGTTGATCGCGGCGGGGTCGCCGATCGGCTCGTCCAGGTGGTACGTCATCTCGGGCAGCAGGTCGAGCACATTCGGCGCGATCTCGATCTCGTGCAGGTCGACGCCGAACCGCTCGGCCACCTGCCGGGCGTAGCGAAGGTCGTCCGGCATCGCCTCGAACTTGGCGTCCTCGGCGCGGAATCCGATCGTGTACGCGGAGATCCCGGGTCGGTCGCGGGCCGCAAGCGCGGTCAGGTAGCTGGAGTCGAGACCGCCGGAGAGGAAGGTCGCCACGGGTACGTCGGAGAGCAGATGGCGTCGGGTCGACTCCTCGACGACGGCGGCCAGGTCCGGCTGCTCGCCGCTCCGAGCCCGCTCCCGGCCCTCGGCGGCGATGTCCCTCAGGTGCCAGTACCGGCCGCGCTCCACCCGGCCGTCGGGCCGGCACCTGAGCCAGCTTCCCGGCGGCAGCTTCTCCGCCTCGCGGTACGCGCACCGCGAGTCCGGCACCCAGTAGTACAACAGCGAGGCCACCAGCGCCGCATGGTCCACCTCCAGCGACCCGCCGGTGGCGACGGCGAGCGCCTTGAGCTCGGAGGCGAACACCAGGCCCGCACCGCGCCGGAGCAGGAACAGCGGCTTGATGCCCAACTGGTCGCGCGCCAGCACCAGTTCACCGGTGCGCTCGTCGAAGATCCCGAACGCGAACATGCCGCGCAGCCGGGGAAGGCAGTCCGTTCCCCAGCGCCGCCAGGCCTCGAGCAGCACCTCGGTGTCGGAGGTACCGCGGAAGCGCACCCCGGCGGCCGCCAACTCGGCCCGCAGCTCGGGCGCGTTGTAGAGCTCACCGTTGTACGTCAGGACCAGGCCGCCCGAGACCATCGGCTGGGCGCCGGTCTCGGACAGGTCGATGACGGCGAGCCGGCGGTGCCCGAGCTGTACTTCGCCGTTACCGGCGGGGTGGCCGTACCGGCCCGCCCCGTCCGGGCCGCGGTGGGCGAGGGTATCGGTGAGCCGGTCGGTCACGGCCTTCCCGTCCGGCCATAGGTAAGTTCCTGAGATGCCACACATGTGCTACCGCGCCTCCTGGTCGCTGTCCGGGACCCGTGCGGCCCACATCGGCTGCCGCTCCGTCCGCCGCCGGCCCGTCCCGTTCTGTCGGGCCAAGCGCTCGCTCTGGCCGCGCAGCGCGGTGTGCAGCCCGTCCCACAGCGTGCCGTCGGTTCTGTCCCGCGGATCGGGGTCGATCAGCACCACACCGATCACCGCGATGCCCTGGTCCGCGAGCTGCCGCGCCACGGTGTGCAGCCATGCGGCGCTGCCGTGCCCGGCACGCACGACGAGCACGGTCCGGGTGCCGAGGTACTGGAGGTCGGTCCACGCCGTGCCGGGCGCCACCGAGCCGACGCCGAGCCGGCGCTCCTGCTGCGGCACGGCCGCGGCACGCTCGCCGCTGACCACGGTCGGGTCTCCCGGCTTCAGGCGGCGGCCCCCGAGCTGCGGGCCCGGCAGGCCGTCGATGATGACCACGGGCCCCTCCGGTTCCAGTGCCCGGGCGAGGTCCAGGGCGATCGCACTCGTGCTGCGCGCACAGCCCAGTTCAAGGAGCGACACCGGTTCCGCGGAGCCGAGCACCGTGCGGGCCAGGGACGTGGTGAGCCTGGTCCGTGCCTCGCGGATCCGTCGGCGCTGCCAGGGCCTGCCCGTCCGGCGGGGCAGCTCCGTGATGACCGAGGCGCCCAGGTTCGCCGCGATCTCCCGGCGCAGCACGGGGCGGTCCGCCACCACCGAGCCGACCGCGGCCAGCGCGAGCCCGAGGACGAGTCCGAGTGCGAGCCCGATCGCGGCGTTGGTGGCGGCGGCCTTGGGCAGGGAGTGCTGCACCGCGCGCGGGGCGTCCACGATCTGTGTGCCGGCGATGAGCTGGGGCGTGCCGGTGCGTGCCTCCGCCGCGCGCTCATCGAAATCGGCTATCCGCGAGGTGAGTTCGGCCCGGCGGGCGAAGAGCGACTCGAAGTTCGCCGAGGCTTCCGGGCTGTTGTCCTGCGGTCCGTCTCCGATCGCCTTGTTGACCTGGGCGAGTTCGTCCCGCATGCGGTCGCGCTGGTCGAGCAGAGCCTTGGCCTCGGCTTTCGCGGCTGCCTGTATCTGCTTCACATGGTTCGCGACGAACGCTTCGGCCAGCGCCTTGGCGCGGGCCACCGCTTCCGCGTCGTTGTCACCCGTCACATTGATCTGCAGCAGGTTGTTGGTCAAGCCGATGCCCTCGTAGTCCTGCATGAAGTCCTCTGGTTTGTCTATGGAGTTGAGGGCCTGCAGGGCGTTACTGGCGATCCGTGTGGTCTGCAGCAGCGCGACGTCGGTGCGGATCAGCGTTCCGGGGTCGTTCGGCTGGTCGGCCTGATGCGCGACGAGCACCTTGGTCACCGCGGTCGGCGGTGGCGGCATCAGGACTGCCACCGCCGCGCCGACGAGCAGCCCGAGGAGTGCCATGAAGGACCAGAGGCGGCGCCGTCTGCGTACCGCCACCACCAGCGCCTGCAGGTCGAAGAGCGGAGCGGCGGCCGACGACTCCGAAGTCGTACTCGTCGTCACCTTGAACCTCCCGTCGCGTTGTCGCCGACCGCGAGCGCCAGCGTGGCGGCATCCCGAGGATGGCCGGCGGACCGTTTCGGACGGGTCCGGACCAGGCCGGCGAGGACGATGCCGACGACCTCGTGCTTGGCGTCCGCACATGCCCCGGCGATGTCGGCGAGTTCCGCTGAGGTCCAGCTGCCCGCGCTGAGCACGATCAGGGCACCGGACTCGTTGGTGCGGTCCGGCACCATGGGCCGGGACGTCGAAACTCCTACCACCCGCAGCATCGGATCGCCCTCGGCCTCGGCGACGAGCTGTCCGGCGGCTCGGCGGGCGATCTCGTCGCCGGCCGGGACGACAACCAACAGCCTTCGGGGGGCCGGGAGTTGGTCCCGGAGCCGGGTGCACACCCGCCGGTAGCGGAGCTGCCTGCCGGCCTCGTCGCCGGAGGTCTGCAGGGGCGGTATGTCCCACCGGATGTCGACGCCGAGCAGCCGGCGGATCCGGGCCCGCGGGCCGTGGTCCTCCGGCCGGTGCGCGGACCGTTCACCGGGTACGTCGACGGTGCCGAGCAGCGTCGAGTCCAGCGCCGCGGCGATCTCCGGTTCGGTGCGCAGCCGACGGCTCATCCGTGCGGCGGTGAGATGGCCGACGACCGCGAGCAGGAAGAACAGCACCGCCCCGGCGACGATGAGCTGCATCCGCGTCGGCGGTGCCTCGCTGTCCGGCCGGGCCGCCGGCCCCATGACGACCATGTTGGCCTTGTTGGCGGCCGGGTCGACCTGGTCCAGCTTCTTGATGGCGTCCTGCAGCGCGGTGCGCAGCTTCGCGAGCTCGGTGCGGGTCTGCACGCTCTCCACGGTCTGCCCCGGATCGGTCGCCTCGGCCAGCTCGGTGATGCGGCGGCTGGTCTGCACCACCATCTTCCGCAGCTCCTCGGGCCCCGTCGTCGCTTCGGAGTCGGTGTTGTCGCCTGCGAGCCGCGCGGCGAATGTGACGAATTGCTGGGCCACTTGGTCGGAGAGTTCCTGTGCGCGCTCCGGGCTGTCGGCCGTACCCGAGATCTTGACGATGTTCCCGTCGGTGGCCTTGGCGCTCACCCGGTCCCGCAGCTCGCTGCCGCTGACCCCGGTCCAGCCGAGCGTGGCGGCCGCACGGTTGACCACCACCGAACTGGTCGCGATCTCCGCCTGAGTCAGCAGCTCGCGCTCCTCCCACTGACCCGGCAGCAGTACCGATGCCGACGTCGTATAACGCGGCGGGAACAGCAGAGAGGTGCCGTAGCCGACGAGCGCACCCACCAACGTGAGGACGGTGAGCAGCCGCCAGCGCTGACGGATGATCCGGCCGATGGTGACCAGGCGTATCGTGTCGTCGCTCAACGGCCCGGCCTCCTCCGTATCCGGCCCGGGCCGCGCGCCGACACCGGAGCGTTCTCACGGCAGGCGGCGGCGTAGGCGGCCAGCAGCGACGCCTGCGAGTTCCGCCAGGACAGTGGCCCGCCGATCCGCTCCTGGCCGATCTTGCCCATCCGGGCCCGCTGCTCCGGATCGTCGAGCAACTCCGTGATGAGCTTGGCGAATTCGGCCTCGTCGTTGGCGGGCGCGTAGACGGCGGCGTCACCGGCGGAGACCCGCGCCTCCCGGAGGTCGAACGAGACGATCGGCCGGCCCATCACCATGTACTCCAGGACCTTGTTCATGGTCGACACGTCGTTGAGCGGATTGCGCGGGTCGGGGGAGAGGCACACGTCCGCAGTGGACAGATAGCGGACCAGGTCGGCGTCCGGGATGCGCCCGGTGAACTGCACCTGCTCCGAGAGCCCGAGCCGCCGGGACAGCTCCACCATCGCGTCGAAGGCGTCGCCGGCGCCGACGAACACCGCATGCCAGTCGGTCCGCCCGAGCTCGTCGCGCAGCTTGGCGAGAGAGCGCAGGGCGTAGTCGACCCCGTCCTGCGGGCCCATCACGCCGAGGTAGCACAGCAGATGAGGTTTGCCGCGCTTCAACTCCGGTTCGGGCGGCACCGGGTGGAAGCGGTCGATGTCGGGCGCACTGCGCACCACGAAGACGTCCTCCGGCCTCCGGCCGCCGCGGCGCAGCGCGACGTCCCGGTAGCTCTCGTTCGTGGCGAGCACGACGTCCGCGGCCCGGTAGGTCCGCCGTTCCAGCGCGCACACGGCGCGGTAGAGCAGGTCCTTGCCGCGGTCGAACCGGGAGAGGTACAGCTCGGGCACCAGGTCGTGCTGGTCGAAGACGAACCGCGTGCCGCGCCGCTTCAGCCACAGCGCCGGCAGAAACAGCAGGTCGGGCGGGTTGCAGGCGTGGACCACGTCGACCGGGCCGACCTTGCGGGCCAGCCGGAACGTGTGCCACAAGGCCGATCCGTACTCGCGCAGATAGCCGGCCGGTCCTCCGGTGGCCGCGCGCAACGGGTAGCGGTGGATCCGCACCCCGTCGATCTCCGCCTCCGGCTCGGTGTCCCGCTTCGTCCCCCGGGGGCAGATGACGTGCACCGTCCAGCCCGCGTCGCGCAGCGTCGTGCACTCCTGCCACACCCGCCGGTCGAAGGGCACCGACAGGTTCTCCACCAGGATCAGCGCGCGCCGGTCCGGCCGGTCGCCGCTGGCTGTGTCATCAAACGATGTGTCACCAAGCAAGGCCCACGTACCCCGGTTCGGTCCGGCGCGCGTCGGCGTCGGGAAGGTGGATGAGGTCGACAATCACCGGGCCGTCGCCATGGGGCAGCGCCGACACCACGGCCGGATCCCTGGTCCCGACCAGGCACACCTCGGCATGGTCCAGCACCTTGTCGACGGAGTTCGCAAGGAGCTGGGCGAGGTGCGGCAGCCGGGTCTCGATGTACTCGCGGTTCGCGCCGAGCAGCCGGGAGAGGTTCACATTGGGGTCGTAGATCCGCAGGTCGTACCCCTTGCCGAAGAGCCGCTCCGCCAGCTCGACGAGCGGGCTCTCGCGGAGGTCGTCGGTGCCGGGCTTGAAGGAGAGACCGAACAGGCCGACCCGACGCTTGCCGGTGCGCTCGACCAACTCCACCGCACGCTGCAGGTGTTCGGAGTTGGAGGGCAGCACATGGGCGAGGATGGGGACCGAGACATCGGCCCGCCGCGCCGCGTGCACCAGGCTGCGCAGGTCCTTTGGCAGGCAGGAGCCACCGAAGGCGAAGCCGGGCCGCAGATAGGCGGGGCTGATGTTCAGCTTGCGGTCGGCCAGGAACACGTCGATCACCTGGTGCGAGTCCACCCCGAGCGCCTGGCACACCGCGCCCAGCTCGTTCGCGAAGCCGATCTTGAGGCCGTGGAACGCGTTGTCCGCGTACTTGATCGCCTCGGCCGTCGGGACCGGCACCCGGAACACCTCGCCGGGCAGCCCCTCGTACAGCGCCGCCACCACGTCGCCGCTTGCCGCGTCGAGCTCGCCGATGACGGTCTTGGGCGGGTCGAAGAAGTCCCGCACGCTCGTGCCCTCGCGCAGGAACTCCGGGTTGACCGCGACCCCGAAGTCCACCCCGGCCGTGCCGACGTACTTCTCCAGGATCGGAACCAGCAGATTCAGACAGGTGCCCGGGAGCATGGTGCTGCGGAACACGACGGTCTGCCGCCCGCCCCGCTCGGCCACCGCGGCACCGATCTGCTCGGTGACCCGCTCCAAGTATGTGGTGCACAGGCTGCCGTTGGGCTCCGAGGGCGTGCCCACGCAGATCAGCGACACCTCGCTGCCCATGATCGCCTCGCGGACGTCGGCGGTGGCGCGTAACGCTCCGGTCCGCACGACCTCGGCGATGAGCTCGCCTATCCGC
This sequence comes from Streptomyces spiramyceticus, assembly GCF_028807635.1. Taxonomy (NCBI): domain Bacteria; kingdom Bacillati; phylum Actinomycetota; class Actinomycetes; order Kitasatosporales; family Streptomycetaceae; genus Streptomyces; species Streptomyces spiramyceticus. The sequence continues at coordinate 1,265,973 of NZ_JARBAX010000002.1, forward strand.
TCCTCGACCACCGGGGCCTCGCCGTCGTTGACCAGGTCGACCTTCACCTGGTTCACGTCCACCCCGATGACCTCGTGACCCAGGCTCGCCAGGCACGCGGCCGACACGCAGCCCACGTAGCCGAGCCCTAAGACGCTGACCCTCATGACCCGTTCCTCCCCCTGGGCAGGCCGTTTTGGCCTGCCATCCGTGCGTCGACCGGACGACGCCCCCCGAGCATCAGTAGGCCCCCTGCCCATAGAGCACCGCACGCAGCGTCTTCCACAAAATCACTGCGTCAAGGGCGAGCGACCAGTCCTCCACGTACCGCAGGTCAAGCCGGACCGCTTCCTCCCACGGCAGGTCGCTGCGTCCGCTGATCTGCCACAGGCCGGTGAGCCCGGGCTTGACCAACAGCCGCCGCCGGATGTCCGGGCCGTACGCAGCGGACTCCTCCGGCAACGGAGGCCGCGGACCGACGAGCGACATCGATCCGGTAAGTACGTTGAAAAGCTGCGGGAGTTCGTCGATCGAGTACCGGCGCAGCACCGCTCCCACTCGGGTCACCCGCGGATCCCGGCGGAGCTTGAACAGCAGGCCGGCGCCCTCGTTGCGGTCGGCCAGCGCGGCACGTGCCCTGTCGGCACCGGCGACCATGGTGCGGAACTTGAAAATGGTGAACTCGCGGCCGTCCTTGCCGACCCTGCGCTGGCGGTAGACCACTCCACCCCGACTGTCCACCAGCACGAGCAGCCCGACGAGCACCATCAGCGGCGCGAACAGCATCAGCAGGACCGCCGCGCCCATCCGGTCGACGACCCCTTTGACCACCCGGCGGCCCCCGGTGAAGGTCGGCATGCTGACCCGCAGCAGCGGGATCCCGAGCACCGCGTCGACGTGCAGCCGCGGGCCGGCCACCTCCATCAGAACGGGGGCCACGACCATCTCGGCATCGCTGCCTTCGAGGTTCCAGGCCAGCCGCTGCAGCCGGTCCGGTGACCAGTGCGGGTCCGATGTGACCGCGACGACACGGTAGCCGTCGCGGCGGACGTGGCCTGCGACGTCGGTCAGTCGGCCGACGACCGGCACTCCGTCCAGTTGGTCACCGTCGAGCCCGAGACCGTCCGGCGTGCACACCGCCTCCACCCGCCAGCCGAGGTGCGGGAGCTTACGGGTTCGGGTGATCAGGTCGCGCACGGTGGCCGGGCTCCCGGCAGCGAGCACCGGGCGCAGGCACCGCCCTTCCTTCCGCTGTTTGTGCAGCCAGAGGCGCAGCAGATACCGCTCGGTCATGGTGATGAGCGCGATCGCCGGTATCGCGACGAAGATCCAGAGCTTGATGTTGCGCGAGGTGAGGGCGATCCCACCGAGCGCCAGTACGACGACCGCCATGAACAGTGAGCGTCCGAGCCGGTGGAACTCCTCGGCGCCCTGGCCGAGCACGGGCGGGGCCCACGACCGGCTCACCGCAAGCGCTCCCAGCACCAGCAGCTCGGTGGCGAAGGCGAGGATCCCCCACTTCTCGTGCCAGTTGGCCGCGTCCCGGACCCCGAAGAAGCCGCCGATCGCCGCCACCACGAAGGCGGTGGCCACGGTATCGCTGGTGATCACGGTACGGCGGTACCGCTGCTCCCAGTCGGTCGCGGGCTGTCTGATTGCCCCGTTCACCGGACGCCCGCGCGCCGGTAGGAACGGGCTGACTAAGTCGCCCTGCTGCACGCCACTGGGCTCGACGTGTTCGCTCAACACGGTTCCTCCCCCCCCGGGAGGCCCCGCCCCCCGCACAGTTCCAGCCCTCGGGAGGCCCCCGCCCCCCGTGTCGCGCTGTTCCTCCCTCCGGGAGGCCCCCGCCCCCCCGCGAATGACGTACCGGCTATTGCCGCGCTACTCGAACACCCCACCAAGGCGGCAGGTGGTCTCGTATGTCCTGCCAGAGTCTCGAGGTGCGCGGGAACCGGTCGAAACCTCGGGTGCTCCCCGCACCCAAGGCCCACTCTCGGGCTCCAAGAATTGGTCGGCCCCACGTCTGGCGCCGGGGACGCGACTGCTGGCGTCCATAGCGCCGGACCTATAGATCATTATTTGTCGCCTCGTGTCCAAGCATGTGAGGCACGGTCAATCTAGACCATCGGGGCCCGCCTGGAGAGGGGATGTGTGCAACTTGTGCTGAAGCTTTGAAGGTTGATCCACCGACGGGTGATCGGCTGCGGGTGCCTTGACGACGGAGACGTGCCTTGTGACCTGTGATGACGGGAGTCCTCCGGGCTGCTGGCACCGGGTTGGTCACCGGACGCCAACCCCACCGGAGTGTTCTGGATCGTCACCGACAAGCTCTCCAGCCACAACAGCCTCGAACGTGAGAGAGCGTGAGGTGTCCGGCAGAGAAATTCCTGGCCGGACACTTCATTCGGTCTCCTAGAAGAGCCCGACCTTCTTGGGCGAGTAGCTCACCAGCAAGTTCTTCGTCTGCTGGTGGTACACGGATTACACCCCACTTGACCAGCCAGAATGGTCTTGACGGGTGCTGTCGGTGGCGTGCTGGGCCGTGAATGGCCCGGATCTTGGTTCGGGGGGCGATGTTCTCGACTGTCTCGTCGGTGAGCAGCTGACACACGTGGAAAACATTCGCGGCACTGCTGGTGTTCCTGATCCTGTCTCCCAGCCTCAAGAAGCTGATCAAAAGCGCGGCATACCGGAACCGAGCCTGTGGCAAGACCAAGGTCATCCGCGCTAAGCGCGAAGCAGCGTTCAGGGCTCTGAGCTTGTTCCGCTTTGACGGACACCATTGGTGTGGTGGTCAGGCTGCGAGTGCTGTCTCGTACTCGGCGGGACTGCGGTAGCCGAGGCTGCTGTGCAGACGATGCAAGTTGTACCAGCCTTCGATGAAGTCGAAGATCGCGGTGCGGGCGACGGCCCGGCTGGGCCAGGCGGTGGTGCCGAGCAACTCGCGCTTGATGGTGGCGAAGAACGATTCGGCGAGCGCGTTGTCCCAGCACTGCCCGGTGCGGCCGACCGACAGCCGAACTGCGAACTCATCTGCCAGGACGGCGAATTGCTGGCTGGTGTACTGGCAACCGCGATCCGAATGGAAGATCACCGGACGGGTGGGGCGACGCTGCCGGCAGGCGGCCTTGAGAGCATCGGCGACCAGATCGGTTCGCAGATGATCGGCGGTCGCCCAGCCGACCACGCGGCGCGAGGCGATGTCGATGACCGTGGCCAGATAGAGCCAGCCCTCCTCGGTCGGGATGTAGGTGATGTCGCCGCACCAGCGGGCATCGAGCCCGGTGGCGGCGGGCTGGAAGTCCCGGATGATGAGATCGGGCCGGGCGGCGGCCCGTGGATCGGGGATCGTGGTCAGGTGCCGCCGGCGGCGGTGCCGGCCCTGGATCCCGGCGGCCCGCATCAGCCGCGCGACACGGCGGCGGCCGCATGCGGCGCCCTCCCGCTTGAGCACGGCATGCACGCGCGGGGCGCCGTAGGTGCCACGGGATCGCGTATGGACCTCGGCGATCTGCTCCGTCAGCTCAGCGCCACGGACCGCCCGGGGGCCCAGCTTGCCGGTACGGCGGGCGTAGAAGGCGGTTCGGGAGACCTCCAGCAGTTCACACGCCCGTTTGACGTTGTGACCGCCATGCTTTTCCGCCTCGATGAACGGGTGCACCGTCACCGGGTCTCCTTCATTGACGCGAAGAAAGCCGTGGCCCGCTTGAGGACCTCCACGTCCTCCCGCAGCCGGCGGTTCTCCCGCCGCAGCGCGGCCAACTCCTCGCGTTCACTTCCGTATTCACCGCGCCACAGCCCGTTCCGCGGCGCCGGGACCAGCCCCGGCCGAATCCGTGAGGCCGCGCGGTTTCCACCGGCTCACCGTCTCCGACGTTCGACGGGAAACGGCCGACGCCGTGTCCGTGGCCTTCGAGGTGCCCGATGACCTGGCGGCCGCCTTCCACTTCCGGCCCGGTCAGCACCTCACCCTGAAGACCGTGATCCACGGCGTCGACGTACGCCGCCCGTACTCCATCTGCAGCGGCATCACCGACGCTGAGCTGCGCGTGGCGGTCAAAGCGCAGCCGGTCTGGGTCAACAGCCGGCTCCGGGTGGGCGACGAGGTGGAAGTCGGCGTTCCCAGCGGTCGGTTCGCGATCGACCTCAACCCGCTACGCGCCCGGCACGTGCTCGGGATCGCCGCCGGAAGCGGCATCACCCCGATCCTCTCCATCGTCAAAAGCATCCTTGTCATCGAGCCGCGCAGTCGGTGCACCCTCGTCTACGGCAACCGGGACGAGACTTCGACCGTCTTCCGTGAGGAACTCGCCCGCTTGGAGAAGGAGTACGCCGCGCGCCTTCGCGTTCTCCGGGGCCTCAGCCGTCCCGCCCCCCGGCGACACGGCGGACCATCGGGGCCGGATCGATGCCATGGGCTTGCGCGCACTCATCCACAGAAGGGCTCCGAACTCGACGATGCCGACGAGGCGTACTTGTGCGGCCCATCCGGCATGACCGCGGATATGCGCAGGGTCCTCACCGAAAGCGGGATGGAATCGTCCCGCATCCACTCCGAGCGCTTCGCCGCGGCCGCACCGACCACCCCGCGTGGTGCGAACCCTGCCGGCACCGCGGGCCGGGACAGCGGCGATGAGTCAGCGGGGCCGTATGACGTCACAGTGATCGACCGGGGCGTCGGCACGATGCTGTCCGTCCGCGGCTCCGAGTCCGTCCTGGACGTCGCTCTCCGCGCGGGTCTCGACGTCCCGTACTCCTGCCGCGAAGGCATCTGCGGCACCTGCCGAGCCAAGGTCACCTGCGGTGACGTCCATCATGACCCCAGCGACCTCGAGCCCGCAGAGGTGGCGGAAGGCTTCGCCCTCGCCTGCCGCACCCGCCCCGCCGGTCATGGCGTCACGTTGGACTTCGACCACGGCTGACCACGGACCACACAGCGGGCCAGCCGCAGTCGTCCGGATTCGGTCAGTGGGGCATTACGGTGGGGCACGAGGGCCTCCTGTCATCGGCGTAGATGTCGCAATCCACACCGAGCCAGAAGGCCCTCACTTATTCGGTCCTCCTGGAAGATGCCCAATTCTTTGGGCGAGTAGCTGACGTAAACGTTCTTCGTATGCTGCGCGCGAGATCGTCGAATTATCGGGTACCTGCCCTGCCCGGAGATAACTCGGTCGATGTCTTCCGCCCCAGGGATCTCTCGACCGGTCGTCGTGTCGGCGGTGGTCAGGGGGGAGGGCTGCCTCAGCGGCCTGACGATGCGTCGGGAAAGTCAGCCATTGGTCAGCATGAGTCCTGAAAAGCCCGGGGAAAGCTGACCGAACATGCGAATCGTTGTACGCTCCGGAGACCGCCCTTGACCTGCGTGAAGCAGGCAGGGAGCAGACATTTCGGGAGTTTCTTCATGTTTCGGACAATGTTCAAGTCCAAGATCCACCGTGCCACCGTGACGGAGGCCGACCTCCACTACGTCGGCTCTGTCACCGTCGACGCCGACCTCCTGGAGGCGGCCGATCTGCTGCCCGGTGAGCTCGTCCACATCGTCGACATCACCAATGGCGCCCGCCTGGAGACGTACACCATCGAGGGTGAGCGCGGCTCCGGCGTCATCGGCATCAATGGCGCCGCCGCCCACCTCGTACACCCCGGCGACCTGGTGATCCTCATCAGCTACGCCCAGGTCGACGACGCCGAGGCGCGGTCCCTGAAGCCGCGGGTCGTCCACGTCGACGCCGACAACCGGATCGTGGCCCTCGGCGCCGATACGTCGGAGCCCGTGCCCGGCACCGATACGCGGCGCAGCCCGCACGCCGCCCCTGCGGAGGCAGTCCAGGTCTGAGGCGGCAGCCTCTCGGGCCGCCCCCGCTGATCATGTCCGCGCCCTAAGCTCGCTGTCATGCTCACGCTGCTGCACACCTCCCCGGTCCATGTCCCGGTCTTCGACGTCCTGCGGGACCGCGAACACCCCGGCCTCGGACTGCGCCATCTGGTGTACGAGGAACTGCTGGCCCGGGCCCGCTCCGGCGGGCCCGGCGCGGTGGGGCCCGAGATCGCCACGGTGCTCGCCGAGGCCGTCGCCGACGGCGCGACGGCTGTGCTCTGCACGTGCTCCACGATCGGCGGTACGGCGGAGTCGTACGCCGCGCAGGCCGGTGTCCCGGTGCTGCGCGTCGACCGGCCGATGGCCGCGGCGGCGGTCGCGGCGGCCCCTGGCCGCGACCCGGTCCGTATCGCGGTCGTCGCGGCGCTGCACAGCACCCTGGCACCGACGGCCGACCTGATCAGGGAAGAGGCGGACGCGGCCGGACGGCAGGTGCACATCCTCACCGTGCCGGCCGAAGGCGCGTGGAAATACTTCGAGGACGGGGACCGGGACGGCTACCTGGACGCCGTGGCCGAGACCGTGGACGGGATCGACGGGATCGACGGGGTTGACGGGGTCGCCGGGGTCGACGAGGTCGATGTCGTTGTCCTGGCCCAGGCCTCCATGGCGGACGCGGCCGCCCGTACCCGTACCGCCGTTCCCGTCCTCTCCAGCCCGGTCCCGGGACTGCGCGCGGCAGCGGCGGTCGCCCTCCGCTAGAAGCGCCGGATCCGCTGCGGCATGTGTGGGCCCGGCGGGCGGGGGCAACCGCACGGGGAGAAAGTGGTCCTGACCGTTCCACCACCGGCAGGGAGTCAGCCATGACCCAGCCCCCCGTCCCAGGTCCAGTACCCCCCGGGCCCGTGCCGACCCCACCGCCGCCCGGCCCGCCGGGGCCGGATCCCGGCCCCCTCCCGGGCCCGGGCCCCGTCCCACCGGGACCCGCCCCGGATCCCATCCCCAAGCCCCCGTCACCCGGCCCGGACCCCAGCCCCGTTCCGGAGCCCGAGCCGCAGCCGGGGCCCATCGGGCCGCTCTGAGCAGCAGTCCTAACCAGTTCTAACCAGTCCTTATCAGTCGGCACCAGTCCTGATCAGTCGGCGCGCACCTCGGACCGGTTACCGCCCCAGAGAGTGTGGAACGAACCCTCGCGGTCGGTGCGCCGGTAGGTGTGCGCCCCGAAGAAATCGCGCTGCCCCTGGGTGAGGGCCGCGGGCAGCCGTTCGGCGCGCAGCGCGTCGTAGTACGCCACTGCCGCCGAGAAGCCGGGCGTCGGGACCCCGCCCCGAGCGGCGGCCGTCACCACCGCGCGCCAGTCGTCCTGCGCCGTACCGATCTCCTCGGTGAAGCCCTTGTCGGCGAGCAGGCTCGGCAGGTCGGGGCGGTCGTCGTACGCGGCCCTGATCCGGTCCAGGAAGGCGGCACGGATGATGCAGCCCTCGCGCCAGATCGAAGCCACCGCGCCGAGGTCGATGTTCCAGCCGTACGCCTCGCTGCCCGCCCGGATCTGGTGGAAGCCCTGGGTGTACGACACGATCTTGGACGCGTAGAGCGCCTGCTCGACCTGGCCGGCGAAGGCGGCCGCATCGGCCTCGCCCAGCGGCTCCGACCGGGGCCCGGGCAACGCGCCCGACGCCTTCCGCAGGTCCTTGTGCCCCGACAGGGAACGGGCGAAGACGGCTTCGGCGATGCCCGACACCGGCACGCCCAGGTCGAGCGCGATCTGCACGGTCCAGCGTCCCGTGCCCTTCTGCTCGGCCTCGTCGGCGACGATGTCGACAAAGGGCTTCCCGGTGTCGGCGTCGGTGTGGGCGAGCACCTCGGCGGTGATCTCGATCAGATACGAGTCGAGGCGGCCGGTGTTCCAGGAGCGGAAGGTCTCCGCGATCTTCCCGGGGCTGTAGCCCGCAACCGCGCGCAGCAGGTGATACGCCTCCGCGATCAACTGCATGTCGGCGTACTCGATGCCGTTGTGCACCATCTTCACGAAGTGGCCCGCGCCGTCGGGGCCGATGTGGGCCACACAGGGGCTGCCGTCCTTCGCCTTCGCGGCGATCTTCTCCAGCAGCGGCCCCAGTGAGCCGTACGACTCGACGGATCCGCCCGGCATGATGCTGGGGCCGTGCAGCGCGCCCTCCTCGCCGCCCGAGATGCCCGTACCGACGAAGTGGATGCCGTGCTCCCGCAGTTCCTTCTCACGGCGCCGCGTGTCCTCGAAGTGGGCGTTGCCGCCGTCGATGATCACGTCGCCGGGCTCAAGGAGCGGCGCGAACTCCCGGATCACCGCGTCTGTCGGCTCGCCCGCCTTCACCATGACGACGAGGCGGCGGGGGCGCTCCAGGGACGCCACGAACTCTTCGGGGCTGTCGGCCGGAACGAACGTGCCTTCCTTGCCGAATTCCTCGACGAGGGCGTGGGTCCTGGACGCCGTGCGGTTGTGCACCGCGACTGTGAAGCCATGACGCGCGAAGTTGCGGGCGAGATTGCGGCCCATCACCGCGAGCCCCGTTACACCGATCTGGGCTGTACCGCTCATGCGTGTGCTCCTGAAGGTGTGCGTGTGCCTGTCCGTGTCCGTGCGTGTACCTGTACCTGTACTTGTACGTGGCTGTGTGCTGGTGTTACTCACGACGTCCCGTAGCTTCCGCATTCCGCGCCGGTGGAATCGTGCGGGCGCGATTGGGGCCCGTTCGGCGGCACGGCGCGGGCTGAGTCCCCGTCAATGTGCCGCGCGCCGTGGGGAGTTCCTGGAACTTGCTCTTGTCATGGCCTGCGCGCTGCCCGTACTTTTGCCGATTGCGACGTGTCCGACGCGTGAGTGGGGGGAACCGAGCCATGGCCGCAACCGGTCGTCACCGCCGGTACCAGCCGAGCCGTATCAACCGTGCATCGCTGACGGTCACGGCAGGCGGAGCCGGGATAGCCCTGCCACTGGTCGCCTCAGGGACGGCCGACGCCGCGTCGGTCGACGTCTGGGAGAAGGTCGCGGCCTGCGAGTCGACCAGCAACTGGAAGATCAACACAGGCAACGGCTATTACGGCGGTCTCCAGTTCAAGCAGTCCACCTGGCAGGCGTACGGCGGCACCGCCTACGCCCCGCGCGCCGACCTGGCCACCAAGGACCAGCAGATCGCCGTCGCCGAGAAGGTACTCAAGGGGCAGGGGCCGACGGCCTGGCCGCTGTGCTCCGTACGGGCGGGCCTGACCCGGGGCGGCGACGCGCCGGACATCAGCACCGGGCCGAAGGGCGCTGCGCCCAAGCCGGAGACCAAGGCTAAGACCAAGCCTGAGACCAAGACCGCGACCGAGAAGAAGACCGGGACCGAGAAAGCCTCCACGCCCCGCAAGCCCTCGACCGACACCCCGAAGAAGGGCCGCACGTACACCGTCGAGGGCGGCGACACGCTCTCCACCATCGCGGACGCCGAGGACGTCAGGGGCGGCTGGCAGCGGCTGTACGAAGCGAACCGCAAGGTCGTCGGCAGCGACCCCGACCTGATCCACCCCGGGCAGCGGCTGATCCTGCACGGCGGCCAGAAGCCCAAGCCCGATTCCGGCAAGGGAACAGGGACAGGGACAGGCAAGGGAACGCGCAAGGCGACCGGCACCGAGCGCGCCTCCCACGCCCCGCCGGCCAAGCAGTCGTCGGGACTCTCCGCCCCGGTGGACGCCGGCCCCAGCACCCCCTACCGCGCCGCCGGTTCCTCCTGGGCCAAGGGCTACCACACCGGCGTCGACTTCCCGGTCCCCACCGGCACCGCCGTCAAGTCCGTCGCCCCGGGCCGGATCGTCTCGGCCGGCTGGGGCGGTGCGTACGGCTACGAGGTCGTCGTCCAGCATGCCGACGGCAAGTACAGCCAGTACGCGCACCTCTCGGCGCTCACCGTGCGCGAGGGCCAGAAGGTGGGCGGCGGGCAGCGCATCGGCCGCTCGGGGTCCACCGGCAACAGCACGGGCCCCCACCTCCACTTCGAGGTGCGCACGGGGCCCGGCTACGGCTCGGACATCGACCCGCTGGCCTACCTCAGGGCGGGCGGCGTCACGGTCTGAGTACGCCCCGGCGGCGCGAGCTCCTGGGCCGGTACGGCGGGCAGCGTCCGCCGCCGGTCCGCGTGCGCGCCGAGCCGCTCCGTCGTCAGCAGAATGAGGCCGCCCGCCGCGACGACACCGCAGCCCAGTGCCAGCGCGGTGCCCGTCGCGCCGTACCGGAAGTGCTCGCCGAACAGGGAGATGCCCACGGCGGCCGCCACCACCGGATTGATCACGGTGACCGTCGCCAGCGGGGCGGCCAGACCGGCGCCGCGGTACGACGCCTGGGACAGCAGCAGCCCCGCGGCCGCGAGCCCCGCGACGGTCAGCAGGCTCGGCAACTGGGCGGCCGGCCCGCCGGTCGAAGTCCAGTCCACGGCCACGGTCTTGGTGAACACCGAGGCGATACCGAAAGCGGCGCCCGCCGCCGTGGCCAGCAGAATGCTGCGTACGACCGCACGGTGCACCCGCTGCGCAGCCAGGAACACCGCCGCCACCCCGCCGAACGTCACCAGCGCCACCGCCAGCCGCTCGCCCCCCGCCAGCGACTGCGCGTCGGCCGTCCCGGTCAGCGACAGCAACCCCGCGAGCCCCGCCGACGCCATGATCGCGCCGCGCCAGGCGGCGGCACCCGCCTTGCGGCGGACGAACACCGCCGCCATCGGCAGCGCGAACACGATGGTCAGGGCGCCGAGCGGCTGGACCAGACTCAGCGGCCCGTACGCCAGCGCCCCCACGTGCAGCAGCGCGCCCAGGCCGTTCAGCGCCACGGCGGCCCACCAGGCGCCGTGGCGCAGCGGGGCGTACGGGCGGTGCGGTGTCGTGGAGGCGACGCGCTCCTGGACGATGGCCCCGGCCGCGTAGGCGACAGCGGAGACCAGCGCCAGCAGCACGGACAGCGCAAGAGCACTCATGGACTACACGATCTCTCGGCGCGGCGTTCAAGTCGTCGTCCCTCGGCAGGCATTCGGAGGTACTGCCGACGTAGTACGTGAGTACGCCGAGGTCCTCCTCCCGGCGCTGTAACCGCCTACCAGGGGTGGAGACCATGCCTCCCGACTACTCCCGACTACGGTGAACCGGGCGCGACGGCAGGTGAAGCGGATGGATGAAGGGGCGGCGGTAAGTGGACCTGGCAGCAGTGGCCTCCGTGGGCGGATTCTTCGCGCTGCGGACCGACGAGCCCGACGGCGGCGGGCATGTCCCGCTCGCGCAGATCTACGCGGGCGACAAGCCGGGGCTGACCTTCCGCGTCGACAAGGTCGCGGCGCGGCTGCACGCCCCCGAACGCCGCGTCGCCGCTTCCGTCGCGCACCTCGGGCTCGCCGCCCGCCTGTGGTCCATCGCCCTGGGTCCGGCCGCGCTGTACGGCGAGTTCCCCGACCTCCCGCCCGGCGACCTGCGCTGGGACGCCGACCGGAGCTCGCCCGACGACCTGTGGCTCGCCGCACCGCGCACCCTGCCCGCGACCGCCGACCGGATCCGTGAGGTGGTCCAGTACGGCCATCTCCTCCCGCTGGCCGACGCACTCGTCCGGGACTGCCGGATCTCGCGCCCACTGCTCTGGGGGAACGCAGGCTCCGCCCTGGCCGGCGCGGCCCGCGAGCTGCACACCTGGGCGAGGAGGAACGGTCGCCCGGAGGTGGGGGAGCGGGCACTGGAAATGGCCGCCGAGCTCTTCCGGCACCCCGATCTGCGCACCACCGGCACCCTCGCAGGCGCGGCGTTCCGGCGCCGCAGCTGCTGTCTCTACTACCGGTGCCCGTCGGGAGGGCTCTGCGGCGACTGTGTATTCGACCGCGCTCCCGTGAGCTGAGTCACTCGGTCCGCTGTCTCGTTTGTCGTCGGAGCCCGTCAAAACGTAAAGTTCGGATTTTGGTACTTCGATTGTGGTACTTCACAGCACGAGCGACACGAGGACAACAGCGGCGATGACGGTGACAGAGGACAGTCCGGCGTACGGCGAGAGCCCAGACAGCCCGGACAGCCCGGCCTTCGGCCCCGGCATCGACCCGGAGCGGATGGCCGTCTGCCTGAGCGTGCTCGACGAGCTCGACAAGCTGGACGTCGACCACCCCGACGCCATCGCGGTACGCCGCGCCACCGCCGGCATCTACCGGACCGTGAAGCAGCGCCGCCGCCAGGAGCGCCGGGCCGCGAAGACCGCCCACGACAGGGCCGTCACGCACGCCACCGCCACCGGCTCGGCCGAGCGCATCGACGACGAGACGCAGGGCGTCCTGCCGTCCTCCAGGGCCACCGCGGAGATCGCGGGCATACTCCAGCGCCCCCGCTCCTGCTACATCTGCAAGACCCGGTACGTCGAGGTCGACGCCTTCTACCACCAGCTGTGCCAGAAGTGCGCCGCCGAGAACCGCGCCCGCCGTGACGCCCGTACGGACCTCACCGGCAAGCGCGCGCTGCTCACCGGCGGCCGGGCCAAGATCGGCATGTACATCGCGCTGCGGCTGCTGCGCGACGGTGCGCACACCACCATCACCACGCGCTTCCCGAACGACGCGATCCGCCGCTTCAAGGCGATGCCGGACAGCGACGAGTGGATCGGCCGCCTCAAGATCGTCGGCATCGACCTGCGCGACCCGGCGCAAGTCGTCGCGCTGGCCGACTCGGTTGCCGCCGAGGGTCCGCTCGACATCCTGATCAACAACGCCGCGCAGACGGTACGCCGCTCCCCGGGGGCGTACAGCGAGCTGGTCGCCGCCGAGTCGGCGCCGCTGCCTGCGGGCGAGCTGCCGCCGGCGCAGGTCATCGGCACCTTCGGCAGTGGCACCGTGGACCGCGTGGCCGCGCTGCCGGCCGCCCGCAGTGAGGACGGCCTCACCGCGCAGGACGTGACGGAGCTGGCGCTGGTCTCGGGATCGGCGTCGCTCGCCCGGATCGAGGCCGGCACGGCCATCGACGCCGGCGGTCTGGTCCCCGACCTGCACGACACCAACAGCTGGATCCAGACTGTTTCGGAGGTCGACCCGGTCGAGCTGCTCGAAGTGCAGCTGTGCAACTCGACCGCGCCGTTCATCCTGATCAGCCGCCTGCGCGCGGCGATGGCCGCGTCGTCCGCGCAGCGGAAGTACGTCGTGAACGTGTCCGCGATGGAGGGTGTCTTCAGCCGCGGTTACAAGGGTGCGGGGCACCCGCACACCAACATGGCGAAGGCCGCGCTGAACATGCTGACGCGCACCAGCGGCCAGGAGATGTTCGAGAAGGACGGCATCCTGATGACCGCCGTCGACACCGGCTGGATCACGGACGAGCGCCCGCACCCCGACAAGATGCGGCTCGCCGAGGAGGGCTTCCACGCGCCGCTCGACCTCGTCGACGGCGCGGCGCGGGTGTACGACCCGATCGTGCGGGGCGAGGAGAACGGCGAGGACCTGTTCGGCGTCTTCCTGAAGGACTACGCCCCGGCGAACTGGTAGGCGGGCGGCACGTGCCGCCCGCGGCGCTTTCCCCTACCCGCCCCTTCCCGAAGTCCTCAAACTCCCCCAGACTTCGTCCGGGGGGACCCCCAACGGGCTGAAATACGCAGCCACTGGGGGAGTTTGAGGAGCGGGGTCTGGGGCGGGGCCCACGCGGCGGCAGCCGAAAGTGTCACAGCCGGGAAGGGGCGGGGTGGGGAACAAGCCCCGCGCAGCGGCTCGCGTTCGGTCGCGTGACGGCGCGTCACGCGCACCCTCACGCACCTGATATACGCCCCGCCGCCACCATCTCCAGCACCGGCCGCCAGTCCTCCATCACCCCCGCGTCGAGCCCGACCGCCTTCCCCGCATCATCCGCCTGACGCAGCGTCACCGCATCCTCCGCCAGCGGATCGCGCGCGAACGCCGCCGCCTCGTCGGGCGTCATCGCCCCGCCCTGCAGCCCGAGCGTCAGCGCGCTCTGCGCCGACAGCGGGCGCCCCGGTTCCTCCGCCGCCAGATAGCGCTTCGCCGGCACATGGAGCTGTACGAGCCGGGCGACCCGCTCGCCGAGCAGCGGGCGTACCGCGTCCGCCGCCCGGTCGGCGTGACCCGCGTCGTCACCCGGCTGGAGCAGATGCCCCAGGTCATGAACGAGCCCCGCCAGCTGGAGCTCCTTGTCGCTGGGGTGCGAGCGACGCAGCAAATGCGCCGTCTGGAGTGCGTGATCGTGCAGATCGACCGGATCGCCGCTGCGGTCGGACGCGTCCCAGGCGCCCCGGCAGGCATGCAGCAGAGCCATCAATTCCTCGACGGTGCGCAGCTCCATCCCGTTCCTCCCCGAAGCGTGAGCATCTGTGCCTCCGAGCAGATCACGTGGGGCTCGGCTTCCGGCTGAACGGGGCACGAAGGGCGGAAGGCCGAAATGTGACGGAATCCATCGAGCGGAACCCCGCTCATATGGGTACTCTGTTGGTCACGGACAGCCCAACCAAGGCCACTCCAGTGTGAGTAAACGGCGCCACCGCGACCGAACTGCCCCAATATTCCGGACCCGTTGGGTGCCGGTCGCCCGCCGGCCAAGGCCGCGGCGACTCGTCCGACGGGTTACGCGACACAAAGGAGTGCGCGGTGACGCCAGAGGTTACAAAGCAGGACAAGCGACACGAACGTGGCGAACAGGCCGGTGAGCCCCGACGCCGTCGGCCCGACGAGCTCGGCAGCCTCGAAGTCTGGTCCCGCTCCGCCCCGATCAGACTGGCCGGGTACGAAGACGACCTGGCCGAGCCGCACATTCTGCCGGGTATCGACTGAGCGGGACCGCCGGGCGAAACCGAGCGAGACGAGTAAGACCGGGTCCCCCGCGCACGCCGTGAGGCGGGCCGGGGGACCCGGCACGTGCGCCGCCCGGCGCCTGCGTCACACCGGCTGCCGCGTCGCCTCCACCAGCAGGTCCCGCTCGGCAAGCCGCCCACCGCACTCCCCGCAGGCCCGCCGCTCCCTCCGGCGGCACTGCCGCGCTGCGCCTGCGGGTCGCCGCCGAGGGGATGGAGCGGCCGTCGTCACCGCTCGGGCCGAGCGTGCTGCCGATGTCGCGCGGCTGTACGGGGTCACCGCACCCGTCGCAGACCATGACCGGCTCCATGCGCCGACCGCAGGTACTGTGCCGCATCCGTGCCGACGGCTCCCGGTGGTCACCCGCCCAGCGGTACTCCCAGCCCCGGACGGCGACCAGAACCGGCCAGATTTCCCGGCCTCGCCGGGTGAGCCGGTACTCGTACCGCACAGGCCGGTCCTGGTACGCGACACGGTCGAGGAGCCGCTCCTCGGTCAGCCGGGCCAGGCGGGCCGCGAGTACGGCATCGGAGATGGGCAGCAGCCCCCGCCCGTCCTGGTAGCGGCGTACGCCCTGATGGGCGTACCACAGGATCAGCAGCGCCCACTCGTCGCCCAGCAGGCCGAAAGCGACCGCGATGGCGTTCGGCCCGCCTGCGGGAAGCGGGGTCGGGGCCGGCGTCGGCGTCGCCGCGTCGTTCACTGTCAGGCCGCGTACCAGCCCGGGAGCGCGGAACCGGGCGCCCAGGCCGCATGCGTACCGCTGGAGATCCGCTCGGGCAGCCGTACACGGGGCGAGAGGACCGTCGGCCGGGCGTGCCGCGTCGAGGACCAGGCACTCGGAGCGGTCGGCGTTCATGTCGGTCGTGAGCGCAACGAGGTAGCCGTCGTCCTCGGCGGTGCTGTTCGCGCGCGGGACCATCGTCGTCTCGCTGCCGAAAACCCCGTCGCCGTACGCGTACCTCTCCTCCCTCCCGGTGTGCAGATCGTGCTTGACGACGCCGCCAGCGGTGCAGCGTCGTCTCCATCCGCTCCAGCGCCAGGAAGCGGGGTCGACAGGGCGCGTCCGACGATCTCAACGTCCATGGGTGTGGTCCCCCTCCGTAGCTGTGCCTGTCGTGGGCGTCCGCGCCGGTTCGACCTCAAGGAAGCGCCGCCGCCGTGGTCCCCGGTACAGCAGCGCCGTCCAACCCGCCCGCCCCAGCGCGGCCGCGCACTTCGTCAACGTGTCCTGTTCCTCCTGCGCGGCGCCCCCGCCCGGCGGCCCGACCCACTCGACCCGGGCCGTCCCCGGCTGCTCGCCGGGCCCGACGCGGTACCCGGTCGCGCTCCGGCGCCCGTCCGCGTCGACGGCGGAGGGAGTGATGCCCGCCGCCTCCAGCGCCAGGGCCACCGAACGCACCGGCTGGTTGAGCTCCCAGGCGGCCGGAACCGCCTCGGGGGCGTCGGCCTCCGTATTCGTCAGGCGCCGGATCTGGAGCAGCCCCTCGAACGCCACCCGGACCTCGGCGGCCCGCTCCCGGGCAGGCACGGCGGGCTCCGGCCCGTCACCGGTGGCCGCAACGAAGGCTCCGGCCGTCATGGGCACCCCAAATCCGCACGCGGCTTCACGCGACGGAAACCACAATAGGCAGAGTTACTTGAATAAGCAGAGTTACTTGACCACCCTCCCGGCAAGAGCCACCGGGGGCAGGAAGTCGCGTACGAGCGTGCGGTGCCACCAGGCGTGCGTGGCCCGCAACTCGTCCCACGTCGTGTAGCGGTACCGATAGACGCGGGCCCGGATGTGGGTCGGCGGGGCGTCGGGGAAGGGGTTCTCGCGCAGCAGCCGCAGGGTCGCCGGATCACCCGTCAGCAGCCGTTCGACGAACGGGCCGAACCACGAGTGCGCGTACGCCGGAGAGAGCGCCGCGAACCACACCATCCAGTCGAGCCGCAGATGATACGGCGCGAACTGGCGCGGCAGCCGCAGCGGATCGCCCGGCTTGCCCTTGAAGCCGTACTCGCGCCACACCGTTCCGGCGTGGACCACCGGTTCGTCCGTACCCTCGACGACGATCTCGTGGCGGACGCGGCTGATGCTGCCGAAGGCGCCGTACGTATTGACCAGATGGAACGGATCGTACGAGCGGTTCATGGCCTGGTGCCGCGAGAGCAGATTGCGGGCGGGCCGGTAACTGAGCCCGAGCAGCAGTGCTGTGACGGCGATGACCAGCACTTCGTACCAGAGCGGGGAGGCCGGGAGGGCGGGCGGATCGGCGATGAAGGAGCCGTCGATCGCGGACAGGGCGAGGACGATCGTCAGCCAGTTCAGCCAGGCGAAATTGCCGGACAGGACCAGCCACAACTGCGTCACGACAATCAGGCAGGCTGCCACGCTCGCGACCGGCTGAGGAGTGAAGAGGAGGACCGGGACGAGGAGTTGGGTCACGTGGTTGGCGGCGACCTCGATCCGGTGGAAGAGCTTGGGCAGATGGTGGAAGAACCAGCTCAGCGGGCCCGGCATCGGCTGAGTTTCGTGGTGGTAGTACAGGCAGGTCAGGTCCCGCCAGCAGCGATCGCCCCGCCATTTGATCAGCCCGGCGCCGAACTCGACGCGGAAGAGCAGCCAGCGGATCAGCCACAGCACCAGGACGGGCGGGGCGGTGCGCTCGTTGCCGAGGAAGACGGCCAGGAATCCGGCCTCCAGGAGCAGGGACTCCCAGCCGAAGCCGTACCAGGTCTGCCCGACGTTGACGATGGACAGGTACAGCCCCCACAGCGCCGCCCACATCAGCATCGCTGTCCACAGTGGCAGTTCATCGGCCGCGCCTGCGGCGAGCGCGGCCGCGAGCAGGCAGCCCGTCCAGGCGCAGGCCGCGAAGAAGCGGTCGGAGTAGTGGAGGCGGAAGAGTGTGGGCGCAGCACGCCACGGCACGCGCTGGAGGTAGGCGGGCACAGGCAGGATGCCGTTGGCGCCGATGAGCGCGCGGAACTGGAGGGCTGCGCCGAGGAAGGCGACGAGGTACACGGCGGCGAGAGCCCGCTGGAAGACCAGGCGGCTCAGCCAGTAGTCGGGTGCGGTGAACCACTCCATTGCCTCAAGTATCGGGGCGTGGGGGTGCGGGCGCCTGCGGCGGGCTTGTTCCCGGGCAGCCGCCCGCACCCCCTACCCCGCCGCGATCCGCCGCAGCGTCGCGCCCAGCCGTCGCGCGTACCAGCGTTGGCAAACAGGCACGATGGGCCCCGCCAGCCGCGTGTACCACCGCCCCGGCCTGCTGAACGCGGTGACCGTGAACCACACCGTCCCGTCGTCCGCCAGCTCGACGACGAACGACTCCTCGCCGCACTCCGGATGGCCCCCGGTCGTCCCGTAGGCGAACCCCGTCCTGTCCGTCTCGTACGCCGTCCAGACCACCTCGCACGGCGCCGCGACCCGCAGCGGCCCCACGCCGATCGCGCACTCGACGGCCGCGCCCGGCTCGGCCCGTACCGCGTCGGCACGCACCCGTACGCCCGACTCCCGGTGCAGTCGCCAGGTGGTCACTGCCGCACCCGCCGCTTCGAAGGCCGGGCGGCCGGTGCCGATCCGGGTGCGGTGGTGGAGGTGGTTGTACCCGGCGGGCAGAACGCTCTGGCGGGTGCCGCCGACCTCGGGGTAGTTGAGGGTGCTCATGCTGTTGTCGTCTCCTTGAGTCGTCGCCAGGCCAGCACCGCGCAGAGTGCGAAGCCGAGGGCGTTTCCCAGGCCGTGGGTCGCGGCCATCCAGGTCAGGGTGGGGTGCGGGATTCCGGTTGCCTCGCCGAGCGCCCAGCTCAGGGCGAGCAGCATGGTCGCGACGAGTACGGTCGCCGAGACGGCGAGCAGCGCCCTCGTGGTCCGGTCCTGCCGATCGTCGCGTACGTCCTGCCACGTCAGCAGGGCGACCGCCCACATGCCCGCGGTCAGTACGAGCGCCCCCGCCAGTTCGGCCCAGTCGTCGATGAAGTACCCGGCGAGGACGAGCAGCGTGCCGAGCGGCACGCTCAGCGCGGCGAAGCGGCCGGCGGGCCGGCCGGGGACCGCCCGGCAGACGAGCCCGGCCACCAGCGCCGCCGCGAAACCGGCGAAGTGGAAATGCGGCACGGTGAGCGCCAGGATCTCCAGGTCGAAGCCGAACAGCTCGTGGCCCGACCGTTCCGCGACGAGCGCGAGCCCCGCGACCGACGGCGTCACGAGCGCGGTGAGCACGGCGATCTCGGCCGGGGCGAGCGAGCGCGTACGGGCGAGCCGTGGCGGGGCGTGCAGCGCGAGGGCTAGCGTGCCCAGCGCGTACACGACGGCGAGCGCGGTCGCGGTCCCGCCGCGCGGCAGCCACAGGGCGACGGCTCCGGGCACCGCGAGCAGCGGCCAGAGGCGCGTGATGCGGGCGAGACGGGGCGAGCCGATCAGGCGCAGGCCCATGGGCACGACGACGAGCATGCCGAGCATCACGATCAGGTTGACCAGTGCGGACATCGCGAACCCCCCAGATTTGAACACGTTCAAGTGGCGAGGATGACCTTACGGC